>NZ_CP135052.1:1935413-2580551 GCF_029193595.2 Providencia hangzhouensis
GATTAAGGAGAGTTTCGATTAAATGTTACATGCTTTAAGAATTAAAAGTGAAGATAGCCAAGCGATAGCAATGATTAACCAGTTATATGACACCGCTTTTCCGTTATATGAACAAAGAAGCTATCAGGGAAGAAAGGCAATATTGAATCATAGCGATTATTATTTGCTCAATTTCAAAGAAAATGACATTTTCATTGGCTTTATTGGTTGTTGGAAAATCGAAGGTTATTATTATATTGAACATTTTGCCATTTCCCCCGTATTAAGAGGGCAAGGTTATGGGCAAAAGGTACTAAAACAGTTTTGTCATGATGTAGGCAAAGTGATTCTAGAAATAGATCCTATTATTGATGAAATCAGCCAAAAACGTTGGTCTTTTTATCAGCATTGTGGTTTTCAACAAAATGAATACGTCCATGCTCATCCAAGTTATTACCCAGAAAATAAGCCGCATGAGCTTAGGGTGCTAAGTTATCCAGAAGAGATTGCTCAAGAAACGTATCAGCAATTTAATCACATCTTACAAACAGTTGTGATGGATAAAACGCTATTATAATTCTTCATATCGATGGTGTTAATCAGGTATATAGCAATAGATAAGTTCGGGATCATTATCATCTAAATTTTCAATGTAGCCACTAGGAACAAAGCCAGCTTTTATTAAAAGCTGTTGAGTGGCTGTATTTGATTGATTTGTAGAAGTAAAAATCTTTTGGGGTTTACTCTGCATTTTTAGTTTATTAATTAAAATGAGGCCAAGGCCTTGTCGACGATGGTTTTTATTTACCATTAATAGCTCTATAAAGGCATGGGAATAGAAATGATAATGTAGAACGCCATAAGCCAATATTTCGTTGTTGGATTCCAGTACATAACATATTCCTTGCTCGCTCCATTGGGTAATGTCTTTATAGCGTTCTGCGGTCGCAATAGTATCTATGGAAAATATAGCATTTATATCAATTGGTGTTGCTACTCTAAAGTTAGTTTTCATTATTAATCAGTTATTTGTCAATGCTAAATGTATTAATTCAAAAATATTACAGTATAGGATGGTTTAAATAAAAGGTTAATATGAAAACTTAAAATAAGTTCATTACAATTATTGTTTTTTAACCTATTGAATTAAAGCAATTTTAATCTTATGGCAGTTAACTAAAAATCTACCATAAAGCTCGCTCTTTGCTATCATTGAGTCGTTGTTAATCTATACAGTGGTAATTCTTATCAAATTTAAGAAATATAGAATATGATTAGCCTAATTTTCTTATTATTGGGGAATAAACCATGTCTCAAAATATTTATGATGACCCTGATTTTTTTGCAGGATATGCAACATTGCCTCGCTCAGTCGAAGGGCTAAGTGGTGCACCAGAGTGGGATGCAATACAACGGTTATTACCAGATTTAAATGGGAAATCTATTATAGATTTAGGTTGTGGTTATGGCTGGTTTTGTCGGTGGGCAAGTGCTCAAGGGGCAACACAGGTAACAGGCGTTGACCTCTCAGAAAAAATGTTAACAAAGGCGATTTCAATGACAGATGATTCCGCTATAACATACTTACGTGCTGATATGGAAAAGTTGAGCTTACCTACTGAACAGTATGATTTGATCTATAGCTCGCTGGCTCTACATTATGTGGTCGATATTTATTCTCTATTAACTAAGTTATATCAAGCTCTAAATCAAGGTGGGAGGGTGATTTTTTCTGCAGAACATCCAATATACACCGCACCACTTATTCAAGAATGGTGTATAGATAAGTATGGTAATAAAGCCTGGCCGGTTAATCAGTACCAGCAAGAAGGCAATAGAATTAGCCATTGGTTTGCTGATGGTGTCGTAAAGCAACACAGAAAATTATCCACTTGGATTAACTTATTAATTTCTGCTGGGTTTGAAATAATTGAACTGGACGAGTGGGGGCCATCGTGCGAGCAAATTATAGAAAATCCGACATTAGATGAGGAAAAAGAGAGACCAATGATATTTATTATTAGTGCTCAAAAGCCATAATTAAAACCTTATGTTTTGGTAAAGTTTAATACACATCACAAGGCGATTTATTATGGTTCAATGAATCGTTAAAGACTGTTGTTGGCATAATGCACACAATGGCTTATGACTAGTTATTATGAGAAATATAGTCGTGGGTAGTAATTGACAGGTATGTGTAATGATTGTTTGTTAGTAAGAGTAGTAATAGCGGATATAAAATGAAAAGAGAAATGTTGTCACCTGCCTACACGACAAATTTTGATGAATTAGCAGTGGTTAAAGTTAGAAAATAAGTTGGATTTTTACCCGACTTTTGCCCACCTAAAATTTCATGCACAAAAAAACCAACCATAACAGGTTGGTTTTTCTATAAAAAGTTGGTCGGCATGATAGGATTTGAACCTACGACCCCCGACACCCCATGACTATATACAATTAAAACATAACCTATTGATTTTAATGTTATTGTGATTGATTCGACTGTATAGGGAAACAGTGGATTATTGGTCATTTTGGTATTATATGAATCAAGGAGTTACAAGCTGTTTTACACCATTATCCCACCTTAATTTCAGCATGCGGTACGCTGACCCACTCAACATGATCTTGCGTATAAATTTTAGTGGATTTCGCATCACTATGCGCCATCCTTGCTTGAGGATCTACGCCTGACTTCTCAAATAAATGAGCAGCTAAAGCCCTTATTTCATGAAATGTTGGCCGTTGTTCTTGTGGTAAGTCTGCATATGCTCCTGCTTTATCCCTTGCCTTTGAAAATGCTCGACTTAGATAACTAGGTACTACTTGTGTAGGGTGCTGAACCTCTGAGCTAATCGGGTTGCTGTTTTTTATTGGTAGCCGATGAACAACATAGGGGCTTGCAATGTTATCTCTGCTTTCCTCGATGATCCGCTTTAATTCGCCACCGATTGGAATTGCAACATGGGCCGCTTCTTTATCTTTAACCTTTTGCCTATGGATATATAACGTTCCATAGATACCATTTACTGGCACATCAAGCCATACACAACCGCAAACGCCTTCTTTGGGTTTTTTAATGTTGTATTTTATTCTTGAAACTTCAAGCCTTGCTTGTGTTGTCTGTAAAGCTAGATCCATAGCTGTACGTAGCCAAGGCTCCGCAAAATTGCGTATTTTAATAAAGTTTTCAAATGATAGACGCTTTCTTTGTTTTCCTTCCAATCTTCGCATTTTCTTACGTGCGGCAGGATTATCTAGCATTAATGATTCATCCATTGCGTAGCTAAATATTTTCTTCAAAAATAATACTTTCCGATTTTGGACGTTAGCAGATCCATCAGCGTGGTAATGGTTTATATAATCGTTAACATGCTCTAGAGTAATATCACAACAAGCAATATCACTAAAAAACTCTTTTATGCGCTCAATGTCTTTTTTCCAATCGGATAGGGTGCTTTTTGCTGGCTGCTCATCTTTAACAATGCGCTCCATTAATCTATCCATATGAATAGATAAAGCTTCACCTTCACCCTTGAGTCCGCCAGACTCATTAATTAGCCCATTTAAGCTGACAGCGGTTTCTGGGCGCATTCTTAGGTTATACTCACGCGCGACAGCGATTGAATAGGCACGGTCGGTGCCTATGGTTTTTCGTTTGCCTGTTATCAGTGTTAACACGTAACGCTGGCGGGTTTTGTCAAAGTTGAGAAAGTCTGGCAAGTGTCTGTATTGCCTATTTCTTGGCCTTGCTGCCATTTACTGTTCCTCTATCAAAGCATTTACATGGCTTGAGATTGAAGACGCGACACCCATTTTTTCACTAGAAAAAATCCAGACTGACTGATCTATAATTTTTCCATTAATAACCCCATTAGAAACCCATCTTTTAAGTGTTTTTGGGGTGGGTATAGAGTCTTTTTCAAACTCGCGCTGAGCCCATTTACTGGCCTTCATCAATTTACCCATGCTATTAATAGACATAATCACCTCCACGCCTGCCGCATACAGACTTAAAAATTAAATATCGTCGTTAACTGGTTTAATTAAATGCTGGTGGATAATAGACACATACTTAGCTTGATGAATTGCATCAGCTAATGCATTGTGTTGTTCTCCTTCAAATTCGAGTGTACGCTTAGGATCAATACCAGCATTGCGGCCTAGCTCTACAATTGTTCTAACACAGCGATTGTTCCAATGTTTCCAGAACGGATCTAAACCGACAGCATCATATGCGTTACGCAAAATAACATTGTCAAAATCAACGCCATTACCCCACACCTGAACATCATCAGTTAGAACTCTCTCGGCAAAAAGATTTAGGTCGGCTAGTGATTCTTCTAACTCATAACTAACACCAACAATTTCCGATCTAGCTTCAGCGCTTTGCTTTATCCACCAAAGGACGGTATCAGCATCGATATGAAGACCCGCACGTTCGCAACTTCTTAAATCAACCACACTATAAAATGTAGGGCCAATCTCACCCGTTGTTGGTTCAAAAGTCACAGCACCAATGGACACAATAGCGGCATTGCCTTTATTGCTCATAGTTTCTAGATCTACCATTAAGTGTTTATATTTCATTGCTAGTCCTTATCTATGGGGTGTATATTAAATTTCAGTTATTTAATTTAGTAACTTGTGCCAAGGAGGCTAAAATGAGACGCAATAAAGAAAATACAACCTGGATTGATGTGGCATCTTGTCTATTTAGGGGTATTAGCTGTCTCATTGGCGCTTTGGCTATAATCATGCTTTCTGTTTTGGTGCTCTTAGCACTGTTTTACGGATTGAAGTAAAAAATCAGCCCGAACATATAAGGTGTCAGTTGGGAACTCCCTGCTCGAACTCCAAGTTACATCGCCGCTATATAAATTAACTGGATATACAGGTTTATTTATCTCCTCTGGTTCAGGGTCAACCTGTAGCCATATTAATTCTGGTGCGGTAGGGCAATTAATGCTTTCTGGTAAGCTATTAATTAAACTCTCTCGTGATGCTTGCCAACTAATCCACATTAAATCTACATATTGGTCAGCGTAATTTGATCCGTTATTTGCACGTTTAAGTTTTAATTCAAATTCTGACGGGTCGCTAAGTGACTTTATTTCCGCTTCAAATTGCTGTCTTGATTTATCCATCACAACCCCTTTAGGCTCATGCCGTAGTTATCATTAATAACTCTCAATGCTTCTTTGTCATAGTCGTCAAAATTAGAACAGTCGATATTATCTAAACCTGACTCTTTTAAAATATCTGCTCCTGCTGTCGGTTGATCATGTAATTTTTGTAGTAAAACCACTGCATAAATAATCCCTTCTTGAAATTCTGTTAATTTCATCACTCCACCTTAATCTTCTGTCTTCACATACCAATCAACAAGATTATCAATTGCAGTATTGATATATCCTGATTGCTCTTCTTCGGTTAATTTATCCCATTCGTCCTCAGTAATACCCAGCCCACATTCAGAGTCAGAGCCAATCTTATTTGTCCTTGCAACTAAAACCATTTGCTTACTCATATTCATTCCTCTTATTGCATCTATTTAATCGATATGATTAAAATAATTCATCATTGTTTTTAATTTATAACCTATAGTTAATTTGAACTTTCTAATTATTTTTGTAGTCCTCGCCGATGCTTCCTGTGTCGGCATTTTTTTATTCATTTCATCTATTTAATCGCTAGGATTAAAACGTTTCATGGCAAACACTTATTTACCTTCTACACTTAACCCCGAAAGAGTAGTAACAAGCTGTGCAATTTTCGCCGACCTCCCTGTGTCGGCATTTTTTTATCTAGCTTCCTTGCTAAATTCCATGCCTTAACTATGCTTAAATTGCTTACACAGAGAAACTACAAATATCCCTACACAATTTGCCGCCCAATCCGTGTCGGCAATTTTTTTATTACCAGGTCTGGTTTATTAAACATTCGATATTGATTTATGTTCATTAACTATGTTAAAAAGCTGATACCTATTATTACAATTAGATCACTCATCAAGATTCCCTTACCGCCTCCGTCATGGCGGTATTTTTTTAATTCATTTTGGCAAATAACCGATTGAATTGTAATTTACAGCGACGAATGCAGCGTCCATGTAGAGTTTTCATGGCAAGCCCCTTAATGATTTGTAAGTTAATTTCATTTCTTGATAAAGTTTTGTACCTTCACCAGCATCGTAAAGCTCTTTCCATTTAACCCAATTATCGATAACGGCAGACCACTGAGGCGCACATGCTTTCATTTCATGTAATTGGCTTGCTAGCTCTGGCACTGCTTCCAGTAATCGAATACAGCGACCTAAATCAGCACCATCCCAAGGGTAATGATGTGGAGCGCTAAATTGACCAGAAAGAACGGAAGCCATATATTTAGAACTCGCCCCCACATCATCACTAGCAAGCCATGCAGCAAGACCCATACCTTCAGAAGTTTTAACAAGTGGCTTTTTAAATTCCTCACAAACCAAATTTGCAGCCTTAATAATGGCATTCATATAACGAGGTTCAGCAGGTATGCCGGGTATTTGTTTTTCTATTTCAGTAGAAATAGCGGAAATTAAATTAATTTGGCTAAGTTGCATTATTAATACCCTCGTTATTAATAATCGTTGTTGTAATGAATCTCATCAGCGTCAGATTCATCTAAAACTAACAGGCTACCGCCGTAATAAAGCGCACCAACAAGGCGCTCAAACTCAGAACGGAACTGAACAACTTGCTTACCAAGCGTGTCATGGTATTCAAGCTCACCAGCGTATAGGCTGTAAACTGGATACCCATCATGCATAACTGCTACGTCTTCACGCATTTCTCTAGTGGTTTTTTGATGGAAGCTAAGGTAGGTATCGCACTGATGATATTTTTCTTTGCTTCTATGGCTGTATGGAGAGTCGCTAGCTGGCTCTTTCTCCAAACCGATATGAAAAAATCCTTTTTCCCATGTATATTCTCCCTCGGAAATAATCACTAGTGGTCTTCCCCAGCCCTCATGAGCCGCTTCCTCTTGATATTGATCTACGTATGCCTTCCAAAGGTCAGATGCTTTGATATATTTTGGAATTTCATGTGATTTGATAAATTTCAATACCAAATCTTTCATGCCGTTAACCATTTGCTCGCTGACACCATTCATTTCCCATTGGCTAGAAAGCTCTTTAGCCATTAATAGGTTATATTTAGGTAGGTCGACCACTTCACTAATATTTTCAGGAAGTGCTGATTCAAGGGCTTTTTTAACTCGGTCAGGAAAATTTCCCCAGCTAAAAGTATCTTTAATTGCTTTTTCATAAAGACTTTTAACATGAGTACCGATCATTTCTGCATACTCGGGGGATTTTTCAAACTCAGAACAATGTTTAGCGATATCATTTGCCAAGCTATCAGCAATAATATTTTTTCCTTTCGGCATAATTAATACTCCACGCAAAATTTAGATAATAAGAGTCCGTCTCTTAATAAAGAGAATTAAATTCCTTGGTGTTGGTTAAATTATTTAAAGCTTGGCTTCGCCGCCAAGTGAATCAATTAATGCTTTTATTAAAATATTTAATTCAGAAATAATTAAGAAGAAATCAGCATCAAAGCGTTGGTTATAATCTTCTCGTTCGATATCATCATTAGTTTCTAAAAATGCGGAATCAAATTTAAGCTTAGATAAAACAAAACTATCATCAATACAGAATGTAACCCTATCTTCATAACCTAATGATAATTTAGTGACTAATTTACCTGCTTCAATATTCGTTTGAATTTCATCAGAAATTAAGTCTTGTTTTGTATATTTAGCAATTCCACCTTCTTCAAGGATGGCTTTCATTTCTGATTGCTCACCAAATATAAAGCCTTTTGGTAATTGCCCGCTTCTAACCCATTCTGTTAGCGTTAATTCAATAGGGTCTTTCATCGTTAACGGTACGACAGGCAGAGAACCAAGAGCCTTACGTATCATTGCAAAACAATCTTCAGCACGTCGGTGTGACGATACTAGCGCAGCAATAAAGCCATCAGTAAGATTAACCCATACATCGAAACGAGTATACTTAGAGAACGCACGAGGTAGCAGTTCCTGAATAACTTCATCTTTAATGGCTTGGCGTTCAGCTTTCTTTAATTTTCTACCCTGATCTGCTTCTAGCTTCTCAATTTTTTTATTTAACTCATTATTGATAACAGGAGTTGGTAGCATTTTATCTTCTTTAAAAAGAGATATAAGCATCTGGTCATTAACTTTATGAGTCAAACAATCAGAATTACCAATGCCAAGTGGTGGAATGAAGCCAAAACGTTGCATATCAAATGAACCGCAAGGCTCATATTTTAAATTTGATAACTGCTCTTCGATATTATTAAAATCAATATCGCGAGTTATCCGATAAATAACTAGATTTTTAACATTAAAAACACTCATGAGATATCCTCAAATATAATTAACTCCACACAATAAATAAGACCACTGACAAATAATGAATATATTTACCTAGTATGAACACTGAATATCAGTGGCCTTATGTATTATGAAAAAGGGTGGCTACTGAATAGAACATTATCATCAACCTCGTAGAGTGGAAGATTCAGGTCACCACCAAAACTATCAATAACTACTTACTAGCACTGGCATTATTTCTTTCAGCTAAAACACGTTGATAAATTTCTTCACGATGTACTGATACTTCTTCGGGGGCAGCAACACCAATCCGCACTTGGTTTCCTTTGACCCCTAAGATTTTAATTTTAATATCATCGCCGATCATGACTTCTTCACTGACTCTACGGGTTAAAATAAGCATTCCCATACTAAGACTCCACACAATTTAATTCAGTTAAGCACTAACAGTAACTGCACACATATCCATGCACTCTGCAATTTCTTCGTCGAGCTTTTCGAGTTTAGATTGCAGCTCATCACGTTCATTGCGTAGTTTTTGCAGGTTGTTAATTTGTTTGGCTTTTTCTAGTATCCACTCGCGCACATCATCCTGCGACATTGGCACACTAAAAGTTACGATTGGTTCATTTGAATTGGTTTGCATAATCTGACCTTATTAATGAAAGTTGTTATTAATTGTTTTTACCTAAACATCTTTAAGTTGTAATTTAGTTGTATTTAACGTCCTTGTCAACAACTTTATGTTGTTTGATTTAATTTAAAGAAAATTAAAGGATATGCAAATAAATAGGAGAAACTATGAACATCAACCCGGCTTTCAACTACAAAAGAAATCGAGACAAGTTATTTGCTAACCTGATTTCGATTATTGATGGTGTTTTGTCCGATTGCGAACTATCAGATTCTGAGATTTTATATATCACGACATGGCTCTCCGATTCTGAAGTGATTTCTAGCAATCCATTTGTAATGCTTTTACAAGAGAGGATATCAAGGGTTTTAGAGGATGGAGTGATAACGGCCGAAGAAAGGCAAGAGATAAAGCAGACGCTATTAGATGTGCAGCGGGCTATAATGGACATGCCTAATGTTGATTTGTATTCTAAAGAGTCAGATATTAATCTGTTAAATGGGCTCTGCAAAGGGATTGTGGCAGACAAAGATTTAAGTATAGATGAAATTAACTACTTAGATTGGTGGTTAACTCAAAATGGGATGTTGAAAAGAAATTATCCCGGAAAGCATTTATATCAACTAGTTAAAACAATCAAGGAAGATGGGGTTATAGATCAAAATGAAAGCGATTTGCTATATAAAGCTTTAGTTGACTTTTCAGGCACGGATTTAAATACTGGGATTGTTGATGGGCTATCATGTCAATTACCATGCGACGATATTGATTCCCTAGATCTATACGGAGCGTCTTTTTGCCTAACAGGAAACTTTGTTTTAGGCAAAAGGTCTATTGTATCAAAAATGATAGAAGATGCTGGAGGCTCCGTTACTGATAGGGTGACCCAGTCTACAGATTACTTAGTAATCGGAGGGTTATCCTCACGAGACTGGCGATATTCAACACACGGAAGAAAAATAGAAAAAGCCATTGATGATAGAGATAGCGGTAAGTCCAGCGTGAAAATTACGACTGAAGATATCTTAATGAAATACTTACCAGCTTCTTGATGACCAAAAAACCCTGCCAATTACATGAACTCTGACGACAGACTCACTTCTAGGTACCTGCTCGTCAGGGTATTCATCTTTATTAAAGCTCCGTATGATAAGCCCGCCGTCGGGTCTATATACGAGAATTTTTACACGCAACAGCACCCCATCCCTTATAGCGTAAAGATCACCATCTTTAATCTTTTTATTGCTAATATCAATAGCTACTAGATCACCGCTATTTAGTACTGGGTAAAGGCTATTGCCAATTATTTTAACGATTCTAGCGTTGCTAGCACTAACACCGTATTTACGTAGCTCACCCCTACGGAATGGGTATGTGTACTCTTCCGATTCAACAACTTCAGCATTAGCCCCGCAACCAGCGGCAAGTTCAATATCTAGCACTGGTATATCCACAAAATCAGCATCACTATATACAGAAACATCCTCCCATTCTTTTACTTCAAAGTCGGTCTTCTTTCCATTTTCGTCGCGAACACCAAATTGAAGCCAATGAGCGGAAACATTTACTGCCTTAGCAATGTCAGCAATTCTCCTAGGAGCGTTAGTTTGGCCTGATTCGATTTTTTGTATTGATTGTTGGCTAACACCAACTTTCTCAGCAAGATCCGCTTGGCTCATTCCTGCTTTTATTCTTGCCTCTAACAACCTTTTAGCTATCGACATTATATTCCCTCCCTCGTAATTGTATTTTACAACTTTAAGTGTTGAAGTTTCCAACATCTAAAAGTTGTCAAAGTTGTTATTCTGGATTAATATAAAGTTGTTAATAACAACTTTGGGGGAGTTATGGTGCACGTAACCAATGAATCATGCATTACTGGATTGCAGGCCGCAATAAATGCAGCTGGTGGACAAACGCAGTTAGCAAAGCGTATTAGCGAGCTTCTAAATAAACCAGTAAAACAACAACAAATATGGAATTGGCTCAACAGAAATAAAAGAGTTCCCGCCGATAAAGTGCTTGTTGTCGAGCAGGCGTCAGGTATTTCAAGAAGTAAATTACGCCCTGATTTATATCCATAACAATTAAAAGTTGTTATCAAATTTATCAGAGGAAAGTCGCTAAGTTAACTACAAGAATAACAACGGAATTGTAGATATGTGCAAACAAACATTAAAAGAAGTCGTGAAAGAAATGTGTAAAGCATTCCCTGGTGGTCGTTCAGCGATGGCTGGTGCATTAGGTATTTCTGAAACCACATTCAATAACAAGTTGTATGAGAAAAACGGCTGTCGTTTCTTTGAAAATGATGAACTTGAAGCGATTGAGGAATTATCAGGTACCAAAGCGCTGGTGGCTTATCACATGGAACGTCACGGAATTACACCGGCAGTAAAAATTGAAGCTGAGAGCTTAGATACGGTTGAGTTATTTGATATTCAAATGCGCCTTGGTGCAATGCAAGGGGCTTTAAGCGTTTTAATCAAAGACAGTATTTCTGATGGCGTTCTAACACCAGATGAAACAAAGGCTATCTACAGAAAGATGGAAAAAGTCTTTGCTTATGCGCTTGGGTTTGTTGGTTCTTTGGAAAGTGTTTATGGGATTAAACCATGATGAGCATAACTAGAAAGGTTGACGCCCCAGATATGCGGTCCGAGGCGTCGGGTGCTAATAACAACTTGTGTGGAGTAACTAGCATGAGCAGTGTAAACCAATTTCAATCAAAAAAGCAATTTAGATGCTTACCTGTATCGAAATGTGGTCCGTTTCAATATGTAGAAATCATAACCTCAGCTGACGAGTCGGGCAACTACCAGACCGAACAACAATTGGTAGATAGCAAAGCCCTAAGAGATAGCTGGGCTAAATACTATTTCCGCAGTGGGAGAGAGGTTAGTGAGCAATGAAAAGCATAAAAACCTTAATCGACACTTCCGAGATAAGCGAGGCCGTATTGTCCATGTTGTTGAGTGGGACAAACCAAGGCAACGGGTTGTTTTCATGCTCGATGACTATGAGCACCCCTGTTTTGAGCCCCTCGAACAATTCAAAAAATATTACACAGAAGTTAAGTAAGGTGGCTGTATGAGTAGCTTATTACTCCTTAAAACCCGCCCACAAATTGTTATACCTGAGCTGGCGGTTCGCTTGGGCTTGAATGAGGCTTTGTTGCTTCAGCAAGTTCAATACTGGCTATCTGAAACCTCGTCAGGTGTTGATCATGACGGTAGGCGCTGGGTTTATAACACTATTGAAGAATGGCGTGAACAATTCCCGTATTTTTCCGAATCCACAATTAAGCGTGCATTTAACAATTTAAAAAAGTTGGGTGTATTAAATATTGAGCAAATCAATAAACGCACCCATGACCGCACAAATTATTACTCTATAAATTATGAACATGCGTTGTTATCCGATGAGGTCAAATTGAACTCATCGAACAGTTCAGCCGAAGCCTCTCGAACAGGTCAAAATGACCTTATCGATAAGCGCAAAATGAAACGTTCGAACAGTACCAAAATGACCTCATCGAACGGGGCAAATTGCCCTGATCTTACAGAGAGTACTACAGAGAATACTCAAGAGATTACAACAGAGAGTAACTCTTTTTGTCAGGCTCATGCTGAGCCCGACCATGCGCAAGCTGTTTTAGATCATTTCAACAAGGTCACTAACTCAAGTTATCGCGATGGTAAAACAACTATGGGCCATATCAGAGCCCGTCTAGCTGAAAATTACACCTCAGATGATTTAATTCTGGTGACTGACTACATCACAGCCAAGTGGCTAAATGACTCAAGAATGAGTGATTACCTACGCCCGAAAACATTATTTAGCCCTGAAAACTGCATGGAGTACTTTGAAAAAGCTCAGAAATGGCATGAGGCTGGTCGCCCCGTCTGTGTTAACGGTAAATGGCTCAAGCCTGGTGAAGTTGCTGTAAGTATCGACCCCGTAGAACGTGACAATGCTTACACACGGATCATTGGTTCAAGGCTAACACCTAAAAACCGCATTGAGGAAATCGCAGCTGAATTAGCGGGTAAACAGGGTGTTCGTAACATGTCGGATTTTGTAGGTCGCAAGGCATGGTTAGGTATTTGGCAACAAGCAGCAGAGCTAGCAGCGAAAGAGGTGACAGCATGATGCGTAGTGAAACTAAAACAATCTATGGCGTTGACGTACTAGGCATGATTGCCATATTCAAACAGATACGTAAATGGCGCACGATTCGCAAGCTTCGTAACAGATGGAATCAATCCCGTCGTGACTTAGTGACCTGCAGGAAGTTTCGCCACTTAAACCATCATGCTGACCATTTTCAAGTTCAGCAGCGTTATAAGCATATGCGCGAGTATGTTAAATCCCACCAGCAGCGAGGTGCTATCTGATGAATAAATACATTCAAAGCCTCGAGGCGCTTAAAGCTAAACCACGACATAAGCTTAATGAAATTGGGGATCAGTGGTGTACACCCGATGAATTGTACTGGGGTATCAGCTCGATATATGGGCTATTCAAACTCGATTTATTTACTGACGGTAAAAACACTAAGGCACCTAACTTCTACACTGCAGAAGATAATGCTTTAACTCAAGACTGGTCGGAAAAGCTAAAAGAAGTTGGCGGTGCTGCATTTGGTAATCCACCATATTCACGCAGTTCATATCACGAAAAACAGGCTATAACGGGTGTTGGCCACATAATGAACCACGCCTTTGCAATGAGAGAGAAAGGCGGTCGCTATGTTTTTCTTCTGAAGGCGGCAACAAGTGAAAGCTGGTGGCCAGAAAATGCAGATCATGTTTGCTTTATTCGCGGTCGTATTGGGTTTGAGCTCCCTGCGTGGTTTAACCCATCAGATGATAAACAGAAGCCAACGGGGGCATTCTTTGCTGGCGCTATTGTCGTTTTTGATAAGTCATGGACAGGTAAACCATTTGATTATATCAAGCGTGAGGATCTAGAGGAACGAGGCAGAATATTCATAGAGCAAGTTAGGTGGTTAGCGAAGAGGGTGGCTGCATAAAATGATAACTGAATACCAATACACGCAAGGAATTGAAGTCATTAGGATTGGACGCGAATTTAAAACAATAAATGCAGCGATCCTAAAAAATGTTGCTAGTTATTCACCATCCGCTGCACACCGAACTTTTGAAATGCTGGAAAAAATTGGCTGCATAAAATATGTCGGCAATTTCCCTGCAGGGAAAACTAAGCAGAGGTCAAAGCAATACAGCATCGATCCCCATGCAATTACAAAGCTAAAGGCAGTGTGGGAGACAAAGTTAGAGGAGAAGGAAAAACCAAAGAGGGCAGAAAAGCTTAAAACACAGTCACCATCCGAGCCTAAAAAAGTGGACGAAATCAAGAAGTGTGAGCCTGAGCCTCGATTCGAGTGTGGCATTAAAGTTGTCGAAAAGGCTTACATAGGCGATATGGGAAACCAATCACTTAAACAGTTAGATCAGTTGCTGGCGGGGGTGAGGCCATGAGTGCAGATGACAATGTTATTCAATTCAAAGCGCCTAGTGATGCAATTCCCACTATCGACACGGAAGTAAAGGGAAGAAAAAGCAGACAGCAAATGTACTGTAAGCATCATTCACTAGTTATCGATGAAGAGCATAGAACAGTTGAATGCAACGATTGTGGCTGTGTTGTCGAGGCTTTTGATGTTCTGTTAGCTAGGGCGAATAATGCCGAGTCTGTAATCCGAGGCATGAGTGAATTATTAAATAAGCGTGACGAACTGCGTAAATCAGTCGATGGGCTTTTGAGGGAAGAAAAGAACACCAAAGCCAGATTGCGAAGCGCCAGAACAGATTTAATGTTTATTGAAAATAAAAAGCTTCAGCATGAGGGGAAGGTTGGATGAAAAATACCATGCTAGAAATTCAGCCTTGCCGTTATTGCAATAGCTCCGACACGACAGTCGAAAGTCATAGCTATAGGACATGGTTCTATGTTCGCTGCCATCGCTGCGGTGCTAAAGGTCCCGATGTTAATGATAAACCAATGGCTGTTACTGTATGGAATAAGGGGGTAATTAGTGAGTAATTCAATATCTCTAATTTTACCTTTTCCACCAAGTGTTAATGCCTGCTGGCGGAACATCAACGGCAAAACGTTAATCAGTGCAAAAGGGCGTGCATTTCGGGCTAGTGCAATAGCTGCTATTTATACCCAATTAAGACCAAGACCTAGGGTAATTACTGAAAATGTATCCGTCATTGTGAAGATGTTCCCACCCACTTATCACAGAAGGGATATTGATAACTATCTAAAAGCACCATTTGGCGCCATCACCCATGCCAATATTTGGAAAGACGATGAGCAAGTTAAGCATGTTGATATCACTTGGTGTGAAGTCGTAAAAGGTGGTCGATTTGAAATTGAGATAAGGCCACTCAATGCAAAAGTGGAGAAAATATCATGAGTCACCAATGGATATTAACTCCAATATTAATACCTGAGCTTAGCGCGGTGATATTTAGACCAGGAGCACATTTAAATACATTCAGTGGAAGAATGTTGCTCATGACTTTACCTGAGGAGCTAAAGTATAAACCATCAGGCCTTATCTCTCTTTCTGACCAATACCTCAGCGGCTTGGTTGGTGATGAACGGGTATCAAAATCTGTATTAAATTTAACCATCGATCCCGAGCCACCAGCTAGCTTGATGTTAAAGCCAAAACCTCAGCGCTGGACTAATGATAAATATCTACAGTGGGTTAAATCACAGCCATGTTGCGTATGCGGTGCCACATCGGACGATGCACATCACCTAATCGGTCATGGTCAGGGTGGCATGGGTACTAAAGCCCATGATTTGTTCACTATCCCATTATGTCGCATTCACCACAGCGAGTTGCATAAGGATCCTAATGAGTGGGAAAGCGAACACGGAAGCCAATTATATTTTTTATTTCGATTCCTAGACCGTTCAGCGGCACTGGGTGTTTTCGGTTAATGCGTTGTGCGGAACGCAGGAGACTTTTTGCATGAGAGATATTCAGTTGGTTTTACAAAAATGGGCAGGTTGGACGAGTGATAATCCGGGTATCGATTATTCCCATATTGCTGCAGGCTTTAAAGGCCTAATTGCAAACAAAGAACCATCGAGAGAGTCATGCAGTGATGATGACGGGATAATTATTGATAGCGTTATTGCGAAGCTACGGCAAGTTAGAAAAGAGGAAGAGTTAGAATTAATTGTTTTGCATTACCTTTATGGGGTGTCAAAACGCAATATCGCCAAGGAATGGAAAATGAGTGAGGGGCGAATTCGGCAAATGATGCAAGTTGCCGAGGGCTTTGTTGATGGTTGTCTAGCCATGCTGGGTGTAACCCTAGAAATGGATTCCGAGGTTATTAATAAAGTAAAAGTGATAGATAGTAAAAAAGTATTAGTGCGCTACGCAAATTCGATGCTATTGTGATAAGAGTGAATACGTTGTCACCTAACTTATAGAATGAAACCTCGCCATTTGTGCGGGGTTTTTGTTTTTTAGCGCATAGTTTCTTTACAATCCACAAAATATAGCTACTTTTATATAACAAGTGATTGATTAATTGCTGATTATAAAGGGATTGTATTTATGGGGATCTTTCATGTATTACAGGTAGCGGTAGCTGCACTGGTATTAGTTCTTCTATTTGTCGCTATTCCACATTGGGTAAAGTAATTAGCAGCTGAAGAGTTGAGTTTGCACAATTTCAACAGTGAACTATATTTAATTTGCGAACTACATCAGTTGTAAGAACATCAACCCTAATCAAACCCGTCAGAAATGACGGGTTTTTTGCCATGTAATTTCTCTTATTTTTATATGGATTTTGGTGGGTTGATTGGTTACAATTTGTTCGGTCGTTCATGTGAAAAAGTAGGGATTTGTGAAAGCAGTTAATCGTTTTTTAGATTTTATGGTTGGAATGCAGTATTTAATGGTGGTTTTTGTCGTTTCATTACTGGTCTTGTTTGTGGAAAATTGGGTATAACATTAGCCACAAATAATTTTTTCGGATAGATGAATAGTACCGTGTATACAGTGTTGCTAGTGCAGAGTGATTAAACTACATAATTATTAAGAGGTCGCCTAGTGCGGCTTTTTTGCTTTCTGAGGTTCATCAATGCAAATACCTACTGAATTAGTGTTTAGACCCGCCAGTGAGCTGCCTACTGAAGATTTAGACGGTAGGGATGTCATTATCATCAATCCTTGTGATGGTTGGCACCTTGGTATAGTTCGCGTGGAAAAAGAGGGTGATTGGGTTCACATCGGTATTCGTCCTTGGATGGGGTCAGAAATGACACCTCATGATTTTTATGTGGCGTGGGCGCTATTACCTAATCTTTATGACCTAAGCCAAAAGTACGATGGTGAGCGGTATATGAATCGCCATTGCTGCGTATGCAAGCGGCGTGACCATTCTACAGCTGAGCATAAATAATTGGTCACTTAGGCGGCCTTTTTTTATTGCTTAAATATCAACTGAATTCATTAACTCACACTAGCTTCTGTAGCTGGTGGATTTTCTATTTTCTATTATCTATGCACTAAGGAACGTAACTATGTACGCACTTAAATTAATGACAGAACGTGAAGGCCGTAAAGTTGAAGAGTCACATTATTTGGGAAAAATGTACCGACTGGAGTTTTATCCAGTAGTCGATAATCCCGATATAGTTGCTCGACTGGAATACACAACAAAAGACGGTGTTCCTGCATTTGATATCAAGCGAACAGATCATGCCTACATTACTACGGTAACTGGCGATACGGTTCGAGTTATCTGCAGAGGTAAAACACCTTCTCATTAACTGTTAAGAGAACAAATCATTTATGAGCACATCAATAGGGATAACCCTCGGTGCTGCTGGCGGTGGCGCGATGGGCGGTTTCCTTATTGGTGCCGACTATGGTGTTGTGCTAGGGGCAGTTATTGGCGCTTCAGTTTCCGTCATTGCATCTAAAGATAATAACCGACGAAAGATACTTCATTTTATTTTAGCACTCGGTGCAGGGATCCTCATTGCTAAAGAAGCCTCAGATTTTATTGCTCAGGTATGGCAATGGGAAATTAGCCCTAAGATAACAGCCATTGTTATTTCGGCCTTGTTAATCCCCGTTCTGGTGCTTGCTGCAAACAAAGACAACCTTAGAAAGCTGTTTAGTCGTATTGTTGCATCAATAGACCGAAACTTCAGTAGTATCGTACAGGCCATTAAAGACTGGCAAAATAAAGGGGGTAACTGATGGAAGCCTTCTTTAAGTTGTACGGCGAGGTTATAGCATGGCTAGACCTTTACTTTTGGGATGCTGCTGATATTTCTTTGATGTCATTGTCGACGCTTATTTTATTTTTGTGTCGATACCCAAGAACAAGGGACGCTATTGTCGGAACTGCATTACTAATCGGTATGGTTTATCAAATCTACGAAACGTTAACAGGGGCAAGGGTATCAGCCCCGTCCGATGTTTATGCTGATTTAATCTTATTCCTCGTTATCTTTGCGTCAGGTGGAAACATTATGACGGTCATCGTTATCAGTAAGCTAATGTCCCGAATCAAATCAATCTGGTCACTTATAAGGCGGCCTTTTACTTTCATGGTGAAGAAATGAAATTAAGTAAACATTTCGATAGTAATGAATTTGCATGTAAAGACGGGTGCGGAGCAAATCAAGTTGAACCTAAGTTGGTTGAAATACTTGAAAGTGTTCGCGCCCATTTTAGTAAGCCAGTAATTATTGTCAGTGGCCGTCGCTGCACCAACCATAATAAAAGTGTAGGTGGCGCGCCTAAATCACAACACTTGTTAGGCACTGCGGCAGATATCAAAGTCAAGGATGTAGCGCCTAAAATAGTGGCTGATTATCTTGAATCTATCTTTCCTGATAGCTACGGCATCGGTCGCTATAAAACATTCACACATATTGACGTGAGGGGATATAAAGCACGATGGGGCAGCAACTAAGCATACTAACTAAAGCATTAATGGCCGCTTGTGTCATTTTGCTATTTTGGCTTATTTGGGTTGTGAAAGATTACGACAAATTGAGTGATAAGTTTGATAAGAAAGCTAATGAGCTAGCCGCCAATCAATTCATATTGTCCACCGTTTTAGAACTTTCGGTAACATTCAATGAAATCTCACGAAATAATCTCAGAGAGCGGGATAGGGCAACCGTGGCTTCTGAAAAGGTCAAAACCATTATCAAAACTGTTCTTGTGGATAATGAGTGCGCTCCCCTTGATGCTCCTCGTGATGCTACTATCGAGCTGCACAACCACGCGAATAGAATACGTTCAAACGCCACCAATACCCATACCAGCCCACTTACTCAATGATTGCTTACCTGAATACATCCCTGAGACATTTCCTTGGGGTGACTCTCTGTTGATAAATGAGTCACTACTAAAAGTCATCGAGCAATGTAATTTAGATAAAAAAGCCATTCGAGATATTGAAGCTGAAAGGGCAAAAAAATAGCCCATACCGCCTGGTGGAATATGGGCTAACTATATGTACTGCCTAGTAAGTTTATTGTTATATATGTCTACTTTTAAGATTAATACATTGACTGATGAATAAGTGTAAAAAATCTTAACAAAATATGTCAGCCTCGCAATCGCGGGGCTTTTTAATGGAGAAATAACATGGCAACACAAGGCTTTGATAAACCAGAGCAATTCCGTGAAGAGTTGGATAAAAGCACTCCGAAAGAATAAAAAAAGCCCCTCGTTGGCGCGGGGCGGAATATTCGATTAATAGAACCAATTTTTGTTTATGAATACCCAAATGTCAAATGGGTGTGCGCATGATACCAATATAAGTTAAATAATCTAGGTATAAATTGTTACGAAATACGGAAAAGAATATTGAAAAACGCGTATGCAAATAAAAAAAGCCTACACAGCGGTAGGCTAAAGTGTTGCTTTACGATGAATATCAGCGTTAAGCCTAGCAGGTTATTTCAAATGCGCAATTATATTTGGTGATTATTAAATGATATAAAAAAAGCCCCTCTATAGAAGGGCATATCTAATGGAAATGTATCTTTATCATTATTGTTGTAGGACCAGTCATCCTTAACCAGCGGCAGGATATTACCACTACTTATTGCTTAAGCCAAATTGGAGTATTTATTGATGAGCAAAATCGTATTAACACCAGAACAAATCAAGTCTCTTTATGAGTTTACACAGGAAGAGGGGCAACTGACTTACACCCTTGAAGTAGGCACCATCTGTGATGGTGATGAAATTGTTTATGAAGGTTTGATAGCTTATTCAGGCTCGGAAGAACACGGTGTTCTGCAACTAGAATAGTAGGGGCGAGAAGGAAAGCCCTGTTAGATAAATATTTCAGGGCTTTCAATCGTAGTTACATAACATACATATATCCTATTTGCTTATCGTTAATATCAAAATTAACCTGGTCACCCTCAGGTGAATCCATTGTTGCTAAAGATATAAAAAAAGCAATAACGATGATGGTGTATACGAGAAACATAGATACCTCCCGTAAGTTGAAGTGGACTACTGCACTTGTGAGCTAGTACGCTCAATTTAAGAATAAATCAGTTTTTTTATTTTGAAAATAGTCGATTGAAATTATTTTTAATGTAATAGCCATCAGCTAATCACTGGTGGCTTTTTCATTTATGGAGACAGTCATGTCAGATAAAAAAGAAATAGCCACCCTATCTATAAAGATATCAGTCGATAGCACTGACTTAGATAAGCTGGAAGCGCAGCTAAAGCGTATTGAAGGGCTGATGATTAGCACTGGACTGAAACAACCAGCCAAAGGTGGCTTCATCACTGATTTTGCTGCATTCAACCATTTTGGGTGCTTAGAACCCGTGTTTACAAATTCCGCTGATAGAGCGTTCATTAATGGGGTGTTTATTGATAATGCTGCGCTAGAGAAAGCCATGACACAAGCAGCAAAAGAAGGTGCTAAAAAGGGGGCAGAGCAAGTACGGTTTAAAATAACCACAGGCATTAATGATAACAGTGTTCAAGTACCTGCTGAAATGGCTCTTAAAGCTTCCGCTGAAATTAGCCGAACAAGTGAAGCTATTTCTCGTGAGCAGTCAGAATTCGAAAAGTTTAAGCAACAGGTTGAGTCTGAATTTAGTCATTTGCAGTCGTCTATCACACAGATTCGGGCTGATATTCAGCGTAAAAGCTCAGGGTTTGCTTAATATGCCATTACCAAGATATAGAAACCACGAAATAGGCCTGACAGGGCGCTTTAAGTTCAGGCGTCAGAACCTGACTGGACTCCCTGTATTGCAAGTAGAAGTTGATATAAAGCGCTCACGATATCCTCTTGATAGCCCAAGTAATGATATCAAAACGATGACGGGTTGGCGTGATGCAACTTATGAAGAAGCCATACGAGTTCAAATTGATTATGGCGGTTAATAACCAAATGGAGGAAGCCATGGGCAGCGAAGGTTTCAATAACCCTAACCAATTCAGAGAACATCTGGACAAGCAACTAAATGATGGCGGTACAAATGTTAAAGGGTATCAACCCAAGCGGTCTAGCAACTCCAAGCCACTCCCACCACCAAAGAAACCTTAAACTCATTAGATTGATTAATTTTACGCATAATTCAAAAGGTACTCCTGAGGGGGCACCCTTACCACGAGGCGGCGCGCGCGCGGGAAACGGCTCATTTTCAATTTTTCATGCTGTCAGCAGCAGGTTAGTTAACTCTTTGATTTAGTTTGAAAATATCAATATTGAGGTGACAATTTTCAAAATGAGTTGTCACCTCAATGTGTTATATCCATCTGATAATAAATAAAAATATCAGTTTTCACCTGACAGAGTGAGGTGTCAATGTCCAACATCAGCAATCTGGGGGACGCCTACAACTGGAGCGTGGCTAAGATTGCTGAAGCATTCGGCTTAAATCGCGGAACAGTTAAAAAGCGATTGCTCGATGCAAATACTCCCATTGCCAATATTGTGCGAGGCAATCCCGTTTATGCTTTGCGAGATATCGGGCCGATACTTTTTGGTGCCGACCCCGATGTAAATACAAATAACCTTCAAGACCCCACGCTGATGCCACCTAAAGAGCGCAAGGATTGGTATCAGTCTGAAAATGAAAGAATTAAGCTGGAAACTACGCTTAAACAATTAGTTCCTGTTGCTGATGTGCATTTGGAAATGGCGGTGCTGGTTAAGGCAATAACCCAAGTTTTAGATACGTGGCCCGATAAATTAGAGCGAGATAAGGGGTGGAACGCGGAGCAGCTCACTGAGGTGCAAATCATTGTTGATGAATTACGGGATATTCTCGCTTCTCGCGTGATGGAAGCGGAGGATTTTGACGAATGACAGTAAATTATGCCTCAGCATCAACGGTAAGAAAGGATGTTGCATCCTTATTGAAAGCACCTCGTAGAATGCCAATTGCTCAGGCAGTAAAAAAATATATGCGCGTTCCCATGGGTGAAGGTTCATCAATACCGTGGGATGATTCATTAACTCCCTACATTATTGAACCCATGAACTGCCTTTCAGATCGCCGCTATGATTCGGTGATATTTGTTGGTCCAGCGCGTACGGGTAAATCACTGGGGTTAATTGATGGCTGGATTGTTTATGTCATTGTATGTGACCCCGCGGATTTTCTTCTTATCCAAATGACAGAAGAAAAAGCGCGAGAGCATTCTAAAAAGCGATTAGACAGAACCTTTCGCTCTAGTCGTGAAGTGGCTAAAAGACTAAGTCCACACCGCAATGATAACAACGTCCATGACAAAACATTTAGGGCAGGAAATTACTTAAAAATTGGTTGGCCATCCGTCAATATCATGTCCTCTTCGGATTATCGATTTGTGGCATTAACGGATTATGACCGATTTCCCGAAGATATTGACGGTGAGGGTGATGCTTATACATTAGCTGCAAAGCGTACAACCACATTTATGTCGGCAGGAAAAACGCTTGTAGAAAGCTCCCCAGGTCGAGAAATAACAGACAGCAAATGGCGACGAAATACACCTCATGAGGCACCACCTACAACGGGGATTTTGTCACTTTATAATCGGGGTGATCGCCGCCGCTGGTATTGGCCATGTCCGCATTGTTCGGAATATTTCTTGCCTATTCGAGAAAATATGGTGGGCTTTAGTGAGGGTGATGACCCAACAATGGGCAGCAAAGCCGCTCGATTACAATGCCCACACTGTATGGGAATTATCGAACCTGAACAGAAAAGAGAACTAAACAATAAAGGGGTCTGGCTTAGAGAGGGGCAGTCTATTGACCAAAATGGTGTTGTAACGGGTGAGCCAAGAGAGTCGCGCATTGCTTCATTTTGGATGGAAGGCCCCGCAGCAGCTTATCAAACATGGGAAAAGTTAGTTTATAACTTACTTAATGCGGAGCAGGAATACGAGCGAACCGGTAGTGAGGAAACACTAAAGTCCGTTATTAATACCGATTGGGGACAACCTTATTTACCAAAAATCAGTCAAGAGCAGCGAAGCGGCGATGATCTTAAAGCCCGAGCAGAGTATTGGGACTATGGTTCAGTGCCTAATGGCGTTCGTTTTCTTGTTGCAACTATTGACGTTCAGGGTGGTAAAAAGCGGCGTTTTGTCGTTCAGGTCACAGGCTATGGCACCAGAGGTGAGCGTTGGATAATTGACCGATTTGATATCACTCATTCACTAAGAACAAACGAAGATGGTGAATCGCTGCCCATTAATCCTTCATCTTACGCGGAGGACTGGGATGTTCTCATTACGGATGTGCTCGATAAAACTTACCCAATTCACGATCATGACAACGTTGAAATGGGCGTCCATTGCATGGCAATAGATACCGGTGGGGAAGAAGGGGTAACTGATAACGCGTATAAATTTTGGCGACAATGTAAGAAGGAAGGGTTAGCGAGGCGAGTTTATTTATTTAAGGGGGATGGTAAAGCGAAAAGCAAGCTCATTACTAAATCTTACCCTGATAACACTAACCGTTCAGATCGCCGAGCAAAAGCGCGGGGTGATGTACCCATTCATTTATTACAAACTAATGAGCTTAAGGATCGCATTTCTGCTCATCTTGGGCGAGACACCGTTGGCCCTAACTATATTCATTTTCCAGATTGGCTTGATGATTCCTTCTACGATGAATTGACGTATGAAGAGCGCGACAGTAACGGGAAATGGAGTAAACCGGGTAAAGGGGCTAACGAAGCATTTGACTTAATGGTCTATGCGCATGCGTTGGTAATTTTGCTTGGTTACGAAAAAATCAAATGGGAGAACCCGCCTAAATGGGCTCGGTTGCCGGATATCAGTGATGTTAAACCATCTCGTCCGGCGCCTAATCAACCTCCTCAAAAATCAACACAAATTCAAACAGAAACACAAGAAACCACACCTAGCACAAGCTCGGCATGGGCTCCTGTGTCTGCAACTTCAGGGGGATGGGTATGACCCGTGAGCAAATTAAAGAAATGCTAGATGCGTATTTAAAAGCAGAAATGGAAATACTGCAGGGGAAGAGTATTACATTTAATGGACAGTCAATGACAATGGAAAATCTTAGCGAGATCTGCAAGGGGCGGGAATATTGGGAGAGGCGATATTCACAAAGCAGTGCAACAAATCGCAGGTCACGCGGCTATAAATTAGCGAGGTTCCAATGAATTTTCTTGATAAAGCCATATCGGTGATTTCACCAGGATGGGCTAGTAGTCGTTTGCGCTCACGAAACCAAATCATGGCTTATGAAGCCGCAATGCCATCACGGCAACATAAAGCAAGGCGAGAGCCCCGTAATGCCAATCAATTAACACAAACTGGGGGAAAGTCATTGCGCGAGCAGGCGCGGTGGTTAGACAACAACCATGATCTTGTGATTGGTATCCTTGACAAAATGGAAGAGCGAGTTGTCGGCAGTAGAGGGATCATTGTTGAACCTCAGCCATTATCGCTAACAGGGCAAATTCATGAAGAACTAGCCAAACAAATAAGATCTGCTTGGGCTGAATGGTCAATTCGCCCAGAAGTGACAGGGCAATTTACCCGCCCAATGCTTGAGCGTCTTTTAGTCAGAACGTGGATACGCGATGGGGAGGTCTTTGCTCAATTGGTCAAAGGAAACCAAAAGGGGCTGGATAAACAAGCGGGGATCCCGTTTTGGTTGGAAGCACTTGAACCTGACTTTGTTCCTATTCATCTCGATGATACAGGGAAAAATATCCGGCAGGGGATCCAATTAAATAACTGGGGTCGCCCACAGTCCTATTCTGTTTACAAAAACCTGTTAACCGCAGGACAGCAAATGGGAGACCTAAAATCCATCCTCGCTGAAAACATGCTGCATATAAAATATGTACGGCGGTTACATCAGGTGCGTGGTGTCAGTTTATTTTCGGGTATCTTAATGCGCCTAAGCTCTTTGAAGGATTATGAGGACGCAGAGCTAACAGCGGCAAGGATTGCAGCTTCATTAGGGATGTACATTAAAAAAGGTGATGCTGGTTTATATGATGCCGATGAAGATAAAGAAGACCGAAATATCATCATTGAGCCGGGCATAATCTACGATGACTTATTGCCTGGTGAAGAAGTTGGCATGATCAAATCCGATAGGCCAAACCCAAACCTTGAAAATTTTAGAAACGGTCAGTTAAGAGCTGTTGCCGCCGGTAGTCGGGGGAGTTATTCCAGTATCGCTCGTGATTACAACGGAACATACAGCGCACAACGACAAGAGCTGGTGGAGTCATTTGAGGGTTATTACATTCTGCAAGATACCTTTTGCGGCTCAGTTAGTCGGCCTGTCTATCGGCAATGGCTACAAATGGCTATTGCATCTAGAGTGATTACCCTCCCTGCTGACGTTGACCTAAATTCACTTTATAACGCGACATACAACGGTCCTGTCATGCCATGGATTGATCCGCTTAAAGAATCAAATGCATGGAAGGCACAAATTCGTGGTGGTGCTGCGACAGAAAGTGATTGGGTTCGCGCTAGAGGTGGTAATCCAGCAGAAGTTAAACGCCGCCGTAAAGCGGAAATTGATGAAAATGAACGACTGGGGCTGAAATTTGATACTGACCCCGCTAACGACAAAGGTAACGACAATGCAGACGAGAAACACACATCTGATGCTACCAAAAAACAGCACGACGATGAGTAAACCGCTAATGTCGGCACCGGAGAAAAGCTGGTTTCAAATGAAGGCGACCAGTGAAACTTCAGCCGATATTTATATTTATGATGAAATTGGGATGTGGGGAATAAGTGCGAAGCGATTTACCGAAGATTTAATTTCTCTTGGCAATATTAACCATATCAACCTTCATATTCATTCGCCTGGTGGTGAAGTTTTTGAGGGTATTGCTATTTATAACCAGCTCAAAAATCACAATGCAACCATTACGGTTCATATCGATGGGCTAGCCGCTTCGATGGCGTCGGTTATTGCCATGGTAGGTGATGAAGTCAAAATGCCAAAAAACGCCATGATGATGATCCATAAGCCTTGGGGCGTGTCGTGGGGTGATGCCAATGATATGCGAGATTATGCCGACCTGCTCGATAAAGTCGAAAACGTCTTAATTCCTGCCTACATGGAGAAAACTGGGAAAACCAAAGAAGAAATTGAAGCCATGCTTGGCGAAGAGACATGGTTAACCGCAGAAGAGTGCGTGGAGCACGGTTTTGCTAATACTGTGATTGAGCCGGTTAAAGCCATGGCCAGTCTTTCATCTAAACGCATCGAGGAATTTAAATCCATGCCGAATTCATTAAAAAACACGTTAAAAAACAGCTTAGCTAACCCACGAAACACAACAACACCGGTAGATCCCGTACCGCAACCACAAAACCCAACCAATACACAACAACCAGATACTGCAGGCATTCAAGCGCAAGCACGACAAGCCGAGCAAACGCGCATGAATGACATTAAAGATCTATTTGCGATGTTTGGTGGTAAGCATGACAGCATCATGGTTGAGTGTCTGACAGATATCAACTGCACCGTCGAGCAAGCAAAAGACAAAATTTTGGATTTGGTAGCCAAAGAGGCGACACCAACAAATAAAAATAATTACGGTGCTCATATTTATGCAAATAACGGCAATATCGTGGGTGATAGCGTCCGTGCATCATTGATGGCACGTGCGGGATATGATGAAGCACATGCTGATAACCCTTATAACTGCATGACACTGCGCGAATTGGCTCGCATGTCATTAACGGATCGTGGCGTTGGTATTGCGACTCGTAACTCAATGCAAATGGTTGGCATGGCCTTTACTCACGGCACATCTGACTTTGGTAATATTTTGTTAGATGTAGCAAATAAATCTATTTTGCAAGGTTGGAATGAAGCGCCAGAAACGTTTGAAAAATGGACGAAAAAAGGGCATCTGGGTGACTTTAAAACGGCGACACGTGTTGGAATGGGTGGGTTTAACTCCATCCGTGAAGTTCGCGAAGGTGCAGAATACAAATACGTGACTACGGGTGACAAAAAGGCAACTATCGCACTGGCAACTTACGGTGAGTTATTCAGCATTACTCGCCAAGCTATCATTAACGATGATATGTCGATGCTCACTGACATTCCGATGAAACTAGGTCGTGCAGCCAAAGCGACCATTGGTGACTTGGTTTACGCTATTCTTATGGATAACGTAATTTTTAGCGGTGATAACATTAAAATGTTTGATGCAAAACACGCAAACTTAACCAGTGGCGGCATGGATGTTGATACGATTGCGGCTGCTTGTGCGTTAATGCAAGAGCAAAAAGAAGGTGAGCGTGAGTTAAATATTGAACCTGCATTTATGCTGGTTCCAACGGCCTTAGCAACTTCTGCCAAGCAAGTTATTGGTTCTAGCAGTGTTAAAGGTGCGGATATCAACGCGGGGATCATTAACCCAGTCAAAGATATTGTTGAAGTTATCCGTGAATCTCGTTTATCTCGTGGCGCGAGTAAAGATAAACCAACGTGGTTCCTGACCTCGGCACAAGGTACAGATACCATTGAAGTTGCTTACCTTGATGGTGTTGATACGCCTTACATTGACCAAGAAGAAGGATTCAGCTCTGACGGTGTAACCACTAAAGTTCGTATCGATGCAGGGGTTGCCCCAGTAGATTATCGCGGCATGGTTCGTGTTGATACGAAATAACCTTATTACAGGTTAAAACCCTCGCCCTAACGGGCTTTTTTTATACCTAAAATCTGGCTCCTCGGGGCCAGAAGGAGAAGTTATGGCTAAGAATTATCAACAACAAGGGTTAACTGTTGAAATTAAAAATACAGGTGCAACCGCTATTATCAGTGGCGATTTGGTCATGGTGGGTGCATTAGCTTGTATCGCTGCAACAAATATTGAACCAGGGGAAACTGGTGATGGATTTGCTGAAGGTGTCTTTTTACTAAAGAAAAAGGCGGGCGTTGCATTAACGGCAGGTCAAGCGGTGACAGGTGATAAAGGGGTTGTTGCAGATAAAGGCGGCGTTCCTGTTGGTATTACATGGGAGGCGGCTGAAGCTGGCGCGGAATTAGTACCCGTAAAACTTAATATTTTCCCAGTGGCAGCGGCAGCAGGTGGCTAATTTATGAGTGCGTTTGAGAGGTTAACAGATCGACTGGACGCACTCACCACTAAACGAATGGGAAAGCCTATATCTATTAACGGTATAGACCACATCGGGGTGGATTCTCACTTTTTACCTGAATTCGGCCCCGTCACAGGAGATGGGCTTTCTTATGTCATTTTTTCGACGGGTTATCAACCCAGAAAAAACGACAAAGTGGCTGCTGGTGGTTGCCATTATTTAGTGACTCGTTTTCAGCGATTTAATGGCAAGTGGATGATTTTTTTAGAGGATGATGACGATGAAGGGGAAGGATGAAGCGATTCGAAACCTTAACATTATTGTTGAGAAAGTCACTCCCGTTGCAACAGCTCAAGCGATAAATCGTATTGCTGCTCGAGCAGTAAGTCGCAGTGTTAAGCAAGTTTCTAAAGAAGTCAAAATCCAACAGAAGATCATCCGCAAGCGCGTAAGGCTCAAAAAGGCCAGTGCAAAGCATGGCACCCCTAAAGCGCGGATCACTGTGAACAGGGGGAATTTGCCCGCTATTGTACTTGGTACAGCGCGCGTTCAATTATCCCGAAGTCGAGGGATTGAGCGACGACATGGCAGTGTTTTAAAAGTGGGTAAATTCACCTTTAAAGGCGCATTTATTCAACAGTTAAAAAATGGTAAATGGCACGTCATGCAACGACTCAGTTTAAGTCGTTACCCGATTGATGTTGTTAAAATACCCGTTTCTAAACCGCTAACGGAAGCCTTTGAAGAGCATGCAGTTAAAGTCCGTGAGGAGGACATGAGTAAAGAAATGCGTGATGCCTTAAATAACCAATTACGGCTGTATTTTAAGGGGGGTAGTGATTAAGCACACCAAGATCCGCGAGCTAGTGATTGAGGGCCTCAAAGCTAGCATTCCAAAATTATCAACTTATGACGGGCGACCCGTCAACTTCGATGAAAATGAACTGCCTGTTGTTGCTGTTTATTTAACTGAGCCTCGCCCAGACCCAAAGTACCTTGATAGCAATCAATGGACAGCCATTCTTCATATTGAGCTGTTTTTAAAAGCGGCCAAAACCGATTCTGATTTAGATAAATGGGTAGAAGAAAAACTGTATCCAGCAATCAAAAACATAACCAATTTAGGTGACGTATTAACCGATATGACGCCAAGGGGGTTTGATTACGATCGCGATGATGAAATGGCGCTATGGGCTTCGGTTGATATAACTTACCAAATTGAATATGAAATGTAAGGAATTTTACGATGGCAAAAGTACCAAATCCACTGGAGCCCACAAAAGGGGCTGGCACCACACTTTGGGTATATACCGGAACGGATGACCCCACAAAGGATCCGTATCTTGATACAGGTTTTACTCGATTAGCTAGAATTAAATCACTAGAACCGGGTGAAATTACGGCGGCAAGTGAAGACGATAGCTATCTAGACGATCCCAATGGCGACTGGGAAAACACCACTCAGGGCGAAAAATCCTCGGGTGAAACCAGTGTGACCCTTGCATGGTTGCCGGGCGAAGAAGGGCAAAAAGACCTTGTTAAATGGTTTGATGAGGGAGTGCCACGCTTTTACAAAATCTTGTACCCAAATGGTACTCTGGACTTATTTAAGGGTTGGATTAGCAGCCTAGGTAAATCCATTCCGATTAAAGAAACCATGACGCGCACGGTAAAAATTAAAAATACCGGCCGCCCAACCATGGCAGAAGAAATCCCCCCAAAACCAGCGGGTAAAACAGTTACTCAACCAAAAGAGTAATAAATATTTAAATCAATCAAATAGCCACAGAAATGTGGCTTTTTATATGCATTTCACCCTGTGCACCGAAAGCACATTCACATGTTAAACATCGAGCCAAAATTTAGGTAATGAGCCTTTGAGGGGATCAGTTATAGCTGGTGTCGCTTCGATGGGCTGGTTTCCTATTTCGGCAAGGGTTCATTACTAAATAAGGTAAGCACCATGAAAGAATTATCAGTTTTTAATACACCAGTAAGAGTGGGTGATGATGGATATATATCAATCACTGATATTTGGAAGGCTGCAAAAGCATCAGGCATGAAAGTAGATAACTTACGGCCAGTTGACTTCCTAAGAAGCTCAGTAACTCAGTCATTTATCAATGAGTTAGTAAAAGGTGGAAATTCTACACCTTTTATAATCTCTAAAGGCCGTAATGGTGGAACATTTGCAACTAAGTTTTTGGCCTATGAATATGCAGGATATATCGACCCTGCATTTAAAGTTGGTGTTTACACCGTCCTAGATAAATATTTTTCAGGTGAGTTAATTTCAGTTGCTAGCTTTATGGCTGAAGCGAATATGGCTGCATATGTTTACAACCAAGAGGCCGCAATAGTTAGTGATTGTGGTCGAACAATGAATTATTGGGGTAGAGGGGGTAGAAAAGCTCACTTGCTACACAATAAACAAGAAGCAGAAAATAAACTGCAAATTGCACTGGATTATAAATAGGTCGCTCAGCGGCCTTTTTTATTATTAACGAAAAGGTATCGATATGTTTTTAAAGAAAAAAGAAATCAAAATTGGTGAAGAAGTTATCATTCTTTCTGAATTAACTGCCCTGCAGCGTGCTGAGTATTTTGAATTATTAGTCCATCAAGATAGTGAACTTGAAAACCTCAAAGGTCACGCGCTGGGAGCTAAAGCAAATCGACATGGCGTTGAGCAACTTACATGGATTGTCTCTCGCTCGATTTGGAACACTGATAGAAATCGCGACATTGAAACCATCTATCAGGAAATACTCGATAACTGGGGTGATTCAGCCTTAAAAGCCGCATTTGATACCGCCTCTAAACTAAGCGGCATGAGCAATGACAGCGACCCTAGTGAAAAAGAAGGGCAAGAAGCGCAGGAGCCTGAATCACTGGAAAAGTAGTCGCGCGTGAACGTGTGTTTGCTTTGCGACTGGCGCGTGAATTTGGGCGACCTGACTGGCGACGAATGCTAGATGAAATCAGTGCAACCGAGTATAGCGATTGGACCGACCATTTCAGCAAAGTACCGTTCACGCCTCAGCTTATTGATACCGAATTTGCTGCATTACAGAAAACCGTATTTCAGACCATGTTTGGTGGTGATACTGAGTTAACCGATTTTATGTTACTGACCGATGTAGAGGCGAGTGATACAGAAATGTCAGACGAAACACTGCAGACAATCGGCGAGGGAATTGTCGGAGGGGTGCGATATGAGCAACCAAATAGCGGATCTTGAGATTAAGATTGGCGTGAATACAACCGAATTCCTTGAGAAAGCTGGACGTGTTGAGCGTGAATTAAATAAGCAGGAGCGTGATGACCAGCGATTTGCGAAAATGCGTCAAGATGCATTGGACCGAATTGCAGCAAAGGAAAGTGAAAGGCAGAGGAAGCGGCAATCCCAACTCAAACAATTTAGTGATGCGTCCGCAGCAGCGCATCAACAAAAAATTTCAGAGCTTGAAGCAGAAGCACGGGCCGTTGAAAAGAATCACATAGATGTGAAGCGCATTTTTGAAGAAGAGATGCGTAAAGGAAAGCGCCCCGAATCAAATACTGGACTTGTTGCACAGTATGATGCGCAAATGGATGCATTGCAAAAGTACAATAAAGGACTTGAAGAAGCCCAAGCAATACGCCAGCGTCTTAACAGAGACTTACAAAACGGGCTCCTGGTTGGTAAAGAGTATGCGACACTTCAAAATCGAATCGGTGGGATAATTAAAACAACCACAAGAGCCGAAGAAGAGCAAACGCAGGCCAAGCAGCGTTTTATTAACAAGTTAAAAGAACAAGTGACTCAACAGAACTTGTCTCGCACTGAAATGTTACGTATTCAAGCAGCACAGCTTGGTGTTTCAAGTTCAGCTGATGTTTACATTCGCAAACTTGAAAAACAAAACGTAGCGTTAAAAGGTGTAACGATTAGCTCTGGCCAGTATCGCCAAGCAATGCGACAGTTGCCAATGCAAATGACCGATATTGTCACTTCTTTGGCTTCCGGCATGCCACCGTGGTTAGTAGCCGTTCAGCAGGGAGTGCAAATTAAAGACTCGTTTGGTGGGTTTGGTAATTCACTGAAAGCGATCACATCTTTAATCACACCATGGAAAGTGGCCATGTTTGGTGGTGCTGGTGCATTAACGGCATTTGGCGTTGCTGCTTATCAAGGGTCTAAAGAGCTCAGCGAGTACAATAAACAGCTTATTTTAACGGGCAACTATGCCGCTAAAACCAAAGGCCAACTTAATGAATTAGCAAGGTCACTTTCGGGTGACGGTATCACGCAGTACAAAATGGCTGATGCGCTGGCACAAGTGGTGGGTTCGGGTTCGTTCACTGGCTCACAGGTAGACATGGTTGCTGGCGTTGCGGCAAAAATGGAAAAGGCCACAGGCCAATCTATCGATGAAACTATCAAGCAATTTCAGCGACTCAAAGATCAGCCGGCTCAAGCTGTTATGGAATTGGATAAGTCTCTCCACTTTTTAACGGCAACGCAACTTGAGCAAATAACTACGCTTGAGGAGCAGGGGCGAACATCTGATGCTGCTAAGATTGCGATGGAATCTTATGCTAATTCAATGAGAGACAGGACATCTCAAATTAGTGAAAACTTGGGGACGTTAGAAACTGCATGGAAGTGGGTTGGTGAAGCGGCTCAAAATGCATGGGACAGAATGCTTAATGTTGGTCGATCTGTTTCTGTACAAGATAAATTAGATGCAAAGGTTCAGCAATTAGTAGCAGCCAAAAAAGAGCTAGAAATTGCTGAAAAAGGAGGCGCCCCTGATACAACAGGGTATGGTGTCGGAAGAAACTCTGAATCATTTTTAAATCAAAACGCTACAAGAAACTTAGAAGCAAACAAAGCGCTAGTTAAAAATCTAACATCTGAAGTTAAAAATCTGCAAAATCAGATAAGTAATGAGAAATCGTTTAATGCAGGTGCAAATGCTATTTCTGCGTTTAATGAGAAGATGAAGAAACAGCTTGAAGCTGATTTAGCGTTAAAAAAGAAATATGAGACATCAGAGGAAAAGCACCAAAGAGAACTCAAGAGAATTAGAAATGATGAACACGCCTCTCAGTCAGCAAAAGATCTAGCTATTCAGAGAGAAAATGAGCGGTATAAGAAAGAATTAGCACGTAAAACACCAAAAGGAAAAGCTTACAAGCCCGATATGGGCACTCGTCATGACGAATCTTCACAAGCGGAATTAACCTCTCTACAAGCGCAACTAAAGTTACTGCAACAACACCAAACAGCCACTGACTTTATTAGTCAGCAGCGTAAAAACTTACAGTTAGAACAGGCCAAATTTAATGTTTTAGAGGAGGCTAGCAAAACTCGTAAATTATCCCTTGATGAACAATCTTTATTAAAAAATAAAGAAAGTATTTTAGCCAATAAGATGAAATTAGCTGATTTGGGCGACCAAATCTCCAAGCAAGAACATCTTAATAAATTGCAAGATCAGGCTGATAAATACGTCAAACAGCAAGAAGCTCGCCAAAAAGCCATTGCGGATTCGCTGGGCAAATCGTCTTTAGAGCTTCAGCGGGCACTCGAAATAGAGCAATTGCGCTCAACCTATGGCAATACCCCGCAATGGGAAAAGGTAGAGGGTGCAAAATTATCGACTTTTGCCCAAGAAGATGCCGCAAAACAAGATTGGGCGGCTGGCATGAAAACAGCTTGGGGGGACTATCGGGACGCAGCCTTAGATGCTAATGGGCAAATTCAAAGCGTTACATCAGCGACATTAAATGGATTTAGTTCCACACTATCTAGCGTGCTAGTGGATGGACAGGCCAACTTTAAAGACTTCACTAAATCAATTTTGAAAATGCTAGCTGAAATTGCTATCAAAATGAGCATTGTTAAAGGTTTTGAAGCTTTTGGGTTTGGTGGTGTGACCGCTAATGCAAAAGGGGGTGTATACAACTCTCCTGGTCTTAGTGCGTACAGTGGGCAAATTGTATCGAAGCCAACTTTATTCCCGTTTGCTTGTGGCGCTGGATTAATGGGTGAAGCAGGGCCAGAGGCGATATTACCTTTACGCCGAGGAATTGATGGGAAATTGGGGGTTGTAGCTGCAAGCGGTCCAACGGGCGGTGAGGTTAATCAAACTTTCCAAATTAATATTCAAAATGATGCTAGCAACGGGGAAATTGGGCCGAATGCAGTTAAACAAATTTTGAATTTAGTGGAGCAAAAAACCAAGCAAGTTATGATAAAAGAACGCCGTGATGGTGGTTCGTTTCAAGCGTAACATAATATGAAGCCCTCTGTTGAGGGCTGAATAATGGAGGGTTAATGGAAACATTTAACTGGCCTATTAAACCGGGGATGGGAACAGAATCCTCCCCCCGAGTGAGATCTGTTAGTTTTGGTGATGGGTATGAACAACGTAAACCTGATGGGCTAAACTCACAGCTTGAAAAATTCAATGTGAACCTATCTCTTACGCCAGAAAAGGCCAATCAGGCGTTAGATTTTTTAAAACGCCATGGCGGGGTGAAATCATTTTTATTTCAACCCACTAAAAACAAGCCTGCTGTTGTAGTTGTTTGCAGAAAATGGTCTTCAGATAGCGGCAATATCCGCAAAACAATAAGTGCCGAATTTGAACAGGTAGTTTAATGGGATAAGATATGATCTGTTTAGCAATCTAATTTTATTGGGGTTCTAAAGTGAAATCATATAAATACATTATCGGTTTTGCGGTTGGCTTTCTATTACTATATTTAGCGATACCTAGTACTAATGAGTCACCAAAAGATAAAGAGAAAAGTAAGGACAGAGATGTAATAAAACTTTGTTGGAAAGATTATGAGAAAAAATCTCTTTCACCAGAGACTAAGCAATTCGTTGCTTCCGTGTGTGAAAAGAAAGAGGATGATTTTCAAAAAAAATATGGTGTAAAACCATAATGTTACATCTTTCAAAACAGCCACCTTCGGGTGGTTTTTTTATGGGTAAAATAAATGCAAAACATCCCACCAGAATTGCTTATCGCGACAACGAAACTTGAAGCAGAAGCAGAAATTATACTCTATGAAATAGATCTAACAAATATAGGTGGAATTCGGTATCGATTCCACAACGGTACCAATGAATCATCAGGACCGGTTATTTGGCAAGGCCAAGAATATGAACCTTACCCAATCATGGGGGATGGGTTTGATTTAAATGGCAAGGGTCCATCGACTCGCCCAACTATTTCACTGTCTAATTTGTTCGGCCTAATTTTTGGTATCGCTAGTCGCCTAAACTCAGGGTTAGGGGGTATTGTTATTCGCCGTAAAACAACAGCACAATTCCTCGATGCAGCGAATTTTGCTGGTGGTAATGACAATGCAGATCCAACGCAAGAGCAAGTTAGTCGCTGGGTGATTGAGCAACTAACCAGCCTCAATGCTGAAACAGCAACATGGGAACTTGCTGCCCCAACGGAAACGGATGGCGCCACTTTTCCAGCTCGAGTCATTCTTTCTGATGTATGTAATTTTGGCTATCGCTCTGAAGAGTGCGGCTATAAGGGTGCGCCGGTTGCTGATGAGCTCGGCAACCCAACTCAAGACCCCAGTAAAGATAAATGCGGTAAGCGCTTATCTGATTGTAAATTAAGGAATAACGCACACCGAATAGGCTGCTTCCTCTCTTCGTCTCGCCTCAGTCAATAAGGATCGCCATGTTAGAACAAACTATTTTGGAACATGCAAAACGCATGGCGCCACAGGAATCGTGTGGCCTTGTGATTATTCAAGACGGTACCGAGATTTATATTCCTTGTGAAAACCAACATATCGACCCTGAAAATCATTTTTCAATTGCGGCTGAAGACTACATTCAAGCCAGCCAAATAGGTGAAGTCATCGCGATTGTTCACAGTCACCCCGGCGGCAATCCCTATTTAAGTTCAGCAGATAGAGCGCACCAGTTAAAAACAAACCTCCCCTGGTGGTTGGTTTGCGATGAAAAAATTATCAAATTTGAGTGTGTGCCAAAGTTATTAGGCCGTGAGTTTATTCATGGCTCTACAGATTGTTATAGCCTATTCCGTGACGCTTACCATTTAGCCGGTTGCTCATTGCCAGACTTTGACCGTGAAGACAATTGGTGGCGGAAAGGGAAGGAGCTCTATTTAGATAACTTAGCGGAAAATGGCTTTAAGCAAGTCAAAAGAGATATCCAGCCCGGCGATATTATTTTGTGTTGCTATGCCAGTTCCCGCGCAAATCATGCCGCAATCTACTTGGGCGACCAAACTATTTTGCATCACGTTCCTAATCAATTGAGTAAGCGAGAGGTTTATAACGAAAGATGGCAACGAATGACTCACTCGATTTGGCGCTACCGCGACTGGCAACCATCCGCTTTTATGGGGATCTGCAACGATTTGGCCGTCGATTTGATTTAAATATTAAAACCGCAGCTGAAGGGCTTCATGCCTTATTTCTTCAAATTCCCAATCTAAAACAACAATTCCGTGATGGCTGGTACCAAATTCGCATTAGCGGATCCGATGTTAACCCCAGCGAATTACATCAGCGTGTCCATGAACCTCTGATGGCAAATGCGGTAATTCACATCGTTCCGCGTATCGAGGGTGCAAAAACAGGGGGTGCATTTCAATTTATTGCCGGCGCAGCCGTTTTGGCGATCGGGTGGTGGAACCCTGCAGGCTGGAGTTTTGGCGCGTCGATGATGCTGGCAGGTGGTGCAATGATGATTGGTGGGGTCGCGCAAATGTTAACGCCGATACCTAAGCCTGCCAATTTGTCGCGTTCTGAAGAAGAAAAAGGGAACACGTACTTCAGCAATCTCGAAAACGCAGTGGCGCAGGGGATGGCGGTACCGGTTGCTTATGGTGAAATTATGTGCGGCTCAAGGGTGATTTCACAAGCAATTGAAATCATGGATGACGGTGACGCAAAAGATATTGATGTGGGCAAACACGGTGGTAGTGGGGAGACGTAATCATGGGTAAAGGCGGCGGTAAACAACATACTCCTTATGAGGCGCCAAACGATTTAACATCACGGCAGAAATTATCAATTATTGATTTAGTGAGTGAAGGTCCAATTGAGGGGCCGGTTGGCGATTTAAAGGGGGTTTATCTTAATAATACTCCCGTTATTGACTCCTCTGGTAACAGTAATGTAAACGGTATTACTGCTCAGTGGGTGTCAGGCACTTTAGAGCAACCAGTCTTAGAGGGGTTTTCATCGTCATCAAGTGAAACCCCTGTCAGTATTGAAATCAAAAAAAGCACACCTGTAACTCGCACAATAACTTCACGAAACATTGACCGCTTACGGTTAACGTTTGGTACCCAAGCGTTGGTTGAAGTGAAAGATAATGGGGATCGTGTTGGTACATCGGTTGAGTTACAAATTCAGGTGCAACGTAATGGTTCGTGGGTAACTGAAAAAAATATCACTATCCGTGGTAAAAGGAGTAATTCCCCATACCTAATGGCTGTGATTATCGATAAGTTGCCACCGCCACCTTTTAGCATTCGCATGGTTCGTCTAACGCCAGATAGTAACAGCGATAAATTACAAAATAATACTATTTGGTCAAGTTACACCGAAATCACCGATATTAATCAAACCTATCCGGGCTCAGCAGTCGCGGGTCTAACGTTTGAAAGTGAACAGTTTGGTAATCAATATCCTACACGTAACTATTTAGTTCGGGGGCTGATTGTTCAAGTGCCGAACAATTATAATCCTGAAACTCGCGTATACAGTGGCATTTGGGATGGAACGTTTAAGCCTGCGTATACCAATAATCCTGCGTGGGTGCTGTATAGCTTATTAACAACGAAGCGATTTGGGCTAGGTAAAAGACTGAAAATAGCTGAGGTTGATAAGTTTGCGCTTTACGTTATTGGTCAATATTGCGATCAACTGGTACCTGATGGCTTCGGTAATAAAGAGCCTCGAGTCACCTGCAATGCTTATATTACTGATATTCGAAAAGCTTATGATTACTTCAGTGACCTGTGCTCAATAATGCGCATCATGCCTGTGTGGAACGGGCTACAAATGACATTTGTTCAAGATCGTCCTAGTGATGTTGTTTGGCCTTACACAAATGCAAACGTGGTTAATGGTCGTTTCCACTACAGCTTCAGTCCATTAAAAGCCCGTCATACCGTTATTGAAGTACGTTTTATTGATCCGCAAAACGGTTGGAAAACTAGCGTTGAGCAAGTCTCTGATGATGCATTAGTTGCTCAGTTTGGCCTTAACGTGCTTCGAGTTGATGCATTTGGCTGCACAAGCCGTGGACAAGCTCGGCGTTATGGTCTGTGGATATTATTGACAGAAAAATTAGAAACTCAGACCGTTGAGTTTGAGGTGGGCGCGGAAGGGCTACGCCATACTCCCGGTGACATTATCGAAATTATGGACAACGACTGGGTAGATGGTGAGGATCCTATTGGTGGTAGGCTCATTGGTATTGATGCCACTCAAAAAGTTTTAACACTCGATAGAGAAGTAATAAAACCCAAATCTGGTACCGCTTTTATTTCGTTAATGAATGCCACTGGCCGTTATGAACGCGTAAAAGTGACAGGATACTTAGGCAACAATCAAATTAAAGTTGAATCGGTACCAAAAGGTGTCGCCACAAAATCGGTATGGGGTATTAACCAGCCTGATTTGGCTCGTCGCTTATTTAGGGCGATTACGATTTCTGATAAGGGTGATGGCACTTATGGTGTTATTGCAGTTCAGCATATTCCCGAAAAAGAGGCCATGGTTGACCAGGGGATAAAATTTGAGCCATTGCCCGATACGCCATTGGGCGGCTACATTCCCCCAGTTGAAAACCTCTCTGTTGAAGTCAGTGCAGATAGTGACAACTGGCAAGTGGAAGCCAACTGGACAACCGCAACGGCGGTTCGAGGTGTTGATTTTGTCCTCAAACTAACTCAAGCGGGGCGTATTGTTGGTACCGCGAAAACCCAAGAAAACCGTTATCGCATTGGTAATTTACCGCAAGGGAATTACCTGCTTTCTGTGGCGCCACAAAATAAAGATGGGCAAAAAGGTGAACAAGCCTCAGTTTCATTTGATATTAACCCACCGCCCCCACCGTCTTATATCGATGTTGAGCCGGGCTTTTTCAGTTTAGGGATTATCCCTCATGTAGGTGGGCAAAATGCGCTGCGCCTGCAGTATGAGTTTTGGTTTTCTGAAAAGCAGATTGCGAATATCAATGAGGTTGAGTTACTAGCCGAATATCTCGGCAACGGTACAATGTGGGTGATTCAAGGAAGGAAACTTAAAGCTGGCCAGACATATTACGTTTATGTCAGAACCGTGAACCCAGTGGGTAAATCGCAGTTTGTTGAAGCTAGCGGCAAGCCGGAGGATCGGGCTGATGAAATATTGGAAGTTATCGGTGATAAATTCCTCAGCAACGAGGCCGGTCAGAAACTGCAGGAGCAAATCAACTTCAATAAGGATCACATTGAAGACTTAACGCTCGAACAACTCGAAATTAAGCATGACATTATCAATGTTGATAGCAAGACAATTGACTTAAATAACAAAGTTGTTCAAATCAATACTGATGTTGCAATTGTGAATGAAGCTGTCATGCAGAATGCAATTAGCTTAAATAATGTCACTTTTAGATTAATGGAGGAAGAAGGTACTCGAAAAGCAGAAATACTCGATGTTCGCGAGATTATTATTGATGATCAAAAAGCCTTTACGCGTTATCAATCTCAAGTTTCTAGTCAGTTTGAGTATGTTGGCGCAGATGTCTATAACTTGCAGCAATCATTAGCGACAACAAATGAAGCTTTTGCTCAGCAAATGAGCCAAGTTCGTGCTGATTTAAACGCAACAAACGATGGTATGGGCAAAATTGCTGCACGTGTGACGACAAACGAAGAAGCTACGGCAAATATCGAGAAGTCACAGGCGAAGTTTGAACAAGTGACACTCGCAGAATTCGAATATCAGCGTGCGTATATTAATCAAATCAGCAGTGCCTTTTCAGATCAGCAAATGTCAATGTCAGAAGCAATTATGCAGACGACAGCACAATTTAACTCTTTGAATGATAAACAGCTAAAATCCGAAGCGAAAATCACGAAAAATGAGAAAGCGATTGCAACAGAGACAGAAGCCCGTGCAACGATGGGTGTTCAGCTAGAAGCGCGCATTGATAGCAATGAAAGCGGAATAACTGAAATAAAAGAAACTGTCGCGGAGCAGGGTAAAACAATTGCGTCAACGACTGAGCAATTGCGTGCTGAAATTAAAACAGGTGACGACAAGCTGCAGGAGGGGATTGATAACCAAGGGCGTGAATTATCAAAAATAAGCAGTAGTGTTGATGAGCAAAAAACAGCTATTGCAGAACTTGATAAAACACAAACAGAGCTCAAGCAAACTCAACAAAGTAATTATGAAGAGAACAATGCACACATTGCTAATCTTCAGCAAACTATTGCTAACAGTGACAGTGCTAACGCTGAAGCAATTATGCAAACCACAGCGCAAACAACACTTAATCATAATGAAAACTTGAAAGTTAAAGCTAGTGTCGAACGACAACAGAAAGCAATCGCTAATCAGCAAGAAGCCCACGCTGAGCTTTCTGAGAAAGTCGATGCACAGTATGCAGACAATCAAGCGACTTTTGTTGATATCAGAAAATCTCAAGCTGATGATAAAAAAGCGGCTTCTGAGCACACTGAGCAAGTGCGTGCAGAGCTTGGCAAAGATATCAATGCTAACAAAGAAGAGTTATCTAACATTAATGCCGTAGTGACTCAGCACACCGAGTCTATTGCAACATTAGATGAAACGACAACACAGATTAAACAGACGCAACAGAGTCAGCACGAAGAGACCCAAGCAAGCATCGGCAAGTTAACTGAAACGACCGCAAATACTGACAAAGCATTAACGGAGGCAAAGGAACAGTCAAAAGCACGCTTTGAAGATAATGAGGCATCAATCAATCATATCGAACAAACGATGGCAAACACCGAGGGCTCACAAGTTGAAGCTATCGGGCAGTTAACAGCCCAGCAGAACGTGCAAGGCACAGAACTTTTACGGGCTAAAGCGTCAATCACTCGTATTGATAAAGTTGTTGCTGATAACAATCATGCGTTTGCACAGTCGATAGAAAAGTTAGAAACACAGTTTGATGATGTTAATGCGAGGATAACAACACTCAAGAAAACAGTTTCTGATAATGAAAAAGCACAAGCGGAGGTTAACGAACTCATTAAATCAGAAATTGGCGATAACAAAGCGGCAATTGAACTGCGTGGGCAAACTGTTTTCGATCACAAAGGGAATGGTTCTGCGATTTATACAATCAAGACCGGTATTAACTGGAACGGCCAATATTATGACGCCAAATTCATGATGGGGGCCACCGTTAAAAACGGTAAGGTCGTGACTCAAATTGGTTTCAGCGCAGATACTTTCGGTATTTTCAATCCATCAAGCGGCAAGTTAGAGCCCGTATTTTTTGTCGAAAATGGTCAGGTGTTTATCAATGAAGCGTTTATTAACAAGGCCACAATTGAAAAAATCATTGTGGGGACGGATATGCGTTCAAAAAACTACGTGCCCGGCAAGTCTGGTATGCGCATTGATATGGAAAATGGGATATTTGAAACGAATAGCAACGAAGGTGATTATTCTGTCATTCGCAATAGCAAAGGGGATTACTTTAAATATAAAAATACATACATCATAGAGTTAGGGTGGTTCTTATGATTGATAACCTGTATGGATTAAAAATTCGCAATCCTGATGGTAGTGAGTTTGTTTTTAATGAACGCACAGCCCCAGCAACAAATCTTTGGACCCGTTATGTGAAAAGAAGTGACGGTCTATCTCCAGATGGTGGTTGGCTAACATACAAATGGAATTGCCCCAATGAAATACCTGAAGGATATGGGTTTCAAGTAGTTTCTTTGAGTGCAGCAGAGGTGACATTTACACAAAGTGGCGATAGGCGCTACGTATCTGGGACAAAGGACAAAATCGCTTATAGCTCAAATGGCAGGAAAGTCACTGTGATGGGGATGATGGATTATGACCTCAACTATGTAAAAATTATTGCATTCCCGACAATCGAATCCCAAAAATCGACCAGTGGTTTTGGGTTAAAAGTGATGGGAAGTTCTATTTTTCTTGAGAATACACCGCCTCTTGGTTATGCATATGCGACTCATAAAGCCAAAGTGTATATTACGGATGCATTTAATATCGGGAATACTTTCCCCGGGTTAACAATTGAGAATGCCGTATTTTTCTTTTACACCGATGATAATAAATCATTTATCCGACTAGAGGCATCTAACGTGCAAAGCTGGGAGGAATTAAAGTGGTGGCGGTATGTTAGCCGAAATCGAAACAGCACCAACATTACAGCGTATTCACCTGCGTGGTATTGGGTTGTTGCTTTTACAAACGTGCAACAAGCTCAACTCAACACCTCGGGTTTTGGCTTAAAAATCCGCAACCTCGAGGGGAAAGTGACGTTTAACTCCCAGATGGGGGTAATGACTAGGCCTATTACCGTTCCGGGAAATCAAATACCGCTAGGTTCAGGTATTGATATTGATTCCATTCGTCGGCCCATGTACACACCGACAAAGGTCGGGGAGATATTCAGCAGTGATGGTGGTTTAGGCTGGTGGCGAGACCTGAATATAGGGAATTTAGGTGAGTCTCAAATCAGTTTGTTTCAAACCAGTACTTCTCAACAGCGTGGTTATCATGGCAATCAAACGATAGCCCGAACTGCAACCCCCGCTATTTTTCTAGACGCTGCTGATTATTTTTCTTTTCCATAGGTAACCATATGAAAAAAATTAAATATGCGATATTCGCAGGAATAGTCGTGCTTATTGCTGCGTGCAAATCCCCTGTAACAGTCACACACGAAGTTTGTGAAGGGCTATTTGTTATCACGCAATCTGATGCAAATGAGTTTAAACAACACCACTGTATGAAATAAGCAAATGAACACCTACAGGCCGCTTAATTGCGGTTTTTTTGTATCTAAATTTCGGAGAATCCTATGTACAACACAGGCACAGTCACAACAACAGCAAATAGCACTAAAGTAACTGGCACAAACACAAAGTGGAAAGACAACAACTCACTTGTATCAGCAGAGCAAGTTATTTTAATTCAAAACGGAACGACTGTTTACATTAACAGTATCGCATCAATTCAAAGTGACACTGAGTTAACATTATCTTTCGCGGCTCCAGCGGCCGTAAAAAATGGCACATATCGGATATTAACAACGATGGTGAACTCTATTTCTGATGCTGCAAACAAGCTAGTTGCAATGAACAATGCAAATGCAGTATTTAGTGAAGTTTTGAATCGAATGTTTACAGAAACGGGAATTATCACAGTTGTATTACCTGACGGGACGACATTAAAAACAAAAACATTCGCTGAAATGGATAAGCGGCTAGATGGGAAGTTTGATAAAACAGGTGGTTCAGTTGAGGGAGGTCTTTCGGCTACAGGTGCAATTCAAACATCTGGTGGGCAAGTAACGGCGCACACTGCTGGTGGAGTAGGTGCACAGTTAGATAGTAGAGGCGATATAGCAAAAATAAGGTCGAGGAATAAAAACGGAACGTGGTTTGACCATAGCATCCCTGAAACATCAGGAACATTAATGCAAGTTGGTGATTATGGCTGGGGGGGCTTAGGCTTAGAGCTTAAACAATCAACTGCTGAAATGGAAAGTTATCTTAAAAATTCGTCCACAGCCTCTCAAATTTTTAGAAATACAGTAAATACATCATCATATTCGGATGTTTGGTCCCCGCTCATTTACGCAAAAACGGGCGGAACTTGGTTTAGTGTTAGCGTGAGCTATCAGTCTGGGATTATGAAAATTGGGTATGGTGATGGTTCATCTTCAACATCTGCAATCATGTATAACACAAAAAATACAACTAAAGACTCAAACGGCAACTTAAAAGCAGCCTCCCCGGTAGTAAAACTCTTCTCTGATGACATTGAGTTAAACGACGAATCTGAAGGCGTTGAAATGGAGCACCTTGGTGTTGGCCATTACCTCATTAAAGGCGTTGTAGGCTTTAATGCAGATGGTGCATGGGGTATCAATAACGGCTTTGTCATTCCTCAAGACCATAACGGTAAAAACATGGTTCTCATTGATTACGAGGTGAGACCAGATGGTGATATTGAAGTTTTTGTTTTCCACCAACAGAACGCAGATATGCCAGAACGTTTCCAGAACAAGCGCATTAAGCACTTTGATGAAGAAGGCGTGCCTGTTTACTTCGAAAACTACGAACCTTGTGACGTACCTGAATCGCGCTGGATAGATATGCGTGTCGAAATGCCACCTAACTCCACCTACAATCAAAAGCAAGCTGAAGCACAGAGACTCGCTAAGCTAGAAGCAGAGCGATTAGCGCAAGAAGAAGCTAAACGTGCAGCAGAGGAAGCGGAAAGGGCGGAGCAGGAAGCTGCGGAACAGATGGAAAAACAATAAGCCGCATAATTGCGGCAATTAAGAATGATGCAAAGATAGCAAGCTACTCACTTCTACGTCGAGTAGTTTTGCTATCGTTAGTAAATCGTCTACATACAGAGGGTTAGTGCCGTTTTCACACTGAATATATTCATCTTCTGTAATTGTTAGCGATCTAACTATTTCGTCTGTTGAAATACCTTTAGCTAACCGAGTTATTTTAATAAACTCACCTACAGCTTTATTTGACATCGCGATTCCTGTTTTCAGATTTAATAGCTGCATTGTTGAAATGCACATTAAGAAAATCGAATATCGATTCTCTTTTTTGTATGTTTAGCATTGATATATTAATAACTTGTGTCATTGAGAGTATAAAAGTATTTATAGAAAAATCCATGTTTTCTATCTCTGTTTTGTAGAAAACATAAATAAGCGATTGTTCTGTGTGGGATGGCTCTCTGTTTTCGTTGATACAATTGAGTGCTAATAAAATAAGTTGAGTTTTGTTCATAAATCCCCCGATTAAGTGTGGGCGAATTCTAAACAGTCAGACACTGAAGAGATATCAATATTGGTCGGGTTTATATTGAAAATAAAACGGAGTGAAGTTGTGGCTCGAAACTGGCTGGAATTTTACCGTGATTTTACCGCCATTTTACCTTTTTAAGATTACACATACAAAAAAACCAACCATAATAGGTTGGTTTCTCTATAAAAAGTTGGTCGGCATGATAGGATTTGAACCTACGACCCCCGACACCCCATGACGGTGCGCTACCAAGCTGCGCTACATGCCGAACTTTGATTAATACTACTCAATTTGCTTCTAAAAGCAATAGACTTATGATGCGACTGGTTGATATTTAAGCACTAATTTTCATTAAAACGCTTTAATTCAGTAAAGATTTTCAACAACTCAGCCAAATCAGGCTTTTCATTTCGCTCTATGGCACCTTGTTTATCATAGATATTAAACTGGCCATTTTGATCCATGTAGAGGGTGGCATTATCTGTGGTAATGACAACATCGTCGTTGTCACCCGTGATCACCCATGGGTAAGTACGTTTAACACTAAATAAATCTTCACCTTGGCTGTAATCATCAGGTGGATTACTGACATGTAATAAACGCTGCATCAGTGTTGTCATCACATCTTGATGGCTTGTTAGCTTATCTATCTGCTGTGCAGGTGTGTTTGGCCAATAAATAAACAGTGGTACCTGCATATTATCACGGTTGAAGCGTTTACCATCTAACCATTCGTTTTCTGCTTTTCCTTGGTTATTGTAATTTGCCGTCACAATAACAATGGTATTTTGCAAGCGATTATCACGCTGTAATGCGGCCATTACGCGATTGATTTGTTCATTCGTTTTTGCACTTCCAGGTGTTCCTTTAATATTCAGGAAAGAGAACCAAGGCGAGCCGTTCTTAAGGTTATCTAGCCAGTTATTCCACTGTGTAACGGTTAAGTTGTCATTATCTGCAGTTTTTGCAGGTAATGAGTAATCAGCTAAAATAGCTTGTCTGAATAATGGAGAATTAAAGCCATCTGTTGAGAATAAACCAAACTGATACCCTTGATGTTGTAAGGCTTCAATTAGCGCTGATGGATGGCGGCCATTGAGAATATTATCGAAATAAGTCGATGAAATACCATAGAATAGGCCAAATAGCGCAGTATCGTTACGTAGCCCAGCCGTGTAGTGATTCGTAAACTGCGTACTGATTTCTTTAAATTCGTTTAACGCCCCCATAGAATCTTGTTGAGATTTATTCCCTAGATCATCAATGACCAACAATAATAAGTTGTAATCAGCGCCTTGGTCATAATAACTTAAAGGTTTCAATGGGTAGTTTAATTTAAGTGCCGTTGGGCTACCTTGTTGGAATACACGATTTTGATGTTCGGTTAAGTCTAATAGGCCATACCTATCAAGTAGCTTGCGAGCTGTCATGGGTTGCGACAATGGATAATTGTAGCGTTGCATGGTGATAGGGCGATAAAAATTAGCATCGGCCCATGCATACATCAGGTGTGACATAATAAAAGTCACAATAAAAATAGCCGCCAGAGGTTTGCCGAATGTTTGGCGGTTTAAACTACGTAGTTTTTGCCAACTCCAAGTCGCAAATAACATTTCAACAAGAAAGATAATGGGAATACTGATAAACATCAGTTGCCACTCACGAGCCATTTCCCCCTTAGTTGGGTTGATGACCAAGTCCCAAACTTGCGGTGTTAAATGCAAACCGAATTGACTAAAAACACGGATATCAAAGATTAATAGTGTTATTCCTGCCGTTGCAAGGGCAACACAAAGTAGCCTCAGCAACCGCTGAGACATAACAATAAAGGTCAGTGGAAAAATAATTAGCAAGTAAGTCGCAAAGACCACAAAACTAAAGTGACCTAACCAACTGACGAAAGCATAAATTCGGCCAGTTAAGGTATCTGGCCAATCAAAAATAAACAGATAGCTGCTACTTAACACGAGGCTAAGCAGTATATTGAATAGTGCAAACCAGTGCCCCCAACCAATCATGTTAGAGACTTTGTCACGGTAGCGCAGGTGGGTGACCATACTGTTTATTTCATTAATCAATTAGTGTGATTGATCTTCTTTAACAGAAGAAAGTAATGCATTTGCGAATGATTCTGCAATCATTTTACGTTGCGCAGGCGCAACCGACGTATTCAGCAGATTCGTTACCATATTACCTAACACCATGAGGGAAAGGTCAACAGGGGTGTGATTTTTTTCTAACACACTCACGAGGTCAGAAAGTAAACCTTCAACTTTTTCATCACTATAGCGAGATGATTGTGGCATAAATTGAGACATCCTAAATTAATGAAAGCTACATATCATAGCGTATCACAGTTGGTTTTTCTTCTTTCTTCGCAACAAATTTTTGTTTAAATGGGAATAATGTTAATTCAGATTCGTAAAGTGCGTATTAGTTCAGCGCAATCAGGCTAAAAATAGAACAAATGATGGTTTCTGTTGCAGATGAATAATATCAATGTTTGAATACGCGCAACATTATTTTCGTTATAACGAAGGAGCCAACAATGAGTCTGGAAATTAACCAGATAGCTTTACACCAGCTAATTAAAAGAGATGAGCAGACACTAGAGGTGATGTTGCGGGATTCTTTATTGACAGCAGATGGTGTCGTACAAGACATGATGGCAGAATTGCACCGCGTCTATAGTGCTAAAAGTAAAGCATTTGGTGAATTTAACGAAGAAAGTGAACTTGCTGATGCGTTAAAGTTATTGCGTAAGGGCGAAGAAGAATTTTTAGGTTTCAGCCGTGCGATGACGGTTCGCTTGAAAGATGAATTAGCCAAATATCCTTTTGCGGAAGGGGGCGTGGTTCTCTTTTGTCAATACCGTTACCTCGCGGTCGAATACTTATTAATTGCGGTGCTCAATAGTTGTGACAGCATGTTTGTCACAGAATCATTGGACTTAGGCACGACACATTATTTAGATATTCCTCATGCAGATATTGTCGCACGTATTGATTTAACCGAATGGGAGACCAATCCTGAGTCAAAACGCTATTTAACTTTCTTAAAAGGTAGAGTAGGGCGGAAAGTTTCTGATTTCTTTATGGATTTTCTGGCTGCATCTGAAGGGTTAAACGCAAAAGTTCAGAATAAAGGCTTGGTTCAGGCACTTGATGATTTTTGTGACAATGCACAAATGGACAAAAATACGCGCCAAGCTTATCGCCAGCAAGTACATAGTTATTGCACAGAACAATTACAGTCTGGAGAGGAAATTGAGCTGCAGGCGTTGGCAAAAGAGCTGCCAATGGTTGAAGAACAAAGCTTTGACGATTTCGCTCGCCAAAATGATTATCAACTCGAAGAAAGTTTCCCTGCCGATAGAGGAACGTTAAAGCAATTAACGAAGTTTTCGGGGAGTGGTGGCGGGATCACGATTAGCTTTGATGCGATGCTCATGGGGGAGCGTATCTTTTGGGACCCTGTCACTGATACGTTAACCATTCGTGGCACACCACCTAATTTGCGTGATCAATTACAACGCCGTGGTACTAAATAGGTTGTGGTGTTGAAGAGGTAGAAATAAATAACGCCGCAATTGCGGCGTTATTTACTCGGCGTCCCGAAAATTTCTAAAGCTCGGCTGTGGGCTTTAATTAAGCGCGCAGGAAGTCAATGTGCGTCACTTTTGGCTTAAATGGGTGACGTTGAACAGCCTGAACTTTTACTTTTGTTTCTTTACCATCGATAACCAGATTCAGAACTTCGTAAAATTCTGCTTTGCTTTCTTGGTTGATGATTTCATCGTGGTTAAGAGTTACAGAGATAGCTTCTTGGTTGCCACCGTAAACGATAGCTGGAAGCTGGTTATCTCTGCGCAGGCGGCGGCTCGCACCCTTACCCTGCTCTTTACGTTCAATTGCATTGATAGTTAACATTACTATTTCTCTATAAAAAGAAAATATAAATTCCTGCTACAGGCGACCCAGCAGCAGGTTCGAGATTTGGCCTAGGATAATCCATTCAGAGAACAAGATATCGGAAGGCGGGCGGCATTTTAACGAAAAATCGGCCATCCAGCAATCATTATGATCATTTTCGCGTTATGACAGGGGAGCAGCAACGCGAAAACGCCCTTGATAATCGAAGATTTTCTCTCGAATTTCCCAAAAGCGTTCTTTTTTGCGCGCGACAATAAATTGGGGATATCGTAATAAAGATTGTTGCACTAATATATCATTTGCATTATTCCACTTAAACGGAACACCTGGGGCACGCTGATGCTCACGTAAAAAACGATATTCGAACACGCGTTTTTGTGCGGGTGTGGCTAGGCGAAAACGTTCTGAAACACAGGTTCCATCTTCATCATAATAATTGATTTTAATCCATTCACCTTTGTTATCACTCCCTGTAATGAATTGCATACCACCACAACGAATAATTAACGCATCTTTGAGTTTTAAGGCGGCTTTTAGCATATCGTCAGGGTCGGTAAGCACTTCTTGGCATTTTTGACAGCGACGAGCCGCTATATCATTTTCTGCACCACAGTGTGGACATTGTTTAAAGCGAAAACGAAATTCACATTGTTTTTTCTGCTTATTTTCATCTTCTTCCCAGCCTTGGCAGCGCCGGCCGTAATGTTCAATAATTTGCCCATCAGAGGTACATTTTCCCCAAAAAATATTCGCAAATTGGCATAATGGGCAAAAAACTTGCACAGGCACACTGGTTGAATTTGGTTGACTTGACCCCACTTCAGGCCGAAATAAATCGTGTGGATTACCTGCGTAATCTAAGATTAAACAGCGTGTTTTTCCCTCATAAAGGCGTAATCCTCGGCCAACAATTTGTTGGTATAAGCTGACTGACTCTGTTGGCCGCAAAATAGCAATCACGTCGACATGAGGTGCATCAAACCCTGTTGTTAATACTGAAACGTTAACGAGATAATGTAATTCTTTATTTTTAAATTGCTTAATAATTGCTTGCCTATCAATTGCTGGGGTTTCAGCCGTCACTAATGCCGCACTATTCTTCGGTAGATAACTCAGAATTTCTTTGGCATGCTCGACCGTCGCAGCAAAGATCATGCAGCCTTGTAACGGTGTTGCATATTCAATAACTTGCTCAATAATTTTAGGCGTAATGCGTTGTTGTTTTTTTAATGACAAATTAAGTTCTTGTTCGTTAAAAATACCCGATGATGTTAGTGAAACTTGGCTAAAATCATATTGTAAAACAGGCATGTCTAAGCGTTCAGGTGGAACTAAGAATTTGTTTTTAATCATATAGTGTAGGGGGAGTTCATAAATACACTCTCGGAAAAAACAATTTTCATCACCACGTACCATGCCATGGTAATGGTATTGGTAAATCCAGCCACTGTTGAGGCGGTAAGGGGTGGCTGTTAATCCTAAAATACGTAATGAAGGGTTATTAGCTTGTAAAACTTGAATAATTTGTTGGTATTGGCTCTTATCATTCAAACTTATACGGTGACACTCATCAATAATTACTAGGGAAAAATGTGCGTCAAATGCCTTAAGATTGCGAGCAACAGATTGCACACTACCGAAAACCACTTTGCTTTGAGATTCTTTGCGGTTCAGGCCAGCGGCAAATATATCGGCTTGTAGGCCATATGCGAGGTACTTAGCATGGTTCTGCTCAACTAATTCTTTCACATGGGCTAATACCAACACTCGCCCGCGAGCAAGCCGAGCCAATTCGGCAATCACTAAGCTTTTACCTGCTCCTGTTGGTAAGACAATCACGGCAGGGGCAGTCTGCTTGCGGAAATAATCAACCGTCGCATTGACAGCTTCTTGTTGGTAAGGGCGTAATACAAAAGGCATATTATTCAGTATTATGTAATTAAATCAGGTGAATGACGTTAAATTTAATTTAAAACGATGACTCTGTCTAAAGATGTAAGTTGCTGCGGTGAAACTATCACTTCACAGGGGTTATTGTTATAATGAATTATGTGATAGCAATCACAACAACCTTTCACTCTATATTCTGACAGTTGAGCGTTATTGTACGCTTCGCTGGCATTCCATCAAGTTAAGAGAATCTATGCGACTGGATAAATTTTTGTCCCAGCAATTAGGGATAAGCCGAAGTTTGGTAGCGCGAGAATTGCGCGCAGGGCTCGTAACGGTTGATGATGAAATCGTTAAGTCAGGGGCCTTTCAAGTTACGATTGATCATGAAGTCGCTTATGATGGTAATGTCCTCGTGCAAGTTACTGGGCCGCGTTATTTTATGTTACATAAGCCACAAGGCTATATTTGCTCAACAGATGACCCAACACATCCAACAATTCTTTTTTTTATTGATGAGCCTCTCGCACAAAAACTGCATTCAGCAGGGCGTTTAGATATCGATACAACGGGGCTTGTCTTATTAACTGATGATGGTCAGTGGTCACATCGCATTACTTCACCGAAGCATCATTGTGAAAAAACATACCGAGTTCAATTGAGTGACGATATCGCCAATGATGTTGCCGAGCAGTTTACTCAGGGCGTTATGCTTAACGGGGAAAAACACCTAACTAAACCAGCAAAACTGGAAATTATCAGCCCTAGAGATGTCAGGTTGACGATTAGTGAAGGGCGTTATCATCAAGTGAAACGCATGTTTGCTGCGGTGGGGAACCATGTTTGTGGGTTACACCGTGAACGCGTTGGTGAAATTTGGCTCGATGAGACTCTTGAGCCCGGAGAATACCGTCCACTGACGGAAGAAGAGATCAACAGTATTAACGTACCACGTAAATAAATAGCAGGAGTTTAAAGAGTGCAACAGCAGCGTTCATCCTATTTGGGGCTGATACTAATTCTAGGTTTATTATCGATGTTAATGCCGTTGGCCATCGACATGTACCTGCCAAGCTTCCCGACGATGATGCATTATTTTAATGTAGATGAAGGGCGCATTCAAATGACGCTCAATAGCTACATTTTTGGTTTTGCTATAGGGCAATTATTTTATGGGCCGATGGCAGATAGCATTGGTCGTAAACCTGTTATCTTGGGTGGAGTCGTTGTTTTTGCAATTGCTTCAGCGGCTTGTGCTATCACTGAATCGATTGACTCACTGATTTGGTTGCGTTTTTTACATGGTTTTGCCGCGGCAGCTGCAAGTGTTGTGATTAATGCACTTATGCGGGATATGTTTACCCGTGATGAATTCTCAAGAAGTATGTCTTTTGTTGTCTTAGTGATGACAATCGCACCGTTATTAGCCCCTATTTTAGGGGGAGAGCTAATGCGCTGGTTCTCATGGCATGCAATTTTTTGGAGCATCGCTATTGCTGCGGTTATCGCCGTTATTTTAGTGAGCTGTTTTGTGCGGGAAACACTCCCCGTTGCCAAAAGGCAAAAATTTCATGTTGGAACAACATTAAGGCAATTTGCGACTTTATTTAGAGCAAAACAAGTATTGTTCTATATATTAGCGAGCTCATTTTCCTTTGCAGGGATGTTTTCGTTCTTAAATGCAGGCGCTTTTGTGTATATCGATTTAAATGGGGTATCTCCACAGAATTTCGGCTACTATTTTGGTATCAATATCATCTTCCTGTTTATTATGACGACCATTAATAGCCGTTATGTAAGGCATTTCGGCGCGGAGAAAATGCTTTACTTTGGTATTATTATCCAATTTGTGATGGGCGTGTGGTTGCTTGTTACAACGGCATTTGCATTAGATTTTTGGACATTGGTTATCGGTGTTGCAGTCTATGTTAGTGGAATAGCGATGATCACTTCTAACGCAATGGCAGTGATCTTGGATAATTATCCACATATTGCAGGAACCGTTTCTTCATTGGCAGGAACAATAAGGTTTTCAATTGGCGCACTCGTTGGAACTTTGTTATCACTAATACCTGCTCAGAGCGCATGGCCAATGGTCGGCTCTATGGTTGCTTGCGTGGCGCTCTCGATGTTATTTGTTTTACTAGCTAAAAAAACAAAATAAATCATATGTTTTCAAGTTTCATGGATGAAACTGAGAACACTCAATTCTCTTCTTCATTATTTATAACGGACTAATCAAAGTTTGTTCTAGTTACTTTCCCATATAATTCATTTATCTATTAGAGATAAAAGTGATTGCTCGATAAAATCGAGTGATAACGCAGTGGTATTAATAATCTTTAGTGAAAAATGATCTAAATCAATTATCATTACAGCCGAATTTGTTAAATTTATGTTTTGTGATTTGATATGCATTGCAACATTATTCATTAATAAAAATTTGGATTTACTTCAAAAATAAACTGTTCTTTACTATTTTCTTTTCACAAATGTAAAAAAAAGTTAAGTGTTTTATGCAAGATGTTAGGATGTAGCGATCAAAATTAGTTTATATTTTAATATATTTGCTATTAAAATGAATATGCAATGATTTATGTCACAAAAATTTAACGACATTTTGTTTTTTTAATGTTATATTTAAGATTCGATATTTAACATTCATGTTACTTTTTGGATAACTTAAAGTTCGGTTTGAACGATGAATGAGTGGCTTAAGCCTATGTTAGGTCAAGTAAGAAATTAAATATCAATACTTGGCAAAATACTAAAATGTATCAATAGGATATCTTTGTGGAAAAATTAGGTCTTTCGGTGGTGCACAGGCTACCGCAAAGCTACCGCTGGTTATCAGGCAAAATAGGTACGGATGTTGAAGTTGTTCCTATGAATGATGCCGATAGCGATAAGCTTGTGGGGCTGAAATTACTTAGCCATGACTGTGCGACAGATTGTATTGCAATGCAACAATTGTCTGAATCATTATCAGATATGCAGATTGCCAACGCGATCTTAGAGTGGCAAAAAGAAATTTGCCTATTTATTCATGCTAATGATGAGTTGGCAGCTATGTGCCGTTTAAAAGCCTCTGGCGTTGCTATTGCAGAACTTTCTTCTGGTTTTTATAGTGCTTAGTTTTGAGTATATTTAATATTTTATTAGTTGTTATAGTGGCTTGATTACTGATTATTATTTTAGTTACAGGTTTTATTCGGTTACGTGTTTAAAGCTTGTTTTTGAATGAGTATTATCGCGAGGTGGGCTTGGTGTTTTAGTTGTTTTTTACCTAAAAATCAAATAGCTATCACTAAGTTTAGTCAAAAAATTCCCAATAAAAAAGCTTCCATCAAATGGAAGCTTTTTTATTGGGAAGGGATATAGGATATTATAAAAACTTATGAGCCATTAATAATGCGCCTGCTGGCATAATATCTTTTGCTCCAGTATGAGTTAGTCATTTCAGAAACGATAACACCACTACTGGTTGATGCATGGACAAATTTTTGGTCACCAATATAGATGCCAACATGCTTCATAGTACGGCCTGTTTTAAATAAAACAATATCACCGACTTTTAGATTATTACGTTTTACGCTTTTGCCGGAGGATTCTTGTTCAGAGGTCGTACGAGGGAGTTCAACACCAAATTGTTCAAGAAATGTTCTCTGTACGAAACTTGAGCAATCAACACCTTTCTTTGTTGTGCCACCAAGACGATAAGCTACGCCTTTCCAGCTTGCGTATTGATCCATTATTTTAGATTTGGTATCAACACTTTGTACTAACTCTTCGAATTCATCTTGAGATGCCATCGTCAGCGAGTCACCCGCAGAACCATTTAGCATACGAGTATCTGATTTAGCAGTATATTGTGTGTTTTTAGCTGACTTTGGGTTGGTACATGCTGTGAGCGTTACGGCGATTGCAATTGCCGGAACAATGCGCCAAGCATAGCGCTTAAGTTTTTCAGAGGTTAGCATTCTTATATATATCCCTTACCATTTTTCTTTTTAGTACTTTATTGTGTAAAAAGACACAAAAAAACTAAACTTATCCCTGTGAAAAACGCATTATAGATGGCAAAACTGTGTTTTTCGCAGAAAGTGTTTATCGTAGTACCACTAAACTTCGAGTGTACTAGTCATATTTAGTGACTTATTGAGTATAGGAGATATATCAATATTTACTAAATTTACTAAGACATTCTTTACATTTTTTTGTTTAGAAGATTCAGCATCGTAGTAGTACCAAATCAAACCTTTAAGAGCATACATAAACAAAAGCAAAATGGCGAGTTAATAGGGGTGAAATTTACAAAACATTAGATAAAAGTGCCTATTTGCCATTGGTTTATGTGACAATTGTCTACAATGAAGGATATTACTTATAAAGATGGTATTTTTAACTAGTAAAATATGAACTAAATCACACTTTTCTATGTGTTATTTCAGTGAATTTGCATAATTAAGGAGTTTTCAAACTAGAAGTGTAAAGAAGTTTAAGTTTTTATTTAGAGGGAGTGTGTTTGTACTCAAATAAACAGCTTAATTTTTGTTAAGAAAGTCCATTAGAATAAAAAACGCTCAGAAAATAATTTAAAAAATAAAAGCACTGTATGTATATCAGTATTTTTTGGTTGTATTTATTAGCAATTCTCCACAATATTAATATCGACTAGTGAGTAGCATTCTACCATAACCATTCATAACCAATGTATTGTTAGAGCAACTCTAATAATACGTCAATATAACTAGATATTTAATGGTGACAGCAAAATAGGGGGCGAGGAATGTGTCTATATCTTAAGATTATAGTCACGATAAAGTCGTTGTTCGAAATCAGCAAACCGGCGATTTAGGGTGGAACGAGCAATTCTAGTTGAGAAATAATCAATGGGGATTAGGTTAGATGAGCCAAGGTTATCTATAATAATAAATTGACCATAAGGTTTATAGCCTAGTTGATAAACGATGTTATAAGTTTTGAGCGCCATCGTGGTAATAGCCTCTTTGTATATGTTCTTTTTAAATTGCTCATAAGCAATTTTCATGTTTCTTTTATGTTTCAAAAAAACTTGTTTATTTTTTAGATAATAATCTAAAGTATTTGAAACATTTCCTGTCTTATCTTTGATTAATTGGAATACGTACCCTAGCCCCCGATCAGTTTGCTGGGTGCCATAGTAATGAGAAATCGTTTTTACGGTAAGATTCCTTTTATACAAGCGTTTATAATAGCGAACCTCTCTTAATGTTTCTTTATCATCTCGCCCACTTAAATGAACTTTTACGCATAGGTGATTATACTCAGGATGCTGATAACAAGCACGTTGCCTGCCTGATGCGATCAAGTTTTCAGAAGGTAATAAAATTTTTTTATCTAAGTTCATATTCATGATAATAAACACTTTTTTTAACAAGTTTAAGGTGTTTGATATATAGATATACCTAAAATGGCATAGCGACGATTTTTATAAATTAATTGACCAATGCTAATAGATTATATTTATAAAGTGTTGCATTTTGTGTGGTTAATTAAGTGTGAGGCAAGTCATATATTTTGTTTTGATAAATAATAAAACAAAAAATAAAAAACTACGGCTATAAATGAAATTATTAATATCCCTTTGGAATTAGTATGTCGTCCTCAGGCAATTCAGCCAAATAAATACTTTAACTGTAAATAAATTACAGGAAGTGACGATAACATAATTTTAAACGGGAATTTCGTTATGAATAGCTCAGTAAAAAAAATGGTAATGGCTTTTTTAGCAGTAACAGCATTGAACTCAAGCTTTTCAGTATTTGCATCTGAAAACAGTGAGGTAAAACGCAGCAATACAGGCGTTATTCGATTTACTGGAGCTATTGTAGCAGCGCCTTGTATTGTCGAAGCCAATGCGAATAAAGTAGAAACCAAATGCTGGAATGATAGTGGTAAATTGGAAACCGCATCTGCAGATATTCGTAAACTAAAGAATCAAGAAATGTTGCTTCCGAATCAAAAAGGTACTCAACAATTCAACTGGATTAATAAAGATAAAACCCTAGGTATTTACACAATAAAATACGATTAATTTTGAGACGAACACAAATTGAATATAGCAAACTAAGATGAGAAGGTATGCAATGTTTAATTTTAATGACATATGCCTATGAACAATAAATTCATAGGCATATAAAGGCTTATTTCTTTCAAATCAAAAGCAGAAATTAATCACAACGGCCCATATAACGACGCTCAGCGATATGAATACGAATTTTTTCACCGGTTGTTAAATATTCAGGAACTTGAACTGTTAACCCTGTAGCCATCGTTGCAGGCTTAGTTCGTGCGCTAGCCGAAGCCCCTTTAATTGCTGGGGTTGTCTCAATAATGACCATATCAACCGTTTGCGGTAACTCTAAAGCAAGAACTTGCCCATCCATTGTTAACACTTGCATTCCTGGTAACCCTTCTTCAGGAATGAAAAGTAATTCTTCTTCAATATCGGCTTTTTTGAAAAGGTAGGGAGTATAGTCTTCATTGTCCATAAAGACATATTCATCACCATCAATATAAGAAAAGCTCACTCCACGACGGGTTAGGGAAATTGTTTCTAAAATATCATCGCCTTTGAAACGCTCTTCAACTTTCTGGCCCGTTTTGATATCAGTAAAGCGCATTTTATATAATGTACTCGCTCCACGAGCACTAGGTGCTTGAATATCAATGTCTTTTACAAGTAATAATTTGCCATTGTAGTTAATTGCTAAACCACGTTTGATTTCGTTGGCCTTGGCCATAAATAACCTTCTTTAGGGTTGTCAAAAAGAGTGCGACAAAATTACTCGCAGATAAAGAATTAGGCAAGATGCTGAAGTCAATTTTCAGTGAAAAATTTTTAGGTGACATATCAGTGTGGATATAACCAGAGGGCGATATCCACACTGAAAGGGTTAATAAATAGGTAGTAAGCCAGATAGTGACAATAAATGAGCAACCGCATTAATTAATCCAAAGAGGATCACAAAGCCAATAATAAAGCTCCCACCTGGTGCTTTGTAGCTGTTGTTAGGGTAACGTTTACGACTTGCTTTCGCCATCAGCGCAGGGACAATGACTGCCCAAATAGTAGCTGCCAACCCTGCAAAACCAATCGCATAAATAAACCCATTAGGAAAAATCAGTGCGAGTATTGTTGGTGGTAAAAAAGTGACTAAGACAGATTTAAGGCGCCCAAATTTGCTATCTGCAAATTTGAAAAAATCAGCAATAAAATCAAATAACCCTAAAGACACGCCTAAGAAAGAACTCGCTAGAGCCATATAAGAAAACAGGTTCAAAAATTGAGATATAAAGCTGCTCTGGGTAGAAATATTCATTTGAGCCAGTAATGCATCAATATTGTTGCCATTTTCTCTGATTTCAATAAATGACGTTCTTGGAATATTTCCTTGGATCGCATACTGCCACAAAATATAGATAACAACGGTAATGGTAGCCCCATAAACTAGGCTCTTAACAACACTACGGCTATCTTTATTATAATATTTAACTAATCCAGGAACATTACCGTGATAACCAAATGAGGTTAATAAATAGGGTAATGCGGCTAAGGCATAAGGAAGATATTGGCTTTCACCATGCTCAGTTTGGTTGAATAGGATAGCTGGTGATGCGGTTGAAATCATTCCACCGATTGACATAATAAAGGTGATGACCATCCCGCCAATTAAAATGGTACTTAACCTATCGACAGCACGAGTAGAAAGCCACACAAAAAAAGCCACAATAAATGCAAAAATAAAGCCTGCACCCGCTTGTGGTATTTGTATTTTTTCTGACAAATTCGCGGTGATGATAGAGCTTCCTGCAGAAATATAGGCATAAGTAAGAATATAAAGCACAAAAGTAACGGATAAACTGTTAATAGAATTCCATGTCGTGCCTAATAAGTCTTTGACCATAGTATGGAAACTGGCGCCAGCTGGGTAATTCATATTGGCTTCTAAAATCATTAACCCAGAAAGTAACATGCAAATAAAGGTATAAATTAACAGTATGACAGAGCCTGTGAACCATACGCCGGAGGTCACCATAGGAATTGAAAACATACCCGCACCCACCGCAGTACCGGCAATGATCATCGCACCTCCTAATATAGAAGGATTTTTTTGTTGTGTTGTTCCATCAATAGCCATGGTGGCTCCTAAATATATCGTTTCACTGTACTAGCTAAATGATACGGTAAGTGCGCAGTATTGTAAATATAGTAAATAGAATAAAATAGGGAAAAATGAGTAATTAGAAAGGGATGGATGATAAACGTACAAAAAGAGGATATTTGTACGTTTACACTTGATTAGGCTTTGTGGTGATAGAAACGTTGTGTAAGCCAGAGGTCAACAGCATTGCGGCTAGCTTCAAAATGAGGCTCTGGGAGCTTATCAGGTGAAACCCACATTAAGTTTTCACATTTATCTGCTTCCATAATTCGAGGTTCAACCTCACCGTTATATTCTACATGCATACAAATAGAAACGGTATGTTTACCTTCTTGTTGATAAGTCTGTAAATTATTGCTGATACCAAAAACAGTCGGAGCTTGGATATCAATACCAATTTCTTCTTTTATTTCGCGAATGGCACAATCTTCAAAGGACTCACCAGGGTCCACATGTCCGCCGAAAATGGACCAATAGGGCGCATGTTTACTACTGCGTTTGCCCATCAAAATTTGTCCCTGTTTATTAGTGATTAGAACACCAACACCGGCGACGACATGAGTATGCTGAGACATATATTCTCCTTATTATTTTATTTTTCAGCGCGCTGATCCTGACATAATCTTGTAGAAAAACAAGCAGGAAAAAGTACAAATATCACTGAAAACAATATGCTTTAATGTTATAACTATAATTAAATTTAAAGACACGATAATCATGATAAGGGAGATTAGTGGTTATGACTCGCCGGGTTGCTACAATTACATTAAATCCTGCTTACGACCTTGTGGGCTTATGCTCTACTATCGAAGTTGGTGAAGTCAATTTAGTCAAAACCGCTAGCCTCAACGCGGGTGGTAAAGGTGTCAATGTCGCAAAAGTGCTCCGTGACTTAGGTATTGATATCACTGTTAGTGGTTTTATGGGAAAGGATAACCAAGAAGAGTTTCAACATTTTTTCAGTGAAAATGGCATGGCGAACCGTTTTAGTATGGTGCCAGGGCGTACACGGATTAACGTGAAACTCACGGAAAATAATGGGGAGTCAACGGATTTCAACTTTTCAGGCTTTGAGGTCAGTAAAGACGATTGGAACCGTTTCTCCACAGAGTCACTTAATTGGTTAGGCCATTTCGATATGGTCGTTGTCAGCGGAAGTTTACCAAGTGGTATTGACCCAGAAGAATTCACTCGTTGGATGACTCGCCTTCGCCAATTATGTCCATGTATTATTTTCGATAGTAGCCGAGAAGCCTTAAAGGCAGGTTTGAAAGCGTCACCATGGCTAGTAAAACCTAATCGTCATGAGTTAGAAAGTTGGGTTGGCCGAAAACTGCCAGATTTACAAGATGTTGTAGCCGCAGCGCATGAGTTAAGAGACAAAGGAATTTCTCATGTTGTTATTTCATTAGGAGAAGAAGGGGCTCTGTGGGTTAATGCTTCGGGTTCTTGGCTGGCGAAACCGCCACATTGTGAAGTGATAAGCACGGTTGGGGCTGGTGACTCGATGGTAGCAGGGCTAGCTTATGGGTTACTCAATGGTGAGTCCAGCGAGCATACGTTACGTATGGCGACCGCAATTTCTGCACTATCCGTTTCTCAGCCAGATGTCGGTTTAAAAAATAGAAACAAATTAGCGGATATGATGGCAAAAATTGAAATGAAATCGTTATAGTTAATGAATTTCAAACAACCCCCACATGATAATGCGGGGGTTGTTATATTAGAAAGCCAATAATTAGCTACTTTGCTGTGCTTTCAACCATGCAATTTCTTGCGGCCAAATATCGGGATTAATGGTTTCTAAAATCAAGGGGATACCATCGAAACGGCTATCTTGCATAATATACGTGAATGGAACAAAACCAATATTCCCTTCACCTAAACTATGGTGGCGGTCAACACGACTGGCAAATTCACTTTTAGCATCATTAAGGTGCATTCCCTTTAGAAACTCAAAACCAACAATATCTGCAAATTGGCTAAATGTGTTGTCACAATCTTCGGCTGTGCGTAAGTCATAACCTGCGGCAAATGCGTGGCAAGTATCAATACAAACGCCTACACGGCTTTTATCTTTCACCCGTTCAATAATTTTTGCAAGATGCGTAAAGTCAAAGCCTAAGTTAGTGCCTTGTCCCGCCGTGTTTTCAATTACAGCGGTCACGCCTTCGGTCTCAGCAAGCGCAATATTAATAGATTCAGCAATGCGAGCTAAACAATCGTCAATCTCAATTTTCTTTAAATGACTACCGGGGTGAAAGTTAAGTAAATCAATACCTAATTGTTCACAACGCTGCATTTCATCGATAAAAGCGACACGAGATTTCTCTAGAGCCTCAAATTCGGGGTGACCTAAATTGATCAAATAGCTGTCATGAGGAAGGATTTGGTGTTTACCGTACCCATATTTTTTGCAGTTATCTTTAAATTTCTTAATTACGTCTTCGCTTAGTGGCGCAGCTTTCCATTGGCGCTGATTTTTTGTGAACAACGCAAAAGCGGTTGCATTGATTTCATGTGCGCGAATAACAGCTTGGTCAACCCCACCAGAGGCGCTGACATGTGCTCCAATATATTTCATTTTTGACTCCTTTTTGTTGGAGTATGCCATTAATAAGCAAATAAATGAAATCAACAAAAAAGCCACCCATTGAGGTGGCTAAAAGTGAGGAGAATATATGCTAAAAAATGCTTTGAATCAGTATGTTAATTAAGAGCCCACCGACAATCAACCAAACAAACAGGATAAGTGCCATCAGTAATGGCTTAATACCCGCTTGGCGAATAGCACTAACATGGGTAGTTAACCCTAAAGCAACCATTGCCATAGCCAGTAAAATCGTATCCAAGGCTATGATTTGTTGTACGAATACATGGGGCAGTAAATTGAGTGAATTGAAACCTGCGACAACAATAAAAAATACGGCGAACCAAGGAATCGTAATTTTACTTTTCTGAGTGTTTGTTGTTTGGTTTGCGGCTGTTTTACGGCTTAAGAAAGCCGATAAAATAATCAAAAAAGGCGCAAGCATCATTACACGGATCATTTTGGCGATGACAGAGGCATTTTCTGCGTCAGTACCAATAGTGTGGCCTGCTGCAACAACCTGTGCAACTTCATGTACTGTTGAACCGATATAAATCCCAAAAGTTTCTTCTGTTGCAGGAAACCAGCCAAAGTGCGCATTTAACTGGTAAATCCAAGGATAAACAAAAATACAAATAGTCCCAAAGATAACAACCGTTGATACGGCAACTGCAACTTTACTTGCAGAAGCTTTCACCACGGGTTCAGTAGCCATGACTGCGGCTGCGCCACAAATGCTACTACCTGCACCAATCAATAACGTGGTTTCTTCATCAAGACCGAACACTTTTTTACCTAGCCAATATGCTAATAAAAAAGTTGAGGTTAATGTTAAGGCATCAATGATAACCCCTGTAGCACCTACATCCGTAATTTGTTGGAAAGTAAGGCGAAAACCATACAAAATTATACCCGCACGGAGAAAATAGTGCTTAGCAAATTTAATGCCGGCATCACAAGATTGACTGGCTACGGGGTAAAAAGTATTCCCTACAATAATTCCTAATAAGATTGCGAGGGTTAATGCACCTAAGCCGATATCCATAAACCAAGGTTGGTCACCTAGGTAAATTGCAATAGCAGTCAGAATACCAGCTAAAATAATACCGGGTATCAGTTTTAATATAGGATTTAGGTTATTCCGCTCAAGGGTGCTGGTGTCACTTTTATTCATGATAATGCTCTTTATTACCGCTTATAAGATTTAGTAATAAGGATATAACAAAATCAATAATAATTTAAATTGATTGTCTTCATATAATCTACCACTAAAATAGATTAGAAAGTTTCTTCTGGAATATTGCAAATAAATCGTTAATATTAACATTATTATTACAAATACTAAAAATCACGTTGGGGCTTACCTTTATGCGAATTACACTTAGGCAACTTGAGGTTTTTACGGAAGTATTAAAGAGTGGCTCCACGACGCAAGCATCTCAGTTATTAGCGCTTTCACAATCTGCAGTCAGTGCGTCGCTAACGGATTTAGAAGGTCAATTAGGCGTTCAATTATTTGACCGTGTGGGTAAACGACTTGTTACTAATGAGCACGGAAGACTTTTATATCCAAAAGCGTTAGCGTTATTAGAGCAAGGGTTAGAAGTTGAGCAACTCTTTAAAAAAGAGATGGGCGCCGTGCGTCTTGCTGCCAGTACAACGATTGGTAATTATATTTTACCCGAAGTCTTAGCGGGGTATCGTCATGACCACCCTGATATTCCTTTAGAGCTTTTTATTAGTAATACAGAAGAAATTATTAAGGCAGTCATGGAATTTAGGGCGGATGTTGGGTTAATTGAAGGTGTTTGTCATAGCCCTGAATTAATTTCTAAAGCATGGTTAAAAGATGAGCTCGTTATTTTTGTTTCCCCCCAAAACCCATTAGCGAATAAAAAAGTCTCTTTAAAAGATTTGCGTGACGCGCCTTGGATTTTGCGTGAAAGGGGGTCAGGTACACGGGATGTCCTTGACCAACTATTATTTGCACATCTTCCGGGCTTTCATATTTTGATGGAACTAGGAAATTCAGAAGCTATCAAGCATGCAGTTCGTTACGGGATAGGTATAAGCTGTTTATCACGTCGAGTGATCGAAGAACAATTAGAAAATGGCTCTCTAGTCGAATTAAAAATAGACGACCTTCATTTAGAAAGAACGCTATATTTGATTTATCACCGCCAAAAGCATATTTCAAGCGCGATTACTAATCTTCTGTCTTACTGTAATTAAAAATCCTCGTCATCTTTTAACCTGTCGCGTTGTTGGCTGCAATCGACGACCCAAGTCACATACTAATGTATGCTCCTTGGATAGTCTCAATTGCCGCCTAGCGACACGCTAAAAGCTATAGAGGATTGCAGTGAATGTGTTGCACTAGTGATAAGCTATCGCGTTGTTGGCTGCACTTTTTATGTGCCTTGAACAGTCACATTTGCCGCTACAGACACGATAAAGAGAATAAAACGTCGTCCTCTTATTAAGAGGGTATACTGAATTTTTTGAGATAACGCGTTTTACTTATAATTTTGTATGAATTATGAAGGTATCTTATAACAGTGAAGAGTTGCTTAGTTCTCACAGTCTATTTTGCTAGAATCCATGCGATATTAGCTGAATAATAAAATACAGGGAACAAATGTCAGAACAACATACCAATACTATCTCGCAGGGCGGCCCACAAAGACTACGCCGTGAGTTAAAGGCGCGCCATCTTGCGATGATTGCTATCGGTGGATCTATCGGTACCGGTTTATTCGTTGCATCCGGTGCAACGGTTGCACAAGCAGGCCCCGGTGGAGCACTCCTTTCTTATGCTATCATTGGCTTAATGGTCTATTTTTTAATGACCAGTTTAGGTGAATTAGCCGCTTATATGCCTGTCTCAGGCTCATTTGCAACCTATGGTGCAAAATATGTCGATGAAGGTTTTGGTTTCGCACTAGGGTGGAACTACTGGTACAACTGGGCTGTAACAATTGCAGTTGACTTAGTTGCTGCTCAATTGGTGATGACCTATTGGTTCCCAGATACCCCAGGTTGGATTTGGAGCGCTATTTTCCTTGCGATTATTTTCTTACTGAATTTCATCTCTGTGAAAGGGTTTGGTGAGGCGGAATACTGGTTCTCATTAATAAAAGTCACCACAGTCGTTATTTTTATTGTTGTTGGCGTATTAATGATTTTTGGCATCATGAGCGGTGCGGAAAATGCCGGGTGGCATAACTGGGAAATTGGTGATGCACCTTTTGCGGGTGGTTTTTCAGCAATGATTGGCGTGGCAATGATAGTTGGGTTCTCATTCCAAGGAACTGAATTAATCGGTATTGCTGCGGGGGAATCGAAAGATCCTGCCAAAAATATTCCCAAAGCAGTACGCAAAGTATTTTGGCGGATATTGTTATTCTATATCTTTGCAATCTTAATTATTAGTTTGATCATTCCTTATACTGATCCAAGCTTACTGCGTAATGATGTAAAAGATATTAGTGTGAGTCCATTCACTTTAGTATTTGAAAATGCAGGTTTATTATCTGCTGCTGCGGTGATGAATGCGGTTATCTTAACGGCAGTATTATCGGCAGGTAACTCGGGTATGTACGCATCAACGCGTATGTTGTATACCTTAGCGCGTGAAGGTAAAGCACCACGTATTTTCGCTCGTTTATCTAAAGGTGGCGTACCTCGTTATGCGTTGTTAGCAACGACGGTTATTGCGGGCTTATGTTTCTTGAGTTCCATGTTTGGAAATCAGACGGTGTACTTGTGGCTATTAAATACATCGGGGATGACAGGGTTTATTGCTTGGTTAGGTATTGCAATTAGCCATTATCGTTTCCGTAGAGGCTATATTGCGCAAGGGAGAGATCTTAATGACTTACCTTATCGTTCAGGTTTCTTCCCAATTGGTCCTATTTTTGCCTTTATTTTGTGTTTAACAATTACATTAGGCCAAAACTACCAAGCCTTTTTAGAAGATAAAATTGATTGGGTAGGGGTTACGGCAACTTATATTGGAATTCCGCTGTTTTTAGCAATTTGGTTTGGTTATAAGATAGTGAAGAAAACAACGTTTATTCGCTATAAAGATATGAGCTTTCCAAGTTACCGAGAAAATTTAGATAAATAATATTCTTAGAATATCTATCATAAAAAACAGCACTCTTTATAGGGTGCTGTTTTTTTATATATAGCGCAACAAACCTGCATTTTGGCGGTAAAATAGGCTGAATGTTTGGCTTTACGATGATGGTCACAGAATTCCATTGATGAAAGTCATGATTAAACTAATAATCGTATTGATAAGTATTCTTATTTGCTTTATTGTTACCGCATAAAAAAAAGGTAAGTCAATGAGGTTAATAGTGGAGCTTAATACTATGTCGTCGGTAGCCAAGAAGTCTGTAGCTAGGTCGGTAGTAAAAGGAATAGGTTTAGCGTTATTAGCAAGTGCCAGTATGAGCGCTTGGGCTGCAACAGTGACTGATATTGCAGGCCGTACTGTTGAGGTTCCTGATAATGTTAATCGCATTTTATTAGGTGAAGGGCGCCTGTTTAGTGCAATAGCTCTGCTGGAAGGTGATAAACCTATTGACCGAATTGTCGGTTGGCAAGGTGACCTTCGAAAACTAGACCCTCAAACCTACTCTGTTTATAAAGCTAAATTCCCTGAAATTGACAATATTCCACTGATTGGTAATACCAGCGCAGATAGCGTCAGTTCAGAAAAAGTATTAACCCTAAACCCTGATATTGCGATTTTTGGTTTGTCAGGCCATGGGCCGGGTAAAAACAGTGAATTAGTTAACCAGCTTGAGAAAGCCGGCGTGCCTGTTGTATTTGTGGATTTCCGTGATAAACCACTGGAAAACACATTACCAAGTATGCGTTTACTTGGTAAAGCGTTGAACCGCGAACAGGCAGCAAATAAATATGTCGATTTTTATGAAAGAAACCAAAAATTAGTCACTGATATTACTTCTAAAATACCAGAAGATAAAAAACCAAGTGTTTTTATTGAGTTACGTGCAGGAGCATTTGAAGATTGCTGTGGTACCGCTGGCGATGGAAATATGGGGAACTTTATTGATTTAGCGGGTGGTAAAAATATTGCTAAAGGCGTTTTGCCGGGCGCGCTTGGTACGATGAACTTAGAGAAAATCATTGCTGCGGACCCAAATATTTACATTGCATCTGGAGCAAAAGCACCGGGAAGTAAAGATGCAGGCGTTCAATTAGGGGCGCAAAGTTCATTAGCTGATGCGAAAGAAAGCCTGAAAAAAATAACTGAACGTAAAGGAATTAGCTCGCTATCAGCTATAAAAGATAAGCAAGATTATGCTATCTGGCACAATTACTATAACTCTCCATACAATGTGATTGCGACACAAGTTTTCGCCAAATGGTTTTACCCAGAACGATTTACCGATCTTGAACCGCAAAAAACACTGGATGAATTACATAGAGAGTTTCTCGCTATCGAACCAACAGGTGTATATTGGGTCAGCGAAAAGTAATGAAAATGGGTAAGAATTGATGAGTATCACGAGCGAGCCAATAGTTGCGGCTGAAAAAGCAGCGATTCAGGCTGACAACAATGTAAAACAACATTATCAAAATATGTTGCGTCGTCGATTGACATGGATAGCTGTTATCGTCGCTGCGATTTTATTATCACTGGTTATTGATTTCACCTTAGGTCCTTCAGGGTTATCCCTTGAACGCTTATGGCAAACCTTAATGACCCCAGAAGCAGTTGATGCAGGAACTCGAGTCATTGTTTGGGATATCCGTCTGCCATATGCATTGATGGCCGTGGTGATTGGTATGTCATTAGGACTTGCTGGTGCTGAGATGCAAACGATCCTTAATAACCCGTTAGCGAGCCCATTTACACTAGGGGTATCTAATGCGGCGGCTTTTGGTGCCGCATTGGCGATTGTTTCAGGGATTGCAATTCCAGGCGTGCCTGACCAATGGGTAATATCAGCCAATGCCTTTATTTTTGCATTATTAGCAGCCTTGATGTTAGACGCGGTAACTCGCTGGACGCGTGTAGCAACCTCAGGTGTCGTATTGTTCGGTATTGCACTTGTGTTTACCTTTAATGCATTGGTTTCCATGATGCAATTCATCGCAACAGAAGATACCTTGCAGGGTTTAGTCTTTTGGACGATGGGCAGTTTATCAAAAGCGACTTGGGTGAAACTTGGGGTGATGGCATTAGTTTTCGCACTTATTTTCCCAATTGCCATGATGAGTTCATGGAAGCTAACGGCTTTAAGGTTGGGTGAGGATAGGGCGATCAGTTTCGGTATTGATGTGCGCCGTTTAAGGCTAACAACATTATTACGTATTAGTATTTTATCGGCTTTAGCGGTGGCGTTTGTGGGGCCTATCGCCTTTATTGGTTTAGTCGCACCGCATATTGCAAGGTTGATTTTTGGTGAAGATCACCGTTTTTATCTGCCAGCAAGTGCATTAATTGGGGCGTTAATCTTATCAATGGCCTCAATAGCGTCGAAGAATATTATTCCGGGTGTGATTATTCCTGTTGGGATTGTGACATCGTTAGTGGGTGTGCCGTTCTTCTTAAGCATTATTTTACGTCATAGAGGGAACGTATCATGAGTGGCCTGATTATTAACCAATTTAATGCAGGTTACCCAAAACGCCCCGTAATTGAGAACCTATCGACGGATATCTTACCTCGCGGCAAGATCACGGTATTACTTGGGCCCAATGGTAGTGGCAAATCCACATTGTTGCGTTCTTTGGCGGGGTTAAATAAAGCTACAGGGCAGCTGTTACTGGATGGCCAGGACTTAACTCAACAGAGTTTTGCCCAACGAGCACAAAATGTGGTGTATTTACCGCAAACGTTACCTGCTGGTGTACATCTGTATGTTTTAGAGTCAGTGATTGTTGCTCAACGTGCTTCAGGCGGTTTGAGCAATGAGAATAGTAAAGACGAAGTGATGGGGTTATTACGTCAATTGGGTATTGAACATTTGGCGTTAAGTTATTTAGACCAACTTTCAGGTGGTCAAAAACAATTAGTGGGTTTGGCACAATCTTTAATTCGTCAACCCAACTTATTGTTATTAGATGAACCTTTAAGTGCACTGGATTTAAATTACCAATATCATGTGATGGATTTAGTCGCGAAAGAAACGAAGCGTCGAAATATAATCACGGTTGTGGTGGTTCATGATATTAATATTGCACTCAAACACGCAGAACATGTATTAATGCTGAAGCAAGGTAATTTAATTGCTCAAGGTGAACCTGCTGAGGTAATTACCCCTGAAAGCCTTGCTGAGGTCTATGGTGTACGCGGTCGTATCGAACGTTGTTCGCAAGGTGTTCCGCAAGTCCTAATAGATGGGCTGGTTGATAAATTAGCAAGTTAATATCGTAATAGAATAATGTGCTTGCAGCACTCGGCAAGCACATTAAATAAAATGAGAGGATGCAATATTAAAGAAATAAACAAATTAAATATTATTTAATAGTAATTACCCACAGGAAATTTAATTGAATTATATAATGGTTTTTTACCATGAATTTCCTATGGGTATTTAAATGCCCCAATAATAAAAAATATTTTTTGATTCAATGAAATCAATGTGAGCAAATCAATTCATATATAAAACAAAAGATCTCTTGGAGAGTTGGGAATGGTTGTTTTTAATAAAAGAAAAGTGGCAATTAGCATAATTGCGGCTATTGCTGCGGCACCTGCATTTGCTGATGACAGTAAAGATAAAATCTATGTAACAACAGCATCAGGTTATCAACAGAAAATTGAAGATGCCCCTGCGTCTATTTCTGTAGTAACTCGCGAACAACTCGAAACTAAAGCTTATCGTGATGTGACTGACGCATTAAAAGATGTACCGGGTGTTTTAGTCACCGGTGGCGGCAGTAGCTCAGACATCAGCATCCGTGGTATGGATGCTAAATACACCATGATTTTAATCGACGGTAAACGTGTTGATACACGCAGCACTCGTCCAAATAGTGATAATTCAGGTGTTGAACAAGGTTGGTTACCGCCATTACCTGCGATTGAACGTATTGAAGTGGTACGTGGTCCTATGTCGTCGCTGTACGGTTCGGATGCGATGGGTGGGGTTATCAATATTATCACTCGTCGTGTGCAACAAGAGTGGACGACCAGTTTACGAGCAGATACTACACTGACTGAACGTAAAAATTCAGGTAATACAGGGCAAGGCAGCTTCTATACATCAGGGCCATTAATTGATGGCTTATTAGGTGCTAAATTACAAGGCCAGTATTCACACCGTGGTGAAGATAAATATGAAGGTGGTTTTAATCGTCAAATTATGACAAGTGGTGGTGGTACACTGTCATTAACTCCTGATGATAAAAATACCTTTGATTTAGATTTCAAAAAAGATAATCAGCATCGTGATTCACGATATGGCTATTCAAGAAGTAGCACTGCAAAAACTGAGAATAAAGAGAAATTTGAAAATACACACGTCGCCTTAACACATTATGGTTTATACGACGGTTTTTCTACAGATACCTATATTCAGCATGATGAAGCTAAGAATATTGGTCGTAAAATGACATCAAAAGATACGACTATGCGTAATCAAAGCGTATTTTTACTGGGCGATCATAGTCTAAGTCTTGGTGGGCAATACCGTAAAGAAAAATTGGAAGATGAGCAGAATAAGTTAAAGTCTAGTTCTCTAGACAGATACAGTTGGGCATTATTCGCAGAGGACGAATGGTTAATGACCAATGATTTTGCGTTAACAGGTGGTATTCGTATGGATAAAGACGAAAACTACGGTACACATTGGACTCCGCGCTTATATGGTGTGTGGCATCTTGATGAGCAATGGACGGTTAAAGGTGGGGTTTCAACTGGGTATAAAGCACCTGATTTACGCCAATCCTCTGCAAATTGGGGGCAAGGTACAGGTGGCGGCCAATCAAATGGCGTCATTTTTGGTAACCCTAGTTTGAAACCAGAAAAAAGCGTAACTGAAGAAATTGCGGTTATTTGGAATAATCAAGAAAACTTAACAGCAAGTTTAAGTATTTATAATACTGATTTTAAAGATAAAATTACTGAAATTACACGTTGTGATAACAAAGATAGTAGTAATAAATGTAGTACGTCAAGTAATCCAATAAATCATAGTTATGATTTTGTCAGTGATCGCACTAATATCGGTAAAGCTAATATGCGTGGGGTTGAGGTTACGTTTAATTGGAATATTTTGGATAATCTAGCGTTCACAAATAACTACACCTTCACTGATACTGAACAAAAAAGTGGTGTAAATAAAGGTAAAGCACTAAATAAACAGCCAAAACATATGGTTAACTCAACATTGACTTGGGATACAACTGAAGACTTACAAACTTGGACTCGAATGAACTTTAGGGGTAAAACATCCGATTACCAAGGCCGTAGACAAGCAATGAGTAAAGGAACCCCATCATATGCATTATTTGATCTAGGCGCGAGTTATCAATTAAATAAAAATGCGAATTTAGTTGGTGGTGTCTATAACGTCTTAGATCGTCGTATTGATACTGCAAACTACGGTGCCGAATTAGAAGGCCGTCGCTACAATATCGGTATCAACTACAACTTCTAATCGAATAATTAATCTCGATTAATCCAAACCCTTTGGCTTCCACCAAAGGGTTTTTTGCTGATTAAAACACGATATAAACGCTCAGAAAAAAAAGATATAAGCAGATAGGGGAAAAAGTCAGAAATAATCAAAATTTCTCATGGAAAATAGGGTGATTTGTTAACAATTTAACTTGCTATTTGTGGTTATGGCGTGCAAAATGCGCGAACTAAAAAATAACTGATGCTTAATCAAATGAAGCATCGGTTTTTTTGTTTTTAGGAACGTTCATTCTAGCGGGGCCGGACATAGAGCCGGAGAGATAATTTTAATATTTACGTGTAGCAAACATTTTACGCTACCGATTTGAGGAATGCTTTTATGGCTTACTTTTTCGCATTCGCAGCAGGGCCAGGCGCTGGCGGCTGCCGTATCGATGACTACGGGGCTCTCGGTGGCTTCGCTCACACGCCTTTCTCCCTCTCTTCGTTTTTCTCTGCCTATAGGCAGATGCAAAGTCTTCCCAGTAACTGTCGATTAAGCCGAAGTAGTATGCAATCGAAAGTTATGGGAGGGCTTAGACGTGCAAAATAACACACCAATTCCATTAGACATCGGTCACAATCAAACGGGTGCGAATAACCGCGTACAACTTGCAAAAACCTTAACATTGGTGCAAGTGGTCATGATCGGTATTGCGTATATCCAGCCAATGACGATATTTGATACCTTCGGAATGGTGTCAGATAAAACTGGTGGACATGTTCCAACTTCATACATTATTGCACTTGCTGCGATACTGTTTACTGCTCTGAGCTATGGTAAATTGGTGAAACGTTTCCCATCAGCCGGTTCAGCGTACACTTATGCCCAAAAATCAATGAGCCCACATATTGGCTTCTTGGTGGGTTGGACATCCTTGTTGTCCTATATTTTTATGCCAATGATCAACATCTTATTGGCTAAAATTTATTTACAAGATATCTTCCCTAATGTTGAGCCAGCGATTTTTGTTGTGGGATTAGTCATATTAATGACAGCAGCAAACTTACGCGGTATCAACGTGATAGCGAATTTAAGTACTGTGATTGCGATTATCCAAATTGGGGTAATGGCGGTCTTTACGGGCTTAGTGATTCACGGCGTTTCAAATGGTGAAGGTTCAGGTGAGATTTGGACATTTAACCCATTTGCTAATGAAAAAACCGAAGTGATCCCGCTTATTGCTGGGGCAACAATCCTTTGTTTCTCATTCTTAGGTTTCGACGGATTAAGCTCACTGTCAGAAGAAACACCTAATGCAGGCAAAGTGATCCCACGTGCTATTTTCTTAACCGCGTTAATCGGTGGAATTATTTTTATTACTGTTTCTTTCTTCTTACAGCAGTATTTCCCTGATGTTTCACGTTTTAAGAATATTAATGAAACACAGCCAGATATTATGCGTTTTGTTGCTGGTGCATTCTTCCAGTCAATCATTCTGGTTTTCTCATGTGTTACGGTATTAGCGTCAGGTATGGCGGCTCACGCAGGTAGCGCACGTTTAATGTACGTTATGGGGCGTGATGGGGTATTCCCAGAAAAAGTGTTTGGTTATGTAAGCCCAACATGGCGTACTCCGGCATACAACGTATTAATGGTTGGTTTCTTGGCATTAGGCGCTATCTGGTTTGAAATGGATTTTGCAACCGCGTTAATTAACTTTGGTGCGTTAATCGCGTTTACCTTTGTTAATATTTCGGTTATCAGCCAATTCTTTATTCGTGAACGCCGCATGACAGGGTTCAAAAATATCCTGAATTACTTGATTTTGCCTGTTATTGGTACACTGACAGTGTGTGTGTTATGGCTGAATATCGAAGAAGACTCAATGGTTTACGGATTGGTTTGGACGGCAGTTGGTTTGGTCTATATGGCTGTACTGACACGTATGTTTAAGCGGCCTATGCCGCAAATGAGCGACGTTTAACAATATTCTTCATATTTCGCGCTGTAGCTGCGTTGCGTTCTCAAAACGACATGGATCACATACTTATGTATGCTCCCCATGATCGTTTTGCTCGGCGTCTTGCTACAACACGAACTATTTTGAATATGTCCAGAATTAGATTCAAAAATAGCGCCTTGAGGCGCTATTTTTTTACCCGTTAAGAATTATTTAAGATAAAGCGTGTAGCCTATTAACATCATAATATTATGTGATATTGTTGTTACAACACATAATGCAGAACTATGATAATCACGAATTCGATTAATAAGGCACACAAATGAATGATGCAAAGAAACCTGAGAATCAACGGTTATTACTGACGCTTAGGAATATTGTTGGCAAAAAAAATATTTTAACAGAGCCACATAAAACAGAACGTTATCGTAAAGGCTTCCGCTCTGGTATGGGGGATGCAATCGCGGTTGTATTTCCAACAACATTGCTCGAACAGTGGTATGTTTTCAAGGCGTGTGTTGAAGCAGACAAAATTGTCCTGATGCAAGCGGCGAATACAGGGTTAACCGAAGGGTCTACACCGAGTGGCTATGACTATGATCGCGATATCGTCATTATTAGTACGTTGAAATTAAACCAAATTCAAGTTTTACCGGAATTCAACCAAGTCGTTGCGATGCCGGGGAGTACTTTGTACGACTTGGAGAAAATCTTAAAACCATTAGGGCGTGAACCGCACTCTTTGATTGGCTCTTCTTGTATTGGAGCTTCAGTTGTGGGCGGTATTTGTAATAGTTCTGGCGGTTCATTAGTGCGTAGAGGCCCCGCCTATACTGAGCTTGCTCTTTATGGCCGAGTCAGTGACGATGGAAAAGTGGAGCTTGTCAATCACCTAGGTATTGATTTAGGTAACACACCAGAAGAAATCCTGACGAATTTACAAAATCGTGGCTATAGTAGTGAAGACGTACAAGTTAGCGATAAACTCGCTTCTGACCATGAGTATGCAGAACGCGTTCGTGATGTCGATGCAGATACACCATCACGCTTTAACGCGGATGAACGTCGTCTATTTGAAGCATCAGGGTGCGCAGGAAAATTAGCCGTGTTTGCGGTTCGTTTAGATACCTTCCCAGCCGATAAAAAAACACAGGTATTTTATATCGGTTCAAATAACCCTGACGTTTTGGAAGATATACGCCGTTATATTTTAAGTGAATTTAAAAACCTGCCAGTTGCAGGTGAATATATGCACCGTGGTTGCTTCGATATAGCAGAAGTTTATGGTAAAGATACCTTTTTAATGATTGATAAATTTGGCACTGACAAAATGCCAATGTTTTTCACTATTAAAGGGCGTATTGATGCAGTATTAAATAAAGTCCCATTCCTGCCATCAAATCTGATTGACCGTACTATGCAGGTTCTCAGTAAATTATGGCCTTCCCATTTACCACCGCGTATGAAAGAGTTTCGTGATCGTTATGAACACCATTTAATGTTAAAAATGGCCGGAGATGGCATTGATGAGGCTAAAGTTTGGCTAAAATCTTATTTTGCAAGCGCCGATGGCGGCTATTTTGAATGTACACCAGAAGAGGGGGCAAAAGCATTTTTACACCGCTTTGCCGCTGCTGGCTCCGCTGTTCGTTATCACGCTGTTCATAATAAAGATGTGGAAGATGTATTACCTCTCGACATTGCTTTACGTCGCAATGATAGAAATTGGTTTGAAACATTACCACCAGAAATTGAAAAGCTATTAGTTCATAAATTATACTGCGGTCATTTTATGTGCCATGTTATGCACCAAGACTATGTCTTGAAAAAAGGCGTTGACCCGAAAGAACTAAAAGAAAAAATGTTAGCTTTATTAGATGAAAGGGGGGCTCAATATCCTGCGGAACATAACGTAGGGCATTTATATAAAGCCCCAGAACAATTAAAATCATTTTATAAACAATCTGACCCAACAAATACAATGAACCCCGGTTTAGGTAAAACAACTAAACGCAAAAATTGGGAAGGGGATTGTGGCTGCGCTCATACTCATGATCATTAATGAACGCGTCATATAAATAACAAAAGGCAGGTATTGGGAAACGTTTCAATATCTGCCTTTTTTATTACTAAATTAACTGGCGAGATCTCTCGCATAGCTAATCAATGCTTTTAATTGTTGGCAACGCTTTTCATCATGTTGATGCTCTACAAGTAATAGCTGTATTTGTTGCATATATTCTGTTAAACGCTCTTCACTAAAGTAGTCTCTACGGTGCTGTAACCAGCGTTGCTGCTCATCATAAGACAAGGTGGCAGGGTAGTTACGTGCTTTATAGCGAAAGAAGAGCTCTTTCATGCGCTTATCTTCAAAACTGAGTTCCAATGCAGGCAAGTTCTGTGGCGATGTTTCACGAATAATATCCATGGTTGAGCGGTCAGAAGGACTAAAGAATCCATTATAAATTTGTGTATAGACATCATCCGACTCTGTAAATACTTGTGGTTCGCTAAATAACTCAATTAATTTATTACGAATTTCAGGGTTCTTGCGTAAAGTTTCCAGATTGCGCATACACAAGTCACGGTCAACACCGGTTCGTTCCGCATCTTCAGGGCGCAGTGTTTTTTCTGGTGCTAAAATAGGGCACTTATTAATGTGAACGAGTTTTACAGGAACGGGAGATGCACCTGCCAATTCAGCTTTAGGTGTATATAATCGGGCACGCAATTGTTGAACATCTAACTCAATTAATGGTGAGATATCAGCAGATAAATCACACATAATAACGGCATTTTTGTTGTCAGGGTGCCAAGCAAGAGGAGCGACTAAGCTGACATAAGAACGTAATGCACCAAACATACCAGACACATGAACTAGTGGTGTTATTTCTACAATATCAATAAGTTGACTTATTTTGTTTTTATTTCTTAATTGATAAAAATAATCAAACATTCTGGGTTGAGCGGCTTTCAACAGTTTGGCCATGTTAATGGTAGCTAAAACGTCAGACATTGCATCGTGAGCATTTTCATGAGCAACACCATTCGCTTTAGTTAAATGTTCTAAACGCATACTCGGCAGGCCATCTTCATTCTCTGGCCATTGAAGACCTTCAGGGCGAAGCGCAAAACAGGCACGCAAAGTGTCGAGTAAATCCCAACGTGAATTTCCTTGCTGCCAACTATAGGCATACGGGTCATAAAAATTTCGATAAAAAATATTACGGGTAACTTCATCATCGAAACGAATATTGTTGTAACCCATAATGCAGGTATTGGGGACACTAAAAGCCGCATGAATTCGTTTAGCAAACTCGGCTTCATTAACGCCTTGAGATAATGCGACCTGTGGGGTGATCCCAGTGATCATGACGGCTTCAGGTTGCGGCAAATAGTCATCAGCTGGAGCGCAATAAAAAACCTCTGGCTCTTCAATGATATTAAAATCAAGGTCGGTGCGGACGCCTGCAAATTGCGCTGGCCGATCAAGAGCAGGGCGCTTACCAAAAGTTTCATAGTCATGAATAAAAAAAGTAGGTTGTTTTTTATTATCTTGCAACGTTTTCACCATTTCGATGGTTATATAGTAGATTGATAGTGGTTAATTTATTGGTATTCACTATACATTGTTGATTAATGATACCTTATCTACTGTGAAAGCTAAACCAAGGCTATCTGATATTGAACTGGCGCGATTGATAGTAGTTTAATTTGATAACTCGATAGAATATTTTACCCTGCAGGAGGTCGTTATCTTAAGTTATAAGTATTGTGATAAGCGTCACATATATTAATTGTTAACGTTAACATTGGTGATTAACATCACAATTAATAGGTGATTTTGTGGTTTGTAATTAATGTTAACCTTAACATTTCATCAGGATAATTTTTGTTAGGTGATGAAATATGAATCGTGGTTCAAGAAAGTATTATGCCTCTTTGAGTGCATTATTGTTTTTTTTCTTTTTCACCTGGTCATCAACATTTTCTGTCGTTGCAATCTGGCTGCGTAAATATGTTGGTTTAGATGGCGCAGATACTGGGGTTATTTTCTCTTGTATTTCGATTGTGGCGCTTTGCGCGCAACCACTTTATGGATTCATGCAGGATAAATTAGGGTTACGAAAAAATTTACTATTATTTATTGCAGTATTACTGATTGCATCAGGGCCATTTTTTATGGTTTTTGGGACGTTGCTAAAATGGAATGTATTTTTAGGCAGTGCAATTGGTGGCTTATTTATTGGTATGACCTTTCACGCAGGGATTGGGGTGCTTGAGTCTTATACAGAGAGGGTCAGCCGATTACGTAATTTTGAATATGGTAAAGCGAGGATGTGGGGCTCATTGGGTTGGGCGACAGCTACCTTTTTTGCCGGGCGTAACATTAACGTGAACCCTGATTACAATTTTATTATGGCAACTGTTTCAGGCCTATTATTTTTAGTTATTCTATTGAAATTAAAAACGGCAAATACGGATGCTTATAATAGCCTTGAACATGGTAAACCTTCTACGATAACCGTGAAAGACGCTCTACAATTGTTTGTACAACCTCAATTTTGGGCTTTAATATTATTTGTATTAGGAACCTGTATATACAGTGTATATGATCAGCAATTTATGGTGTATTTTGCTCATCAATTTCAGAATGAACAATTAGGTAATGAGATGTACGGTTATCTAAACTCATTGCAGGTTTTCTTGGAAGCAGGGGGGATGTTTTTAGCACCATTTATCGTCAATCGGATAGGTGCTAAAAATGGGTTATTATTTGCGAGTTCAGTGATGGCGTTACGCATTATTGGTTCAGGCTTAGTTGATGGTGCAATTATGATATCGATAATGAAATTACTGCATGCCGTTGAACTCCCGATTCTTTTAGTCGCGATTTTTAAATATAACAGCCTTCATTTTGATAAACGTTTGTCATCGACACTTTATTTGGTTGGCTTTAGCTGCATGAGCTCTGTAGTTGCAAGTATTTTATCGCCATTAGCTGGCTGGGGATACGATCAAATTGGTTTTGCTCATACTTATCTCGTCATGGGGGGATTTGTGATTATTACGACAATATTATCTGCATTTTGTCTCAGAGGTGACGGGACAGGTAATCAAGAAATCGGAAGTAAAGATCAGAGAAATAAGTTTGATAAAGATCACTCTGATAATTTGGTCGTTAAAGTATAAAGTGAAATCAAGTTTCAGCGGAATAATTTGATAAATATGCGAAACGGGCTTGTAACACGATAGGATTAGAATGTATTGTGTTAATAGATAATGCGTTTTGAATATTGACTAGAGGGTTTAAACATGGACAACGCTAACAAGCCGTCTTTCCAAAATGTTCTGGAATTTGTGCGTATGTTTCGTCGCAAAAATAAAATTCGTCGTGAAATCACCGACAATGAGAAAAAAATTCGTGATAACCAGAAGCGTGTTTTGCTACTGGATAACTTGAGTGAATATATAAAACCAGGCATGTCGATTGAGGATATTCAGGCAATTATTGCGAACATGCGTAGCGATTATGATGATCGTGTTGATGATTATATTATCAAGAACGCTGAGCTTTCCAAAGAGCGCCGTGAAATATCTAAAAAACTCAAAGAAATGGGTGAATTGCCTCGCATCGATGTAAAATAATCAACTTATAAAGCCGAGATAATCTCGGCTTTATTGTTTTTGAGTTATTATCATGAAGGTTTGTTGTTATAAATTTAGTTTATTAACTTGTTTGATTAATGCAGTTGCTAATCTTTCCATTTCATTTTCTGCAATAAATCCCATCGTCACTGCGGCAGCAACAAGCTGACCTTCGCCATTAAATACAGGACAAGCAATAGATTGCGCTCCGGGAATACCTTCTGTTGGTTGGTAACGGATAGCATAACCTTGTTGGGTCACTTTATTAATTTCGTCTTGTGAATAGGAATTAGAGCCAAATTGGCCATCAAATGCTGAATAAACCAGCCCTGCCGCACTTTTTACGACAGGCAATGGCGTGTTAGGTAAAAAGTCAATTTCAATATTTTTAAAGCTACGATTATATTTAACCAAAGAAAGTGCTTTCCCTAAGCGGGTGGCAACACCTGTTGAGACATTTTGTTCATCACGAAATTGAATCAAAGCATTATTAATAGTGTCGATATAAGAGTCTTCAGGTTTAACAAAATTGGCTAAGAAGGTTAAATTTCGGCCTAAGCCATAACGGCTAGTTTGAATGTCTTGATACAGCATTTGTGTACGGCATAGTGAAACAAGATATTTATGTAGCCGACTTTTTGATATCTCACAGCCTTTTGAAATATCCGCTGCGCGCGCAATACCTCCATTCTGAGCAATATAATTTAAAATGCTTACGGCTATATCAACAGAATTAACACCTTGCAGAGTAGACATACATAAACCACCTAAATTTAACAAGTTTGGGTATTTTACCATGAGTTGCCTTGTGCTGCTAACGACCCGACGTGACAAACAAATAATCCGAAAGCGGTAGTACGTTATTACCTATAAATAGATAGAATTATTGATGCCACTCAAGTTCACTTTTGGTGAATAGAGTATATATATAGTGAACTTTAAAAAGCAATGTCGAGGTTTACTATAATGAAAACTATAAATTCACTACGTTTGAAACGCCGAACTCTGCTCAAAGGGCTTGGTGTTGTGGGGTTGGCGAGTATTGCTCCCTGTTCTTATACACAAGAAAACAGCAATCAACCCTTACCTAAGGTGCGACTAAAATTGTCGGACTACAAAACATTTCGGTCAACTTGTGCAATGGAGTGTTTACATTGCAACCTAACTGCATATACCTATCAAGGTAAGCTGATGAAAATACAGGCGACTGAAGGGTTTAATGTCAAATGTTGCTTGCGAGGTATGAGCCGGACTAAATGGGTCTATCATGAGCAACGCATCAAAACCCCATTACTGCGAGTCGGCGAAAAAGGTAAAGCGGAATTCAAACCGATAAGCTGGGATGAAGCGCTGGATCTTATCGAAAAAAATATCAGAGAAACCATTGATAAATATGGTAATGAAGGGTTATTTATTTCCACGCATGCAGGGAATATGGACTCTATCAAGAATGATATGGGAAAAGCCTTTTTTGATTATTTAGGCGGAGCAACGAAACAGGCGGGTTCATTGTGTTGTTCAGCGGTAACAGCAGCGATGATCCCAATGCTAGGTTTAAGGTATGCAGATACCCGAGATACGATAGCCGACAGCCGCTATATCTTGTGTTGGGGAAATAACCCTGCTGTTACCATGCAAGCCTATTTTAAAAATTATAACCAAGCGAGAAGAAATGGTGCTCGACTAGTGGTTATTGACCCGCGCTATAGTGAAACCGCGGCAAAAGCAGACGAGTGGGTCCCGATTATTCCAGGGACGGATACGGCTTTGGCATTGGGAATGATCAAAATCATTATTGAAGAAAACCGAATAGACGAAAACTTCCTTAGAACACATACAGGCGCTGTTTATTTAGTTGACACCAATCAGAAACAAGTTAGGCAAAATAATGACGATAAGGACAGTTATTTAGTTTTCGACATATTAAGCAAACAATTAGTTCGTCATGATTCATCGGGTATTAAACCGGCACTATTCCAACATGAACTTCCTGAAGATTTGGGGTATACCACGGTTTTTGAGCAAATTTATCAACAAGCTAAACCATGGGATGTTGCTCGAGTCAGTGAAGAAACGGATATTCCAGCGGAAACTATCGTACGTCTTGCTCGAGATTACTCATCAATAACACCTTCAATGATTGTGCAAAATATGTCAGGAGCACAGCGAACTGAGCACGGTGCTTATGTTGCAGGAAGTCAATTCTACCTTGCATTACTCACTGGTAATATCGGTAAACGAGGGGCGGGGGTTTGTGATGCCGGTGGAGCTCGGCAAATGGCTAACTTTAGTCCAATCGTTCCTCCTGCTCCGAATGTGAAAAATATTCCACCTATTCCGGTGGCGAAAGTTGGCGATTTTATCGTCAATGAAAAGCCGCATCCGATTAATTTTTGGTGGATTATGACAATGGGGGTTATGACCCAATTACCGAATACTAACAAGGTTCGGGAGGCTCTGAAGAAAGTTCCATTTGTGGTAGTGGCTGATAATCTCATGAGCTCAACAGCGTCATATGCAGATTTAGTCCTACCTGTTACAACGATTTTTGAAGATACAAGTTTGATGGCGGGGGTACGTAGCCAATATGTTCAATTAATGGAACAAGCCGTCGAACCTGTTGGTGAAGCAAAACCTGATTATTGGATTTTCGCCCGGCTAGCAGAGCGTTTCGGCTTTGGAGATGTATTCAATAAGCCAATAGAACACTACATTGATGCCTGTTTAGTCGGTTCAGGCATCACTCGTCAAATGTTAGAAAAAGGCCCAGTACGTCCCGTAGAAGGAGACTGGATTCCTTTCAAAGACGGTATTTTTAGAACATCGACTAAAAAAGCGCACTTGTTTGTTGAAGATTGGCAAAAGAAAAACTTTTCGCCTGTCGTCGCTTACTATCAAGTGACTGAATCTGTTAAAGGTTCACCTGAATTAGCCAAAAAGTATCCATTAATGGCGGTTCAGCGCAAGTTAGCGCGAAGTGTGCATTCAAGTCATGGAATGAATGAATGGATTCTGGAAGTACAACGAAACCAACCGAATGTTTTAATTCACCCCGAAGATGCTAAATCTAGAGGCATTAAAAATGGGGAATGGGCAATCACCTTTAATGACCGAGGAGAACACAGAGCCATTGCTGTTGTGACAACGCATATTAAAAAAGGCGTGATTTCACTGGATAACGGCTGGTGGGAGCAGCAGGGGGGAAGCAGCAGTCATGTCACGAATGACCAAGTTGAACATTTGGGAACAGGGCACTGCTGTAATAGTACGTTAGTTGATGTCAGAAGGGAGGCGTAATCATGGTTAAGCAATATGGTTTTTTGATAAATACAAAAGATTGCTATGGTTGCCGTACTTGTTCAATGGCCTGTAAATCCGAAAATGTCACCCCACCAGGGGTTTTGTGGCGTCGAGTTCGCGAATTTAATGATGACTCACCGAATGCCCAAGCATTTATTACGATGTCTTGTAATCATTGTGATGATCCTCAATGTTTGAAAGTCTGCCCTGCTGACACCTATACCAAACGGGCGGATGGCATAGTCGTTCAAGACCATGAAAAATGTATCGGTTGCCAGATGTGTATCATGGCTTGCCCATATCATGCTCCTGTTTTTGATCCTGCCGAAGGGAAAACGAGCAAGTGTAATATGTGCGCAGAACGGTTAGATGAAGGGCTACTACCAAGGTGTGTGGAGTCTTGCCCGACGGGCGCTATTGAGTTTGGTGATATTACCGAGCTACGTAAAAAGCACACGACAAATTGGGCGGTACTGGAGCAGCGCTATAATATGCCCGATCACACAATTAGTAATCCAAATATTGTGATTATTGGGATGGAGGACTAATCATGGATATTAAACATATGGAACTCCCTCTGGTATTTTTTACAGTGATGAGCCAGTGGGGGATCGGGGCAGTTCTCGCATTAACTATTTACCAAATGAAAGCCAGTCAAGAGTCCCTATTATCAGGGCCTGTATTGCGTCGAGCAGTGCTATTGATATGGTTGATTGAAGTTATTGGCTCATCGATGTCAATGGGGCATTTAGGTGTGCCTCTTGAAGCATACCGTTCCGTTTTGGGGTTAAGCCATTCATGGTTAAGCCGCGAGGCCGTGACATTTGTATTATTAAATGGCGTTGTCACGTTATGGGCTCTATCTTGCTGGTTGCAACCCACAGTAAACATGCGCAACACGATATTAGGCTGGGTAAGTGGGATTGGAGGATTAGCCGCTATACTTGTCACGGCACAAGTCTATTATCAAATGGTCGCTCACCCATTATGGCATACTCCGGCAACACAAATCGCATTTATAGGCAGTGCAATTGTCCTTGGTTTTAGTCTAGTGGCCTTATTTGTTATTGGGCAAGGAAAGCCATTACCATCGTCAATTAAAGTCGGTGTGCTTATAGGCGTTGCATTGGTATTAATCGCGCAAATCATTCGCCTGCAATTACCTGCAAGCCAAGGTGGAAGCTATTTGCTGTGGTGGCAAGTTGTGATGAGTATGCTATTGCCTTGCATTGTGGCGATGAAAGGATATAAGAAACCGCCATCGGCGATTTTAATTGCCTTAGTGATATTAGCCATATTTAGCGGTGAATTAGCGGGTCGTGCCTTGTTTTATGGAGCGGTTATGATCCAAGCTCCTTGGTTCTAAAAATCCTCGTCATATTTCGGCCTGTCGCGTTGTTGGCGTCGCACACTCGCCCTAGTCACATACTTATGTATGCTCCTAGGGCCTCGTTTAGCTTGCCGCCTAGCGACAGACCGAACTATTTAGAGGATTATGTAGGTTTTTTTGTCGATATCAGAATTCGGCCTGTAGTGTTGTGTATGGGTTCTAGTTATATGCTTGGGGGTACGTTTAGCTAATGTGCTTATTCAAAAGCACCATTCATCAGTTTGATAATAGGGTCCGAACGCTTATAGCTGTTGATTAGAGGAACTAGGCGTTTGAAATGTTCGCTGGCACAGTGAATATCGAGCGCTTCTTGATTCGGCCACTCCTCGATAAAAATAAAGTGCCCAGGATCTTTTTGGTCAACGTAAAGGTCATAACTGATACACAATGGTTCTTGTTTAGTTGCAGCGACCAATTCACGGTATAGCGGCATAACAATCTCAATCGCTTCGCTTTGAATAAAATCTTCCGCAATGACTTTTAACATATATTTCCCTTTTCTTTATAAAATAACTGTGTATAAACACAGCAATACAAACACAAATTCGTTGAGAGCTCAATGTAAAAAACTGGCGAGATGATGAGTTTTTTTTAATTAAAAAATTTATTATTCATGAAATGTATTGTAATAAAAAAGCCTTGATAGTTTCCTATCAAGGCTTCTGTGTTTTAAAACTATTTAGTTTTAGTGACTAGATGGTTTTGCCATTGCAGAGGTTGCTACGTTTGAAGCAACATGACCACCTGCGCCGCCTTTACCTTCAAAGGTTGAGGCTTCACGCTGATACTCAGTGATCTCAAATGGTGCAGCAGCACTTGCAGGTGCGGGCGCTTTTGTCATTGGAGAATAAGCATGACGTTTATGTAAGCTGACCGCTGGGCTGCTTGCTACCGTTGCTGGTTCAGCTACGGCAACAGGTTCGATAACTTCCTCGACACTGACTACCTCGGCTGATGCCGTGACAGAAACTTGAGGAAGTTGTATTTCTTCAACGACTTCATTGACAATAACAGGCGTTGTTTGTTCGTCCGCAATAGAAACGCTTTCAACTACTTCTGTTTGAGCTATTTCAACCTGTGGCTCAATAACTTCAGCCACTATTTCTACAGTCTCTTTTACAGCTTCGACGGTTTCAATTTCTTGCGAAACATCAGTTTTCTCTTCGACAACAACTGGAGTTGGTTCGACAATGCGTTCAACAACTGTTGCTTCGTTAACTAATGGGGTTTCTTCTACATTAACCATTTCTGTAGCGGTGTCTTGTACCTCGTGTTTAACCTCTTCAGCCACGACTGGAGAGACAATTACGTGGCTTTGTGACGCGGTAACATTTGAGGTTTCAGCTACAGAAGCTTCATTAACACTTTGTTGTTCAAGCATTTCTTCATTGGTGATGATTGCCATGCTTTCTTGTTGAGGCTGAGCAATCGGGTAATGAATAAATACTTTGCCAGACGCAAGCTCTGGTGAGGCAACGGCAGCGATTAATGGCATTGGTGATTTAGTTAAATGGCGCTCATCACGGTAGCGACGACGACGTTGACCACTGACACGCAAGTGACGAGGTGAACGACGAGAACGGCGTGGAATGATGGTGTCTTGTTTTTCTTCACCATCAACTTGAGCCACGGCTTCTTGACGCTCTTCAGTTTGTACTTCACCTTCAGTTTGGTTCACAGATACCGTTGGTGCAGGTAATGCTGCAACTGGCTCAGTGGTTACTTCAGGTGCCGTTTCAACAGGAGTAATGATTTGCTCGCTATCAGTAACACGGATTTTTTGTGCTAATTGGCGACGTTGACGACGTGGGGCAACCGGACGTTGTTCTTCTTCCTTTTCCACCGCATCTTCGACATGACTTTGCTGAGCATCTTGTTGAGTTTTGGCCACTTGCTGTTGACGTTTTTCGTCTTGGCGACGACGACGCTCAGCACGTTGTTCGCGACGTTGCTGCTGGTTGTCACGATTGTTAGACTCAGTTGCTTGCTCATCTTGCTGGCTCGTATTTTTATTATTACGGCCTTTATTACGAGTGTTCGCATCATCCGATGACGTATTACGGTTATTGCGATTATCACGGTTGTCACGATTATCGCGTGTTTCATTTTCATCGCGATCACGACGATTATTATTACGGCGATTATTATTGCGACGATCATTGTTACGGCGGCGGTCATTATTATTGCGGTTTTTCGGCGCTGGTTTCTCAACCACTTTTTCTTCTTCACCAAATAGGTTCTTGAAGAAAGCCGCAATTTTGCTGAACAAACCTGGGGATGCAGGTTCAGTTGCCACTGATTTTACTGGTGCTTTTGTTGCAGTTTCTTTTGGCTTCACTGTAGACATGTCTACAGGCTCTTGCAGTGCAAAAGCTGAAATTGCAGGTTGCTCAGGGATTTTGCGCTCAGCGGTAGTCTCGTCACTTTGTGTCAAAGTGACGGTTTCGTGATATTGAGCTAAGTTATAGCTTAAAGTATTTACCTCTTCACCTTTACGAATGCGGATCACATGGAAGTGAGGCGTTTGCATTTGGTCATTAGGGACAATCACAACGCGAACATGGCTTTGGCGTTGTTCGATATCACTAACGGCTTTACGCTTTTCATTCAATAGGTAAGATGCAATTTGTACAGGAACAATGGCATGCACTTCGTGAGTATTTTCTTTCAGTGCCTCTTCTTCGATAAGGCGAAGAACAGACAGGGAAAGTGATTCGTTATCACGAATGGTTCCCGTTCCTGAACAGCGAGGACACACGTGATGGCTGGATTCACCTAACGATGGGCTCAAGCGCTGACGTGACATTTCTAATAAACCAAAACGAGAGATGCGTGCAATTTGAATGCGAGCACGGTCTTGGCGTACAGCTTCACGTAAGCGGTTTTCTACTTCACGTTGATGCCTAACTGGCGTCATATCGATAAAATCGATAACAATCAAACCACCTAGGTCACGTAGACGTAATTGACGTGCAATTTCATCAGCCGCTTCTAAGTTAGTATTGAACGCAGTTTCTTCGATATCGCCACCACGTGTTGAACGTGAGGAGTTGATATCGATAGCGGTCAGAGCTTCAGTGGTATCAATAACTAATGCACCACCTGATGGCAAACGAACTTCGCGTTGGAACGCAGATTCGATTTGTGATTCAATTTGGTAGTGGCTAAAAAGTGGAACATCGCCACTATAGTGTTTGATTTTGCTTGCAAAATCACCACGACCGATAGCTTCGATATGGTTGCGTGCCATTTCGACAACTTTCGGGTTATCTATTAGGATCTCACCGATATCTGGGCGTAGATAATCACGGAATGCACGAACAATAACGTTACTTTCTTGGTGGATTAAGAAAGGTGCAGGGCGGTTTTCAGCGGCTTTTTGAATCGCTTCCCAGTGACGTAAACGGTAAAGCAAATCTTGTTGCAGTGATTCTGCAGATTTACCCACACCCGCGGTGCGAACGATTAAGCCCATGCCATCTGGAATTTGTAAAGAAGACAGCGCTTCTTTTAGCTCAGTGCGGTCTTCGCCTTCGATACGACGTGAAATGCCTCCCGCACGTGGGTTATTTGGCATTAAAACGAGGTAACTTCCTGCCAAGCTAATGAAGGTGGTTAATGCGGCACCTTTATTTCCACGCTCTTCTTTATCCACTTGAACGATAACTTCTTGGCCTTCTTTTAACACATCTTTAATGTTAGGACGGCCTTGGGAGTGATAGTTGCTTGGGAAGTATTCACGAGCGATTTCTTTGATAGGAAGGAAACCGTGTCTTTCAGCGCCATAGTCAACAAAAGCAGCTTCAAGACTAGGTTCGATACGAGTGATTTTACCTTTGTAAATATTGGCCTTTTTTTGCTCATGACCGGGACTTTCAATATCCAAATCATAGAGACGTTGCCCGTCAACAAGGGCAACACGCAACTCTTCCTGTTGAGTTGCGTTTATTAGCATTCTTTTCATGTTATTACTTACTCATTATTTTCTTTTAAATAAAGAGCAGCGAAAGAAAGAGCTACTGTAAACCGATGGCCTCGTGATTTTTACAAAACCGTCTGCCTCGCGGCAGTCGTTCGTATAGAGACGCGCAGTATTCGGTGAACCTGATTTTTAGATTAAAAATTCAGCGTTCTTAATCAGGATGCCGTATGTTATTAAAGAAAACGGAAGTTCCTAACCCAATAAGCCAAAATTCGTTGCTCGCTAATTTATTTGATGTTGCTAAATGTCTTACGCCATTGCTGCACTGTTACGCCATCAAATAAGAAATCCTATAAAACGTTAACTTTCGTTTTTTAAACATCTTAGCAACTTCATATTATTCCATTGCCATAGGCATTATAGCAAGTCGATACGGAAGTTATATGGAAATTTTATTTAGAAATAGGATAAATCATGCAGAAAATAACCAAATTAAAAAAAAAGATAAAAAATTTTGTGGAGTCGGTATGATAGGGAAAGCGAATAAGAGCATATTTTAATCAATTAGAGTTAACGCATTCCCGAATGAATACACAAAATCAAGTTCAATTTATTGACATCAGCGATGACGAAGCTGGGCAACGTATCGATAACTTTTTGCTCACTAAACTTAAAGGTGTACCAAAAAGTATGATTTATCGCATTATCCGCAAAGGGGAAGTGCGTGTTAACAAGGGGCGGATAAAGCCTGAGTATAAATTAGTCGAAGGGGACCAAGTCCGCGTTCCTCCCGTTAGGGTTGCTGAACGGGAAACTGCGCAGGTTTCAGCTAAACTGGATAAGGTCGCTGCATTAGCAAATTGCATTTTATTTGAAGATGACGTTCTCTTAGTTCTGAATAAACCATCTGGCACAGCCGTTCATGGTGGAAGTGGTTTAAGCTTTGGTGTTATCGAAGGCCTGAGAGCTTTGCGACCCGAAGCGCGTTTCCTTGAATTGGTTCATCGTCTTGATAGAGACACATCAGGTATTTTATTGGTGGCCAAAAAACGCTCAGCACTCCGAGCGCTACATGAACAACTGCGTTTGAAACAAATGCAAAAAGATTATTTAGCACTCGTAAGAGGTAATTGGCAGTCCCACATGAAAGTTGTTCAAGCTCCTTTACTGAAAAATATTCTACAAAGTGGTGAACGTGTCGTGAAAGTGAGCAGCGAAGGGAAGCCATCAGAGACACGCTTTAAAGTGGAAGAGCGTTTTGATAATGCAACTTTAATAAAAGCGAGCCCTGTCACAGGGCGTACGCATCAGATTCGTGTGCATACTCTCTATGCAGGGCATCCTATTGCATTTGATGACCGTTATGGTGATAAGCAATTTGATAGCCAACTGGCCGGAACAGGTTTAAACCGCTTATTTTTGCATGCGAGCGCACTGAAATTTACACACCCTAAAACGGGTGAAGAGATGCGTTTGCAAGCTCCATTAGATAACCAATTGAATCACTGCCTAAAAATATTACGTAGTCGTAAAGCAGAAAAGTAGGTCATTTAATTAACTGGCAGGTATTTCCTGCCAGTTAACTGATTAATTATCAAACAATGGGCTAACTTGGTGTTGTCGTAACATTTCAAGTAATAGAATAAGTGGAAGCCCCACTAACGTATTGGGGTCACGCCCTTCCAAACGTTCAAATAAGCTAATCCCTAATCCCTCTGATTTAAAACTTCCAGCACATTGATAAGGCTCATCTTTAAGTAAGTAATTAGTTATTTCGGCGTCAGATAGTGATCTAAAATGAACGTGAAACAATTCACACTCGACATTAAACTTACCTGTTTCAGTATCGAGTAAACATAGGCCAGTATAAAAAGTGACCTTATTGCCTGACGCAGATTTAAGCTGTTGAAAGGCATTATCAAAATTATGCGGTTTGCCCATAATTTTATTTCCAATTACACAGACTTGGTCAGAACCAATAATCAGGTGCTGAGGGTATTTAGCAAAGAGTGCGTTGGCCTTTTCATGAGATAAACGCATGACTAAAGCCTGAGCGGACTCATTCAATATGGGCGATTCATCAATATTGGGAGCCACTGCTAAAAAAGGCAATCCCAGTTTTTTTAGTAGGGCTTGCCGGTATGGTGAAGTTGACGCCAAAATAATCGATTTCATGATTTTTCTCGAAACTCGTAGCCAAAAGGGTTAACTCATTTTAAACTATAAAACGTAAAACCTACGGTTTTTTGGTGAAAAGGCGAGTTTACCCCGCCTTTTTCTTTGACTATAGCTCATTACAAAGTTAATATGCGCGCCTTATGCAAAAGGTAAAATTACCCCTGACTATCGATGCGCAGCGTGCAGCTCAGAAAAACCTCGACTATGTTGGGAGTTATACATCTGAGCAAGTTACACGAATTGCCGAATCAGTAGTCAGTGTAGATAGTGATGTAGAAACCGAATTATCATTTAAAATTGATAATCAGCGTTTGACTGTCATCGAGGGGAAATCCCAAGTGGATGTCACCTTACAATGCCAACGTTGCAGAACTGATTTCAAACATCATGTCTACGTATCGTATTGTTTTAGTCCTGTCGTCAATGACGAAAAGGCCGAAGCATTACCGGAGCTCTATGAACCGATTCAAATTGATGAATTTGGTGAAATAGATTTGCTGGGAATGATAGAAGATGAAATAATTCTATCCTTACCAGTGGTTCCGGTTCATGATTCTGAACACTGTGAAGTGTCCGAAGCGGACATGGTGTATGGTGAACTGCCTCCTGAGGCAGAAAAACCAAACCCATTTGCCGTATTAGCCAGTTTAAAGAAAAGTACTTAAGGAGTAAGGTCAATGGCCGTACAACAGAATAAACCAACTCGTTCAAAACGCGGTATGCGTCGTTCACATGATGCACTGACTGCTACCCTAGTTTCTGTAGATAAAACTTCCGGTGAAACTCACCTGCGTCACCATGTGACTGCAGATGGTTACTACCGTGGCCGTAAGGTTATCAACAAGTAATTTGTTGTTACCTTGGCTAATCTAACCATCGCGTTAGATGCTATGGGCGGGGATGTTGGTCCCCGCGTCACGGTGCCTGCTGCATTGCAGGCACTGGCATCTAATCCAGCACTCAAATTACTGCTTGTCGGTCAACCCGAAGCCATTCAACCTTTGCTTGCACAACAAAGTGCTGAGCTAATTTCGCGCGTCGAAATTATTCCTGCTGACGGCATTATCGCAAACGATGCAAAACCATCAAACGCGATAAGGCAAAGCAAAGGAACGTCGATGCGAGTGGCTTTAGAGTTAGTGAAGACAGGGCAGGCACAAGCGTGCGTGAGTGCGGGGAATACGGGTGCGCTGATGGGCTTAGCGAAATTAATGCTAAAGTCTATAGAGGGGATTGAGCGCCCAGCGCTAATGACAATCCTACCTAATCAGCAAAAAAGTCAAACAGTAGTGCTAGATTTAGGCGCTAATGTTAACTGTAGTAGTGATATGCTAGTCCAATTTGCCGTAATGGGTTCCGTGATGGCTGAAGAAGTGGTTAACATTTCTAAACCGAGAGTTGCGTTACTGAATATTGGCGAAGAAGAGAGTAAAGGGTTGGATAATATCCGCGAAGCCGCCTCAATATTAAAAGAAACGACATCAATTAACTACATTGGTTATGTAGAAGGTAACGAGTTACTGACAGGTAAAACCGATGTGTTAGTGTGTGACGGCTTCGCAGGTAATGTCTCATTGAAGACGATGGAAGGTGTAATACGCGTCATCCTTTCATTGATAAAATCGACCGGCGATCAACATAAAAAAAGCAGTTGGTTTATGCAACTGGCGAAAAAATGGTTAAAAAAACGTTTAATGAAACGTTTTGGGGACATGAACCCCGACCAGTATAATGGTGCGACTCTGTTAGGATTAAAAGGTATTGTCATCAAGAGTCACGGTGCAGCGAATGAAGGCGCTTTTAAAGCGGCTATTGACCGCGCAGTACAAGCTGTTGAAAAACAAGTCCCAGAAAGAATAACAGCGCGACTAAATATTGTTTTACCCAGGAGTGATCAATAACCTATGGCTATGTACAGTAAAATCTTAGGAACAGGCAGCTACTTACCAGCACAAGTACGTACCAATGCTGATCTGGAAAAAATGGTTGATACTTCTGATGAGTGGATTGTGACACGCACTGGCATACATGAAAGAAGAATTGCTAACGAAGAAGAAAGTGTTTCAGTGATGGGTTTTCATGCGGCCAAAAATGCGTTGGACATGGCACAAGTCGATGCAACAGACATTGGTTTGATTATCGTCGCAACCACATCAGCAACTCACGCTTTCCCTAGTGCAGCTTGCCAAATCCAACAAATGCTTGGTATCCAAGATTGTGCGGCATTTGATGTTGCAGCTGCATGTGCAGGTTTTACTTATGCGATTAGTATTGCTGATCAATTCGTTAAAACGGGCATGACTAAAAAAGCATTAGTTATTGGTGCAGATGCATTATCTAAAACATTAGATCCCGAAGACCGTGGCACAATTATTTTATTTGGCGATGCGGCAGGGGCTGTGGTTATTGGCGAATCTGAAGAGCCGGGTATCATTTCGACGCATTTACATGCAGATGGCCGTTATGGTGATTTACTCACATTACCTAATCGTAGCCGTTGCTCTGAAGACCCTGCCTATTTGACCATGACAGGTAATGAAGTCTTTAAAGTTGCAGTGCGTGAATTAGCGCATATTGTTGATGAAACATTAGCACAGAGCGGCATTGCCAAAGAAGAACTTGATTGGCTAGTTCCACATCAAGCAAATTTAAGAATTATTTCTGCGACGGCGAAAAAATTAGATATGACGATGGATAAAGTTGTTGTCACATTAGACCGTCACGGTAATACTTCTGCAGCATCAGTTCCTACAGCGTTGGATGAAGCGGTGCGTGATGGCCGTATTCAGCGTGGTCAACTTGTGCTTTTAGAAGCCTTTGGTGGTGGTTTCACTTGGGGCTCTGCATTGGTTCGTTTTTAATTAACTGAGAAAATAGACATGACACAATTTGCTATGGTATTTCCCGGACAGGGTTCTCAGTCTTTAGGTATGTTAGCGGCACTAGCTGAAGAAAATCAGCTGGTTGAGCAAACATTCGCTGAAGCATCGGAAGCATTGGGTTACGATCTCTGGGCGTTAGTGCAAAATGGGCCAGAAGAAGAATTAAACAAAACATGGCAAACACAGCCTGCGTTATTGGCAGCTTCTGTGGCTATTTTCCGTGTTTGGAAAGACAAAAATGGCGCAATGCCAACGATGATGGCGGGTCACAGCCTTGGTGAGTATTCTGCTTTAGTTTGTGCGGGTGTTATCGACTTCAAACAAGCGATTAAACTGGTTGAATTGCGCGGAAAACTCATGCAAGAAGCCGTTCCTGAAGGAACTGGTGCGATGTATGCCATTATTGGTTTAGATAATGAATCAATTGAAAAAGCTTGCCAAGAAGCCGCTCAAGGCCAAGTGGTTTCACCAGTTAATTTTAATTCACCAGGCCAAGTCGTCATTGCGGGTGAAAAAGCGGCAGTCGAACGTGCGGGTATCGCATGTAAAGAAGCGGGTGCAAAACGCGCATTACCATTATCTGTTAGCGTCCCTTCTCATTGTGCATTAATGAAGCCAGCTGCTGATAAATTAGCCGAAGCGTTAGAAAAAATTGATTTTTGTGAGCCAGACTATCCAGTTATTAACAATGTTGATGTTAAAATTGAGAAATCGGCACAAAATATTCGTGATGCTTTAGTCCGTCAACTGTATAATCCAGTACGCTGGACTGAAACAGTAGAATTAATGGCAGATCAAGGTGTTGAACATCTTATTGAAGTAGGTCCAGGGAAAGTATTGACTGGTCTTACCAAGCGAATTGTCTCTAATTTAACTGCCGTCGCAGTCAATGATCCTGTATCATTAAGCACTGCTTTAGAAAATAGCTGAGGACGACATGAGCTTTGAAGGAAAAATTGCACTGGTAACAGGCGCGAGTCGTGGAATTGGTAAAGCGATTGCTTTAACATTAATTGCTCGTGGTGCTACTGTTATCGGGACAGCAACCAGCGAAAAAGGCGCAGAAGCCATTACCGCTTATCTTGATGGCAAAGGTAAAGGTTTAGCATTAAACGTGACTGATGCAGCATCAATCGAAGAAACTTTGACCAAAATCCGCGAAGAATTTGGTGAAATTGATATTTTGATTAATAATGCAGGTATCACTCGTGATAACCTATTGATGCGTATGAAAGAAGATGAATGGCAAGATATTATTGACACCAATCTTTCATCCGTTTACCGTTTGTCTAAATCCGTTTTGCGTGCCATGATGAAAAAACGTTGTGGACGTATTATTTCAATTGCATCCGTTGTCGGTGTGATGGGAAATGCGGGGCAAACTAACTATGCAGCAGCGAAAGCAGGGTTAATTGGTTTTAGCAAATCATTGGCTCGTGAAGTCGCTTCTCGTGGTATTACTGTCAACGTCGTTGCACCTGGTTTTATCGAAACTGATATGACTAAAGCATTGACAGATGAACAGCGTGCAGGCATTTTATCTCAGGTTCCTGCGGATAGACTGGGTGATGCACAAGAAATTGCCAGTGCTGTAGCGTTTTTAGCTTCTGATGAAGCTGCTTACATCACAGGTGAAACATTGCATGTCAATGGTGGCATGTACATGATCTAAAGAAATGATGGAACTATTTGCATTTTTAATGTTATCTAACGCTAAATAATGCAAAATAATAGTTCCAACAGCCGGGATTGGGTTGTATCTTTTCCTGTATTTCATAAACTACGAAAACCATCGCGAAAGCGAGTTTTGATAGGAATTTTAATAGTATGAGCACTATCGAAGAACGCGTTAAGAAAATCATCGTTGAACAACTGGGTGTTAAAGAGGAAGAAGTTGTAAATACAGCTTCATTTGTTGATGACTTGGGCGCTGATTCTCTTGACACAGTTGAGCTAGTTATGGCTCTGGAAGAAGAGTTCGATTGCGAAATCCCTGACGAAGAAGCTGAAAAGATCACAACAGTACAGGCTGCGATTGACTACGTCGAGAACGCATCTAAATAATTGTACGAAAACTTATCTAGGCGATCACTCGATCGCCTATGTTCCTTTTGTAACTTTTCCCTCCTTGGAGGAAATACGTGTCTAAGCGTCGTGTAGTCGTAACCGGACTGGGCATGTTATCTCCTGTCGGCAACACAGTTGAGTCATCATGGAAAGCTGTTTGTGACGGACAGAGTGGTATCAGCCTAATCGATCATTTTGATACTACTAACCACGCAACTAAATTTGCTGGCTTAGTAAAAGATTTCAATTACGAAGAATTTGGCATCTCTCGTAAAGATGCAAAGAAAATGGATCCATTCATCCAATATGGTATCGCTGCTGGCTTTCAAGCCTTTAAAGATGCTGGATTGGAAGTAACAGAAGCCAATGCTACTCGAATTGGTGCAGCGATTGGTTCTGGTATTGGTGGGTTAGGCTTAATTCAGGACAACTGTGAGTCATTACTGCACGGTGGGCCTCGTAAGGTAAGTCCATTCTTCGTACCATCGACCATCATTAATATGGTGGCTGGTCATTTAAGCATTATGTACGGTTTCCGTGGTCCAAGTATTTCAATTGCAACTGCCTGTACATCAGGTGTGCATAATATTGGTCATGCAGCTCGTATGATTGCTTACGGTGACGCCGATGTAATGGTTGCAGGCGGCGCTGAAAAAGCGACTACACCACTTGGTGTGGCTGGTTTCGGTGCAGCGCGTGCATTATCGACTCGCAACGATGACCCGCAAGCGGCAAGTCGCCCATGGGATAAAGACCGTGATGGTTTTGTTCTGGGAGATGGCGCAGGTATCATTATTCTTGAAGAATATGAACATGCGAAAGCACGCGGTGCAAAAATTTATGCAGAAATTGCAGGTTTTGGGATGAGCAGTGATGCTTACCATATGACATCACCACCTGAAAATGGTGCGGGTGCAGCACTTGCAATGGAAAATGCACTAAATGACGCAGGAATCAAAGCGAGTGACGTGGGGTATATCAATGCTCACGGTACTTCAACTCCTGCAGGCGATTTAGCAGAAGCACAAGCAGTCGTTAATGTATTTGGTGAGGGCACAGATGTATTAGTCAGCTCAACTAAATCAATGACTGGGCACTTACTTGGTGCTGCAGGTGCTATTGAGTCAATCTTCACTATTTTGGCATTGTGCGATCAAATTGTTCCACCTACCATTAATTTGGATAACCCAGATGAAGCGTGCAAACTGGATTTTGTTCCAGGTGAAGCACGTAAAGTGGATAACATGGAGTATGCTCTGTGTAACTCGTTTGGTTTTGGTGGCACCAACGGTTCATTAATTTTCCGTCGTTATCACGGCGAATAATTAATCTATTACCGTTAGTTATTAGCCCTAGTCACGTATTGTGGCTGGGGCTTTATTTTACCCAGTTCTTTGCACAGTTCTTCGCTTTAGTTTATGATAATCCCACTTGATTACTGTCTGATTTATCAGCTTTTATTATAAGTATTATCAATGTCATATTGGGTTGATGGGCAGCTTTGCCAGCAAATAAGTGTTACTGATCGCGCAGTCTCTTTTGGGGACGGCTGCTTTACGACCATACATGGCGTTAATCAGCAAGCTAAAATGTTAAATGAGCATATTGCTCGGTTAAAGCACGATAGCCAAAGATTGAAAATTGCTCAGCCAGATTGGGAAAGGTTGGCAGAGCATCTAAAGCAGGTTTGTGCAGAACAGACTCAAGACGAATTTGTGGTCAAAGTGATTATTAGTCGCGGTGCTGGTGGTAGAGGATATAGCTCTAAAGGTTTTACCTCGCCGACGGTGATAGTCAGCGTTTCTCCCTTCCCGAATAATTATGTCCAATTACAGTGCAAAGGGGCTAACCTCGTTCTTAGCCAAATTCCATTGGCTCGTAACCCATTGCTAGCAGGGATGAAACACCTCAACCGCTTAGAACAAGTCCTTATTAAGCAAGAGGTTGATGAACTTAATGCAGATGAAGCTATTGTGCTAGACACCGACGGTATTATTGTTGAATGCTGTAGTGCTAATGTTTTCTGGCGAATTGGTCAAACAGTGTATACCCCAGTTTTATCTCATAGTGGTGTGAATGGATTAATGAGACAAAAGATAATATCACTGTTACAAGATAGCCAGTACCATCTTCAACAGGTGGAACGCTTTGCTAACGTCTTAACTCATTGTGATGAAGTGGTTATTTGTAATGCGCTGATGCCAGTTTTACCGGTACAAAGTATTCAAATGGATAAACAACTTCCACCATTACAATTTGCGTCTCGTGAGCTGTTTGAGTATCTATTTTTGCGTTGCAAAATTTAGTTTTTATAAATGAATTAATTGTTACCAACACACGCATTGAAATGGTCAATAAATGAAATTAGCCAAAAAAATTATTCTAATTGCCGTTACCTTGGCTGCTATTGTCGCAGTCGCGGTCTATTGGCAATATCGTCAAGTACTGGACTATGCCAAAACGCCTATCAATATCACACAAGAAAAAATCTTCACAGTACCTGCGGGAACTGGGCGTGTCGTATTTGAAGGGTTACTTATAGAAGATAACATTCTTGAAAAAGGGAATGAATTTCAATGGTTACTCAAACTACGGCCTGAACTGGCTCAGCTAAAAGCAGGAACTTACCGCCTGCAACCGGGTATGAATGTGGAACAACTACTACAATTAATTGTAAGTGGTAAAGAAGCACAATTTTCGATCCGTTTTATTGAAGGTAACCGTTTAAGTGATTGGGGTAATATTTTACGTGATGCTCCTTACTTAGAGCATAAAACTACCAACTTAACCCCGACAGAACTGCACGCCCTGATTGGGTTTAACGGAGAAGGGACTTTAGAAGGGTGGCTATATCCTGATACCTATTTATACACAGCGGGGACAACAGACGCTGAAATTTTAAAACGTGCTTATAAACGTATGCAAAACAGCCTTGATGAAGAGTGGAAAGGGCGTGATAGGGATTTACCCTATAAGAATGCCTATGAAATGCTTATTATGGCTTCGATTATTGAAAAAGAAACTGGTATTGATAGTGAAAGAGCCCAGGTTGCATCCGTATTTGTTAACCGCTTAAAGAAAAATATGCGTCTGCAAACCGACCCAACCGTCATCTATGGGTTAGGTGAAAAGTATCGTGGTAAAATTTATCGTAGTGATTTAGATAATTACACACCATACAATACTTATAAGATTGATGGTTTGCCACCAACACCGATTGCAATGCCGAGCCTTGCATCGTTAAAGGCTGCCGCACATCCGGCTAAAACGGATTACATATTTTTTGTCGCAGATGGTAAAGGTGGGCATACTTTTAGTCGTAATTTAAACGACCACAATCGTGCCGTTAAAGTTTACCGCCAATTTGAACAGCAAAACTGATAAAAATGAAAAACCAATTTATTGTTATTGAAGGACTCGAAGGCGCTGGTAAAACAACTGCAATCAATACGGTTGTGGAAACGTTGAACCAAGCAGGGATCACAGATATTGTTTTTACCCGCGAGCCTGGTGGAACGCCATTGGCAGAGAAACTCCGTGAGCTGATAAAGCAAGGTATTGCAGGTGATAAAGTCACGGATAAGGCTGAATTGCTGATGTTATATGCAGCCCGTGTACAACTGGTTGATACGGTGATCCAACCTGCATTAGCGGCCGGCAAATGGGTGGTCGGTGACCGTCATGATTTATCTTCCCAAGCTTATCAGGGGGGGGGGCGTGAAATTGATCGTCATTTGATGCAATCATTACGTGACTTAGTGTTGGGCGATTTCAAACCTTCATTAACCTTATACCTTGATTTACCTCCTGAATTAGGTTTACAACGTGCAAGGTCACGGGGTGAGTTAGATAGAATTGAAAAAGAATCGTTAGCCTTTTTCGAAAGAACACGCAGCCGTTATCTTGAGCTGGCTGCGGGTGATGAAACGATACTCACTATTGATGCCAGCCAAAATATTGAGCAAGTACAGCAAGATATTCGCCAAACGTTGACGCAATGGTTAGTGCGTGCTTGATAAACCACATAAGGTATTAATCCCATGAATTGGTATCCTTGGTTAAATGAACCTTACCGACAAATCATTACTGCGTACCAAAGCGGTCGAGGCCACCACGCGTTACTGCTTCACTCAATACCGGGAAATGGGGCACAAGCACTATGCTATGGAATTAGTCGTTGGCTTATTTGCCAAGAAAGAGACGGGCTAAAAAGCTGTGGGCAATGCCACAGCTGTCGTTTGATGCTCGCGGGTAATCATCCTGACTATCATATTATTGAAGTAGAAAAAGGGAAGTCTACTGTTAGTGTTGATGCGGTTAGAAAATTGATTGAAACCTTGAGTCGCCATGCTCAACAAGGCGGCAACAAAGTGGTGTATATTCCACAGGTTGAAGCATTGACAGATGCAGCAGCTAATGCGTTATTGAAAACATTGGAAGAGCCAGCAAAGGATACTTACTTTTTACTTGGAAGTGATAAACAAGAGAATTTGCTTGCGACCATTCGCAGCCGTTGCCTAAGTCATTTCTTACCTGCTCCCGATCCACAAATAGCACTTTACTGGTTGCAAAAGCAAAAGCCGGGTATTGCTGTTGAGAATGCGATAACGGCATTAAAAATATGCCAAGGTGCGCCACTTTCTGCGCTAGCCTTATTGGATGAACAACGCTGGCAAAAACGTAATGCACTATGCCATAGTTTAGGCCATGCATTGCAAACGGGGGACATGTTGAGTTTGCTGCCTAGTTTGAATATTGATGAAGCGCCTGATGCCTTAAATTGGCTACTTAGCTTATTGGCGGATGCTATTAAAATTCAACAAGGGGCTGGGGCTTTTTGCATCAACCAAGATCAGCAATCTCAAGTTCTGCAATTAGCTGGTGCTATGAATCGAACACAGTTAATAAATATGTATGATAAGTGGTTATATTGCCGCCATCAATTACTGACAGTTCCTGCACTGAATCAGGAACTGATTCTGACAAATCAATTATTACAATGGGAAGCTTCGTTGTCTCTCCCTACATTTTAAAAAGAGTTAAATATGTTTGTTGTTGATTCACACTGTCATCTCGACTGTTTAGATTATGAAAAATTACATACGAATGTCGACGATGTTATCGCAAAGGCTTCGGCCCGTGATGTCCGCTTCATGTTAGCTGTTGCTACAACGTTGCACGGTTTTGAAAGCATGAAAAAAATGATTGGTATGCGTGACAATATTGCTTTTTCATGTGGTATTCATCCTCTCAATTTAGACGAAGGATATGATTTCGCACGACTAGCACAATTAGCAGCAGGAAATGAGGTTGTTGCGCTAGGAGAAACTGGGCTGGATTACTATTATCAGCAAGAAAATGCCGCGTTGCAGCAAGAGTCTTTTCGTCAGCACATTCGCATAGGTCGTGAAGTCAATAAACCCGTCATTGTGCATACTCGTGCGGCACGAGAAGACACCTTATCTATTCTACGCGAAGAAAATGTGATGGACTGTGGCGGGGTATTACACTGCTTTACTGAAGATAAAGATACGGCTGTTGAACTACTCGATTTAGGTATGTATATCTCATTTTCAGGGATCGTCACATTTCGTAACGCAGAGCAAATTAGAGAAGCCGCCCGTGTTGTTCCTTTAGACCGAATTTTAGTCGAAACTGACTCGCCATATTTGGCTCCTGTTCCTCATCGTGGGAGGGAAAACCAACCCGCGTACGTCCGGGATGTTATTGAGTATATGGCGGTGCTAAAGGGGGTTAGTGTTGAGCAACTCGCTGAAATCACGACACAAAACTTCAATCGTTTGTTTCATTTAAATGTTGGCACAAATAACGTATAAATTAGTTCACTAGAACGATTAAATGACTAAGGAAATTGAAATGGCAGAAGAAACGATTTTCAGTAAAATTATCCGTCGCGAGATCCCAGCAGACGTGGTTTACCAAGATGAACTTGTCACCGCATTTCGTGACATTTCGCCACAAGCACCTTCTCATATTCTTATTATTCCTAATAAATTAATTCCAACTGTCAATGATGTTACTGTGGATGACGAACTTGCATTAGGTCGTTTGTTTACTGTTGCAGCGAAAATAGCCAAAGAAGAAGGTATTGCAGAAAATGGCTACCGTTTAATCATGAACTGCAATGAACATTCAGGGCAAGAAGTGTTTCATATCCACATGCATCTAGTGGGTGGTCGCCCATTAGGGCCGCTATTGGCGAAATAATAAGGGATCGGCAATGAACCGTATTGCATTACTTGCTTTGGTAACTGTGTTGCTAAGTGGTTGCATATTTAAGAAAACACAAGGGCTGGTTTTTAATGAGCAACAGCGCATCATTATGGAGCCCGCAGTACTTGCACAAGGGGTCATTGTCGAAAACCCAGTGATAGGTAGTGAAAATCATCAAACTATCGCTACTATTAACATGAGTAATTCACAGCCTAAAGTGGTGAATATTGCTTATCGTTTATACTGGTATGATAAGCAAGGATTAAACGTAGAAACATCGAATACCTTGTATCAGCAAATCGCAGCAAATTCTGATGTGAAAGTTCGTGCTGTGACTTCTTCTCCACGTGCAACAAATGTACGTGTTCATGTATTTTTATCGCCAAAGGCCGGAGAATAATAATGAAACGCATCTTAATGGTTGCTGCCGCGACATTAATTTTGGCTGGGTGCCCTTCATATCCACCTCAACAACCAGGTACACAACCCCCAATTGTGCCAGTAGAGCCGGAAAAACAACCAGAAGTGACTCCGCCACCCGTTGATGTTGTTCCAACTCCACCAAAGCAACAAACAACAGATTGGTCCGCTTCCATTACACCTTTAGTTAACCAAATGGCCAGTGCGGATGGGGTCGAAAACGGAAAAGTACTGTTAGTTGATTCAGTGAAAAATAACACGAATGGTTCAATACCGGTGCAAACTGTAACATCAGTTATGACAACCGCGGTTGAGAACACCAATCGTTTTAAAGTGGTTCCCGCCAGTGTGGTGAGTTCCGCACGTAAAACACTCGGTTTATCACAAGAAGACAGCTTAGTCACCCGTAGCAAAGCGATAGGGTTAGGCCGCTATGTCCAAGCGGAGTATGTGATTTACAGCGTGATGTCAGGTTCAAATAAAGAAAGAAGCCTTGAAATGCAGTTGATGGATGTGCAAACGGGTGAAATTGTTTGGACTGGAAAGCACAATATTGAGTAACCAGCAGTCACTTTTTCGACTGTTAGTGACACATTTTCCTACAATCTCTGTACGTGATTGGAAAATATCCTCACTAACAGGGCTGTCGGGGGGAAGTTATTTGGTGGAATATTTTCTACCTGCTCGCGAAGTGAAGCTGATAGCGCGTGCAGATGGAAATGCACAAACTGCTTTGTATGTTGACCGAAAGAAAGAAGCGCGGATATTGCAGCAATTACGCGCTTATTCATTTACACCTCAAGTGATTGGTCGGAATTCACAATGGTTATTATTAGGGTGGTGTGAAGGGCAACACCCTGATAACAATACTTTTTTGTTGCCCAGTTACCAGTGTGAGCTTGTAAATATAGTCACACAATTACATTGTGCTCCACTGCTGGGGTATCATTTACAACTCCGCAATGAAATATCTCATTACGGCTATTTAATTGATAAAAAACGGTTATCACCTCGCTGGAAAAAACTCCATCGCCATTTTATCTCTGCCTCTTTCCCAAAAATGCTGAAACTCGCGCCTGCCCATATGGATATTCATGCAAAGAATATTATATGCACATCAACAGGGCAGCTAATGCTATTGGATTGGGAGTATGCGGCAAATACAGATATCGCATTCTCTTTAGAAACCTATTTCCAATTTAATGGTCTGACAGACATTCAGCGAGATTTTTTCTTGAGGCAATATTGTGATGTTCACGGTGCTTATCGAGACAAACAGCAATTGGCGAAAAGCTGTCAATCATGGGCACCTTGGGTAAAATATATGACATTAATGTGGTATGAAGTGCAGTGGAATGAAAGCCAGTCAATTGACTTTTTGGTACACTCACAATTATTACGGCAATATTTTGGTTTAATAGGTTGATAGCCAAAAGCTATCAGAAAACAGTATCGGATTAAGACAATTAGTTTAATAAGTGAGGCATGTTATGGGCCCTATAATGCTAGATGTTCAGGGTTATGAATTGGACAACGAAGAGCGCGAAATATTAGCTCACCCATCCGTGGGGGGGTTAATACTGTTTACCCGTAACTTTCATGACGCAGCCCAATTACGAGAGCTTGTCCGCCAAATTCGTGATGCATCAAGACACCGGTTGTTGATAGCTGTTGACCAAGAAGGTGGTCGAGTACAACGTTTCCGTGATGGTTTCACCGCATTGCCTTCTGCTCAGGCATTTGCAGCACTCAATAGTGAAATCGATGGTGCTAAACTTGCTGAAGAGGCGGGGTGGTTAATGGCATCAGAGATGATAGCTATGGATATTGATATTAGTTTTGCACCTGTTTTGGATCTTGGCCATCAAAGTATTGCGATAGGCGAACGCTCATTCCACGAAGACCCAGAAATTGCGATGGTCATGGCAGAACGTTTTATTAAAGGTATGCGCAGTGCGGGGATGAAAACGACTGGGAAACACTTTCCTGGCCATGGTGCAGTGAAAGCTGACTCACATAAAGAAACACCACGGGATGACCGCTCCTTGGATAAGATCCGGGGTAAAGATATGTTGATCTTTAAAGACTTTATTCAGCGAGAACTACTCGATGCAGTGATGCCTGCTCATGTTATTTATACTCAAGCTGATGATCGTCCTGCGAGCGGTTCGCCATTTTGGCTAAAATCAGTATTGCGAGAGCAACTTGGTTTTCATGGTGTCATTTTCTCTGATGATTTATCGATGGAAGGCGCTGCGGTGATGGGAAGTTATCCTGAGAGAGCCCAGGCATCGTTGAATGCGGGATGCGACATGATTTTAGTCTGTAATAATCGTGAAGGTGCAGTCAGCGTCTTAGATAACTTACCGAAACAATATGATAGCCAAGCTTCTAAGCTATATCATAGCGGCCGACAATATAGTTTAACAGAGTTGCAAGCAGTTGAGCGTTGGAAAAATAGCCATCGTCAACTCGTTGATTTGCATGAGCGCTGGCAAGAACATCGCTAATAATTTCTAGTACATCTGAAAGGCCAGTAATTTATTACTGGCTTTTTTGCATAAGTACGCAAAAAAGACAAATTGCTTTGCATGAATAAAATAATAAAATTATGACTTGTGGTAAAAGTTACCCGTAACTTTCTTGTTTTTTACAGTTAATCCAAATGTTCTTTTCGACTATATTTGATAAAAATGAACTAATACTTATTTCACTATTAAAAATAATTAGAAGGTTTTTATTAATCTCATTAGTGTTATGTTTCATTTTTGAAAAAATAAAATAGAAATGTTGATTGTTTTATTTGTTGGTAATTATATTTTGAGTTTAATTGAAACAAATAACCATATATTTGCATTATGTCTGGGTTTTTATATGGTTAGAGTGCTGGGTATAGCTATGTTAATTTTAATAATGAAAGCAATCATCTTAAAAAGTTAAGATGATTTTAAATAAATGAAAAATAGAATGATTCAATCAGTGCTTAATAACTATTGGTGCCTATCATTTGCTCAAGTGTTACTTAATTTAAATTTGCCTACAGAGAATAATACTTTCTCTTATGAGGGGGCTATAGAACGATCATGAGTAAATATACATCAACAAATACTACGCATTCATATGAGAGTTTCTATTGGGTGAAATTTTATACATATAGCCAATATGTATAAAGCTATTACAAATACCTATTTAAGTGGATGAGTTAACAAATAAATGAATTGCCGATAAAATTCTATTCAAAATAATGAGTTACATATTAAATTTACCTTAAAATAAAATGTGACATGCATCACTATTAAAAAGTAGCTTATTGCAACTGATGTGGCGTGTTGTGACAGCGATCGTTTTAATTGACATAAAATTACGATAGCATTCGTATTATGAAAGATTTATGACAATTTAGAGTGATAAGTAATCAATTAAAAAAATAGCAATTTAATAGTTGCATTTTAAGTTAAATATTCAAATTTATTTGAGATGATTATTTCTCAGGGATATTTTTTGCTCTAAAAAATTATATAGGAAATAAAGTGCAATTTTTTCTTAATAAATAATACAGTGTCGATAAATACAGTGCCGAAGTGTGAGGTTTAAGCTAGATAAACACCAAATATGAGTAAGTGGCGCTATCGAATCAATAATGTATTTTTGAATTCCTATAAGGAATATTTCTATTCATAGTAATAAGTAAACACAAATACAGGAAAATACTGTATTGAATTTTATATTTAAAATGACTTATGTGTTTGAAATGGATGTATCTGTTTGTCTTTAAGTTAAATTGTTTTATTAAGCTAAAAATAAAAATGGTGTTTTGTTGTTCATGGAAACATGGCACAGCATAAAATTAATTCAAATAATCATTAACTAGGTTAATTCCAATGAAAGTTAAAAATATTGCGTTATTAATGCTTTCTCCTTGCTATTTAGCGGTAGCAATGGCAAATGCCAGCAACTGGGAAGATTCTATCAAGGAAAACTCATTCATTGCGGATTCGGAGCTAGAGCTGTCAACCCGCAACATGTGGAAATACTTAAAAACAGAAAACCGTTTTGATAAAAACGAAAACCGTTATCGAAAACAAGTTGCGAATGCTTGGGGACAAAACTTTCAAGCAGATTTCAAATCAGGTTATTTTGCTGATGTAATTGGCTTTGATGCCTCTTATTACGGCGGTATCAAACTGGGGGCAAGTAAAGACTTCGCCTCCCGTGCAATTTTATATAATGATGATGGCCATGCGAAAGGGTACAACAAAATTGGTCAACGTTATGCAAAAGTAAAACTGGACCTTGAGCCAGTAAAATTTAATGCGAAAGCAGGTTGGTTTACGCTGAAAAATACGGGTATTTTCACGAATTCACAGCGTTTATCATTGAACAGTTATAGCGGTTACTACACTAATACTGCGATCAGTGATTGGAGTTTGGATTTATTATATCTCGATAAGAAAGTCATGCGTCGCGATAGCCCAAATATTGATGCGATGTATTTCACTGATGCTAATGGTGTTCGACACAATGTTAATCATGTCATTACAGGTGGTATTAACTACAATACTAAACCATTGAAAGTATACTATTTCTATGGTCAAGCAGATGATTTATTCCGTCAACAAGGTTTAGAAGCAAAATATAAACTGACTTCAGATGTGACACTCGGTACACAAATCTATAACCATGAATACGGTAGTGATGGTAAACGTACTGAAACCGATAAACAAAAAGGGAAGCGTAATTTTGACAAACGTGCATGGCACTACGCAGGAACGGCAGAATGGCGTATTCCTGAGTCACCTTGGACGTTAAGCACAGGTTTAACTCATACCCAAGCGAAAAAAGCGAATGGCGTAGGCCAATTTGCGCGTAACCCAATTGGTAACACTCGTGGCCGTTTTAACTCACCAGCCTATGCAGATATCGACTACGTACGCGATGGTGAAACCATGGTTGCAATGGCAGCAGAGTATCGTATTAGTAAAGAACTCTCTGTTGGTGCGCGTACTAACTATTCAGAATTTAAATATGAAGGTGAAAGATTAAAACAAGGTCAATTTGGTCTATTCAGCTATTGGAAACCAACTGAAAACCTTTCTGTTTCGTTAAGTGGCGGTCTGGGCTGGCACCACCGTCAGGAGAACGACTACACGACGCCAAAATTATATGATGGTCACTCACGTCGTGCACACTCGTTATCTGGATCAATGACAACGACTTATCGTTTTAAAATGTAGTCGATAGTTGAAAAGGATTAAAAAAGGTAAAATAAATGAAACATAAAATTGGATTACTCACACTGCTCATTTCTGGTGCACTTTTAGCGGGTTGTGCTCCCAAAAATACAGATACCGTAAAAGTACAAGTCATTGGTATTAATGATTTCCATGGGGCTTTACAAGCCCCAGGTGATGGTAAATTAGGTGGTATTGAGTCAATTGCCACGCTGGTTAATCAATTAAGAGCGCAAAATGATAAAACTATCGTTGTTGGCGCGGGTGATTTAGTCGGGGCAAGCCCATTACTGTCATCGATGTTTTATGATGAACCTACCATTGAAGCCTTAAGTGCGATTGGTATGGAAACTAGTGCAGTTGGTAACCATGAGTTTGATAAAGGTAAAGAAGAGCTGCTGAGAAAACAAAACGGCGGCTGTCACCCAACAGCAGGTTGTGTGGGTAAAGATTCCTTTGATGGTGCTAATTTTAACTACTTAGCGGCCAACGTTATTGTGAAAGAAACAGGAGAAACTCTGTTCCCATCTTACTTTATTAAAGAGTTTGATGGCATTCCAATGGCATTTATTGGTTTAACGTTAGAAGGTACGCCGGCTATCGTAACACCAAGTGGAACCGCAGGGTTAGAATTCAAAAATGAAGTCGAAACTATTAATAACCAAGTGAAATTATTAAAAGCACAAGGTATTAACAGTATCGGTGTTCTGATCCATGAAGGCGCAACACAACAAGTTGATACCAAAGTTAAAGATATTAACCGTTGTGATAATATCAAAGGCCCAATCGTTGATATCGTTAAACAATTAGATGCGAATGTAGACTTTGTTGTCAGCGGTCATACACACCAAGCTTACAATTGTGAAATCAATGGGATGACAGTAATTTCAGCCCAGTCTAACGGGACTTTATTATCTCAATTGAATATTGAGATTGATAGAAATACGAAAGATATTGTTAGTATCAATGCAAAGAATATCCCTGTTGAAACGAGCCGTTATGAGAAAAACCCTGAGTTAACCACGTTCGTACAAAAATACGAAAAAATTGCCTTGCCTATTTCGCAACAAGTGATGGGCTCTTTAACAGCAAATGTGGATAAAAAATTATTGCCTGCAGGAGATTCAACTCTAGGTAAGATTATTGCTGATGGGCAATTATATGCAGCTTCCAGCAAAGAAGCGGGCGGTGCGCAAATTGCGTTTATGAACAGTGGCGGTATTCGTGCTGATATGAAAGCAGGGGAATTAACTTACGGTGATATTTTCACTGTCCAGCCATTCTCTAACGTGGTTGTTACGCAATCGCTAACAGGTGCACAAATTAAACAAGCGCTTGAGCAGCAGTGGGATCGTGCTCGTCCACAAGTTATGCCAGTTTCTAAAGGTTTTTACTACGAGTGGGATGACAGCCGCCCAGTGGGTGATAAAGTTATTCAAAAATCAATGAAATTAAACGGTAAGCCGTTAGACATGAATAAAAGCTATCGTGTTGCTGCGAATGAATTCTTAGCAACGGGTGGTAGCCGTTTCTCTGCCTTCAACCAAGGTAAAGACCGTGTTTATAGCCTGCCAGATAACGAAGCGTTAATGCAGTACTTTAAAGATAACTCACCAGTTTCCGTTCCAACGGATGTGCGTATCAAGAAAATTAAATAATAAAATTTAATATTCCATTAAAAGCTCTGAGGGTGTTTATCATCCTCAGAGTTTTTTTTGTGCTTAATTTCCGGCATGGGGTAACGATGAGAAGGGGGGATTGATTGTGTTTACTAAATAAAAAATGATAAAGTAATAATTCTCATTATCATTATGATTTTGTGAATTTAAACAATTGATTGATATAACGGCTAAAAAGCTGACTCGATTCGTTTGGGGAAAAAAATGATTTGACGAATGTGATCGTAGTCATAATAATCAACTAAATTGATGTGAATCAATATTTGGTATTACCAATAGACCAGTCATGATATTCTAATAGGGTTAGTGTGAGTTGTGGCTAATTATTGTTATATAAGGTTTTTTTATGAGAAACCTTAAATAACATTAATATATTTTGTTTCGAGGGATTTATGACCTTATTTCAACCCAAAATCATCGTTGTCGGCGGTGGGGCTGGTGGATTAGAACTGGCAACACGTTTAGGCCGTAAGTTAGGCCGTAAAAAACGCGCACAAATTACCTTGGTTGACCGCAACCCAAGCCATTTATGGAAACCACTATTACATGAAGTGGCGACAGGTTCGTTAGATGATGGCGTCGATGCGATAAGCTATTTGGCCCATGCTCGCCATAATGCATTTAATTTCCAATTAGGTTCACTCACGAATATTGACCGTGAAAATAAAAAAGTGGTTCTCGGTGAACTTTATGACAAACATGGTGAATTATTGGTCCCTTTGCGTGAACTAGAATACGATATTTTAGTGATGGCGTTAGGAAGTACGTCGAATGATTTTGGTACACCAGGTGTTAAAGAACACTGCATTTTCTTAGATAACCCACACCAAGCGCACCGTTTTCACGACGAAATGCTAAATCTGTTTTTACGTTACTCAGTTCGTGATAACGCAGAGGAGAGCGTTAATATTGCCATTGTTGGTGGCGGTGCAACGGGCGTTGAGTTATCAGCGGAACTCTATAACGCAGTAGAGCAACTGACCAGTTATGGCTTTAAAGGGCTAGACACAGATGCATTGAATGTCACACTAGTTGAAGCGGGTGAACGTATCCTGCCGGCTTTACCGCCGAGAATTTCAAGTGCCGCACATCAAGAACTTAATAAACTCGGCGTGAATGTATTGACGAAAACTATGGTAACCAGTGCTGATGCAGATGGTTTGAATACGAAAGAAGATGGTAAAATTCATGCGGATCTCATGGTTTGGGCTGCAGGGATTAAAGCACCTGATTTCATGAAAGATATCGCTGGGTTAGAAACAAATCGTATCAACCAATTGGTGGTAAAACCAACGTTACAAACGTCTCGTGACGATATGATTTTTGCCATTGGCGATTGCGCTTCTTGCGCTAAGCCAGAAGGGGGATTTGTGCCACCAAGGGCTCAATCAGCTCACCAAATGGCCAGCCTTTGTTATGACAATATTGTCGCTTTAATGAAAGATAAACCTTTAAAAGAATATGTTTATAAAGACCATGGCTCATTAGTTTCACTGTCTCGCTTTAGTACAGTTGGCAGCTTGATGGGGAATTTAATGCGTGGGGATATGATGGTAGAAGGGCGTATCGCTCGTTTTGTGTATATTTCTTTATACCGTATGCACCAAATCGCATTACACGGTTACATTAAAACGGGGCTAATGATGCTTGTTGGCAGTATTAACAGAATTATTCGTCCAAAGTTAAAATTGCACTAGTCAACGACTAGCTACTTGTTTAATTTGGTTTTATTAGCACTATGCACCTGTATATTCGTATAACAGGTGCATTATTTTTTATTATTTATAATGATAAATAATAATGTTAAAAAATATATTAACTCAATCTGTCAAGGTTTATCTATGTTAAATATTGCGTAGAAAAACTATTTAGATCAAATTTAATAGGTTAATTATCGATTATATTGTCACTATTACTTATATAAATATATATTTTATTTTAATGAAACTTAAACCTAGAAATTAATATAAAATAAATGATCCGAATATTAACTTATCTTAAGTTTTAAATAATTAAGATGTAAATCCATTTATATAACGATAACAGCCAACCATAACAGGCTCTTCTATTATCCTATTGATTTAAAACAGTAATATTTTTGATTGTAATCAATAGGTGAAGTTGCACTAATGGTAAAGTTTATTTTTCTAAAACAGTTATAATAAACATATGTTTTCATGATAATTTAAGATAATTCTAAAAAACAACACTATTAGTAGGTAATTATCGAATTATTTTGAGTAGTGGTTACAATAGGCACGGCATATTTTAATAAGGGTTAACACGATGAAGCTAAAATTTAAGTTGTTATTAGCAACTGTAGTGATGCTCCTTATTGTATTGCTCGTGAATTCATTCAGCCAAGAGCCGGAAACTAAATTGGCTACGGTATTATCGGTTGAGCCGATCAAAGCGAATCGCCTTGTTGAGTACGAAAATTGTACAGTAACAGGGGTTTTAGGCACCTTTAATCAGCAATCTCTTTCTCGTTTTCACCCTGCACAAAGCGAATGCAAAATGATTTTTATGATTGAAGCATTACAAGGGAAAAGCTTTCCATCTCTATTTGATATGCAAAATCAAACCTGTGTTAACACACAAAAAATGGAATTAGTGATTGTTGGATATGACGTTGTGTATCAAATTGGTAAAACAGTTGGAAAAGTCAGAACATCCTATGAACCATCAATGTTTATTCCTTTAGATGATAAAGGGCGTTTGGTGCTCACTTCATCCAATTCAGTATGTGAAACCATGCGCAGTGATATAAAAGAATTATTACCCTTTTATTGTTTACAGCAAAATGAATTACCAATCACAAAAAACTCATCAGCAGTCTTAGAACTGCAACCGAATAAAAATACATTTGGCTTTATGGAATAATTTTTTCTATAAATATTATAGAGATAAAAGGCTACAAGAGTAGCCTTTTATCATTTTAGAGCATCAAACTTAGCTAATTTGATGCTCTTCAAACCCAATGAGTAATTGTTTAATAAACTCTAGTCGAGAAACTCTTTCTGTTAAATCATGGAAAAATTTTAGTCTAACAGGGCCATCTAACCGATAAGTTTGTGGCTGGTTTTGTAATAAGCTTATTAAGAAACTTGGGTCGACTTTATTTTTATCACTAAACTCAATAAAGCCACCTTTTTCATGAGCTTCAATACGTTTAATACCAAGAGCTTGAGCTTGTAATCGAATAGCTGCGTTCGCTAATAGGAATTTACCTGCGTCAGGTAAACTACCAAAGCGGTCGATCAGTTCTGTACGCAATTCGTCGAGCTCCGGACGGTTTTTTGCACTGGCTATTCGTTTATAGAAAGACAAGCGAATATTCACGTCGTGAATATAGTCGTCTGGCAACAGAACAGGCATACGCAACTCAACTTCTGTTTGTTGGCTAGTTAAATCTTCTAATGAAGGCTCACGCCCCTCTTTAAGCGCATCGACAGCACTTTCTAATAGCTCCATGTACAGGGTAAAACCAATAGTGGTCATTTGCCCACTTTGGTCTTCACCAAGTAATTCACCCGCACCACGAATTTCTAAATCGTGAGTTGCTAAAGCAAAACCAGCTCCTAAGTCTTCCAATGATGAAATGGCTTCAAGGCGTTTATGTGCATCGGTGGTCATAGCTTTGGGATGCGGGGTGAGTAAGTAAGCGTATGCTTGATGGTGAGAGCGACCAACTCGTCCACGTAGTTGATGGAGTTGAGCTAATCCGAAATGATCCGCGCGTTCAATGATAATGGTATTCGCTGTTGGTATATCAATACCAGTTTCAATAATTGTGGTGCATATCAATACATTAAAACGTTGATGATGGAAATCTGTCATTACGCGTTCTAACTCGCGCTCGCGCATTTGGCCATGCCCAACAACAAAACGTGCTTCAGGGACTAACTCTTCAAGGCGGGTCTTTGCCTTTTCAATATTTTCAACATCATTGTAAAGGTAATAAACTTGGCCGCCACGTAAGGTTTCCCGTAAAATTGCCTCACGGACAACTAAGTCATCATATTGGCGCACAAAGGTTTTTACAGCCAAACGACGTGCTGGTGGTGTGGCGATAATAGATAAGTCACGCATACCACTCATGGCCATGTTAAGAGTACGAGGAATAGGTGTGGCGGTCAGCGTTAAGATATCAACGTCTGCACGCATAGCCTTTATTCGTTCTTTATGGCGGACACCAAAGCGGTGCTCTTCATCGACGACGAGCAAACCTAAATCTTTCCATACTAAGTCACTTTGTAGCAACTTATGGGTACCAATTAGAATATCAACTTTGCCTTCCGCGGTCTGGGTAATAATTTGTTGTTGCTCTTTCGCTGTTTTAAAGCGTGATAACATTTCTATGCGGACAGGCCAGTTAGCAAACCTATCTTTAAAATTATCATAGTGCTGTTGTGCAAGTAGTGTCGTGGGGACTAAAACGGCAACTTGTTTGTTATTATTAATCGCAAGGAATGCGGCTCGCATTGCCACTTCGGTTTTACCAAAGCCCACATCACCACACACGAGTCGGTCCATTGCTAATGGTTGGCACATATCACTGAGAACAGCATTGATGGCGACTTCTTGGTCAGGCGTCGTTTCGAATGGAAAGCCTTGACAAAATTCTTGGTATTGTTGTTTATCATGCTTGAATGCAAAGCCAGCCTTAGCGGCTCGTTGTGCATAAATATCAAGAAGTTCAGCAGCAACATCGCGTACTTTTTCTGCGGCTTTCTGGCGTGCACGACCCCAGCTATCACTACCTAATTTATGCAATGGGGCGTTTTCATCAGCGCCACCTGCATAACGGCTAATTAAATGGAGTGAAGAAACAGGAACATACAGTTTATCATCACCGGCATAGGTTAAAATTAAATATTCCGCTTTAATACCGCCCGCTTCTAAGGTAATTAAACCTTGGTAACGGCCTACACCATGCTCAATATGTACCACAGGTTGCCCAGGGCGTAATTCAGCTAAGTTGCGAATGAGGGTGTCAGTATTAATGGTGCGGCGGTTATCTGCCCGGCGACGAACAACACGCTCCCCAAGCAGGTCACTTTCGCAAATTAATGCCCTATGGATATCGGATTGAATAAAGCCGTGTTCAGCGGCACCAATGGTGATGGCAAATCTGCTGTCAGTAGGGCTAGTATAGCTTTGAATAATTTCAGGGCGAATTTTTAAACGGGCTAATAGCTCGGTAACGGTTTCACGTCGGCCTTCACTTTCCACAGAAAAGACGATGGTTCCATCAAATTGTTCAGTAAACTGACGCAATTTTTCAAGCGGCGTTTTGCTTTGCCCTTGTGTGCTGATATCCGGTAATGGCAGGTAATCTAAATTAGTATTTGCCGCTTTTTTGGGTAAAGATTCGAGGGATAACTGAATACGCGGCCATTTTTTTAATGATTGATTAAGTTGTTCAACAGTTAACCATAGCTCAGAAGGGGGGAGTAATGGGCGCATTGGGTCAACACCACGGTTTTCATACCGTTGTTGAGTATCAACCTGAAAGCGTTCAGCTGCTTCTTGTAAGCTCTGCGAAACAATTAAACTTGATGGCGGTAAATATTCAAATAAAGATGGCAGTGGCTGAGCAAAAAATAAAGGCTGCCAATATTCGATACCCGTCGGTAAGGTGTTTTTACTGACTTGTTGGTAAATATGCTCTGGATCACGGCGAACTTCAAAGCGCTCGCGCCATTGGCTACGGAAACGTTCAATAGCGTCTTTATCGGTCGGGAATTCATGAGCTGGGAGTAAATTGATTTGCTCTACTTCTTCGAGTGTTCTTTGTGAGTCAACGTCAAACGTTCGTAAGCTATCAATTTCATCATCGAAGAAATCAATACGAAACGGCAACGAGCTACCCATGGGAAATAAATCGAGTAAAGCGCCCCGTGTGGCATATTCACCATGCTCTAAGACTTGCTCTACATGGCGGTAGCCAGCGTTATCGAGCTCATTACGTAAGTTATCACGGGAAAGTTTGTCACCTTTTGCCATCACTAAGGCATGACTGGTTAAAAAGTCAGCAGGACAGACTTTTTGCATCAATGTATTGACGGGAAGAATTAATGCGCCTTTTTGCAAACTGGGCAAACGGTACAGTGTCGATAAACGATGAGAAATAATTTCCTGATGGGGGGAGAAATTGTCATATGGCAATGTTTCCCAGTCAGAAAGAGTCTCTATAGGGTGTTGTGTAAACTGTTGAATTTCATCTCTTAAACGTAATGCATTTTGCATATCACGTGTCACGATGATCACAGGCCCTTGGTGACGTTGTATTATTTCTCCACATTCAAGTGCACCAGCCGCCCCGATAAGGCAACCTAAATGGCGAACATCGCCACTACGACTAGGGAGTTCATAACGAAATTTTGACAACATAGAAATCTTCGGTATCTCACAGCGATTAGTAAGCAGTTAAACAAGAGTTAGCCCAAACATAGCCAATTTTTGTACGAAAAATAGTTAAGTTAATCAACAAATAGTTAAACTACAAAATTTATAACAAAACAATCAGTTTTAACTCGTAATTCGTCTGAAAGTCAGACAAAAAGGCACTTAAAGCAGAAAAAAAACCATCGGGTGGTTCCATTCATCAATCGTACCCTTTATTATCGCTGAACACTTCGCTTTGGCAACAGGGGCATCATAGATTTCATGCACCAATCTGTCTCATTATTTATAGGCCTACGCTATTTACGTGGGCGTGCTGCGGATAAATTTGGGCGTTTCGTATCCAGTTTATCTGCTATTGGTATCACACTAGGGGTTGCGGCATTGATAACCGTCACCTCAGTGATGAATGGGTTCGAGCGATCGTTACAAGATAGCATACTTGCTTATATGCCGCAGGCAATTTTAACCTCTGCCTCTGGAAATATAGACCCAGCAAAATATCCAATATCCGATCTACAACATTTAAAGGGTGTCAGCCAGATCGCACCTATTGTGCAATCTGATGTGGTATTACAAAGCCGAACCAATGTTGGCGTGGGCGTTATGGGGGGAATCGACCCCGAAGAATCTTCGTTGTTATTGGATAAACTGGTTGTCGGGCAACGCAATGACCTCAAAGAAGGCAGTTATAATGTTTTTCTCGGGAATAAACTTGCAGAAACGCTCGGGGTAAAACGTGGTGATGAGGTTCGCTTAATTATTCCAGGCGTGAGTCAGTTAACACCGATGGGGCGCATTCCAAGTCAGCGCCTATTTACTGTGGCTGGTATTTTCCAAACAAATGGGGAAGCGGATACGAGTGAACTGGTCGTGGCACAACAAGATGCCGCACGTATGCTTCGTTATCCCGCAGGCCACATTACTGGGTGGCGCTTATATTTAGATGAGCCTTTACAAGTTGACGTTCTAAGTCAGCAAGCGTTACCAGATGGCTTAGTATGGAAAGACTGGCGGGAGCGTAAAGGGGAGTTTTTCCAAGCCGTTCGCATGGAAAAAAATATGATGGGCTTATTGCTTAGCTTAATTATCGCAGTGGCGGCATTTAATATTATTACCTCGCTATCACTGTTAGTGATGGAAAAGCAAGGTGAAGTGGCTATTTTAAAAACCCTAGGCCTCAAACGTTGGCGTATTTTAATGATATTTATGATCCAAGGCGCTGGAGCGGGGGTGATTGGCTCACTCATTGGCACGATATTAGGCACGATACTTTCTAGTCAACTGAATGTCATTATGCCGCTGATCGGTTTATTACCCAAAGGCGTCTCTTTACCTATTGTGCTTGATTACTCTGGTATTTTAATTATTGCACTAAGTGCAATGCTGATTTCTCTGCTGGCAACGCTTTATCCTTCTTGGCGTGCAGCAGCGGTTCAACCTGCTGAGGCTTTACGTTATGAATAAACAACCACTTCTGGTCTGTGAAAAATTAAGCAAAACATATCAAGAAGGGACATTGTCGACGCAAGTGTTGAAAAATGTCAGTTTTTCCATGGGGCGTGGGGAAATGATGGCCATCGTGGGAAGTTCTGGTTCAGGTAAAAGTACCTTATTGCATTTATTGGGTGGCCTAGATACCCCTTCAGAAGGGAATGTTATCTTTCGTGGACAGCATATAAATCAATTAACCTCAGATGAGCGTGCTGCTATTCGTAATAAAGATCTCGGTTTTATTTATCAATTCCATCACCTTTTACCGGATTTTACTGCCCTTGAAAATGTGGCAATGCCTTTATTAATTGGGGGGATTGCGAAAGAAACTGCGTTTTCTAAAGCAACTGAAATGTTAGAGGCAGTTGGGTTAGCACATCGGGCAGGGCATCGGCCTTCTGAATTATCAGGGGGAGAGCGCCAGCGTGTTGCTATTGCAAGGGCGTTAGTGAATGAGCCAGCACTGGTTTTGGCAGATGAGCCGACAGGTAACCTTGATTTACGTAATGCAGATGCCATTTTTGAGTTGTTGGGTGAATTAAACCGAACACAGCGAACCGCATTTTTAGTCGTCACCCATGATATGACTCTGGCTCGGCGCTTATCCCGCCAATTGGAAATGCGAGATGGGCATTTGCAACAGGAAATTACCTTGGGGGCTCGGTAATGTCTAAATTGCCTCTTTCACTAGTCACGGCGCTGCGTTTCAGCCGTGGTCGACGCCGAACAGGGATGGTTTCGTTAGTCTCGATAGTTTCAACGTTGGGGATTGTTCTTGGGGTCGCGGTGCTAATTATCGGTTTAAGCGCAATGAATGGCTTTGAACGCGAATTAAATAACCGTGTGTTATCTGTTGTTCCCCATGGGCAAATTTTTGCTGTTAAGCCACCGTATAAAAATTTGGAGTTTGCTGAGCAAGTTATCCGTAAAACGCCCGGTGTAGAAGGTGTTAGCCCTTACATCAATTTTACGGGGTTACTTGAACGTGGTGCAAATTTAAAAGCAATTCAAGTCATGGGGGTTTCACGAGAAACTCAGCCACAAGTCAGTGCGTTACCTCAGTTCATTCTCAATGATGCTTGGCAACATTTTGATGCAGGCAAACAATCAATTATTTTAGGCCAAGGTGTGGCGGATGCATTGAATGTGAAGGTTGGGGACTGGGTCACAATCATGATCCCAAATACCGATGCTAGCTTGAAAATTCAACAGCCTAAGCGTATTCGTGTACAGGTGACGGGTATTTTTAAACTTAGTGGTTTGCTCGATCACCAGTTAGCGCTCGTTCCACTCGCAGATGCACAGGAATATCTCGACTATGGGGATGGTGTGACAGGGTTTGAAATCAAAGCAACAGACCCATTTATTGCCGATCAAGTCGTTTATGATGCAGGCTTGAAAACAATGCATCATGTCGTCGTAAAAAGTTGGATAGGCGATTATGGCTATATGTATAATGATATTCAAATGGTTAGAAGTATCATGTACTTAGCTATGATATTGGTGATTGGCGTTGCGTGTTTTAATATTGTTTCTACCCTTGTTATGGCAGTTAAAGATAAAAGTAGTGATATCGCTGTATTGCGCACCTTAGGGGCAAAAGATAGGCAAATTCGTGCTATTTTCTTATGGTATGGTTTGTTGGGCGGCCTTGTTGGTTCATTGATTGGCGTTGTGCTTGGGGTCGTCATATCATTAAATCTAACACCCATGATTAAGGTGGTAGAGGCTATTGTTGGCCATCCAATTTTATCGGGTGATGTTTATTTTATTGACTTTTTACCTTCTGAATTGCATGTCATGGATGTGGTTTATGTTTTAATTACAACCATTGTATTGAGCTTACTAGCTAGTTGGTATCCTGCTCGTAGGGCAAGCAAATTAGACCCTGCACGTATTCTTAGCGGGCAGTAGCTATTAGTAGGGTTATAGGGTTAGAGAGCCAATGGTTTTTAGGAGACGATACTAAAAACTTATTGGCTCTTCCTATGATTACTGCGCAGCTAAAAACATCTGCTTATAACTACGAGTTTCCACCATTTCTTCTGTAAACCCATATTGCTTAGCGGTCGCCATCAATTCTTGATATAGAGCTTCAAGTAAATCCTGCTCATCTGTCATAATGGCAAATTCAGCAAACCAGCCGATCCCACTAAGGTGGTCAATTGTAATGTGGATGTCATTCAGGAAATAAATGCTTCTTATTTTAGTTGTGGTTAAGTAGCAATGATATCCCAGTGTCGTTAACATGTTTTGTACATGGCGGCAGTCATCAATATTAATGGCTTTGCATTCAGAAGCTCCAGGCCCTTTAACTATCCATAATTTTATGCCTGATGGCACCATTTCACGTACACACATACTGACGCCATTGTCAGCTAGTGGTAGATGCGGGTTTTCATAGAAACAATCTGTTTCTGTATTATTTTCCGTAAAGGGTTCAGCCAAGTCGGCTTTTATTTTATGCAGAAAAGTATCCGGGTCCGGTAAATGAAATTTAATTTCAGCTTCATATTTACCGACAAAGTGTTGGCTCATGTAAAGTTCCTTGGTACTAACCTTCAGGATAATGATGGTAACACAAAGCGAAAATCGACGAGGGAGATAAAGATGAGGTTAGCGAATAAGTAAGTGCCTAGGTGTTTAAATTAGGCACTTTTAGCATACATTCTACTGGTTATTTTTTTGTCATTTTATCTAGATAACCCATAACGAATGCAGATAATACAAAGGTTAAATGGATAACGACATACCACATCAACTTGTCATTTGAGACACTTTTCAAGTCCATGAAGATTTTTAATAGGTGAATGGAGGAAATAGCAACAATGGAAGCTGCGACTTTATTTTTTAATGATGAAGCATCCATTTTACCTAGCCAGCCTAGTTTTTCACTGCTGTCAGGGATATCCATTTGGGAGACAAAGTTCTCATAACCAGAAAACATCACCATCACCAATAACCCACCGACTAATGCCATATCAATCAATGATAATAGCGTTAAAATTAAGTCAGCTTCAGGAATTGAAAGGATATTTGGCAAAATATGGTATAGCTCTTGAAAGAACTTAATGGTTAAAGCCAATAGTGTCAGTGAAAGCCCAAAATAAATAGGCGCTAAAATCCAACGTGAAGCATACATCGCTCTTTCAAAAAACTTTTCCATGAAACCCCTTTTAGTGGTGAATTAGCAACACAGTAAAATCTGCGAGGCGTATTTTAACTGCACGGGGAGTGAACGAGAAAGGTTTTTTTATTGTTTTACAGTTACGAACGTTTTATGGCGAATTTATGAAATATTAGTGTCATTTTTATGAATAAAAAGTGACAAAATCGATACCTTCGATATTTTTATTTGCATTCAGCGAGATGATGCGTTTTAGTATGTTAACATTTAGATAATGTCATCAGTTGTGGTAAGGAAATAGTTAGTATGCCAATAAAGTATATACTTGGAGCTTGATTATTTTAAAAATTCCAAACAATCAGCGTTTATAAGTTTGTGTCGTAATGACATGATAAAAACAATTAATATTTAACATGATATAAGTTTATTGGTTATATGGATGAAAGGAAGCTTTGATGTTGCGATTTCGTTATAGGTTGAAAAAAGCTCGTAAGAATAAATGTATACGCCGCCAGCGACTTCGTAACCGGTCTTTTTATATAGATAATAGATTGGGTAATATGAAAAATGTCAATATTGTCGTTTTAACAGGAGCAGGTATTTCAGCCGAATCTGGGATCCAAACATTCCGTTCTGCGGATGGTTTATGGGAAGAGCATCGCGTTGAAGATGTGGCAACGCCTGAAGGTTTCGAACGTAACCCTAAATTAGTACAACGTTTTTATAATGAGCGACGTCGGCAGTTACAGCAAGAAAATATTAAACCTAATGCTGCTCACTATGCACTTGCACAGCTTGAAGAAATTTTTGGTGACCGCTTTTTGTTAATTACACAAAATATAGACAATTTACATGAAAGAGCGGGAAGCCAGCGGGTTATCCATATGCATGGTGAACTATTAAAAGTTCGCTGTAATTGGTCAAATCAAGTATTGGAGTGGAAAGGGGATTTATCGGTCGATGACCGCTGTCATTGTTGCCAATTCCCTCAGCCACTGAGGCCCCATATTGTTTGGTTTGGTGAAATGCCAATTGGAATGGATTATATTTATCAATCCCTTGAATCTGCGACCATTTTTATCTCTATTGGAACCTCTGGCCATGTGTACCCTGCTGCAGGCTTTGTTCATGAAGCTAAATTACATGGGGCACATACGGTCGAACTGAATTTAGAGCCTAGCCAAGTGGAAAGTGAGTTCGATGAAAAACACTATGGTTTAGCCAGCAAAGTCGTTGTTGAATATATCAATAAGCTTATTACTGAGTTACAGGTTAAAAATACCGCGCAATAAGCTTTCAATACATAACATTATAAGGGGAAACGTATTGTTTCCTCTTATAGGTTAGACGTTTGTATCCATCATGGCTGGCATCGTAATCTCTTTGACGCAGGTTGCATTGCTCGTATTGGCGATAAAACGCACGGCATTGACAACGTCTTGTAATGGGATCAATTGCCCATGACTTTTTTCAATGACTTCGTCAACGGGGGTAGTGAGTGGATACTCAGTCGCTAAATAACCTAAATTTATAACCGATATTGCTATTTTATCTTCCCGTAATGTTTCTCTTAACGATTGAGCTATTCCCCTGATGGCATATTTGGTAGCAGAAAAGGTGACTTCCTTGCCATTATGATTATCTAAACCCCATGTGGAACCAATCAATATAATCTTGCTATTTTTCGCTAAACGCAAATTGGGTAACAGTGCTTTTAAGTTCAATAAACAGGCGCTGATATTAGTCTGAACCATATTCAGCAGCTCTATGTCATCAGTCGATTCAAATTGATACTCTTCACTAAAAGCGAGTTTCTCCCATATACCCACATTATAAATTAAGGTATGAATAGGTTGACTCTGAATAACAGACTTAATGGAATTCGCGCTATTAATGTCATTTAAATCAGCAGGGATCCACGTAAAATTAGTTTGCTCAAAAGGAGGTTTTGAGCGAGAAACACCGTAAATATGGTCTGTATTTTCAGGGAATCCTTCGACTAATGCCTTACCTAATCCTTTGCTAACACCATAAATTAAACATGTTTTTGACATGAATTTTCCTATAAACGAGTAAAATTTTGTTTTGTTTATTATTAGCTAGTAAATAAAATAATAAGGCTTCATATATAGCATACTATTTCAATTTAATGATTGATGATTAGTGTAGTGGATGAATGATATTTAACCAAATGGTGTGCTTTTAGGTAACAAATAAATAATAATCGAATAATTAATACAATTTGATTATTACCCTTATTTATTATAGGTATTGATTGCTGCCGTAATAGCCAACCTGTAAAAGATAGGCTAAAAAATAAATTTCATTAAAGATTTATCATAAAAAATAGTGAGCATTAACAGGAAAGCTGATTTGAGACAATAATTGAATCTGTGATCTTTCCCATAATATAGGCATTGATATTTTAGGGGGAAGGGTATGGACAAACTCTTAGAGCGGTTTTTTGAATATACCGCTTTCGATACACAATCAAAGCTAAACGCAAAAACAGTACCCAGCAGTGCAGGACAGTTAAAGTTCGCTCGTGCATTAGTTAATGAACTGAATGAGTTAGGTTTTGAAAAAATAACGCTAAGCGATCAAGGTTGCGTGATGGCTTATTTACCGTCAAACGTTGATTGGGATGTTCCTACTATTGGTTTTATTTCACATTTAGACACAGCGCCTGATTTTTCAGGTAAGAATGTGAGTCCACAAGTCCTCGAAAATTATCGAGGAGGGGATATTGCGTTAGGTATTGGTGATGAAGTGCTATCCCCTGTGATGTTTCCGGTACTCCATGAAATGATTGGTAAAACGCTGATCATGACAGATGGTAAAACTTTATTGGGTGCCGATGATAAAGCGGGTATTGCAGAAATAATCACAGCCCTCGTACGCTTAAGGGAAAAAAATATTCCTCATGGTAAAATCTGTCTTGCATTTACCCCTGATGAAGAGATAGGACGCGGGGCTCGCCATATCGATTTTAAACAATTTGATGCATTGTGGGCCTATACCGTCGATGGTGGTGGAGTTGGTGAATTAGAGTATGAAAATTTTAATGCGGCCAATGTTTCCATTAAAATTGTTGGCAATAACACTCATCCCGGTACAGCCAAAGGGGTGATGGTTAATGCATTAGGGCTAGCGAACCGTATTCATTCGATGTTACCTCCTGATGAAACACCTGAAAATACAGAAGGGTATGAAGGGTTTTATCATTTAACATCGTTAAAAGGTACAGTTGAAAAGGCCGAGTTGAATTATATTATTCGTGATTTTGACTTAGCAGGCTTTGAAGCTAGGAAGAAAAATATAATTCGAATTGCTGAAAAAGTTGGCGAAGGGCTGCACCCAAGCTGTTATATCGAACTGACACTTGATGATACCTATTATAACATGCATAAAGAGGTCATGAAGTACCCACATGTTATTGAATTAGCGAAACAAGCAATGCTTGATTGTGGTATTGAGCCAGTTATTCAACCTGTCCGTGGTGGTACCGACGGTGCACAGCTTTCACATCGCGGTTTACCATGTCCAAATATTTTCACAGGTGGTTATAATTTCCATAGTAAACATGAATTTATAACACAAGAAGGTATGGAGCAGGCTGTTAGTGTGATTATGCGTATTGCGGAGCTAACGGCCATTCACGCACGGCAATCGTGATATTTTATGAGAAGTAAGAGAGGTTGTTGACAAAGTGGGATAAAAGCGTGGTTTTTCCCACTTTGTGTTATCAGCCGAAAATCAATAAATTGATTTTCCTAATTTATTTTCAAAACCTATTCGACTTGTCGCCAAACATAATATGTTTGTCAGCACTCTTACTGTTGTTATTGAAATAATACAGAAATACCACTAAGTGCCAGTAAAACTCCCATGACTAAATTAAACCGCTTTAATGTCTTAGGTTGTTTTAGCCTTTCTCTTAATTTACTACCAAACATAGCCCAGATAGCAACACATGGCCAATTGATGGCTGCAAATATGACAGCGACTTGCAACATTGATAAATAAGGTGAAATTGTATTGGTATACATCGCCATTCCAGAGACTGCCATCATCCAGGCTTTAGGATTTATCCATTGAAATAATGCTGCTTCTAAGAAAGTTAGTGGTTTAATTTCTTGGTTATTTGTCTGTGCAATTGAATGGCTAATAGTGGTTTTCCATGCAAGCCAGAACAAATAAATAATTCCAAAATATTTTAATATCGAATAAACCATAGGGGATGATTGAATCAATGCGCCCACCCCTAGCCCTACTGCCACTAACATAATAAGAAAACCAATTGATACTCCAAATGAATGAGGTAATGTTTTTCTAAATCCAAAATTAATACCTGAAGCAAGTAACATAATATTATTTGGGCCTGGAGTTATGGATGTCACAAAGGAAAACAATGATAAAGCCAAAAGAGTTTCTATGTTCATGTTGTTATCATCTTTAAAAGGGACAATTAACGCTGTGCGTGACTGGCGACGGTGAAGTCAAAACAGTTTAAAATTGAATCAAATAATGTGCTTTATCTTTGCGTGCTTACGGGCAAGAAGGGGACATATTGCGAGTAGGTGCTAGCGGGATATAATATATATTAAAATAAATAATTTAGTTATTAATAATGATGTGTTAATTGTAGTCAGCGGTTTTCAATTGATGGTCAGGAGGGCGCTGCCATATCATACTAATAATATTATTTTTAATAAAAGACCCATAATGAATGGGCCTTTTTCACAAATATAAATTTAATATTATCAGTACCGATTAATCATCAAAATACCAATAACCATTATTAACGAGCGCAGTAAGCAGTGCGATGAAATTAACATCATCAATGGCATCAGCTAAATTTTCGCTATTAACGGCATCATAGCGGCATAAACTATCAGCGGCCTCATAACACTCAGTTTCCAAGCATTCACCATTAACAAAAAATTGGTCGCCAACGCGTAATGCTCTGAGACCATTTAATTTGTATAAGGTTTCTTGCTGAGTTTTTAGCAAATCATAGATTTCTTCTTGCTCATAAGGCGGTTCAGGTGGCGCAATGTCTAACTCGTGGCGTGATTGGGAGATAAACTCACCTAACCATTTGCGAAAGAGCTCAGGGTCATTAATGAGTGATTCCATCATCTCACGCAGCTTAATTTGTTCACCTTGCAAGATCTCCGCGGGGTTATCACGGAATGATAAATCAGGGTCACTATAGCGGTAGCTGCCTAAATCGTTAGAAATTAAGTGATCGGCAAAGCTACTGATTAATTCACGAGTATTTGGTGCACGAAAGCCAACCGAGTAATTTAATGAAGGTTCAATGGCGTAGCCTTCATGTGGGAACCCAGGTGGAATGTACAAAATATCGCCGGGTTCCATTTCTTCGTCGATGATGGCATCGAAAGGTTGTACTTGCAGTAAGTCAGGGTGCGGGCAATGTTGTTTCATTGGGATTTTTTCGCCCACGCGCCAACGACGGCGGCCTTCACCTTGAATAATAAATACATCGTATTGGTCGAGGTGAGGACCTACACCACCGCCGGGGACCGAGTAGGAGATCATTAAATCGTCCATTCGCCAGTCTGAAAGTACACGGAATGGTTTCATCAACGCAGAGCTTGGGTGATGCCAATGGTCAACAGCCTGAACTAAAATAGACCAATTTTCTTCACCGAGATGGTCATAGCTTTCAAATGGGCCATGGCCAACTTGCCAAATCCCTTCTTTATGGCTAACTAAACGGCTATCAACCTCATCTTCCATCGCCAAACCTGCAAGTTCGTCAGGCGAGATAGGGTCAATAAAATTTGCAAACCCATTTTTGATAAGCAGTGGGCGCTTCTGCCAGTGACTGTCGAGGAAACTTTGCCAGTCGAGATTTAGTTTGTAATCCATCTTATTGTCCCTTGGAGCTGCTAAATATAGCTAATCAGTTTATTGCAATATACCCGGTCTCAATTCTACAAAATGACCTATATGTGTAATGGTATGATGTTAAATAAACTTTATGAGAAACATATAGTAAAGGTTTATCTTGAGAGTAAACCAATCAGTTACCCTAAATTACTTTTCATAAAACACTTCACAAATAGTATACCGGAAATGGTTTGTAAAATAGGGGGTAAACGGACACATATCACAGATTAACTATCTTCAATCATAGATTGCTGCCTAAATGTGACGGATAAACGCGCTCCGCCAAGAGGGCTGTCACTAATTATGATTTCCCCGTCATATTGGTCGATAATATCCACTGCAATAGATAAGCCTAAACCTTGACCTGGGCGAAGGGTGTCTGCGCGTTGCCCTCGAACGAAGATCAAACTACGTTTGCTTTCAGGCACCCCTGGGCCGTCATCATCGACAACTAATGTTAAGCTATCAGCACCTACAACAGCACTAACTTCAACAAATTCAAGGCAATACTTACACGCATTTTCCATGATATTACCCATCACTTCCATAAAATCATTGGGTTGACCCAGCCATGTTGTTTCAGGAGAAACATTAACCGTTATAGAAACCCCTTTGTGCTGATAAACTTTATGTAGGGCACTTGCAAGGCTATCTAGTATTGATGGGACAGATGAAATTTCACGTAGCATCATGTTTTCATCACCTTGCGTTGATGCGCGGTGTAAATAATAACCCACCTGTTGAGAAATACGGCCAATTTGTTCAAGCATGATAGGCTCTGCTTGTTCAATGTTCATTTGTTTGCCTGAACGAAGTAGCCGCAATGTTGACTGTAAAACAGCTAAAGGTGTCTTTAAACTGTGTGTTAAATCAGAAAGTGTGGTGCGATATTTACTGTAGCGTTTTCGTTCATTCGTTAACAAAATATTAAGGTTGCGTACTAGGCCGCGAAGCTCATACGGTGGGTTCTCATCCAGAGTATCCCGTTCACCTTTTTCTAGGCTACTGAGTTGTGATACTAATGATTTAATTGGCCGTAGACTCCAATAAGCAGCTAGCCATAATAACGGGATGACTAAGATTAAATTAGCCAGCAAAACATAACCAAACCACTCCCAAACTAACCCGGTATTTTGTAAGTCTTGTGGTAGAGTATCTACAACGACTATGGTGAGTGGGGGCAGGTTTTCACTTGCTGCATATTGGTTGACGGACACGGAATGAGTCAGCGGTTCGTCATCGTTATCCATGTCATCTAACTTTGTATTGAATTCGGGGTTATCGTCTAGGAGTTGGCGGGTTTCACGAATATCCGTATCAATTTCATATAAGCCCTCTTTTTTTAGCCAATCATTACGGATCAGCCGTTCAACGCTAGGCACATCACGTTGGCGCCATAGCACAAGCCCTTGTTCATCATAAATAATAACCAAAGTTGGGTTATTCAAAGTAAAATTTGGTGGGACTCGGATGTCAATTTTATTATTTTGCCATTGGGCTAGGCTATAAATTAAGTTACTTTGGCTACGTAATAAGGTGTAAGTCGTTTTATCAAAACTAATTAAATACCCCAAAATCGCAACAATACCATAGGATAAAGTGAGCGCTAAGATTACCGCTGATGTTGCACAAAGAAAACGTGCTCGTAGCGAAAGGGGTTTGAACTTAAATTTACTTAGCCACATATTAGCCATTCACATCAAAACGATAGCCTTGACCGCGTACAGTAACAATTACATCATCATTATGGAATTGTTGAATTTTTTTGCGTAATCGGCCCATTAAAACATCGATAGTATGACTTTCTCTAAGTTCGGCATCTGGATAAAGCTGGCGCATTAACGAGTCTTTGCTAACCACTTTTCCATTATTGCGGAGCAGTGTTTCAATAATGGTGTATTCAAAAGCCGTTAATTTGACGGTTTCACCATTAACTGTAAATTCTTTACGTGAGAGGTCAATAACGAAATTACCTAATTCGAGAACTTGTGAAGCGAGACCGCTATTTCTGCGCATTAAAGCTTGCATACGGGCGACCAGCTCTTCTAGCTGGAAAGGTTTCGTCACGTAGTCATCTGCACCACTGTTTAGCGCTTGTACTTTTTCTTGCCAACTCTCCCGAGCTGTCAATACTAAAAGTGGAATATTGACGTGCTCGCCACGCCAGCGTTTTATCATGGAAAGCCCGTCTTCATCAGGTAAGCCCAAATCGACAACCGCGATATCTGGACAACTTTCGTGTAAAAAATAGTCAGCTTCTTTTGCGTCTTCAGCGGAGTCAACCTGATGACCCAGATCTTTAAGCTGTACGGTTAAATGGTGGCGAAGTAACGCATTGTCTTCGACAATAAGAATACGCATCGGAAACCCTCACATTGAAAAGAGATAGCTACAACTGATTCAAATAGTAGCACTAGTAACGCTATGGTAAAAAGAGTTCTGAATAACGACAAGAGATTAAGTAAATATAAATCAAACGAACCGGAAAAATAGTTTATTTTCACTAAGGCGCTGATATGAGGTGTTGATTGTGTAAATATGTGAAGAAATATAGTTGATAAAAAAATGAATATGACCTAGTTATATTTTTGTCTGCAAATAAAATTTAGAGTTCTTAATAATCAATACATTAATTCTTTTTAGGGACACGTTGAATATAACGTAAAGAGATGAATTGAACAATTAATGCGCAGATAATTGCTATGGTATAGGCAGCGAACAAATTAAATTTAGGTAACACGAGGCTTAAACTATAGAAGAAAACCGCAAAGCTGAATAGCCCCGCGACGAGTCCTCTCATAACTCGCTGAGCTGCTTGCGCGTTTATCATAATATATGAAAATACAGCTAATATTGACGCCATAAAAGGATATGAGGCTAAAACACCACTTGCTCCTGCACCAATAAATGGCGCAATTAAAGTCACCCCCACCACCAGCACGGCAATTAATAACATTCTCGCTGGTAAATCCCATCTGGGAGGAGATAGTTTTTTAAAATTCACGGGTACATTAGGTATAAAAATCATTGCTATCATCATAATTAGGATATCAATGATGAATAACATTGATTGAGAAAGCTGACTGACTTGTAAAATATAAGCGGTCACACTAAATGTGAGTGTCGCTATAATGAGAGCTTTGCAGCAGCCATATGCAACTAAAAAATAAAACACGACCGCAAAACAAGCCTGCGCAGCCGTTGCTGATAATGAGCCTAAAGTTGCTTGCGTGGCAAATTCTGTGCCATATTCGAGAGCAAGGAAAAAAGAGATAGGGCCAGAGGTCAACGGTAAGCCGACAATAAGGCCGCCAATTGATTCACCCCATCGGCGAGCAGCAAGGCTTGCTGTTAGTAATAAAAGTGGCGTGATAACGACTTTGAAAACGAATAGTTCCATTATCTATAGCCGCCTTAGTTTATAATACATATATAGGTAATAAATAGTTCGGATAGTGCAACTAACCAATTAATAATATAACGATATGTTAAAGTAAGAACTGATTTAGCGGTGTGATATTAGTATCACTAATACGAGAAAAAATCGAAAAAATTAAGTAAAAAGGGCGACTTAGAAGCCGCCCTTTTTGAAAATATTGAGACTATTTTAGTTCGTCAATGAAAGTGACAGCGTAACCGATGTAGTTAGCCGGCGTCATTTCTTTTAAACGCGCTTTTTCGTGTTCTGGCAAATCTAAACCATCAATAAATTGTTTCATCCCTTCAGCGTTAACGCGTTTGCCACGGGTCAATTCTTTGAGTTTTTCATATGGCTTTTCAATACCATAGCGGCGCATTACAGTTTGAATAGGCTCAGCTAATACTTCCCAGTTTTGGTCTAATTCATCCAGTAAATGCTGTTCATTAACTTCTAATTTGTTTAAGCCTTTCATGGTTGACTGATAAGCAATCAATGCATAACCTAGGCCGACACCGAGATTACGTAATACAGTCGAGTCCGTTAAGTCACGCTGCCAGCGAGAAACAGGGAGCTTGCTCGCTAAATGACCTAAGACGGCATTTGCTAACCCTAAGTTACCTTCAGAGTTTTCAAAATCAATCGGGTTCACTTTGTGTGGCATGGTAGAAGAGCCAATTTCACCAGCGATTGTTTTTTGTTTGAAGTGATTTAATGCGATGTAGCCCCAAATATCACGGTCGAAATCTAACACGATAGTGTTAAAACGAGCGACACAATCAAATAACTCAGCAATATAATCATGAGGTTCAATTTGCGTGGTGAATGGGTTCCATTGGATGCCTAAAGACGTAACGAAGGTTTCGCTAAATTCGTGCCAGTTAACTTCAGGGTAAGCGACCATGTGTGCATTATAGTTACCAACTGCGCCATTGATTTTACCTAAAATTTCAACTTGTTGCAGCTGACGGAATTGGCGTTCCAAACGATAAGCAACGTTGGCAAACTCTTTACCAATGGTGGAAGGCGTTGCAGGTTGGCCGTGAGTACGCGATAGCAACGGCAAATTGCGGTACTCATGAGCCATTGTTTTGATTTTATCAATAATTTGACGCCATTGTGGCAGTAATACTTCTTCGCGAGCAGTTTTCAGCATTAATGCGTGCGAAAGGTTATTAATATCTTCTGAAGTACAAGCGAAGTGGATAAATTCAGAAACTGCATGAAGAGCAGGGATGTTGGCTACTTTTTCTTTTAGGAAATATTCTACAGCTTTCACATCATGGTTGGTTGTGCGTTCAATTTCTTTGATACGCATTGCGTCTTTTTCACAGAAGTTCGCGACAATTTCATCTAAGTAAGCGATTGCGTCAGCGTCAAATGAAGGAACTTCTTTGATTTGAGCGGTTGCAGCCAGTTTTTGTAGCCAGCGAACTTCAACTTGTACGCGAAATTTCAGTAAACCAAACTCACTAAAAATAGTGCGTAACGCGCTGACTTTATCACCGTAACGGCCGTCAATCGGGGATACAGCGGTCAGTGAGGATAATTCCATTGGTAGCAACTCCAGATTTAAAGGTGAGACAAAATATCTTTCGCCTGATTAGCCAGACGATTGCGAGAGAACATGAGTTGGATACGACTTCCACCAACTTGTTGCCAAAGCACTGCGCAGCGAATACCTGCGAGCAAAGTGGCTCTAACTTTTGCTTGAACGAGTGTATTTTTGAGAATGTCTGGGGAACCAGTGACTTGAATTCGAGGCCCAGCAGGGCTGACCACGTCGACGTAAATACCCGCAAGTGCGTTAAACACACCTTCAGAGAGCGGTTCAAAATAGTCAGCTTGGCGCTCAAATTGCTCAATACGTTGACCAAGTTGGTTCATCGCTTCTTGATTTTTATTAAGACGGCGCTCAAGTACCATAATACTTAACATATAACGTGTCATTTCAGCGGATAAACCACTGTTACCGCCTGTTAACATGCCTAACATGGCATTGAGACCAGTCTTTAAATTTTCGGCATCATTACCAAATACATCCAAAGTTGATTTTGGATTCATATTGGTGAGGCAATTGACCATGGTTTCAGTGTCTTTCTCGAGACAAACACCTTCATGTGCGAGTTTTTGAACCATCGCGCTTGCTTGGCAGATACCCGCTAAAGCAAGCGTAATGTCGTAATAGTTTTTTGCCACATTTACTCCTGAATACGGGCTTCAATAATACCGCCACCGAGACAGACTTCATCGATATAAAATACGGCGGATTGACCTGGAGTGACAGCCGCGACTGGGTAGTCAAATGCAACTTCAATGCGATCATCACTTAATGGGGTTATCGTACAAGGGATATCCGCTTGACGATAACGTGTTTTTACTACACAACGTAGTGGTTCAGTCATTGTTTTACGGTCAACCCAATGTAATTGCTGAGCAATTAACCCAACAGACATTAACCTAGGGTGTTCATGGCCTTGAGCAACGATAAGAATATTATTTTCAACGTCTTTATCGACAACATACCAAGGTTCTTCAGAGCCCTCTTTTGTACCACCGATACCTAAACCTTTACGCTGACCTAAGGTGTGGTACATCAAACCTTCATGTTGACCAATTGTTTCGCCATCGACAGTGACGATAGGGCCGGGTTGAGCAGGTAAGTAGCGGCCTAAAAAGTCGCGAAACTTACGCTCACCAATGAAACAAATCCCTGTAGAGTCCTTTTTTTTCGCAGTAACTAAGCCAATTTCTTCGGCAATACGGCGTACTTCAGGTTTTTCGAGCTCACCAACTGGAAAAAGGCTTTTAGCGACTTGCTCGTGACTCAGGGTATATAAAAAATAACTTTGGTCTTTGTTGCCATCTAAGCCACGTAATAATTGGCTTTTACCATCGATATCACGGCGACGCACATAATGACCAGTGGCAATGTAATCTGCGCCTAAATCTTCAGCTGCAAATTCTAAGAAAGCTTTAAATTTGATTTCTTTGTTGCAGAGAATATCTGGGTTCGGTGTGCGACCAGCTTTATATTCAGTTAAAAAATGTTCGAAGACATTGTCCCAATATTCAGCAGCGAAATTAATGGTATGAAGTTCAATACCCAGTTTGTCACACACGGCTTGCGCATCGGCAAGGTCAGCCGCAGCTGAGCAATATTCTGTGTCGTCATCTTCTTCCCAATTCTTCATAAACAGACCAGCAACCTGATACCCTTGTTGCTGTAACAAGTAAGCGGATACAGAGGAGTCAACACCACCGGACATACCGACGATGACTTTTTTTTGGCTGTTATCTGACATGGTACTATTATTTGACATGGAAATATCTCACTGCGGAAAAATCAAGCCCCATACTTTAGCATGTTGTTCCCGCATTACACCAGAGTTAGAGGGGAATATTATTGCTTGGTGAAATCTTCACCAAGCAGAAGTTTAGTGCTTAGCGATAATGATCGCCGTAAGCTGTTAAGATGTCGAGAGGATAATGTTTTCCTGTGAGAAAACAGCGTAAACTTTCAGCCACTAATGGTGAACGCAGGCAGTTGCTATCTAAAATTTCTTGGGCGGTCAGCCAGTGGCATTCGCTAATATCACTGTCTTGTGGCTGTGTTTCACAAATGGATTCAAGTTCTACGGCGAACAAAAAGCGGATAAACTGGGTTTTATCTGGGGCAATCCATTGGTGAATTTTAATTAATTGTGTTGGTGTGGCTTTGATTCCAGTTTCTTCTAGTAATTCACGTTCGGCGGCTTGCAAAATCGTCTCACCAGCTTCTAAGTGCCCAGCGGGTTGATTCCAAGTGGGTTTGTCATTTATCCACTCTTCCACGACTAAAAATTTGCCTTGAGCATGCACAACAGTTGCTACAGTCACATTAGGTTTAAACAACAGTTATCTCCTTCCATTCGCCAACTGAAAGATTTCCCAAATTAAATTCACCAATCTGATAGCGAATTAGCCTAAGTGTTGGAAAACATATATTTGCCGTCATACGACGGACTTGCCGATTACGTCCTTCATATAAGGTGATTTTTAACCAACTGGTCGGGATATTTTTACGTTCCCGTATAGGCGGGTTTCTTTGCCATAGCCATTCTGGTTCATCAACTAGTTCGATCCCTGCGGGGAGCGTTGGACCATCATTTAATGTTAACCCTCGCCGAAATTTTAGCAATGCATCTTCGCTGGGAATACCCTCTACTTGAGCATAGTATATTTTCCCTGTTTTTTTCTGTGGTTGCGTTAAACGGGCCTGTAGTTTTCCATCATTAGTTAAAATTAATAGACCTTCACTATCCCTATCAAGGCGTCCTGCTGCGTATACGTCGGTGATTGGAATATATTTTTTTAATGTATCGCGGCCTTGTTCATCAGTAAATTGAGGTAAAACATCAAAGGGTTTGTTAAATAAAATGATTTTAGTTGATGTTTGCGAACTAACCGAAATCCGCTTAGTTCTATGCTTTAACGCAGTAGAGGTTGGCGAGTAACGATTTTTTTTCGGAACTGATTTTTTGTTCGGTCTGTTCATGGTCATTCAATGAGAATTTATTAGTTTTAATTTATGGCGGTTTATCCTATCTAGTGTAGGAGATTTAGCGGTTTGATCCTAGAACGTATTTTTCATGGCGATGTAATATTTAATTAACAACTTTAAAAACATTTAAATCAATAAAAACAATTTTTCATTTAAAAATAAGTACATATGAGTTTATTTGGATGACGATAGTGTGAGCGGAACGTATTTTTAATTTGAGTTAACTTGCTAGTATTATTTGTTGTTAGGAAAATATTTTAACAAAAGTTAAGTCATTCGCTCAAATGCGTCGTTGACAACTTTTCATCGTGGTTTGATTTATTTCTAATAATGGAATGCTTAAATTAATTTATTGATTTAACAGTGTTTATAAATAGTTATTTGATTAACTTACAAGATAAAACAGTACGTTAAATGCGATCGGCATTGAAGCTTAGATGAGTAATCATTGGCGTTCGACGCAGATTGAAGTAGTATTGACACGTCTCTTACAAAAAATTAACAAGCAAAATACGCAAGTGAAAGGAGAGGTTAATGGAAAGCAAAGTAGTAGTTCCGGCAGAAGGCGCTAAAATTACCATTGATGCAAAAGGCAAACTAAACGTTCCGAACAACCCAATTATCCCTTATATCGAAGGTGACGGCATTGGTATCGATGTTACACCAGCAATGTTAAAAGTGGTTGATGCGGCAGTTAAAAAAGCCTACAACGGTGAGCGCAAAATTTCTTGGATGGAAGTTTACACCGGTGAAAAATCTACACAAATTTATGGTAAAGATGTTTGGTTACCAGAAGAAACCCTCGATTTAATCCGTGATTACCGTGTTTCAATTAAAGGTCCTTTAACAACTCCTGTTGGTGGTGGTATTCGTTCCTTGAACGTTGCACTACGTCAACAACTTGACCTGTATATCTGTTTACGTCCTGTTCGCTACTACAAAGGCACGCCAAGCCCAGTTAAACAACCTGAATTGACGGATATGGTTATTTTCCGTGAAAACTCTGAAGATATCTATGCGGGTATTGAGTGGAAAGCGGGTAGTGCAGAAGCAGACAAAGTTATTAAATTCCTGAAAGATGAAATGGGTGTGACTAAAATCCGTTTCCCACAAGACTGTGGTATTGGTATTAAACCTTGTTCAGAAGAAGGCACAAAGCGTTTAGTTCGTGCAGCAATTGAATATGCTATTGATAACGGCCGTGATTCAGTGACTTTAGTTCATAAAGGTAACATTATGAAATTCACTGAAGGTGCATTTAAAGATTGGGGATACCAATTAGCACAAGAGGAATTCGGCGGTGAATTATTAGATGGCGGCCCATGGGTTAAAATTAAAAACCCTAAAACAGGCAAAGATATCATTGTTAAAGATGTTATTGCAGATGCTTTCTTACAACAAATCCTGCTGCGCCCAGCTGAATATGATGTTATCGCGTGTATGAACCTAAATGGTGACTACATTTCTGATGCATTAGCAGCACAAGTCGGTGGTATCGGTATTGCACCAGGTGCGAATATTGGTTCTGAATGCGCATTATTTGAAGCAACGCATGGTACTGCACCTAAATATGCAGGCCAAGACAAAGTTAACCCAGGCTCTATCATCCTTTCTGCTGAGATGATGTTACGCCACATGGGCTGGACTGAAGCGGCTGATCTAATCGTTAAAGGTATGGAAGGCGCAATCGAAGCTAAGACTGTAACCTATGACTTCGAACGTCAATTAGAAGGCGCTAAATTACTGAAATGTAGCGAATTCGGTGACGCAATCATTAAACACATGTAATTTATTACTTAGTGTGATTAATAACGGGAGCCTAAAAACTCCCGTTTTATTTTGCCTAGAAAAATTCTTCTGCAAAACCCCTGCAAAACTCTTCTGCAAAACAGGCTACAAAACAATCGTTATTTTATAGCTAAAACCTGCCAATTTTTTCCTCGGTCATCATGATATTTATCAGCCATCGCTTGGCTCTTATGGCCAAGAAGTTTCTGGATATTGATACCTTGTTCTCGATAGAGTCTTTCCGATAAAGAACGTTGTTCATGAAATGAAGGTGCTGATCTTTCTGGCCATGTTAACCCGCATTTATTCTGTTGAAATTGCACCAGGTAAACCGGCATTACAGATTGAAATGACGGATAAAAAGCCGAGTGCATCGTTTAAAACACCGTCTTATGACAATGTTAAGCCAGAATCGGTTATTCCGAGTGTAACGTCTGAGACATATCAGGGGATTGTTGATTTTGGTGGCGATCATGCGCCAATTTATATTTCAATATCGAAGAATCCAACGACTGCACAAGAAAAACAACTGATTGAGGAAGCTAACCGAGATTGGCGTGCTTTATATCCAGCTGAAGCTGCAGAATTAGATTGGAAGCAAGTAGCGAGTTATCACAAGCAGATGTAGATGCTCAGACACTCAGACAGCAAAAAGAGAACTCGATAAAACTAAAAGCTCTCCGGAAGGCGGTGCTTTAACTGATGTGAGTAAAAATCCTTTACAAATTAAACAGTCAAGTCAGGTAATTTCTAGCGTATTTGGTATTGAATATATTGAAAAAATTGATAATCAAAAAGCATTGTCATATTTACTCAATCGTAATCCTGAAGATTATGTTATTAACATTTTGAGTATTGCTAGCGTATATGGATATGAGACTGATGATGGTAGCGAACCTGAAGTTCTAATTGATGATCCGGAAATTTATGAGTCTATTGTAGAGCGTTTCACATTAGCAAAAGAGCGACTTTTAGACGCTGAAAAAGCAATTAAAGAAGCAGAGAGAAAGCTGGGCATAGCTTTAGAGAAAAAGAAAAAAGCCGAAGCTAAAGAAAAGAAAGCGAAGCGTAAAAAGCCTGGCACTGCTACAGGAAAAGGCAAAAAAGTTAGCGATAAATGGCTTAATGATGCCAGTAAAGAAAATGGTGCTCCTATTCCTGAGCAAGTAGCTAATAAATTACGAGGTAAGAAATTCAACAGTTTTGATGAGTTCAGGAAGGCCATCTGGGATGAGATATCAAAATTTCCAGAATTGATTAAAAACCTTAGTAAGAATAATAAAACTCTTGTTTCTAAAGGATACTCGCCTTTTGCTAGGAAAAAAGATCAAGTTGGTGGTAGAAAGGTACATGAGTTGCACCATGACAACCCAATTAGTGAAGGGGGAGAAGTCTATAACATGGACAATTTAAGAGTTACGACCCCGAAAAGACATATTGATATCCATAGAGGTAAATAAGAATGGAACTAAAAAATAATATTACTGATTATACAGAATCTGAATTTTTAAAGTTATTAACAATTATTTGTAATGCAGATACAGCAAGTGAGGAAGAACAAATTAAGTTTGTGACTCACTTTGAAAAAGTAACAGAGCATCCAAGCGGAAGTGATCTTATTTACTACCCAGAGGATGGAGCCGATGATTCTCCAGTCGGAATTTTAAAAACAGTCAAAGAATGGCGGGCTAAAAATGGCAAGCCTAGTTTCAAAAAAGGCTAAGAACTACTGCTAATGGAATAGCTGAACATAAAGCATCAATGATTTAAGGATGAATCATTGATGCTTATCCTCTTGCCATTTCAGGTTATGGATTTGCTTAACATCAAAAATAAAGCGGCCGTATTTAATGATATTCAACTGATGGAGTCAAAAGCTTTAGAATTGATCCATAAAAAATAGAGCGAAAGCTGAACCACTATGTTCAAGACGCTTATAGACTCTTATAAACGCTTATAAATGTCTATATGATATACAACTGGGGTTGTTAAGTTAGCTTAAACACTTTAATATGATCGCAGCTATCTTAAGCATATTGCTTAATTACCCGTCAAAATGTCATTAATCTAAACTAACAAGGGGGCTATATGAGAACTGAACATACCAGATCTGTACAAACAATTAGCCATGCAACAGAACTTGTTAATACATTTTTTGATGATAATACTGAAAAGTTTTTCTCTGTTCGTCGCCTTAGTATGAGAAAGGATCCGAATAGACAGTTGTTTATTGTTACTATCGAAAATGATAACAAAAGCGATGAATATGAAATTGTTCCTTTTGCTGAGTTATCATATCGCCAAAAAAAGATTAATATAGTCGTTGACCCTAGCACGCAATATCCAGAACTAAATCAAAGCATAACTGATGTGATTGAAAAAATTAAATCTTCAATTCTTGGTTACATGTCAAATTATCAGAAGTTGTCTGTCCATTAATAAGATAGTGAGAATGGAATGGCTCCAAACTTTACCAGTAGTTACTCAAAGGATCTGAATAGAAAGCCAGAATGTGAAAGAGAAGATGAGATAGAGTCTTTCCATTATCTTACTGTTGAGGGCGATTTACTAAAAATTACGGAATACGCTCTTACTGGCAGCGAGTTTCATTATTACTCTAAAATTGTCGCATTAGGTTGTACTACTGAAGGTTTTTATGCAGACCATGCTGAGTTTTTGAGAAGTCACCGATTTTCTGATGAACATATCATTGGTGAGCTGCTTGAGTTAGGAATGCACGCGGAAGAAGATGATACTTTAATTGGGCGTGTTGCTTATAATGACTTCACTTTTTTTGATGGTTCAGCGATAAAGACAGGCAAGCAAATTAGGGGCGTGGCTATTCTTGATGATTATCAGGCTGGTGGCGTAGCTCGTAATGTTTATAAGTGCTTGTTACTGAAGCATGAATATATAGTATGTGATAACTTACAAACTATAGGTGGTGGTTCGTTGTGGGTGTCTGGCATGACCAGTATTGGTGAAGTAAGGATCTATGATACCATCCAAAAAAAATTCATTGATGTGCTATCAAAGGCTGGCTGTGGGTACAACGGTATAATCCCGTGGAGTGCAGAAGGCTTATCTCAAGCGGATATCGCTAAATGGGAGCCTAGGAAGTTATCAATGGACTCATGTCACCATATAGTAAACATTATCAGCAAAGATAGAATTTACAATATTGACTAATGTATTAACAGCTAAACCCACTTCGTTGGGTTTTTTATTGCCTAAGTAGAGGGGCCTCACCCAGAGACCTTATTTCTTCGGGCATGGCCATGCACTAATAAATGAATCCACTACCTGATGACTTGCTTGCTTGTTACGAGCTTCAGGTGAATTCTTTAGGTGTTTGGCCGCAACATCCATAGCTTGGTTCAAAGTAACACTACGTGGTGGGCAGAAAAGAATGCCTGAACCAAGGTCAAATGTTCCTGCAATATAGCCCGAGTACATACCCGATTTAACAACATCGTTAGCATCTAACAGAGTGTCATTCATTAGACGCTCCCTTGCTTGACTATATTCATGCACAGAATTCCCATCCCAAAGGTAATTTTGAGCAAAAAGTGGTATAGGGATTAGTAGGAGAAGTAAAAGTTTTTTCATTAGAAGTCTCAGAGAATAATTAATATTTTAGTGTTTTGGTAGGGCGCAAAATATCATATTTTCTTATACTTTAAAAATGACAAGTCTAGCAGCCTAATTCAGCGGTTTTTATTGCCTGAAGCTTGCATCTATCCTAGAATTTACGTACTTAACTTAAATGTGGTGATGTATGAAAAAGGGATTGGTGGTATTGCTTTTAGGTCTAGCTTCGTTTAGCTCATTTGTCAGCATTGCGAGTGTTGGCGCTAATGAACGGCCTGAAATTACAGAAGATGATGTAGTGCCAGATATGGCGGCAAGTATTAATCGACAGAAAGCACTTCTATGTGGTGCGTTTGAAAAACATGGCAACATACGTACTTGTAAGCGTTTAGTTGATAACATGGTTGCTTTGGCTTATTCCCAAGGCGAAGCTAGCATGGGCTGTAAGTTAAAAGCAGATGACCCGAAGTATAAGGAAATACCAAATATTGAAGAATACTGCGATAAAGCTAAAAGTCTAATTAGCAACCTAAGCCCTAATGATTAACCTGCTTCGGCAGTTTTTTTGTTATGAGCATCGATTAAGGATATATCCAAGACTCGGGTTTATCATAAATACCACATTCATCATCCATTACTTTAGCATGTAGTTTTTTGGCGATTTCTAGCATTTTTATATAGAGGGCAGTATCAGGCCATTTGGTATAAATCCTACCTTCGTACCAGTCAAGCCAAGGTTCTTCGTAGGTGCTATTACCGAACCATAAAGCGTTAAACTCACCGTTAATAGCATTTATTTTTAGCTCTGGGTCTTGTTCAACAAGAGCTAGCCACTCATCGCTACTGATTGGATTGCTTTCACTATCAAACCAGCATTCAGCGCGAGTAATATGAAATTCTACACCCATACAGTCATCCTTATTAAATTAGTGAAAATAAAATATCACTTAAATACATAATCTGAAAGTGTGCTTTGCTTCAATTTGCATCCTCGCTAGGCTAACATTACTGAAACTAATTGATGGGATGGTGAGATGAAAGGATACGTAGTTGCTAGTTTGCTAATGATGACGTGCTTTGGTTCTGTTGCTGAAAATAATAAAGATACCGCTCCATTCGGGTTTAAATGGCAAACATCGGTAGATGAAGTCAAAGAAAGTATTTCTGGCAATTACATCATTGTTAGTGAGGAAGTTAGTTGCCCAATAAGCAAGTTAAAGCTAATTAAGGCTAATGAAGAACACACAGGCAGTTGGGTGTATGAATTAGGGTTCTTTACTCCAAGGTCAGGCGATAATTTCATAGGATTGAACGAGGTTAGCTATAGCAAATCATCAAAAGATAAAAAAGCTATTGATGAGGATTTTAAAAATGTACGGGCTGAGCTCACAAGCCGCTATAAAGAAAAAGCCAACGAGAACAACACGCCAGATGAAATGTCATTCACCTATAATAGTCCTTATGTAACTGGTTTACTTGCATACGAGGATGGCTATGCAGGTTGGCAGGTAACCACGATTGTACTAAACACACCGACTTTAGATAGAAAAGAGTGGGCCGAGGTGTACGATAAAGCAAAATCTGAGTGCTTTAAGCAGTAAGATAAATAGTTAGTGTTAATTTCTGTCTAGCCCGTCCTTGGGCTAATTTCATTGCATTACCCAGCGATCATTGACCCAACTGGCAGGGCTGTCTTCAATATTTACAACCCAATCAGTTGAAGGTAGCAACGAAGTTAATTGTGAAAGTGCGTCAAGCCAATACTCAATTGATTCCATCAGTATACCCCAGCAGTGATACCAGGGATATTATCAATGCAGCAATGCGTGGGTTAAATACTATTTGGCGTGACGGTTACCGGTATTATAAAGCAGGCATCATACTATCTGATTTTACTGATTCAGATATTACTCAGTTTGATATGTTTTCAACACAAAAACCATTTCGTAATAATGATGAGTTAATGAAAACATTAGATGCCATTAATAAGAGCGGGCAGGGTAAAGTGTGGTTTGCTAGTAAGGGCGGCGATAGCGGATACAAAATGAAAAGAGAAATGTTATCGCCTGCTTACACAACAAACTTTGATGAATTGCCAGTGGTTAAAAGCTAAGAAATGGGCTGAGCGTTTTAAATGTATTGCTGAATAAATAAAAGAAAGCAGGGAGAAGAGCTGTGAAACACAAACAATATGGACTTTGCTTTTTGGCCTGACACAACTAGGACACAGAGCCAAATTGAATATAATTTTCTGCTCTGCCTTAACAATAGACATAGCTTGTATCCTTTGTAATCCAGTTTATAGGGAGCAGAACAATACATTTGTTCAATGCAAAGAAGAAGCCCCGGTATTTCCAAAAAATACCGGGAGTCTGTTGTTACCTGGCGATGAGCGCAAACACACCCCAGCCAATGTATTCCCGCGTGTAAGTCACGTGACGTTTCGGCGAGACCGTTAGCTCGGCCCTGACTTCTGCGGCGAAGTCGTCGTCAGGGTTAGCTTCCAACCAGCGGCGCATGGTCAGCCATTTCGCGGCCTCATACCGGTCCCAGCCTTCTTGGTCTGCCAGTACCATTTCCACCACGTCATAGCCGAGGCCGTCGAAAGCGCGGATAAGTTCAGGTAACGTCAGGAAATCAGCTATTGCGTTAACGCCACAGGCCTGAGCTATCTCTTCCGCTGCTGGTAGCTGACGCCAGTAGGGTTCGCCGATAAGCATGAATCCGCCCGGCTTCAAGCTCTGAGCCAGCAGCCCGACGGTCCCAGCAAACCCACCAGCAATCCATGTCGCCCCGATGCAGGCGACAACGTCGAATTTCTCCTCTGCAACATGCCCAGCGGCGTCGTTATGTATGAACTGAACCCGGCTGCTGACGCCGAGTTCTTCCGCGCGGCGTTTAGCCTGTTCGCTGAACAACTGGCTCATGTCGATACCGACACCGGTAATGGCGTGATCCCGGGCCCAGGTACAAAGCATTTCCCCCGAGCCACTGCCGAGGTCAAGAATGCGAGCATCCGGCTTCATGCGTAGTACACGGCCCAGCGTGGCGTACTTCTCTTCGGTGAACGGGTTGTGGATGCGATGTTCGCTTTCACTTATGGTAAAAATACGTGGGATATCCAATGCTGAATTCCTTTTATTGTGTTGAGTATTAAGAGGAAGTTCCTCTAAGTTTTTTGGCTTTTTCAGCCAGCAGAGCAAATAGCTTCCCTTCAAATGTCTCGCTGACTGGCCAGTCGTGGCTTTCAGGAGGAGGAAGCAGGGTAAATCCGACATTATCGAGCAAGCTACGTACTCGTCATCACGCCAGGCCGTCATCTGGCTGCCGAAACGGGTGGTATGACCGTTTGCTTCAGTCATTCCCTGACGTTTAACTTCTTCGAAAGTATGGACTTCAGTGAGTAGCCGATCATCAGGCTCCAGCCGTAGTGCGCAGCGGCTGATGATGGTGCACGCATCCGTCAGTTCTCCAAACGTCATCATGATGAAATCGAGCGTCCTATCAAGGGGATTGATATCCATTATGCTCTCCTTAGCGGTTATCAAGCTGTGCACGAACATTATTCAGCCCGGTGGTGTTGATGCGGTACGGCTGACCGTTGACGGACTTGATAAGTTTTTTGGCTTTGAGTTTGTTGAAAGTGGAGAGGGTGCAGTCGGTGAGCAACAGCCCTTCACGGGTGTAGCATTCAACGGCGGTGATGCGACCAGACGCATCGCGGACGTGCGCGATACGACCACCTTTAGCGAGAACGTGTAAGATACGTTGTTCCTGACGGGATAAATTCATACTGGAAAACCTGTTTAATCATCATGTGCAAAACTCGCAAACACACTGCGGTGTTCGCATTCGATTTCAGCGCATTGATAATCAGTTCGGCCTGAAAAGGTCGATAAACTGATTATCGGATGATTACATTCTCCAGCATCAAAGCCTCGGGTTGAGTTGAAAGGTATTTACAAGGTTAATGTTAACACACAATTTAAATATGGGTATGTACAGTACAATAAAGTGTGATTTACTTCATCAAATTCCTTTTTTAACTTTGGCATGCTCCCCCGTTCATTCACATAGAATGCTGTTAGCAATGTCTGTTCCTCGAACAGAGCAGCACCATGAGTTCTGTTTATGGTTAGTTTAGTGCCAGAAGATGAATCCTAAGTTTTACTCAACTTAATGGCTTAGTTTCAAGTCTAAGAATAAAGAAAATTATGGGAGGAAGGTTAAAAGGCTAGCAGGAGCAAGCCTTCTAACGCGGGAGATATTGTTTAATTTCTCAGATAAACATTTAAAAATACGTTTATATGTATATTAAATATTTTAGATATGATTATTAGATGATCTGCATAAATTGAAGCATTTCCACTTTCATATTCGTTATAATGGCTGTCTGTAATATTTAGACTATCCGCCATTTCATGAGCTGATATTTTTTTATTTACTCTAATGTTTTTAATATATTCACCAAGGTTCTTATTTCTTTGTGTGGTTTTTTTCATTATTATCTTTCTATCTATTATATTGGTGTTAGCGCAGTATTTTATTTAAATTTATTTACAGATAAAGGTATTGATTTCTACGTGGCAATGAATTTGAATATAAACGCAATCCTAAATTAATAATTTCGCCATCACTCTCTAGTTCTTTTAATAAAGAAACAAAGAAGGATTCGACACTAATATTTAATTTTATTAAAAATAGTAAAATTAGGCTGAATGATATAGTATTAATACCATTTTCGTAGCGTGAAACCTGCTGTTGGCTGACATGAAGTAATTTGCTTATGTCTTCTCCGGTTAGGTCATTTTCAATGCGTTTTTGTCGTAAATAATTTCCAATTAAGATGTTTACTTTGCTATTTAAAATAGCACGATCCATATTAACCTCTATAGTGAGTAAGAATTTTCTGAGATAAAAATTAGTCAAATAATAATATTAAGTACAATCGTTTATAACGCTTGATGGAATATTTTTCATCGGTATAAACGATTGATACGAAAAAATCAATCGTTTGATTTTATTTTTGTTTAGGCTTAATTTCATGATAAATAACAATTAATTTGATATTTCTTGTTTTTAAAATATTGCAAGACAAATGAAGCGGCAATTGCAAATACACGCAATAAGAGTATTTGTGGTTTCATTTTTTATGGTATCTTGAATATTAATTCCAATGATTAAATTATGCTTATTGTTTAGTATTTTATTTATTTTGTATTTACATTCGATTTTTCTTATTTAATTTATACATATAATAATATTATTATTTACAACGTTGTATCATTTTTGAAATAAAATATTATCAATTGAAATATTTTGTTACAAAATAACTGGTTTAATAGTGATAAAACAATCTAGAAAATTTTCTTATGTGCTGATTTTATCGTAAATAATAATGTGCTTATATTAAATCTAGCCGCAATTATTTAGAGTATCGGCAGTGATTTTATATACTTGAGGAGATTAATTATGGAGGTTAAATTTTCACTTTATGTTTCAGTATGAAACTATTTCTTGAGGGATACAATGGTGGAATTCATACAGCTATACTGCTTTTTAGTAATATATAACGTATAACTATATGCAGATACTGTGTAACCCGAAGTCACGCTTTTTGAAAAAAAAGGTAGTGAACTAGAAGAAATGCAATAGTGAGGATGGCTGATATGGCTGATATGGCTGATATGGGTGAAGCTCATTAATGAACTGGAGTGATAACATGAACCGAAGTGAATTGGTTGATTATATTCAGCATAATTATGGCGTGGATCCTGAGACCCCTTGGGGGAAGTTCCCTGAGTATATTGTTTTTAGAAGAAGAAATAACGCAAAATGGTTTGCAGTTATTATGCGCATTTCATCAAATAAATTAGATACAAATAAAAATGAAGAGATGGTTAATATCGTCAACCTTAAAGCTGCCCCTGAACTCATTGGCTCATTGCGGTTAAAAGACGATATTTATCCTGCATATCATATGAATAAAGAGCATTGGATTACGATAAAGCTACCAGGGAGCCTTACCGATAGTGAACTCAAAGAGTTAATCGAAGATAGTTATAAGTTAACAGCATAACAGTTTATTATCTTGCTAGATTACCCCATCCTTAGGAAAAGTTTCTATACTAGCTAGTTAAGCTTTTTAGCAATGATAAATAATCGAGGAAATGGCATTAAAACATAGCCATTATCTTGTTTTGGGTAAGTTTTTGTTAATAATTCATGATAACGTGCGAGAAATTGCTCTTTTTGCTTTTCATTTAAGTTTTCAAGGTAAGGCCTTAACCCTGTTGCTCTTAACCAATCAATGATTGAACCAATAGATGGCATGACATGGTAATAAGTTGTTTGCCATATATCAACAGAGCAGGTAGTAGCTGAAAGCAAATCATAATATTCAGTTATTGATAAAAGTGCTGTTCTATATACCGCAGAAATGGATTGCTCATTGGCTACTTTGCGCATTAAAGCATGCGTGGGTTCATTCCAATTATTTGGCATCTGAATGGCTAAAATACCGCCACTTTGTAGTTGGTTAACTAGGTGAGGAAATAATACCTTGTGATCAGGTAACCATTGTAAGGATGCATTGGCAAATATAAGGTCCTGCTTGGTTTCAGGAACCCAGGTTGCGATGTTCGCTTCTGTAAACTGGCAATCAGGAAGATTCTTTCTCGCTTCAACTAACATAGCGGGAGAATTATCAACTCCCATTATTCTTGCTAATGGATACATTTCACGAAGTATCTGAGTTGAATTACCGGGCCCACAACCTAAATCAGTTAAATTACATGCGTTAGAGACATGAATATGACTGAGTAAGTCGTATGATGGACGAGTTCTTTCCCGCTTAAATTGTAGGTACAAGTCTGGGTTCCAATCTTGCATGTGTGAGCCTCATTGTATTATTAGATAATTAAATCATAACCTATGGCTGAGCATATTGTATTTCTGGCTAAATATGAATTATTTGCGTACCCATCAGAACAGCTTGACCACCAACTTCTACCTGAATAATATTTTTTGTTTGCGAGTTAATTGTTACTTGAATTAATGACGGGCATCCCATTGCACGACCTTGTTCAAACAAAAAATGAGTTTCATTTGGTAAAACATAATTGACCAAATAGCAGCCAAGGGCTCCGCTAGCACTGCCTGTTGCTGATTCTTCATTTATTCCGTAGAGCGGTGCGAAATTTCGACAATGTGCTGTGGTCGAAGAGTTATGGTTTAGCTCAAATACATGAAAACCGATAGCTTTGAATTCACGACTTAGCCTTGCTATTGCCTCATAATTAGGCTGTAGCAAATCTAAATGACCAGTTTTAACTGGAATAATAATGTCGGGTAACCCTGTTGAAACTATCATGATAGGTAAGCCTGTTTCAGCAATAACTTCGTTAGTTATGCCAAGGGCTGTTGCTACTTCATTGATACTGAGCCCATTGCGTAAGGTTGGTAGTGTTTGCTCCATAACGATGTTATTTGGGCTAACAGACACGCTCAGAATACCTGCTTTGGTTTTTTGAGTGTAAAGCCCATCAGTAAGTTGCTTAAGTGAAGCTAAAGTAGAAAACACAGCTAATGTGGCATGACCACAAAAATCAACTTCACCTTCAGCAGTATAGAAATCTACTATAAAATCAGTTTCTTCGCCGTTATAGACAAATGCAGTTTCTGAAAAACCGACCTGCCGCGCAATAGCAATTTTTTGTGAAGTGCTGAGTTTTGGCGGGTTGAGGACAACACCTGCTGGGTTACCACCAGAATTATTTTGTGTGAAAGAATTGACAAGGTATACCAGGATAGCTTGCTCAACTGAATCGGTATTTTTATTTTGCATGGGGATCTTATTGATTGGTTAAAATTTAACAAGAAGTATAGACAATATATTAGCATTAACTCATTGTATAATAGAATAAATATAAAAAATCTATTGAGATAACATGATAGCGATGCAGAACTCAATATTATAAAGAGTTAAGTTGAAGTTGATTGAATATTTGATATAAGTTGGGTGATTTATTTTGATGCAGGTGAAAATAATTGAAATATATGCTGCATAAAATTATGCGGAAGAAATATACAAAACCCTTCAATATCCAGATGAATAGTAAAAAATTTTATTTATATGGTAATAAAACTTATTATTACCTAAGCTAGGTAATAAGTCTCAACCATTAGAGCAATGTTCAAAGCTATGTTTAAGTTGTTTAATAGCATATTTTTCTATGTCTCTTAAACTCATATTCATGGTATCCAACCCTTTGATATCCATTTTAAGTGTATGAGTGGAGTTGTCGTCACCGATCAAAGTTATATGCAAGCCTGTAACTTTTGTATTTTCTTCTAATATATTTACTTGAGTTAGATTAAATCGCATAAAAGTACCTTTTATGTAAATTATAATTATTAATTAATTTACTCTAATTGCATGTTTATTTCCTTTACAAATAGTTAAAAATTGTAACTGTCATTGTTCTTAAAATTATCATAATAAATATATAAATTTCTCACGATTTATTACTTAAGTTTAAGTTATGGAGACGTCATCACCTATAGTATCCATGATAGATACCTATTCCGTTGAATAATCGTCCGATTTATTCAATAAGATCTAGTGGGTAGCAAAATGAGGAAAATATCACAGGTTATTGAAGGGCGTTGTTTCTAAGGTATGCCATCATTTAGCAAAAAAAGCCCCTGCAAGCAGGGGTATCTAATGGAAATGTATATTTATAGTTATTGTTATAAGGTGCCTGTTGTTTAGATAGGCTATCAGATAATACCAGTGATTAAGGATTAATCCAAATCAGAGTAAGCATAAAATTAAAATAAATGTTTTACAGGGGGGCTTGCGTTTGAAATTACTAAGCAACTCATTGTTTTTTAATATTAATTTCTTTTTTTAGAACCTAATTCCAAGTGAGTGTAACTACATGATATCTAATGCTTATGATTAACTTATTGAGAATAATACATAAATCAAACTAAAGTTAGCGAGATGAATGTAAGGTTTTGACTGAATACAAAAACATAATAAGAGTAAAAACGAGTATTATTTTATAGATTATCTCACGGATAAATGGGAAATTATTGAAGTATAGTAAAGGAATATAATTAAAAAGATAATTAAATCGGTTTTGACTTGAAATATAAAATATTACTCCCATAACAGTTATAAATAATCTTTTTAATGTAAGGGATAAAAGATGACTAATGCACAGTGGGTAATACAAGCATTAAATGCGGTATTGGGTGAGAATATTGGTTCATTGCCTGTGGCTAAACAGTATTTTTCGGATAAATATATTCAAGTTGTTGATGGAAAACAAATTGATTTTAATGAATTTATTACACATTTGCAGGTATTGAAAGAAGTCACTGAGTCGATTGTTATTACTATTAAATCTATCGCAGAGGGGGATGGATGTGTTCATACTCAACATCTGGCAAAAGCCACTAAAAAAGATGGTTCAGTAAGTGAATTTGAGGTATTTGCTTGTTTTCAAATAGAAGATGGAAAAATTACCCGTTGCGAAGAATTAACAAGAATGGTTAAAGGTAATAATACTGATGAAGATTTAGGCTCAAGAACCTAAATCTTTATTGCTTGTACAATACTGAATACTACTATTGTAGGTAAAACCCATATTAAAACAAGGTTTTACCTTACTTTTATTCTATCTTATATTAACTTGGGTAAATTAACTGTAATCCAGTACCAACTTCTTGTACTGGTGCATATTTTGCCAAATGTATTTTTGCGTTGAGATCTGTACAGTGGCATGGGTGTATAAATTTTATATCCTGCTGGTTAAAGTAATTACCTGTTTTTTCCAAAATTTCTTTTGATGCTTGCTGTAAATGAAATCCACCTATGACAGTGACAATATTATTTATGCCAGTTACATGCTTTGCATATTCAGTAATATTACAAATTCCAGAATGAGAGCAACCCGTTATTACAATTAGGCCTTCAGACGTTTTAATTGCAAGTGCTGAGTCATCAAACACATAGTCATCAATGATATTATGATTGAAGTCGAGTGTAGTACCAATTGGCTCTTTTCCCTCAAAACTATTGAGTCTAGGAATTTGGCCTAAAAAAATTATCTTTTCAGAAAGATAGTATGGTTTTGTCGCTTCTATACAATGAAAATAAGAAGCTAAAATGTCTTTAGATGTATTTGTCCCGATGACTTTAGATTGAAATTTTTTGGGAATTAGCGCATCCGGATGGTATATCAGGTGTTTAGTTTCAGGTGCTTCAATGTTACGGCGGTCAAAGTGTTGAATTAGGTGACCTAAGCCCCATGTATGATCATTGTGGCCGTGAGAAAGCACCAGGTCAGTAATATCGGCAAGATCAATATGTAAAATATTCGCATTATCAATAAATATATCTGAATAACCTGTATCGAATAATATTTTTTTATCATCAGCTTCGATATAGTAGCAAACACCGGGTTCACCACAAAAATAACTATCAATCAGGGTATTATTATCTACAAGAACAGTAATTTTTATTGTCATCATGAGCTCATGTTTAATAGAAGTAATCGTAATCTGTTGTATCAGATAAACAGTAACAAATTACTAAATGGCGATAAAATATAATTATAAAAAATGAGGAAATGAGAGGAATACGAGAAAATTATAAAAAAGGTCGGAGGAGACTATCGAGAGTCAACCTCCTAAATAAATTGCGATATAAGCTTATACATTGCTAGGCAAATTTTTTTACTTCTTTACTTCTTGTTGAATTTCATCACCTGTTTCATGGGGATTGGTTGGCTCTGTATGAAAAATAGACATAATATCTTCTAATAGATCTGATTGAGCTTCTAAAGCTTTTAAGGATGATTGCAACTCACGAGTCATAGCTGCATTCGCTTGAGTGGTGTTATCTAATTCATTGATTGCTAGATGTATTTGACTCACCCCATGGGTTTGTTCATTTGAGGCAAGCGCAACACTTTGGATCATTTCATTGATATTAGATGTGTCTTGTGCAATTGAAACGATATTGTCATTTGCATCCGCTGCTAATTGGAAACAGTGGTTAATCTTATCATTTGAATTATTAATCAATAGCTTGATTTCTTTGGATGCTTGAGTACAACTAATTGATAATTCGCGCACTTCATTTGCAACGACCGCAAACCCTTTGCCATGTTCACCCACTCTGGCAGCTTCTACAGCGGCATTCAATGCTAATAAATTAGTTTGAAAAGCAATATTATCAATGGTTGAGGTGATTTTACTGATTTCTTTTGAAAAATCGACGATATCATCCATGTTTTCTACAACATCAGAAATAAGTTCATTGCTTTTTTCAATGGTTACACTTGTCTCTGACATCAATTGGCACGATTGGTTGGTGTGAGCTGTATTTAATTTAAAAGATGAATCAAGTTCTTCGACACTGGCTGCGGTTTCGACAATTGCCGCGGCTTGTTGATCTGCTCGAATAGAAAGGTCGTGATTCATCTGGGTGATATCTCCAAGCTCAACTTTTATATGATGAGTGTTGTCATAGATATTTTTAACGATATCAATCAGCTTACTTTGCATATTAGATACATGCTGTTTAAGTAATTTAATTTCATATAAACCTTTGTTATCAAAGGTATGATATAGAACGCCATGGCTAACTTTCTCAATACCATCAATAACTTGGTTTAGTGGGCGAATAAAGAAAAGCTGTAGAATAAATCGAATAAATAGAGTCACGAGGATAACGATTGAGATAGTAACGATTAAGCCAATCAAACTTTGCTTATACAATTGCTCACTTGCAAGAGCAATATCATGATAATTACTATTTAACTGTTGATGATAATTAACGTAGTTTTTCTCAAATGTATCTTGAAACCCTTGAGTCGGTTGGTTTAAAAAGTCATATGTTTTTCCTTGAACTAAAAATACAGAAAGTTCATTCAATGCAGCATATAACGCTTTATATGATTTTTCTAGTTCAGCAAATTCATCACCGTTTTTATAAATTGAGGTGGATGTGAATGCATCCCAATAATTTCCTGTTTCTGTTATTTTTTTATGATAAAACTCGATGAGGCTATCTATGTCAGTGTTTGATGTTTTCATCTTGTTGATAACCAATAAATGACGAGAGCTAGCGCGATTCAATGTGTTACGTGCTTGTAATAAAGATTGCCACGTATTGTTCAGTTGTGTTTGTTCATTATAAATAGTGTCGAGTTTGGATAATGTCTCTTGATATTGCTTTAAAGAACTAAAGAAAAACCAACAGGTTGAAAGAAGAAGGACGATGAGCAGGCCTGAAATAAACCAGACTAGAGTTGTCGTTTTAAAACCAGAAAAAGAGAATTTGGCTGAACTAAAATTAATTTTTTTTAAATTACCAGACATCATTGATTATTTCCTTTCATACCATCGAGTAGTATGTTTGCACGCATACTAAGTACGACTTCTAAACATAACGTGATTAACCATGAGCAAATCGAAGTTGTCCAATAGCTAAAAAGTTATATGTAGTCACGCGGAAGCATCAGGCGTAGGGACTAAATGAATGTATCGGCACTAACTCTGGATACTTTATATCCAACAATTTGACTTAGCTCATAAAATTGAAAGTAATTAAGGGGTTTTACTGATCGAGAGAGAATGGGAGGAAATAATTGTTGTACATTGCTACTTAGAATACAGTTAATTTACGAATTATTTGTGATAATAATAGTCAACCTTTAAAACTTTGGCTTTGAGTGCGGTATGCTTTCTTTATTCTTTAAATGCCTTTTAGGCGCTTTAGCTGTATTGATTATTGCACTGTTTTCGCGTAGTAAAATTTACTATATTGCAGGTTTAGTTCCATTATTTCCTACATTTGCATTAATTGCACATGTTATCGTTGTACAAGAACAAGGCACAGAAGCACTAAGAAAAACGGCATTGTTTGGGTTGTGGTCACTCATCCCTTATGCAATGTATTTATTAACGGTATATTTGCTAGCAACGAAAATGACGGCTTGGGGAAGTTTAAGTATTGCAACTGTTATTTGGATAATAACAGCAGCAATATTGGTTTATATATGGCAACTCACTCAATAAATAACATAGGGAGAAATAATTAACTGTAAATAATGATAAAACTAAACTATCACGATAAGCTGATAGCTTAAGCCTTATGGGTTATAGTCGCAAAAATCTAAGTATTAACTATAATGATAAGCAGTGTTTTCCATTGAGTTGTACAGTTAAAATGTTATTAAGAACCTTGGTATTATTATTAGTTGCTGGTTGCGCGTATATTGCAGGAATTATGACTGAAATTAAACTTGATCCTGAGTTAGATACTGAAGGTCGAGTGAAAAGTTCTGTCGAAGATTTTCTTGCTTACCCCTCAGCTGCAAATTATAAAAATGTTCAATACTATGTATTGACCAAAAGTGAAGAGGGGGATGAAACTGGCTATTATTGTGGCGAAGTCTTTGGTTTTGAAAATGAATTACCCCATGGCTATAAAAGGTTTATCGTTAGACTCCATAAAAATAGAGCTGGCAAGGTAATGATATCCATTCCTTTTGTAGAAAAAACAGATGATATTATTCCCGCAGAGCAATTTGAATCTGTGTGGGACAGGTATTGTAAAAGAAGCTAATTTAATATAGCTCGTTGAGTGACAAACAAAACGAGCACCAATAATATTAATTTGTTTTAACTGCCATCGTTGCTAGGAATGTGGGCAGATAATTATCAACGACAAATCGTGGATTAGGTTGCCAGTCTTCTTTAAAGCCAGTGATATAAAAGCCTACCTTTATTTGCCCCCCAATAAGATCTGTTAATGAGTGACCGAACACAAAAGCTTCTCGCCTTGCTTGCTTTTGCGCTATTTGCTCTATTGATAGGGTAGATAGCTCGGAGTACGGCATAGTATGACTTGGTTTTATTATGCCTTGCTCATCATATCGCTTATCACGTTCTCCAATGAAAACAACAGGATTAAAAAAACTGGATAACAGTCGTCCATTTGGTTTTAAAACACGGTAGCATTCTTGCCAGACCGGGTTAACATCTGGAATATACAGGTTAGAAATAGGGTGAAATATTATATCAAATGATTCATCCGCAAACATGTGTAATGAGCGCATATCACCTTGAACAATCTCTAATGTTAAATTATCCCTTTCTGCCACCATTTTGTCTTGCTCAAGCTGTTTTTGAGAAAAGTCAAAAACAGTCACATTCGCCCCTGCGGCAGCGAGTACTGGAGCTTGTTGTCCTCCAGCAGAGGCTAAGCAGAGAATTTTTTTATCTTTTACATCACCTAACCAAGCGTCATCAACAGGAGTTGGAGTTAGATGAACCTGCCACTTTCCTTTTTTAGCTTCATTGATAGTTTTGGAATCAACGGGGGTTGACCAAGCAAGTTGCGATTCTGCTTGTTTATCCCATGCTTTTTGGTTGGCACTCATGAAATCTGTCATAAAAAGACCCTCTGCATACAATAATTTGTCACAGTGTAGCAAAAAATGAGCAAATTGAAATAAAAATGTACCAGCTAGTACATAATTAATTTCCTACCATTAAATGATATGGGGTGCCATTAAATTCAAAATTAGTGACATTACTCATTCCTATCTTCTTATGTGCAAAAAGGGACCTAAGATTATCTGCATTGATAAATGCAATAGGCTTTCCTTGGTTATACGAACAAACGTTATCAAAAAGGCTCTTTAGAATATTTTTTCCTCTATAATTTCTATCAATACAAACAGGGCCATAGAACCAATTATTCTGTATAATTTCCGTATGCTGTTTAATGATCAAATGTGCTATAGCGGGTAGGGATGAAGAATGAGGATCAAAGCTAAATACGACTGCGATAATTTTATTTCCATCTCTGGCTATAACAGTAGTTAGACTCCCTGAAAACATAGCGTTGACTTTAGCTTGAGGATATTCACCGAGTAACCCACCTTGTTGGGATTCAGAATTAGATTGCAATAATTGAGCCACAGCAGGACAATCTGATTGTGTCATTAATTCATATTTAATATTCATTATTCCCTCGTAATGATTGCTAAATACGTTTAAATTTATGATATGAAGAGTAGCGGGATTTGTGGGAGCACATTGTAATGTGTTACTTCTAACCCCATAATATCGGTTATTTATTCTTTGTCTATTGAATCAGTATGTTAACTAAATTTTATCCAGTATTTTTACTTGTTATTTCAAATGTATTTATGATGTTTGCTTGGTATGGACATTTAAAATTTACAACAAAGCCACTGTATGTTGTTATTTTCTTTAGCTGGTTAATTGCATTGGTTGAATACTGTTTTGCGGTGCCAGCTAATCGGTTAGGGCATCAGTACTACAGTGCAGCTGAATTAAAAACAATGCAAGAGGTGATAACACTCTGTGTTTTTGTTCTTTTTTCGGTGTTGTATTTAGGTGAAAGTTTTACCATTAATCATTTAATAGGTTTTATTCTCATTTTTGCGGGGGCCTTTTTTATATTTAAGGGGCCATTTTAACAAAAAGAGCAGTTTGAGCTGCTCTTTTTGGATTTGACTTAGTTTATACCCATCCTTTTTCATGGAATTGTTTCAGTATTACAACAAATTGCTGCATTTCCTCGGGGGTTCCTAGCGTTAATCTATTCCAGCCAACCGCTGGTGGAAATTCACGACCTACCATGACATGAGCATCAGCCATACGTTGTTGATAGGTTTTTACGTCCCCTTTAACTTTATGGAAAATAAAATTAGCCTGTGATGGAGCATATTCCAGCCCGATTTCGTTTAATGCTTTTTCTACGATTTTTCTCGATATATCGTTGGATTTTAGGCTGTATTGAATAAATGATTTATCCTTTAGTGATGCAATCGCAGCAACCGCACCTGCTGTATTAGTATTATCAATAGATAAAAACGTATCTACAGCAGCAATAATTTCGGGAGTTGCGACCCCATAGCCGACTCTTAAGCCTGCTAAGGCAAAAATTTTAGAGAAGGTACGTGTGACAATCAGGTTGTTTTGACCTTTTTTGACTAATTCAATAGCACTTGTAAAGTTCGGGTCTTCAACAAACTCAGCGTAAGCTTCATCAACGATAAAAAATGTGTTGTCAGAGTCTTTACTCAGCCACTTATCAAGCTGGCTATAAGGCGTGATCATTGCCGTCGGATTATTTGGGTTACAAATATAGACCATTGATAAACCATCAAAGTCATTAGCGGCTTGTTCCATTTTTGCTAAGTCAAATGATAAATCGGTTTTTAAAGGAATTTTCGTTATCGTCACCCCTAATGGTAGGGAGTATAGCTCTGCATAATTGAATGTTGGGTCAGGTGTGACGAGCTGAATATTGATACCCCGTTTCTTCGCTTTATTTGCCAACATCGCGACAGTGGCTTGAATGGTTTCAGATGAACCATTGCCTATACTAATGTTCTCATCGGATAAACTGTAGAGCTCACCAATATTCTTCTGTAATTCAGCACGAGCATCATCAGGGTAGCGGAATGCATTAGGTAATGCCTTAATGATAGCTTCTTTAGCCTTTTCGGACATCCCTAATGAGTTTTCATTGAAATTCAATAGTAATGGGTGTTTTTCACTCGGTAAGACAATGTTACTATTTTGTGCAACCGCATGATTAAACAATGAATTAAGCGCAAGCCCACCAGCCACTAATGAGCTGGATTTAAGAAATGAACGACGATCCATAGTTATTCCCTGAAATTATTATTTTTGAATGTATTAGATTACTCATAATTATCTCAAAGTAAATAATTATATAGATAAAATGACTTTTTATTCACTTTATTGTTTGGGTTAACTATTTCAAATCATTGCATAGGAAATTCAACCTTATCTATTTAATTGATATTAAAAGATAAAATTTTTTAACTCGGGAGTGACTAGAATAATAAGTAATTGTGCTATGAATTAAATTCGTTATATAATAATTTATATGATGATTATTTGGCTATATAATAGGAACAATAATGAAGCTATACATGTTTTATGTGGGTGGTAACGCAGGTAAATCTAATATTGAAGTGCATGATGTTCAGTTTGTGGCAGCAGAGCAACCTACAGATGCTTGGCCGACATTAAGAGAAAATTGGTTTGGTGATAAAGACAAGATCCATATTGATGGCTATGCAGTGATTAATTGGGCAGATGGGTTTGAAATAGAATTACGAAAAGAACCCTCAACAAGTGAATATCGCCTTTATTTTGTTAATGTAGGTGGATATATTCCAAGCAACCTTGCGGAATTACACGAGTTTGATTTATTCGTTGCTAAAACTGCACATGAGGCTAAACAAAAAGCACTTCAGGCGCTATTAACAAATAGTCAGCAACAACATAAAGATAATTTGAAAGATGTGGATGATTGCTTATTACTACAACAAGTTGGTGATTTTTATATACATCTAACTGAAAATAAAAATGGAAATCACTTTATTCCTCAGTGGCAAGGTTACCAGCCAATCGGAATATAAAATAATACCAAGGGTAGTGTTATTCTACCCTTGGTAAAAATTACTGACCTTGTACAGGGGTATTAGGCGTAATTTCTACAACTGCAACTTTAACCATATATTGTTTACCATTTTCTCCTTTAGGAGCATCTGCAGCAATTTTTTTCAGTGTTTCATCTGGCTGAGCTGTTTGAATTGATGTTGAATACTGCATCATACCACGGTGACGATTTGCATAATTAGAGTGACGATAATTATCACAAGGTCTATCATTATATTGGTGTTGGTTTTGGTACCCACCACGGTGCCATGAACCATTCCCATCCCCTGGGTAAGCAAATGTTGAAAAACTGATAGCGATTAAACTTGCACTAAGAATTAATGGCTTTAATATATTCATGTGATATCTCCTTTAGAATATTTATTAATTATCATTCTGCCATTCTAATTATGTAATTCAATTACATTTACTTATCTAAATGAATAAACCATAATTCAATCACTTTATATTCATTATTTCTTCACAATGAAAATAGTTTGTTAATGAAATGAGAGTGAGGTTAAATTATAATTCTCTGTTGATTTTGTTTTATTGTTTTTCATTGAAAAACTTAGCGAGTTTACTGATTGATATAATTGATGCAACGGCAATATCTTTATTATAATCATCACATAATACTAACAGTCTATCGATGGCGGCTTCTTGTTCAATTGAACAAATATAATCACCTAATGCATTTATTGCAGCTATTTTAACATCATTGTTATTGCCATGAGTTAAGTTAACGAGATTTTTAACGATCTTTTCTTTCATAAAAATAGATTAAATTAGCCTAATAGTATAGAGGTTAGTATAAAACTAGCTAACAAAATAAAAAATGTTTTTTTTATTAATGTTAAGTTAATAGATATAAATTGAATCAATAGTGATAGGAAGGTTTTAGAATAGTTTTCAATATTAAATTTCGAGTTTTATGAGAAAATAGCAATTGGTTAGAGGGAATATCAAATAGTAGAGCCAAAAGCTCAAATTGTTTATTCAAACTGATATAATCCATTTATACTAGTTCGATTTATCATAAAGTAGAAAGGGTGATGCGTTGAAGCGTATAAAAACAAAATTACTGATTGTACTGCTATTGGCTTTAGGAGTATTTGCATACCATTCTTATACGAGTATTGGTGATTCAGATGTTAAAAATGAAGCACAAAGCTTGGTGGAAAAGAAATTCGGCAACTCATCAGCAGTTGAGTTTAGTGATGTTGAAATAGTACAAAAAAATGAGTTTAAGGAAGGGGAGAGTTATCGAGTTTGTGGCTTATACCATTTATCTTCCCAAGACGACGCTCTGCCATTTGTTGCGAATGTGATTGTTAAGGAAGGGAGTTTTTCTGAACATGGGCAGCTGATTATTAGTGAAACACCGGAGTTACAATTTTCTATTGAACAGTTGTGTGTTAAAAAACAAGCTAATTGATAAAAAAGCGCTCAAAGTAAAAGTTGAGCGCTTTTTTGTTTCCTAGAAAAATTAAATGATTAAGATTTATTCAAAAGAAGTTCAGTTTGAATTTTACAAGCTGAAACAGAATCATTTAATGATTTATTGAAGTCAGCTTCATTAGCAAATTTAGATTTATTGCTACGTACGGTATCAATCGCTGAAGTTAGATTTTTGCGGAGGTCTGACTCAACAGTGGCTAATTGCTTGAGATCGACATTTTCACTTTTCAGTTTAGCAATGGTTTCTTGGGTTAATTCACTGCTAGTTTTGTCAGTGCTGTATGCTTCACTTAGTGCTTGACCTGTGATTTCACAATAATCGTTGGCTATCTCACTAATATTTAATGGGGCATTATCAGCCATAACAAGGGCTGGGGCCAGGCAAAAAGCCAGTAATAAACGCTTCATAGTCATACCTCTATTTTGCACACAATGAATAATAACTCTATCTGGTATTAGAGAAATACTATAGCAGATTAGACCTAAAACGGGGGATGTCGAATGGGTTTTAGCATGATTTCATAAAAAAGAGCCAGTATAAATACTGGCCGCTATAATTAGCAAAAGCAATGTAAATGAAAATTACGTTATATACATTACCATATAACGGTGTGAGGTAAAGCGATTTCCACTTATTTTGGTGAAAGTTAAGATTAAGTATGATCTTGATCAGAGTTTGGATAAATATTGGAAGAGCGTTATTGAAATATAGGAGAGTTAAAACAACCAGCTAGCGATCATGCAGACCACTGCTGGTTCTATTCATAACCTCACAGAGAGCTTATTGTTTTAACCAATGACCATGTTTTAATACATCTTCGACAAGTTCATGTAAAACAATATGTGCTTCGTTATCATCATGAAAGCCTTTAGTTTGAAAGGTTGTTGGGCCATTATCATGAGTAATCAATAGATAACTACCAGGGTAGACTTCTAAAACGCGAGCTTTCAGTTCTGCAATGAAGGATTCATATGATTTTTCAGGGAGCTGAGAAAGTGGGTCATCAGATAACTTAATATTAATTTCCATGCGTTAACCTCTTGTTTATAAATTTAATTAAGCTCAGTTTATTGTTAAGTGAAAGCATAAGCAATAATCTAATTATGATGATTGCAATTTGATTGGTTTGGCGTTGTGAATTAACGTTATTCATTGAGTCAATATTCCAAATAGCAAATGAGTTAAATAAAGTTAATATGAAAAATGTTTTAGTTAGAGGATAAACTAATTAAAATTGACGATGTGAAATAAATAATAGGCTTTTATTTGTTTAAGTGACTATTTGATTAAAATAAATACTATAATTCAATCATTTGATTGGTTTTTTGTTAAATAATAAATGATTTTATCATGCTTAGATTTTTCAACATGTTACATGTCTTTTTTTGTAAATGTCTAACTTGTTTTTATTAAAACGTAATGTAGTTAATGATTGTTCAAGCGAAAATCAATTTACATTAAAGATAAAAAAATATAATTTCTGATAATCATATTAAGATGATTTGGCTTTTGTAAGCTGAACTCCTTTTTCTGGAGTTATATTTTAAATGTGAGGTTTTGATTTTCGATTAATTATTTATTAATCGTTCTAATAAAAAAGGAGTGTAATTTGATAGAATTTATAAACTCATTAACTAATTTTATTTGGGGTTCTTTACTTATTTATTTATTACTGGGTGCCGGCCTGTATTTTACTCTTCGGTCAGGGTTTATTCAAATTAGGCATTTTGGCCATATGTTTAGTGTCTTAAAAAATAGTAAACAGTCCGATAGTGCGGGTATCTCATCTTTTCAGGCATTATGTACAAGTTTAGCCGCTAGGGTCGGCACAGGAAATTTAACCGGAGTTGCAATTGCGCTAACAGCAGGTGGGCCAGGTGCTATTTTTTGGATGTGGGTCGTCGCTGTACTCGGAATGGCTACGTCTTTTATTGAGTGTACTCTCGCACAGTTATACAAAACCAAAGATGATAAAGGAAACTATCGAGGTGGGCCTTCATATTATATGCAAAAAGGCTTAAACCAACGCTGGATGGGCGTATTATTTTCCATTTTCCTGATTATTGCCTTTGGTTTAGTATTTAATGCAGTACAAGCTAATTCTATTGCTCAAGCAACCGCAGTCGCCTTTGATTTCAATCCAATTTATGTTGGCATTGGCTTAGTTTTATTAAGCGGAGTTATTATTTTTGGTGGATTGAAATCCATTGCGAAAGTTGCTGAATTAGTTGTTCCAGTTATGGCGTTAGCTTATTTGCTATTAGCTTTTTGGGTTGTTGGGCACCATATTGAACGATTACCTGAAGTTTTTATGCTGATAATTCGAAATGCATTTGGCCTGCAAGAGGCTGCGGGTGGGGCTGTCGGTTATGGTGTTGCCCAGGCAATGACACAAGGAATTCAACGGGGGTTATTCTCTAACGAAGCTGGGATGGGGTCTGCACCAAATGCAGCGGCATCTGCGGCACCTTATCCACCACATCCTGCGTCACAAGGGTATGTACAGATGCTCGGTGTATTTATGGACACCATCGTTATTTGCAGTGCGACCGCCATTATTATTTTATCATCTGGCGTTCTAGAAAGTGGAATGGATAACATTAATGGGATTGAATTGACACAGCTTGCTCTTTCTTCTGCTGTCGGTAGCTGGGGAAGTACGTTCATTGCAATTGCTATCTTCTTTTTTGCATTTACATCAATCATTGCTAATTATGCTTATGCCGAAAGTAATATGATTTTTCTCGAGAATAATCATACAGCTGGGTTATTTATTTTTCGTTTAGCTGCGTTGGGTATGGTGATGTTTGGTGCGCTCGCTGAAATGCCATTTATTTGGAAACTCGCAGACTTATCGATGGGCTTAATGGCTATAACTAATCTAATTGCGATCCTTTTATTATCGGGTATCGCTTTCAAACTTGCTAAAGATTATAACCAGCAGTTAGTTGCCGGCAAAATACCGACTTTTGATATCAATCAACACCCTGAATTAAAGAAACAGTTTGAGGAAGGGATATGGGAAAAAGAAGAAGTTGATAAGTGGGTTGAGAAAGAAACATCTCGCTAATACAAAACATTTTAAGCATAAAATTCTTAGGTGATAGCCTGAGAATTTTTTTTATGAAATATTATCAATGCGTAATAAGAATAAGCGCTTGCATTATAATTATTTGAGCTATAAGGTTTTTTAAGGTGATAAAATAAATGTATTATTACAATAAATACCAATTTCGAAACTAAATAGCTGAGAAAATTATGAAATTGAATCAGTATGCCGCAACGCTGTATGGGGTTATATCAATCTTGTTGTGGAGCACAATGGTAGGGCTGATCCGTAGTGTAAGTGAAAACTTTGGGCCTGTGGGTGGTGCTGCATTAGTGTATACAGTCGGTTCGCTTGTATTGGTACTCGTTATGGGGATACCAAAAATAACGAAATATCCTAAACGCTATTTGCTTTGGGGAACGGTGTTATTTGTTAGCTATGAAATCTGTTTTGTTTTGGCGTTAGGATTAGCTAATAACCGGCAACAAGCTATTGAACTTGGTATGGTGAATTATTTGTGGCCAAGTTTTACTATCGCACTTGCTGTGTTTTTTAACCGCCAGCGTTTCACTTTATTATTAGGATTAGGGTTGGTTTTAGCTTTTATGGGGTTGATCTGGGTAATTTCAGGCAATCAGCCATTGTCGGTGCAAACTATTTTGGCAAATATACAAAGTAACCCACTTTGTTATTTTTTAGCTTTTATTGGAGCCATTGTTTGGTCATTTTATAGTAATGTTACCAAGCGTATTTCTGGTGGTCACAATGGCATGGTATTATTTTTCATCATGACTTCTATTGGGTTATGGATTTTGTATTTTTTTAGTACGCCAACAGCGTTTATTATCAATAGCGAAAGCCTGTTGTTATTACTCGTTGCCTCTATTGCGACTGGTGGGGCGAATGCATTATGGACATTTGCGGTTATCAAGGGCAATGTGGCTTTTCTAGGGACGCTTTCTTATTTCACTCCAGTTATATCGACAGCATTCGCGTCTATGTTGTTAAGTACCGCATTAACGTTAAGTTTTTGGCAGGGTGTGTTAATGGTGACAATGGGGTCGGTGATTTGCTTTTTAGCGACTAGGCAAAAACCAATACACGGTTAAAAATGGCAGCGCATACTGGTGTAAGCGCTGCAACGGAAAATATACTGAAGTGAAATTTTTTGCGGACTTATACATTAATAAACTTATTAATGGCGACGGCAACACCATCTTCATCATTGGTTGTGGTGACAAATTTAACCATTTGGCGAATTGGCTCTAAAGCATTGCCCATTGCGACAGAAACACTGGCGTATTGCAGCATTTGAATATCATTGTTTTGGTCTCCAATACTCATGACTTTGTCCGGTGTAATGCCTAGTTTTTCACAGATACATTCTAACGCTGCGCCTTTACTTGAGGTTTTATTTGATACCTCAAGGAAATATGGGCTTGTTCGAGTTAAAGAGTAATTATCAAAGACATTCTCTGGAATATAGCTGATACCCATATCTAATTTTTCTGGATGGTCAATTATCATAAACTTAGTAAATTCCAGAGAAGAGTCCATTTCATTAACGGGGCAATAGATAAGCGGAGTGTGGGTTAGATAAGCATCTGCCACCGTATAGTGGCTAATATGGCGGTTTGCCGTGAACATGCTGTTATCCGCAAGAGCATGCATGTGGACCCCGACATTTCTAGCCAGTTCCTCAAAATATTGGAAGTCAGCGAAATCTAACAAATTTTCTGCCAGATGACTGCCATCATTGGCTTGGTGAATGACACTACCATTATTACTAATACAGTAGTTATCCGCTGTATTTAAATCTAATTCCCGCAGGTAGGGGGATATACCCGAAAATGGCCTACCGGAGGCTAAAATAATATGGACACCTTTTTGCTTGGCTTGTGTGATGGCCTCTTTTACTACGGGAGATATTTGGTGTTGGGAGTTAAGTAATGTGCCATCTAAATCAATGGCGACCAGTTTGATTGACATCCAATGCCTCCTAAAATTCGTGCTTTCTGCCAATACCTTACTCCAATTATTCGGAATGTAAATTATACAAATAGTTATAATTTTTACGCGTACTAGAATAATGAGTATTTGATGTGAAATTGAACAGAATATAACGCAGGAACTCTGTTCAATAGTCAAAGGTTGAAATGACAATGTTTTATAGCATTAGTGTGTGAATCAATAGATTAATGCGGCTAAAATATTCTCACTCATAATTATGAATCAAATGAAGCGGTTGCTTAACATCTAATTGGATTTGGTCATTCTGTCTAAAATCAAATGGCGTAATGCCATATTCCTTACGAAACATATAGGTAAAGTGGGACTGTGACCCAAAACCAAAATCCAGTGCGATATCGAAAATAGACTGGTTGCTGTTGCGCAGTAAGTTAACCGCACCAGCAAGACGGCGTTGGCGGATGTATTTACCCAGTGAAATCCCTGTGACTTCTTTAAAAATTTTTTGCATATGCCAAAGTGAATAGCCTGAATAAGCCGCGAGCTCTTCTAAGTGGATCACGCGCCCTAAGTGTTCTTCTATCCATTTACTCAAAGCATAAACAAGTGCTAAGTGGTTATCTTGTGGCATCTCAAATGTTTTCTAGTTTTACGGTAGCAGAAGTATACACAACTTCATTTCATCATGACAAAGGCTGCTTGTGCGGTATTTCCTATTTTTAGGATAAAAAAAGCACAATCAGAATAAGTTAATGGCCAATAGCACCTAAAATGAGCGAAATTTTTGTAAAAAGAGGTCAATTGCATATTTTCCTCAAATTTAAGGCTCGAAATTAGAGTACCATTTATTTTATAAACGCATTACGTGCAATGCCATAAGTGATATCAATCATAAAATGGCAGTACCTTAGTATTGTAATCATTTGAAAAATAAAATCATCATAGAAATATGAAGGAATTATCGGTGTTTGGTCGTAAATTAATTATTGTTATAAGTGCAATCTTGGCCTGTATTTTTCTCTATCTTTTAGCGATGGATAGCCTGTGCGACCAAGGTGGAGAGGACTTTATTTTTGGTATTTGTCGTGTAACTGACTTGTTACCATTTTGAATTTGCTTTTTAATGCACAATCCATGATATTGAGTTGGGGTAACTATCCTGTGGTATCATTTTGTTATGTGATGAAAAAAAATAACTAATAGCACCAGCTTCTGGTTCGTAGAATAGGGTAAAAACAACGCCAGAAGAATGTAGTGTTAATAAGAAAATTCAAATAAACTTGTGTCATTATCATTAGTTTGGGCGATAAAAAGCAAGTAAGAGGACGAAAGGGTAAAGTTATGGCGCAACAGCAACAGACGCTAAAGCGGGGATTAAAAAATAGGCATATCCAATTGATTGCTTTGGGAGGCGCTGTTGGTACAGGGTTATTCCTCGGAATAGCAACAACCATACAAATGGCAGGGCCATCAGTTTTACTGGGCTATGCATTGTGTGGGTTTATTGCTTTTCTTATCATGCGCCAGTTGGGAGAAATGATTGTTCAGGAACCTGTCGCGGGTTCATTTAGCCACTTTGCATTTAAGTATTGGGGTGGTTTTGCGGGCTTCCTCTCCGGGTGGAATTACTGGGTTATGTTTATCCTTGTTGGGATGACAGAACTGACGGCCGCAGGTAAATATATGCAACACTGGTGGCCTGAACTCCCGATATGGGTTTCTGCCGCGGTGTTTTTTATTGCGGTAAATGCCGTTAACTTGGTTAATGTTCGCTCTTATGGGGAAACTGAATTCTGGTTTGCATTGATTAAAGTTATTGCTGTCGTAGCTATGATTATTTTTGGTTGCTACTTACTACTTAGCGGTCATGGTGGCTCACAAGCGAAAGTGAGTAACTTATGGGAGTATGGCGGTTTCTTTGCTAATGGTTTTAATGGGCTAATAATGGCTTTGGCTATTATTATGTTTTCATTTGGGGGCTTAGAGCTAGTCGGTATTACGGCCGCAGAGGCAGAAGACCCAGATAAAAGCATTCCAAAAGCGATAAACCAAGTTGTGTACCGTATCTTGATTTTTTATATTGGTTCGTTAGCTGTATTGTTAGCGTTGTACCCTTGGGTTGACCTTGATGGCAAAACAAGCCCATTTGTATTAATTTTCCACGAATTAGGGGATTTACTGGTTGCTAATTCGTTGAACGTTGTCATTTTGATCGCTGCGTTGTCTGTTTATAACAGCGGGGCTTATGCGACAAGCCGTATGTTGTATGGTTTGGCACAACAAAGTAATGCACCTAAATTTCTTGCAAGAGTGAATAAAGGTGGCGTTCCAGTCATGGCATTATTAGTTTCAGGTATTGCGACTTCTGGCGGGATTTTAATTAACTTTGTGATGGAAGGTAAAGCTTTCGAATTATTAATGTCATTGGTTGTGACGACGTTAGTTCTGAACTGGATTATGATTTGTGTTTCAAATTTGAAGTTCAGAGCGGCAATGAACAAACAAGGTGTTGAAACGAAATTTAAAAGCATTTGGTATCCATTTGGGAACTATCTATGCTTAGCATTTTTGCTGTTAATTTTAGGGATTATCCTGACAATGGACGGCTTGCGCATCTCGGTATTAATTATGCCATTATGGATAGCGGTTCTATGGGTTGGGTACCAGTTCTCAGGGGCTAAAAAGCAAGATTTAGCTAAAAGCCAACAGCTGAGCTAAATTTGATTTTCTGATAATAAAAAGGTCGGTGGGAATATCCCACCGGCCTTTTTATACAGTAATGAAGTACTTAAATTACCATTGCCAACGTAACCAAGCGAATAATACGTTACCGTTATTATAAGTTCCCGGAATATAAGTGGCTTGTAGCGAAAGTTTGTCATATTCCACTGATACCAGAGGAAGCGGTGCTGGGATCGGAATATAGTACATATCCTTGCGGGCAGTAACACTTAGAGTGAAGCCAGCTCCCATGCGAAAACCATCAATGTCCCCGGGGATCCACATTTTTTGGAATGCATAACCACCAATTGGTTCCCAATCATTATGTGAATCTTTAAATGCCATTGCATAGATAGCATGCCAGTCATTGTCTTCATCATAACGATATTTACCAAAGCCCAGACCCCAAGGGCGCTCGTTATATTCATCTGTTTTTTTCTTGTCGTACATTGCACGGTTGTGCCAAGTCACAGCGGGAACGTATAGCTCATATTTGTCTGAGTCCCATGTGGTACTGACATTACTTTTAAATGTATCCCATAAATTTTCCGATTGCTCTTGTGCAACGGCAGGCGATGATATGCAGATTGAGGCGCTCATGAGTAGCGATGCACCTACGGCCAACTGTATGTTTTTATAAACTCTCATTGTAAATCCAGTTCTGTATCGCAGATATAAAAATGATGATTAGCTCGCTAATGATTATCAGATTAGCATTATTATTATAATTTTGAGCGAAATTATTTTAATTAAGATGTACAGAATATAACAGTATTTATTACATAGTTAAGGATAATAATTGGCTGGTCATGGTAGAACCGTTTAATTTTGCCTGTTTTTAAGTAGGATAACCGATAGATAAATTGGATGTTAACTTATCAGATTGGTTATTGAATAGGCTAATCCTCCTAAAAATAACCAATAATAATAGATAAGGTATTTCATTTTCTTATTAATAAGGCCGTTATTTGATAAGAAAAAATGAAAGAGAATTTTTTAATCAAGAATAAGAGAAAACATTGTGTCACTCATTATTGTTGTATTTAACGTTTTGTAATAAAAAGATATTTTTAACAATTTAGGTGATTACGACTAGTAATGTTGATAGAGCAGACATTTATGAAAAATAGCGTGCAAACAAATCTAAAAAGTATGATGCACGTCAAATAATGACTTGTCTCAATGGGATGAAATGAGTGTTATAGGCGGCAGGTATAAGCTGCTGCATGTCAACACGGGTAGGAGCGAGTACTTAAAGGTTTATAGCATATACATTGCTGTGCGTAACCTTGGCTTCTAACTAACAAAGGAACATCACCATGATGAAACGCCAAGAACCACTGACTGAATATCAAGCAAAATGCTTGGCTATCGCTACAGACAAAATATTATCACCAAAACAAAAAGCCAATTTTTTAGCGATAGAGGCCGATAGTAATATTCCTTACCTTGCGATGAGCCAACCCCTAGCGGATGCGTTAAATGAACGTGTTATTTGTGATATGTATGAAGGAAATGCACCGTATAAGCCACGTTATGTATTGCCCGATTATGTAAAATACCTCAAGCAAGGTTCAAAATACTTAGAGTTAGCCCCTGCTGAGGACTTTGATGACGCCCTTAATCATCTGATGATTTTGTACCACCACGTCCCTTCGGTAACCAATTTCCCTGTGTTTTTAGGGTATTTAGATAAAGTCCTCATGCCATACGTGGGTGAGTTGACAGAAGAACAACTGTATCCAAAACTAAAAAGATTCTGGGTGCAGTTAGACCGAACTCTACCTGATGCTTTTATGCATGCCAATATTGGGCCAGATGACAACGTTATTTGCCGTTTGATTTTACGGATTGATGCAGAACTGAAACAAGTCGCACCTAACCTGACATTTGTCTATCACCCACAACGCACACCAGAGTCGCTTTTCTTACAAGCGATTGAGAATATTTGTGAATGTAGTAAGCCACATATTGCAAATGATATTGTTCATAGTGCGGCATTCGATAAACAAGGTTACGGTATTGTCAGTTGTTATAATGCATTACCTGTTGCGGGTGGCGGAAGCACTTTAGTTCGTATTAATTTGCGCGAAGTTGCGTTACGCAGTCAAAATTCAGCTGATTTTTTAAATGTGCAATTGAAAAAGTATTGTGAGTTACAAATGGAACTCATTGAAACACGTAGCGCATTTTTATATGAGGAATCTAATTTCTTCCAAACCAGTTTTCTTGTTCAAGAGGGGTTAATTGAGCCAGAACGCTTTGCACCGATGTTTGGTATTTATGGTTTAGCAGAGGCCGTGAATATCTTGATGGAAAAAGATGGCGTGAAAGGCCAGTACCAAGCGAATTCACCAGCTTTACCATTGTCTTATCAAATTAGTGAACAATTGGCAGACTTTGTTGAAACAATACCGGTTAAATATGGCTATAAAAACCGAGCTATGCTTCATGCGCAATCTGGGATTAGCTCAGACATAGGAACGACGCCGGGGGCTCGTATTCCATATGGTGAGGAGCCTGATCCTGTGTCGCATATTCAAGCCGTTGCACCTCATCACAAACACTATTTATCTGGGATCAGTGACATTTTAACCATCGATGAAACGATTAAACAAAACCCGCAAGCATTAATGCAATTGTGCAAAGGGGCGTTTAGTTGTGGGATGCGCGAATTTACCGCAAACGTGGCAAGTAATGATTTAGTCCGTGTCACTGGCTATATGGTGCGTTTGTCAGATATCGAAAAATACAAAGAACAAGGTTCTAGAAGCAATACTACCTGGTTAGGTGAAGAAGCGACTAAGAACTGTAAAATTACAGCCCGTCAGCAGCGAGTCATCAGCAATGAGCAATCGATGCGCTACGCTGAATAAGGTTATTCCTTTTTCCTGCGTAGATGGGCCGGGCAATCGACATGTTATCTTTTTGCAAGGTTGCAATTTACGTTGTTTGAATTGCCATAATCCATATACCATGGCGCTCTGTGACCATTGTGGGGACTGCGTTTTAACCTGTCTTCACAATGGGTTATCATTTGTTGATGGTAAGGTTATATGGGATAGCGATGCCTGCCAGCTCTGTGACACTTGTTTACAAACGTGCACTAAGAATTCAAGCCCAATGACAGTGTCGTTAAGTGTTAATGATGCTATCAATGACTTGAAAAAAAATGTTGTCTTTCTGAATGGTATAACCATTAGTGGCGGGGAAGCAACAACACAATTACCTTTTATTATTGAATTATTTAAAGCGATTAAAGACACACCTGAACTGAAACATTTAACCTGCTTTATTGACAGTAATGGCCATCTTGCTTCTGCGGGGTGGAGTAAGGTAATTGAGTATACTGATGGCGTAATGATTGACTTAAAATCATGGAGCGATGAGTGTGCCTTAAGATTAACTGGGAAAGATAACCAACGTGTATTTCAATCAATTCAATTTCTGGCACAAGCGGGGAAATTGTATGAATTGCGTTTATTATATATTCCTCAGCAAACAGATTATCTAGAACATATTGATAAACTGGCTGATTTCTTAAATCAACTTCCTGCAAATACACGAATAAAAGTTAATGCTTTTCAGCAACATGGCGTAAAAAATGAAGCGGCTAACTGGCCTGCGGCAACCCAAACGGAAGTAGAGACATTTGTCCAGCTATTAAAACAGCGAGGTGTCGGTAATATTCATTTGCCTAATGTGTACTTATAAGTCACGTTAATTTTTCCTGTGTAATATATTTCCCCTTTTTATCTAAGTCATTAAAATTCATTCACTAACCGCTGGTATTTGTTAAATGATATGAGACAATCAAGGCGGTTTTATTGTTTGATTTAAAATGATTTCAGTAAACCTCGCTTATCAATCTATTCAAATGCTTTAGCCGAAAAGGGGAATCACTCATGAGGATCAATGCGTTAACCATAGCCGGAACAGACCCATCGGGTGGGGCGGGTATTCAGGCGGATTTAAAAACTTTCTCTGCGTTAGAGGCTTATGGTACGAGTGTGATGACGGCATTGGTGGCTCAAAATACCCGAGGCGTGCAATCCGTCCAAGACTTACCCCCTGAATTTGTGGCGGCACAATTAGACTCTGTTCTCAGTGATGTGCGAATTGATAGCGCAAAAATCGGCATGTTATTTAATCAAAGTAATATCGCAGTTGTGGCGAAGGCGCTGAAGCAATATCCAATTCCGTATGTGGTATTGGATACTGTAATGGTGGCTAAAAGTGGCGACCCGTTACTATTACCCGATGCGGTTGATGCACTGCGCCAACAATTATTGCCCCTCGTTTCTATAATTACACCGAATCTCCCTGAAGCCGCGGTATTACTAGACGAAAAAGTTGCACAAACAGAAAGCCAAATGTTGACTCAGGGGTATAAATTACTTGAAAAAGGTTGTCAAGCGGTGTTGATGAAAGGCGGGCACCTAAGTGATGCTGAAAGCCCTGATTGGTTAATCACACCTGAAGGTGAATGGCGCTTTACCTCTATTCGCGTAAATACTAAAAATACCCATGGTACTGGGTGTACTTTGTCAGCGGCTTTGGCTGCTCTGCGCCCTCGTTGCTCTGATTGGCAAGAAGCGGTTACGCAGGCTAAAGCCTATTTACAAGCTGCGTTAGAGCAAGCGGACAGTTTAGAAGTTGGCAAGGGGATTGGCCCAGTACACCACTTCCATGCATGGTGGTAGCCTGTAATGATTGAAAGCCCGAACACTAGGGCTTTCTCGTTATATTTTAAGCTAATAAGTTACATTGAGGCGGCAACCGGCACTGAATAGCATTCGGCTGCACTGCGAACGTAAAGGTATCTCCCGATAATGGCTCACCATCAAGGTTTAAGATCATATCGTGAGGAGATGAAATTTTTACCCATGATAATTGCCTTTCGACCAAGTGCTCGTTTTTATCGTCTGAAAATAGGTTTGCTAAAAATGCGGGTATGACATCCCTTGCAGGAATAATCAGTAAATTTAATGCGCCATCATTAATCAGTGCTTGCGGTGTCAGTTGTTGTCCTCCGCCCGCTTGGCGGCCGTTTCCGACAGCGATGACCAACGTTTCACCTTCCCAACTAAAGTTTTCGCCCTCAATGCGGCAAATATCCGTTTTCAGCGTATCAGGGCGCAATAAGCCATTTATCACGTAAGCGGCACCGCCCAATGCTGATTTCAGTGCTTCAGGCGTTTCGGTGGTAATACGCGTCCCAAAGCCGCCAGTTGCCATATTGAGAAAATAATATTGCTTATTGACTTGCGCAATATCAATGGGAACTGCTTTACCTTTTAATGAGAGAGCAAGGGCGGCTTCAATATCCAGTGGAATATTCGCGCTGGTGGCAAAATCATTTGCCGTTCCCATCGGGAGAATTCCTAAAGTAGGGCGAGAGTCACTCGGGAACTTCATCAAGGTACTGGCAACTGCATTTACTGTGCCGTCACCTCCTGCGGCAATGATGGTATCAACGCCGTGTTTTATTGCCTGAGAAATAAAATAATAAGTATCATCCAATTCCCACGGAATACGGACTTGAATTTGATGGCCTTCATTACGTAAGTGAGTAATGGCCTTTCGCAGCTCAGCGTGATTGGCTTGTTTACCATTAAGGATAATCATGGCTGACTGATATTGATTCATATATACCCATCCATTCGGCTTAACATATGGCAAATATTCGTTAAAATGAGTATAAATGGATTTATAAGATATTGATGAGCTTATTTTAGATTTTTTACAGTAATAGCGTTAACAAGAGAAATGAAATAGAAATTGCAGATAAAAGAAATGGCTAGCTCAAGGGAGATTGAGCCAGCCAAGGAGGTGGTTCCTAGTCTTATTTTATGACTTTCTAGTTCTTCGTTTTCAAGAGTGACTATACGATATTGAATAGCCAATTGATGTGATCTGTTGCATAAAATTGGATATTCAGTGCACTTTTCAATGTAAATGTCAATAACGCGAATGATTCTCATATAAGAAAAAGCATATAAAGTGAAATAATATCATATTATAGATAAAAAAAAGCCAAAATATCAAAACGTTAAACGATGAGATTTTGGCTTTTAGCGAACAAACTATTTAAAAAACACGGAGTGGCGGTTAGCCTGCAATTTGCTTTTCTGCCTGAGTTTGGTGAGGTGCGCGGGTCGTTGTTCCTGCTAAGTTACGGATTAACAAACCAAAATTAACATCGACATCCTCAGGGATTGGCAGGTAAACCACATGGCCGTTACCGGGTGCAACATCAATCGCTTCACCTTTGCGGTTTGCTAATGAGTCCAAAGTAAAGACAATATTACCCGCCGGGGTCATCATCTCTAAGCTATCCCCAACGCTAAATTTATTTTTTACATCAACCTCAGCCATACCATTGACACGTTTACCTGTGAATTCACCCACAAATTGCTGAGTTTCAGAAACAGAATAGCCATATTCATAGGTTTGGTAGGCATCGTGAGTGTGGCGACGCAAGAAACCTTCAGTGTAACCACGGTGTGCTAACCCTTCTAAAGTAGATAACAACGTTGGGTCAAAGGGTTTTCCTGCGACAGCATCGTCAATCGCACGTCTATAGACTTGTGCAGTACGAGCACAGTAATAAAACGATTTTGTGCGGCCTTCAATTTTTAATGAGTGAACACCCATTTTTGTTAGGTTTTCAACGTGTTCGATTGCACGTAAATCTTTAGAGTTCATGATATAAGTGCCATGTTCGTCTTCAAAGGCCGTCATATATTCGCCTGGACGTTTAGCTTCTTCTATCATAAAGACTTTATCTGTTGGCGCGCCCGCACCTAGGGTTGGTGCCACATTTTGTACAGGGATAGGTTCATGCACATGGACAATATTACCCACATCATCTTCTTTACCTTCTTGTACGTTATATTCCCAGCGGCAAGCATTGGTGCAAGTCCCTTGATTTGGGTCGCGTTTATTAATATAACCCGAAAGTAGACAACGGCCGGAATAGGCCATACAAAGGGCACCATGGACAAAGACTTCAAGTTCGATTTCCGGTACTTGTTGACGAATTTCAGCAATTTCTTCGAGGGATAATTCGCGAGATAAGATCACACGTGTTAAGCCCATTTGTTTCCAAAACTTCACCGATGCCCAGTTAACTGCATTGGCCTGCACAGATAAATGAATATCCATCTCAGGAAACGCTTCACGAACCATCATAATAAGGCCAGGGTCAGACATGATCAGAGCATCTGGGCCCATTTCAATGACGGGGGTTAAATCACGAATAAAGGTTTTTAATTTCGCATTATGAGGGGCAATATTCACCACCACATAAAACTTTTTACCCAACTCATGGGCTTCCTGAATGCCTTTAGCTAAGTTTTCGTGATTAAATTCGTTATTTCGTACGCGTAAGCTGTAACGAGGCTGTCCTGCATAAACGGCGTCTGCGCCGTACGCGAAGGCGTAGCGCATATTTTTTAATGAACCGGCAGGAGACAAAAGCTCTGGTGTAAACATGGTTATTCTCTATCTGATGTCAAGTCAGCACTCACTCATACGAGAGAGTGTTTTTAAGGGATGAGAATTTTACTCCTATTTGATAAAAAAACCAAATATCCCACAAGAATAGTATGTCTATTGATTACTTAATATTCATCCCAACGGTAGCCGAGGCCATATATTGAACGAATAAAGGTTTTTTCGTTATCGAGGGACTCTAATTTACGGCGTAAATTTTTGACGTGACTATCAATTGTACGGTCCGTTACTACGCGGTGGTCGTCATATAAGATATCCAGTAACTGGTCGCGAGAAAACACCATACCTGCATTATCAGACATAAACTTGAGTAGCCGAAATTCAGCGGGCGTGAGTTCAAGTAACTGTGAGCCATAGCGTACTTGAAATGCATTTTCATCAATAATAAGCTTGGTTTGATTATTGCTATTAGTTTGGTTATTGCTAGTTGCCATATTTGGCTGGCAACGGCGTAGAATCGTTTTGACTCGAGCCACGACTTCTCGCGGGCTAAAAGGCTTACAAATATAGTCGTCAGCCCCAATTTCTAACCCTAATAAACGGTCAATTTCTTCGGTTTTTGCTGTCACCATAATAATGGGAACATCACTGAATTTTCGTAGTTCACGACATACTGAAATGCCGTCCATACCGGGTAACATTAAATCTAATAAAATGAGTGCAGGTTGATGTTGTTTAACATAGTCGATTACTTGGTCACCCCGTGCAATTAATGCGGGTTGATAATTTGCAGCTTGTAAGTAATCGAACAGCAGTTGGCCTAGCTTGGGTTCATCTTCCACAACCAAAATAGGGGTATTGCTCTGTTCAGTCATGATCATAAACCTTTGTCTTTTAATTGAATCGGTAAATTAATGGTAATTTTGACACCACCTAATGGTGACGGTGCTGCGGAAATTGTCCCATGGTGAGCCTCAACAATATTATAGCAAATGGCCAACCCTAAACCTGAACCGCCACTGGCGCGATTACGAGAACCTTCGGCACGGTAAAAACGTTCAAATAAATGTTGGCATTGCTCAGCAGTCAGCCCCGGGGCGCTATCTTGCCAAATTATACTGAGCTGGTTGTGGTCTTGTGTGACTTGAATGGCAATTTTACCTTGTGGGTCCGTATAGCGTAAGCTGTTTTCCATTAAGTTATAGAATAACTGAGTGATGCGGTCAGGGTCTGCAAACACGTTGCCTTGTGCAATAAATTGCCGTTCAACTGAAAGTTGTTGGTCTTCTAACCGCCAGCGAGCTTGGCCTATCGCCATTTCAATTAAAGGAATGATATCGGTAAGTTGCATACGGTAGACCAAAGAACCTCTATCCGATAACGAGAGCTGGTGGAGGTCATTAACCAGCTTAATTAAAGTTTGGGTTTCATTCAGTAGGGAATTGATTGTTTCGGGAGTGGCTTGCCGGACGCCATCTTGCACCGCTTCTAATTCGCCTCGCAGAACTGACAACGGCGTGCGGAGCTCATGGGAAATATCCGCCATATAATCACGCCGCATTTGTTCGTTTTTTTCAAGGGTAGAGGCCAGATGGTTAAAATCTTTAGCCAGTTGCCCAAGTTCATCGCGGCCAGACTCAGGAACCCGCGTGGCAAAATCACCATTGGCGAGCCGGTTAGTGCCTTCGAGTAACCGCTTGATGGGTTTCAAAAAACTACGGGCAAGGAACAATGTGGCAATCAGAGCCACAAATAAAGACAGCCCAGCGATGATCCAACTGGTATACATTTGTTTGGTATCAAAACGGCGGTCAAGGGCGCTGCTGATTCCCGTTTCATAGCTGGCAACGAGCCAACCGACGGTTTCGCCATTGCTAGTAACAATAGGCTCACGGAGAACTTTGCTCGGTAGGGGCGTGTCTTGCCCGAAAATTAGCCGGTCTTGTGTATCATAAACCCAAAAAATGGTTCGCCAGCGCTGTCGCATCGGGCCACGATGCTGTTGATGTTCTACAGAGCGCAGAATGCGAAAGAAAATGCGATCATTACCAATCAAAAACCGCCAATTGCCCATTTCTTCATATTGTTCCGCAAGGGCGGAAGAAACCTGCTCAACGCGTTGTTGGTCATTTTCTTTAATATAGTCAATAAAGCCATGTTGAAAACTCATGCGCACCCCTTGGTGCATAATTAGCACTAGCAATAAGCATGTCGCAAAAATAGCTAAAAAAAGCCGAGTACTAACGCTATTTAACCTAAGCTTCATGGTTATTCTCCACAATCTTATGCGTTAATGACTTTTTGCGCTGCCAACGTTGCCTTAAGCTATCAAAACTTAAATACACAACAGGAGTGGTAAATAAAGTCAGCAATTGGCTCATTATTAAGCCACCGACAATGGTGATCCCGAGAGGTTGACGTAGTTCTGCTCCATCACCACTACCTAACATTAACGGTAACGCACCAAAAATGGCGGCGAGTGTCGTCATTAAAATAGGGCGAAAACGTAATAAACTGGCACGGAAAATGGCTTCTTGAGCGGTTAAACCCGCTGTTCTTTGTGCTTGAATAGCAAAATCCACCATAATAATGGCGTTCTTCTTGACGATCCCAATTAATAGCATGACGCCGATTAAAGCGATTAAACTAAATGGTGTGTCAAATAACTCAAGGGCTAATAATGCACCGACACCAGCAGAAGGCAAAGTTGATAAAATTGTCAGTGGGTGAATATAACTTTCATATAGAATCCCAAGGACTAAATAGACAGTCACAATAGCGGCTAAAATCAAAAATAATTGTGATTGCAAAGTTTCTTGGAATATTTGTGCCGTTCCTGCAAAAGACCCTCGCACTGTAGATGGCACGCCAAGCGCAGTCATGGTTTTTTCTATTTCGACGATGGCATCATTTAAGGTATAACCGTCAGCGACATTAAATGCGATAGTGGATGAAGCTGATAGCCCCTGGTGGTTCACGCTTAATGGCGCATTCGCTGGCTGCCAACGAGCAAAATAAGACAGCGGGATAGCATCGCCATCTTTATTGATAACAAACATTTTGTCGAGGGAACTGACATCTTGCGTATATTCAGGAGCAACTTCCATCACTACTTTATATTGGTTCATCGCTTCATAAATGGTGGAAACTTGGCGTTGGCCAAATGCGTTGTTAAGCAAACTGTTAGCTTCACGGACATCGATACCTAGCTGGGCCATTAAGTCCCTATCGTAGGTGATCGCCATTTCTGCGCCTTTGTCTTCCTTATCTGAGTTCACATCTGTCAGCTGTGGCAATTCACCGAGTGCTTTACGAATGGCGGGTTCCCAATCACGCAATGCAGAAAGCTCATCCGCAAGCAGTGTAAACTGATAGCTGGCATTGGCTTGTCGACCTCCCACACGAATATCTTGTACTGGCATCATGAACAGGTTAGCCCCTGGCTCATTGGCTAATTTCATGCGTAACCGATTAATGACTTCAGCTGAACTTTCAGTACGTTCACCCAGTGGTTTTAATGAGATATACATAAAACCGCTGTTTACCCGGCTACCGCCAGTAAAACCGGTGACATTATCCGTCGCTGGGTCGGCTTTAACTTGCTGCATAAAACGGGTCATTTTTTCTTTCATTGACTGGAATGAAATACTTTGGTCTGCGCGAACAAAGCCCAGCACACGGCCGGTATCTTGTTCAGGAAAGAAAGTTTTCGGAACGGTAATATACAGATAAACGTTTAAGCCGATTGTGGCAAATAGCACCGCGAGAACACTACGGCGATGTTCGAGTACCCATTTTAAAGCGATGCCATAACTTTCTTGCAAGCGCAGCAACACACGTCCAAACCCGCGATGTTTGGCTTTGACGTTGCGAGGGCGTTTCTTCAGTAAGTAAGCACACATCATAGGGGTGAGCGTTAATGAGATCACCAAAGAAATACCGATAGCGGTTGCAAGGGTAATGGCAAATTCGCGGAATAAACGGCCGACCAGTCCATCCATAAGCAGTAGCGGAATAAAAACAGCCACTAAGGAAATACTCATGGAAACGACGGTAAAGCCGACTTCATGCACGCCTTTAACCGCCGCAATAAACGGTTTTTTACCATTTTCGATATGACGCGAGATATTTTCTAATACGACAATGGCATCATCAACCACAAAGCCCGTCGCAACCGTTAATGCCATCAATGACAAGTTATTTAAACTAAAGCCACATAAATACATGGCCGTAAAAGTCCCAATCAATGAGACAGGGACAGCAACGGCAGGGATCAAAGTAGCGCGACCTGAACGTAAGAACAGCAGCACCACGAGGATCACCAAGGCAACGGCAATCAGTAGAGCACGTTCCACTTCGGCTAGAGACGCGCGGATGGTCGGTGTTCTGTCTTGTGCCACTTTTAAATCAATAGCGGCAGGGATCATGTCATTGAATTCAGGCAATTCAGCACGAATACGGTTCACTGTTTCAATAATATTGGCGCCAGCTTCACGACGAATGACAATCAAAATAGCCGGTTTACCGTCTGCCATACCGGCAGCGCGTACGTTTTCAATGGAATCTTTAACATTGGCGACATCGCTGAGCTTTACAGCATTGCCTTGGCTGTAATGAACAATAATTGGTCGATAATCGGCTGCTTTTTTTAACTCATCATTAGTCTGTACTTGATAACGTTTTTCGTCATCATTGATATAGCCTTGCGGTTGGCGAACGTTAGCACTACTAATGGCTGAGCGCACGGCATCAAGGGAAACCCCTTGGTTAAATAGGGCGGTTGGGTTGAGCTCAACCCGTACGGCAGGGAGCGAGCCGCCACCAACTGAAACTTCACTAACCCCTTCAATTTGCGCAATTCGCTGGGCTAAACGGGTAGATGCAATATCATAAATTTCGCCAGTACCCATGGTCTCTGAGGTCATGGTTAAAATCATAATTGGCGCATCAGACGGATTAGACTTGTAATAACGTGGACGGCTTGGCATACCGCTGGGCAGCAGGTTTTGCGCCGCATTAATCGCAGCTTGCACTTCCCGAGCCGCGTTATTAATGTCTTTGTCGAGATTAAACTCAAGGGTAATAGTGGTTCGCCCAAGCGCACTGCTTGAGGTCATTTCGCTGATCCCAGCAATACTGCCTAAAGAGCGTTCAAGAGGTGTCGCAACGGAGGACGCCATGGTTTCGGGTGACGCCCCGGGAAGTGACGCTGTCACGTTAATCACAGGGTAATCTACTTGAGGCAACGGAGAAACCGGTAAAAATAGAAAGCTCAGGGCACCACACAAAGTAATCGCAACGCTAATCAGCGTCGTTGCTACCGGGCGGCTAATAAATAGAGCAAAGAAGCGCTTCATTATGACACCTGTGCCTTCTTCGCTTGGCGACGGTCTTTAAAGTAATGAGAAAGACGGTCGAACAATAAGTAAATAACCGGTGTGGTAAATAAGGTGAGGATTTGGCTCATAATTAAGCCACCAACCATACAAATTCCTAATGGTTGGCGTAATTCTGCACCGACACCTGTACTTAGCATTAATGGCAAGGCTCCTAGTAATGCCGCCATGGTGGTCATTAAAATTGGGCGAAAACGCAGTAGGCAAGCTTGGTAGATGGCATCATAAGGGGACATTCCCTGTTCACGCTCTGCAGCAAGGGCAAAGTCAATCATCATAATGGCGTTCTTTTTCACGATACCAATTAATAAGATGATGCCGATGACTGCAATAACATCAAGGTCTTTTCCTGCCATCATTAAAGCAAGTAATGCGCCAACCCCCGCAGTCGGTAAGGTAGATAAAATCGTAATCGGGTGGATAAAGCTCTCATATAAAATGCCTAATACGATATACATCGCCACAATTGCGGCTGCAATTAACCAGATAGTGCTGCTTAGTGCAGCTTCAAAGGCTAAAGTCGCCCCTTGGAATTGTGTGGTAATGGATTTTGGCATAGCAATTTGTGATTCGGCCAATTTCACGGCATTGACGGCAGACTCAAGCGAAGCGCCATTCGCCACATTAAACGAGAATGTCACCGCGGGAAATTGGTCGAGGTGATTAATGGCTAATGGCCCATTACCTTCTTGAATATTTACCAAGGTGCTTAGTGGCACAATGGCTCCATCAGTGCCTTTTAGACGAATATCATTCAGCGCATCCATACCATCACGGGTTTGTGTGTCATGTTCTAATATCACACGATATTGATTTGACTGTGTGTATATGGTTGAAACCATTCGCTGCCCAAATGCATTATATAAAGCGTTATCAATGGCTGACATTGTGATACCAAAACGGCTTGCGGTATCACGGTTAACATTCACATAGGCGACTAGCCCTTTATTTTGCCAATCACTACTGACATCCGTGAGTTCAGGTTGTTGTTCTAGGGCTTCTAACAAGCGTGGAACCCAAGTGGTTAATTCCTCTAGTGAACCTGCCTGTAACGTAAATTGATACTGTGTGCGTGCAACTTGCGTATCGATGGTGAGATCTTGCATAGGCTGCAAATATAAATTCACCCCGGCAATGTTATCCACGGATTGCTGTAGACGGTCAATAATCGCCACCACTCTATCTTCACGCTCATCAAGGGGCTTTAAGGTAATTTGGAGACGCGCGTTGTTTAATGTTGGGTTGCTACCATCAACCCCCACATAAGTGGTGACATTATCAACCGCAGGGTCTGCCAATAATTTTGACGCGACTTCCTGTTGCTTTTGCGCCATGGCCGCAAAAGAAATAGATTGACGGCTTTCAATTGACCCTTGAATAATTCCACTGTCTTGCAAAGGGAAAAACCCTTTTGGGATCCACATATACAGCAAAACAGTCAGCACCATGGTGCCTAGCGCCACAGAAAGCGTTAACCATTGGTGATTAAGAATACGTTTTAACCAAATTGCGTATCCAGCAACCATACGGTCAAAGAAACGCTCACACGCTAGTTCAAAACGGTTATGTTTATGTTGCGACTCTGGTTTTAATAAACGCGCACACATCATTGGCGTTAACGTCAAAGAGACGACAGCGGAGATCAAAATAGCCACGGCTAGGGTAATGGCAAATTCGCGGAATAACCGGCCGACAATATCCCCCATAAATAACAGCGGGATTAATACTGCAACTAAAGAAAAGGTGAGGGAGATAATGGTAAACCCGATTTCACCCGCCCCTTTGAGTGCAGCGACCAGAGGCTTATCGCCTTTTTCTAAGTAGCGGGAAATATTTTCAATCACCACTATTGCATCATCGACCACAAAACCTGTGGCGATGGTTAATGCCATTAGGGTGAGGTTATTGACAGAAAAACCACAAAAATACATGACTGCAAAGGTACCAACGAGGGACAGCGGCACGGCAATGCCCGGTATTAAGGTGGCAATTCCATTGCGTAAAAACAAATAAATCACCATCACAACGAGGGCGATAGCTAACATTAACTCAAACTGTACATCATTAACGGACGCTCGAATAGTACTGGTTCTATCGGTTAAAATATCGACATTAACCGATTTAGGTAAGCTTTCAATTAATTCGGGTAACAGCGTACGAATGGTATCTGTGGTTTCAATGACGTTAGCACCGGGCTGCCGCTGCACATTGATCACAATCGCCTGTTCATTATTTGCCCATGCCCCTAAATAGGCATTTTCGGCACCTTGTGCAATCGTTGCAATATCGCCTAAACGCACAGGCGCACCATTTTGGAAGGCCACAATAAGCTGACGATAGTCGTCAAGTGACTTCATTTGGTCGTTAGCAGAAAGCGTCACTGCTCGCGTTGGCCCATCGAAACTCCCTTTTGCGGAGTTGACGTTAGCATTGTTGATGGCTAGGCGGATGGTTTCGCTATCCAGCCCTTTGGCTGCCATGGCTTGTGGGTTTAAATTCACGCGAACAGCAGGGCGTTGACCACCGGCTAAGGTGACTAAACCCACTCCATTAACTTGGGATATTTTCTGGGCAATTCGCGTTTCAATAATATCCTGTACCTGCGTTAATGGCATCGCATCAGAGGTGACCGCTAAGGTGAGTACAGGCGGGTCAGCAGGGTTTACCTTATTATAAATCGGAGGATAGGGTAAATCCGAAGGCAGTAAACTACTGGCGGAATTAATCGCTGCTTGGACTTCTTGTTCGGCAACCTCTAGAGGCAACGTTAATTGGAACATCAGTGTTATAACTGATGCTCCTCCTGAACTTTGCGATGACATCTGTTTAAGACCCGACATTTGCCCAAACTGGGTTTCCAAAGGCGCAGTCACTGCAGAGGTCATCACATCGGGGCTGGCTCCCGGGTAAAGGGTAACAACTTGAATCGTCGGATAATCGACTTCGGGCAGGGCTGAAACAGGTAAGAAGCGATAGCCGATGATCCCTGCAAGTAATATAGCCACCATGAATAATGTGGTAGCCACAGGGCGCAAAATAAATAAACGAGAAGGCCCACCGCCTTTTAACATTTCAGGCTGCATTACGCTTTCTCCGCGCTATTGGCTTTACCTTTGCGGGGCTCTTTTTTGGCGATGCTTTCAGCGGTAACGACTTCGACAGTTGTGCCATCGGTGAGTTTATCAACACCATCGGTGATGACTTTGGTATTTGCTGCGAGCCCACTTTCAATAACGACTTGTTGGCTATCTTGCATCCCCACGGTCACATTGTGTTTGCTGACTTTATTATCATCACTCAATACCCAAACATAATGACCTTCATTGCCCATTTGCAGTGCAGCGGTTGGGATCACCACGGCATTTTGCAGCGTTTCAACTTGCATTTTTACGTTAACAAATTGATTAGGGAAAAGTTTTTCTTCTTCATTGGTAAAGCGCGCTTTTATTTTAAGAGTGCCGGTCGCAGCATCAATTTGGTTATCAGTACTGAGTAGCTCACCGCTTGCGATTAGCGCGATATTGTTTCTGTCCCAAGCTTCAATCAATACTTTTTCACCGGAAGATTGTGCTTGCTGGATCGCGGGAATATCACCTTCAGGTAAAGCAAACAAGACATCTGCGGGTTGAGTTTGTGTGATAACAACAAGAGGGGTTGAGGTTCCTGAAGAGATAAAGTTTCCGACATCAACTTGTTTTAAACCAACCCGCCCTGAGATGGGGGCAGTAATTTTACTGTAGGTTAATTGCAGTTTGGCATTATCAACAGCCGCTTGGTCGACTTTAATACTGCCTTGTGCCTGTAATACTGCCGCTTTTTGGTTATCTAGCTCTTGTTGCGAAATCACTTTAGTGCCAGCAAGCTTTTGATAACGCGCTAAATCTAATTGCGCATTAGCTAACGTTGCTTTGTCTTTAGCTAATTGCCCCTCAGCTTGTGATAGCTGAACTTCAAATGGGCGAGGGTCAATCTGTGCCAATAAATCTCCCTTATTGACATATTGCCCTTCGGTAAAATACAGCTGCATTAACTGGCCTTCAACACGGCTGGTTACAGTGACAACATTTGCCGCTTGCACTGTGCCTAAGCCTGATAAAAATCGTGGAACGACTTTTTGTTCAGCAACGGCAAACTGCACAGGGGCTAACACACGTGGTGGGCGGCCCATCGCGCTTCGCTGTGAGTTTGGTTTTGCTACGGTGCCAGTAGATTGTGTATCTGATTGTTTTTCTTGATGATAAAAGTACCAAGAAACGCCAGCTACCGCAATAATGGCAATAAAAATGGCAGAGCGAATAAAAGGTTTACGTTGTTTTTGTTTATTCATTTTGGGTAATTCGCTTAACTCAAAAAAAGTGGATGAGATCCGTCAGGCTGTATACTAAAAAACTAACAAAAAAGAGTCAGTTAGACATATTAGTAGTTTAACGTGATAGGTACAAAGAAAAATGGAGGAAATATGAATAAGTGTCAATTTCTGTACTTGTATACTTCAGTGCTTGTAAAGGGGGAGAGCGGGGGAATAATTTTGTATCAATTAAGATTGCCCCCCGAGTAAATAGGGGGCAATCGATTTTATAAACTAGAAGCTTTTAAGACCGCAGATTTTTCGTTTGAAGACTCTGAATTGACAGTCCAACCTTTCCAAGATAGAGGAATGAAGGCTACAGCAACCGCTAATAATGAGACGCCAGCGACATAATAGGCAGGTGCCATGTGAGATTGCTGCAACCAAGCACCAGTTAATATTGGTGTTAAACCACCAAAAATTGCATAAGCCACATTGTAAGCGAATGACAGGCCAGAATAGCGAATTTCAGGTGGAAATGCGCGTGTACTGATAATTGGAGTGGTTGCAATCGCGCCAACAAAGAAGCCCATCAAGCCATAGTTAAAAATCAACGTACTCGCCGCAATATCACTGGATAATGATGAATAAAAGTAAATTGCTGTTACGGCTAATCCACCCCATGATAAAGTCATTGAGGTACGAGTTCCGGTTTTATCGCCTAACCAGCCCCAGAAGATACAGCCTAATGTTAAGGTCAATGTCGCCGCGCAGTTAGCTTGCAATGCCACATTCCTATCAATGTTATAGATCCCTTTTAACACCACATCTGGTGTCATCAAAATGGTGACAACGATAGCGGTTGATAATGACCACGTCAGTGCCGCAGTGATCATACAAGCTTGTTTATGAGACTTAATCACGGTTTTGACGGGTAATTCTTGTGACAAGGCCTTTTTGGCTGCCAGTTCTTTGAATATCGGGGTTTCTTGTAAAAAACGACGTAAATACACAGAGATAAACCCAAAAACACCACCAAGAATAAATGGAATACGCCAAGCAAAATCATGAATTTCAGTTGTGGTATAAGAGCGCTCAATGATAATTGCGACGATAGAGCCTAATAAAATACCACCGGTGATCCCAGAAGTCAGTGTACCGACACCTAAACCATAACGTTGTTTTGGTGTATGTTCTGCAATAAATACCCATGCACCTGGCATTTCACCACCAATCGCGGCACCTTGCATAATACGCATTAACAGCAGTAATAATGGAGCAGCAGCGCCAATGGTTTCATAAGTAGGTAAGAAACCAATAACAAACGTTGGGAATGCCATTAAGAAAATACTGAGGGTAAACATTTTCTTGCGGCCAATTTTATCCCCGAAGTGAGCCATGATAATGCCACCAAGAGGGCGAGCAAGGTAACCTGCTGCAAATAGACCCAGTGTTGCCATTAGCGCGAGAAATTCGTTATCCCCTGGGAAAAATAGTTGGGAAATAATTTTTGCGTAAAAAACAAAGATAACGAAGTCATAAAACTCAAGAGTTCCCCCTAAAGAGGATAAGCCTAATGTTTTATAGTCTTCTTTGCCCAAAGGTCTCGCAGAGGGCTGGCTGGCGGTTTGCGGTGTCATTATAGTTTCCTTCTAACTACCTGTAATACTAAATTGCATAAATTCAAAATAATAAGCATTGACTCATAATAATGAGCTAATCATTTTTATTGGTGCAGATAAGAGGTATAAAACGTTGGATGGGTATAACTTAGTTTAATACACAGTATCTTTTTTGCATGTGTATATTTATAGCAGGAAATTCTATATTCTGTAAACCTCAACCCTAAAAACAAGAATGACATTCCAATTAGTTTTGATTTGTTAGCATATTGATTTGGCGTGATGATAAATAACCTTATATGATGTTAATAATATGAATTTTGCAGAATATCGTATATTTAAATTAGTGAGTTATAGTGTTAATTATATTTAATTTAATAAATTCTTACTGAATTATAGTAAGTAAATATTACCTAGATATTATTCGTTATAATTAACTTTATTAATCTAGATAAACTAAATAACTATAAAATCATTTAATTAATAGATAAATAAAAGGGTTGTTTGCGAGATTTTGGTTTTTTAGCTGGGCTTTGCTGTCGGAGGGAGTGTTTTGTAAATTGCACGCGCCTAATCTAAGAGTAGGACGCGTGCAGAGCGAATTTAAACGAGGAATAGAGTGGCTAAGCCAAGGAAAATAAAGAAACCGCCTGTATCTGTGATGGCGGTGATCATCACGCTAGAACCGATAGCAGGGTCCTTGCCCATTTTCAGCATAATGAGTGGAATAAGCACGCCCATAATAGCCGCCATCAGTAGGTTCAAGATCATTGCTAATGTCATGACTGCGCCCATAGCGATATCGCCATAAAGGAAGTAGGTGACGACACCCATAATTCCTCCCCATACAACCCCATTAATAAAGGCGACACCAAGCTCCCTTAACATTAAGAAAGAGAAACTATTGTTTTGTATCTGGTGCAGGGCAATGGCACGAACAATCATGGTAATGGTTTGGTTTCCCGTATTACCGCCAATTCCTGCCACAATAGGCATTAATGTGGCAAGGGCGACTAATTGGGAAATGGTATCTTCAAAGACGCCAATAACACGAGAAGCGACAAAAGCGGTACATAGGTTAATGGCTAGCCATGTCCAACGGGTTTTAACGGCTTGGCCGACAGGGGCGAAAACGTCTTCTTCAGGGCTTAACCCCCCCATACGACGAATACTGTTATCGTTTTCTTCACTAATGTTATCAACGATATCTTCAACCGTCAGGCGGCCCATTAGTAGGCCGTTATTATCAACAACAGCCGCAGAAATTAAGTCATAACGTTCGAACGCACTCGCTGCGTCTTCGCCTTTTTCATCAGGCAAGAAGGTCACTGTGTCAGTCTTCATGACATCGGCCACTATTTTTTCAGGGGATTGCGTTAAAATAGTGGTTAGAGGCAATTCACCTTGTAGATAATTATTGTTATCAACAACGAAAATTTTATCGGTCGCTTCTGGGATCTTGCCTCGTTGGCGTAAATAACGTTGAACTGTTTTTAGCGTCACATTTGGGCGTACGGTGACGAATTCAAAATCCATCATTTGACCGACGCTATCTTTCGCATATTGTAAAACTTCGCGAATACGGCTACGCAGACTAGGTTCTAAATAGGTGAGGAGCCGACGCATGGTGTCACGAGGTAAATGCTCAGCAATATAGGCTTGTTCGTCAACATGCAAGTTGGCAACGGCGCGCAGTAGTTCTCTGTCAGACATATCCTTAATTAGGCTATCCCAAACAGAAACCGAGGCCTCAACTAACACTTCACCACGTTCGTTATTATCAACAAGACGCCATAACGCGAGACGCTCATCATAAGGGAGCATTTCTAAGATATCGGCGATATCCGCAGTGTGTAAATCAAGTAGCAATTCTTTTACAAGACTAATTTTTTCACTAATTGCTTTGTCATCAATACTGACGTGTTGATCATTTTCAACAAGCGCATGGACGAACTCTTCGTCATCTAAAAATAGCGTCAGGATTTGCTGGCGAATATGTGCCAGTTTTTGAGAGTGCGGGTTGACTGTTGGCGCCGCATCGGTTGAGAAAGCAGATTGTGACATTTTAATCCTTAAAGCAATAGCAGCGCAAAAGCGCTTTTTATGAATTCGTCTGCGAGCGGACGAAATTTATTATCATTATTGTCGCCTATTTAAATAATATATCAAATAGTTGAGTCAAATAAGCGGTGATTTTCAAGTCATCAATGATGAATAATAAGAACAAATCACTACAATAATGGCCGCAAATTACTCATTTTCTGCGCAAATAGTTAACGACCAACCGGGAACATCTTCCCAATAGCCACTTTCCTTTTCTAAATCTAATAACATCAATGCATTTTGCACGAGATATTCAGATGGTAAATAGATAGTCCAGTGCCCATCATCCGTTTCTATCCGTAACGAAGAAGGGATTGTTGTAGATTGGCGTTGATTATTTAACAAAATGGCTAGCCGCAAAATTTGGATAAGCGGCATAAATTGTTTTCTTTTAAATAAATTAAATTTAGGGATATCGTCATACTTAATAGCCCTACGATGATTACGTACTAATGTGGCAAGCAATAACTGCTGTTCTTGGTTGAAACCCGGTAAGTTAGTATTTTGCAAAATATAAGCAGAATGGCGGTGCATACCACTATGATTAATACTTAAGCCAACTTCATGGAGCATAACCGCCCATATTAAAATGGATTCTAACTGTGGATTGAGTTGTTTAGGGTTTTGCTGCCCCCATTGGAAATAGAGCTCTTCCATCGTTTTTAATACACGTTTCGCTTGCTCTCTATCAATATTATAATGCTCAGCAAGGCTTAATGCAGTACGTTGACGGATATCTTGGTGGCGGAAGCGGCCTTCCATTTCATATAAAACACCTTCACGTAATGCACCGTCAGATAAACGTAACTCTTTAATTTCTAATGAATCAAAGACGGCAAGTAAAATGGCTAAACCTGGGACAAATACGTGTTTACGTTCATTAGAGAGGCCGAGTATATTTAGTGCGCTAAATGACTTATATTTTAATGCCATTTGCTTGATTTCAATAAGGCGTTCACGGGTGATAATACCGTCTTTATAGCCTAATTCTTGTATTACACTATGAGCAGCTTTGATGGTGCCCGAGGCACCCATCGCGACGTCCCAAGTTTGTTTCTTAAATAAAATCGCAGTGCTTTCTAATTTTAAGCAAGCCCCTAGGTAGGCGCGATTAAAAAATTCAGGGTTGATTTCTTCATTTGGGAAGTAAGTGCGAGCAAAGCTCACACAACCCATACGGCGGCTTTCAATCAAAAGCGGTTCAAACTTTTCACCAATGACTAACTCAGTTGAACCACCACCGATATCAAGTACTAATTTGCGGCCTTTTTCGGGTTGGGTGTGTTCAACGCCCATAAAAATCAATCGAGCCTCTTCTTGGCCTGAAATGATTTCAATAGGATAGGGCATGATTTCTTTAGCGCGTTGCAAAAATAGTTTCACATTCGTTGCGACACGTAATGAGTGTGTGCCAACAATACACACGTTCTCAGGGGAAAATCCTTGTAACCGTTCGGCAAACAACGCGAGGCAGGCAAGGCCCCGTTCCATGGCCTCTTCACTTAATTCATTGGTATCACTTAAGCCATCGGCAAGGTGAACACGTTTTTTCAAACGAGTGAGAACTTGCAATGCACCGTTGACAATACGAGCAATGACCATATGAAAACTATTGGAGCCTAAATCTATAGCCGCAATTTCTTGTGGTCTCGGTGTTGAGGCGTTGGTTATTGGCATATTTTTAAGCTCTTGTATCAGGTGTTTCGATTGATTTTAAATAATCATACACAGCAAGCTGGGCTTGGATTTTTCGTTTATTTCCGCGGGGAACATAATGATTACTTAAATCTTTGTCAACATAACGTGCTTTTACGGTATCGCTAAATTGCAGCTCTAAAATATCCAATACCCGTTGTTTTAAATGCGGGTCGACTAAACTAACGGCAACTTCAATGCGGTAGTCAATATTGCGCGTCATCCAGTCAGCGGAGGAAATAAAGACTTTTTCGTCACCCGCATTGGTGAAAACATAGACACGGTCATGCTCAAGAAAACGGTCAACAATGCTGGTTACTTGAATATTTTCACTATAGCCGACTTGACCCGCCACTAAAGAGCACATTCCTCTGACTAATAAACGAATTTTGACACCTGCATTGGAGGCATCATACAGTTTGTCGGTCAATTCTTTGTCGACTAGATTATTAATTTTTAATGTGATGCCACTCGGCCGTTCAGCGAGTGCATTTTCGATTTCTTGGTCAATTAAGGCCATTAAACGAATCCGTGTATTTTGTGGGGACACCATTAAATTATCGAAAGTCACTGGGCGATAGGGGTTTTCTATAAAACTAAATACCCGACGAACTTCGTTGGTGATCAGCTCATTTGCTGTGAGTAGCGAGTAATCGGTATAAAGCCGAGCGGTTTTTTCATTAAAATTACCCGTACCAATGTGAGCGTAGCGAACGATTTGCCCTTCTTCCATACGCGAGATAATAAACAATTTCGCGTGGATTTTAAGCCCTGGCGCGGAGAAAATAACATGCACGCCAGCTTCGGTTAACCGTTTTGCCCAATGAATATTGGCGGCTTCATCGAATCGAGCTTGTAACTCAACGACCACTGTGACTTTTTTTCCATTATGGGCAGCATGAATGACGGAATCGATAATGCGTGAGTCTTTCGCAACACGGTAAATATTAATTTTTATCGACAATACATTCGGGTCAAAAGACGCTTGGCGCAATAATTCTAAAGTATGTTCAAAGGTATAGTAGGGATAATATAACAGCACATCGCGTTCGCGAATGGCATCGAAACCGTTACGGAAATTATCAAACCAGCGGTGACGCAGCCTTGGTAGTGGCTTGTTTAATAAATTTTTATTTCCCTCATTAGGGAAGTTAATAAAATCTTTAAAGTTGTGATAGCGACCGCCAGCAATCACAGAGTCATCACTGGATAACCCCAGCTTTTCACGTAAAAGAGCAACCATTTCGTCAGGCATATCACGTTGATAGACAAAACGGACGGGCTCTGCGGTTAAACGCTGTTTTAATGTGGACGACATTATCTCAAGTAAGCTCGATTCCATCTCTGTTGCGATGTCATACTCTGCATCACGCGTCATTTTCATCGAATAAGCATTAAGCTTATCGTAATCAAAGAAGCCTTTAAAAATTTCATCCAGTGTATAGCGAAGGATATTATCAATTAGGATCATTGACTTGCGACGCTTTGGCATTTCCGGCGGTAAGTTAACAAACCGAGGCACTTTATCGGATGGAATTTCCAATAGCGCATACTGAATGTGATTGCCATTGATGATTTCAACGGCAAGGTACGTGTAGTCATCTTTTAGAAACTCAACCAGATTGGTGTCAGGATTAATTAATATTGGCGTAATATGCTGGCGCAGGTTCTGCCGGAAATATTGACGTAACCAAATCTGTTGGCGAGGCGAAATTTGACGTTCGTTAATCAAGAATATTTGATTGCGCGCCATTTCTAATAGCAAATCATTATAGAGAATATCGAACTCTTGTTCTTGTTTGGCAACTCTTGACTGAATTCTCTTTAACAAGTGGCGAGCACCGCTTGCCGAACCCCGTTCTTCATTAATTAAAATACGGCGTTTAACGTCGGCGAAGCGGACTTTATAAAACTCGTCTAAATTGTTGGAATAAATACCCAAAAAACGCATTCGCTCAATAAGAGGGTTACGCTTGTCGGCTGCTTCTTGTAAAACACGCTCGTTAAAAGACAGCCAGCTTAACTCTTTTTCATGATAGAGACGTTCTTGGGACATTCTAACTCCATATTAGACTCTTGTTACTTTGTGGCTATGATACCAGCCAGTTAGCTAAATGTGTTGTTTAATTGCTTTATCTTGGGTAATAACACTTTCTGGATTAGCAGATTGCTGTTTCATCGTAAAATATTGCTGCTGAAAAATACACATACGGATAGCGGTGTGATAACGGCCATTGACAAAGAACTCGTCGATCAGTTCGCCTTCAGTATGGAAGCCTAGTTTATTATAAATATGGATAGCTTTGACATTTTCTTTATCAACAATAAGATAAAGTTTATATAAGTTTAGTACAGAAAACGCGTAGTCCATTGCTAATTGCGCAGCGCGACTCGCATAGCCATGCCCTTGATGGCTCGGTGCAATGATAATCTGAAATTCAGAGCGTCGGTGAATATAATCAATCTCTACCAATTCGACTAGGCCCACTTTCTCACTGTCATTTTCAACGATAAAGCGGCGTTCAGACTGGTCATGAATATGTTTATCGTAAAGATCGCTTAATTCAACAAAAGCTTCGTAAGGTTCTTCAAACCAATAACGCATAACACTGGCATTATTATCAAGCTGGTGAATGAATGCTAAATCTTCACGTTCAAGTGGGCGCAACCTAAACGGATGAACTTGCCCGGTTGTCATAAAAATACCTCTATTTAGTTAGGAAAAATGTGTTGTTCTTCGATTACAAGGATAACATTTATTTACGATAAAATAATGACACAGCACAGAGAGATGATCACCTTGTTGAAAAATAATTCATTTTACTTAGGAGGACGCTGTTTAACTCAATACCGTTCTATGTTATTTCCATGTGAAATACGACGAAAAAAGGGTGGATATCCACCCTTAAGTTTATATTTTTCGCTGTCACGAAGGTTACTCGTTAGCATAACCTTGTTGCGGTAAAATTTGGTTATCTAACACAGCGTTACCTTTTTGCATTGTTAATCGGCCACTGATGAACCATTCAACAACTAATGGGTAAATCGCATGTTCTTGAGCTTTAACCCGATCGATAATATCTTCTTCGCTATCTTGTTCAAAGATAGGCACTTTGGCTTGTAAAATAACCGGCCCGCCATCCAGCTCTTCTGTAACGAAATGCACCGATGTGCCATGTTCTTTATCCCCATTTTCCAGCGCCTTACGGTGTGTATGTAAACCGGGGTATTTAGGTAGCAAAGAAGGGTGGATATTGAGTAATTTTCCAGCAAAGTGGTTGACGAATTGGGCTGATAAGATACGCATAAAACCCGCTAATACGACTAAATCAGACTGGAATTGGTCAACCTGCGCGAGTAGTGCAGCATCATATGCTTGGCGGTCAGTATATTGTTTCGCATCTAAATAACAGGCTGGGATCCCAGCCTGTTGTGCTCGAACAAGCCCATAAGCATTGGCTTGGTTGCTGATAACAGCAACAATTTGAGCGCCAATTGCCCCAGAGCGACAGCTATCAATTAATGATTGCAAATTACTGCCACTGCCAGAAATGAGGACAACTATTTTTTTCATTAGCGGATCACAACCTGCTCTTCACCCGCAGGTAATGCACCAATTGTACCGATTTGCCATGCGTTTTCACCAAGCTTGTTCAGCAGAGCAAGTGCATTTTCGACTTCTTGCTGTGGCAGAGCAATAATAATCCCCACACCACAATTGAAGGTACGGTACATTTCATGGGTACTAACATCACCAGCTTGCTGTAGCCAATTAAAGACTGCGGGCCATTGCCAGCTGCTGCCGTCAATAATCGCTTGTGTGTTGTCAGGTAGTACGCGAGGAATATTTTCCCAGAAACCCCCACCGGTTATGTGTGCAATGGCGTGGATATCGCTATTTGCGATCAGCTCTAATACATTTTTAACGTAAATGCGTGTTGGTTCCAATAAGTGATCAGCTAAAGGTTTTCCATCTAATAGCGTTTCTTCAGGGTTGGTTTGACTGACTTCAAGGATTTTGCGAACCAGCGAATAGCCATTTGAATGAGGGCCGCTAGAGGCTAAAGCAATTAAGGCATCCCCAGCACTCACTTTGCTGCCATCGATGATTTCTGAGCGCTCAACAACACCCACACAGAAACCCGCCACATCGTAGTCTTCACCATGGTACATACCAGGCATTTCAGCGGTTTCACCGCCAACTAATGCGCAACCAGATTGTTTACAGCCTTCTGCGATACCTGTAATCACGCTAGTAGCGGTATCCACATCCAGTTTACCGGTTGCATAATAATCAAGGAAGAATAGAGGCTCTGCGCCTTGAACAATCAGGTCATTGACACACATAGCGACGAGGTCAATCCCAATGGAGTCATGACGTTTTAAATCCATTGCTAAGCGTAATTTGGTACCGACACCGTCAGTGCCTGAGACTAAAACAGGTTCACGGTATTTTTGCGGTAGGGAACATAATGCACCGAATCCCCCAAGCCCACCCATAACTTCTGGGCGGCGGGTTTCTTTTACGACACCTTTAATACGTTCAACCAAGGCGTTACCCGCATCAATATCAACACCGGCATCTTTATAGCTGAGAGAGGTTTTATCAGTCACTACGGCCCCCAAGGCAATTACATTTTTGAGAAAAATAACATCATTGACATTATTCTAACAGGCTAGGCAAACGTTTGCGATAGCTTTGTGTTGGAAATTTTTTTAGTACTCGTGATCCAAAAAAGGTGATTGCTAAGAAGCCGTACAGCAAAATAATAAGTGATTTTATTTAAATCAAATTTGCGGTTTAGCCAATTTCAACTTAACTGAGATAAGGTATAATTCTAAAAAAATTGTGTTAATCGTTGTTGTTTTGACCAAAATCAAGCGTTATCTAGTGGCAACCAAAGCTAAAAGAGGTATAATCCGGCGATTTTTTTGTCCGCCGCCGTCTTAAATAGTAGGAGAAACCCATGAAGATCGTTGAGGTAAAACACCCTCTCGTTAAACATAAACTCGGCCTGATGCGAGATCATGATATAAGCACAAAACGCTTTCGTGAACTGGCCTCAGAGGTTGGTAGCCTACTGACTTATGAAGCAACTGCTGACCTTGAAACTGAAAAAGTGACTATCGATGGTTGGTGTGGTCCTGTAGAAATAGAACAAATTAAAGGTAAGAAAATCACTGTAGTACCAATCCTCCGTGCAGGTATTGGTATGATGAATGGTGTATTAGATAGTATTCCAAGTGCACGTATCAGTGTGGTAGGTGTTTATCGTGATGAAGAAACACTGCAGCCTGTCCCTTATTTCCAAAAACTCGCATCTAACATTGAAGAACGTATGGCATTAGTGGTTGACCCAATGTTAGCGACGGGTGGCTCAATGATTGCCACTATTGATTTATTAAAAAATGCGGGTTGTACCTCGATTAAAATCTTAGTCCTTGTTGCAGCGCCAGAAGGTTTAAAAGCGTTAGAAGCTGCGCATCCAGATGTTGAATTATATACCGCTTCAATTGATGAGTATTTAAATGAAGAGGGGTATATCGTTCCGGGTCTCGGTGACGCGGGCGACAAGATATTTGGTACTAAATAATGATAAGCCGACTGAGAAGTCGGCTTTTTTTTGATTAATTGTAGAGACTCACTGCTTATTCAGTGATTAGCCATTTCGCTAAAAGAGGATAAAGTCACATGACTCGTCGCACCATCAGTGTTGAAGAAAGACCACCATTATTACAAACTATCCCACTGAGCCTTCAACACCTGTTTGCTATGTTTGGCGCAACCGTTATCGTACCGATTCTGTTTGGTGTAAACCCCGCGACAATTTTGCTGTTTAATGGAATAGGAACGCTGCTGTACTTATTTATTTGTAAAGGGCAAATTCCGGCTTATTTAGGTTCAAGTTTTGCATTCATTTCCCCTGTGTTGATTTTATTACCATTAGGTTATGAATTGGCACTTGGCGGCTTTATCATTTGTGGCGTGTTGTTCTGTATAGTTGCGCTGATTGTTAAAGTTGCAGGAAGAGGGTGGATCAACGTCATGTTCCCCCCAGCGGCAATGGGGGCAATCGTAGCTGTAATTGGTTTAGAGCTTGCTCAAACCGCTGCAGGTATGGCAGGGCTATTACCTAAAGATGGCGCAGTGGTTGATTCGAACACGTTAATTATTTCCCTGACCACATTATCAGTCACTATTCTCTGCGCGGTCGTTTTCCGTGGGTTTTTATCTATAATCCCAATTTTGATTGGTTTTTTAGCGGGTTATGCATTGTCCTATTTTATGGGGATTGTAGACTTTACACCCGTTATTGAAGCGCCATGGTTTGCTATCCCAACATTTTATACACCACGCTTCGAATGGTTTGCTATTTTAACCATTTTACCTGCGGCCTTAGTGGTTATCGCTGAGCACGTAGGGCACTTAGTGGTCACGGCGAATATTGTTGAGCGTGACTTAATGAAATCGCCAGGTTTGCATCGCTCAATGTTTGCGAATGGGTTCTCGACGGTGATTTCAGGTTTCTTTGGCTCAACACCGAATACGACTTATGGTGAAAATATTGGGGTAATGGCAATTACCAAGGTATACAGCACATGGGTGATTGGCGGAGCTGCAATTATTGCTATTTTATTATCTTGTGTTGGTAAATTAGCTGCTGCTATCCAATTAGTGCCGGTTCCTGTCATGGGCGGGGTTTCACTCTTATTATACGGGGTAATTGGTGCATCAGGTATTCGTGTGTTGATTGATTCAAAAGTTGATTATAACAAGCCACAGAATTTGATTTTAACCTCAGTGATTTTAATTATTGGTGTTAGTGGTGCGGTTATCCATATCGGTCAAGCGGAACTTAAAGGTATGGCACTGGCGACGATTGTCGGGATCTTTATGGCACTATTGTTCCGTTTTATAACATTTGTTAGGCCTGAAAAGCAATTTGTAACATCTGAAGTGCAAGAGCTTGATAGCAATAAAAAATAAGCCATGTGATTTTCCCTATTGCCGTTCGGTTGATCGAGCGGCATTTGCTCACCGTTCTTATTCATCTATCCGTGTTTTTTATGGTAAACTGCTAGATGAAAATTGATTTGTACAGCCAGAGGCGCTTCTGAACACACCATCACAGCTTTCATTACCACTATATCTGCCAGATGATGAAACCTTTGCAAGCTTTTATGCAGGGGAAAATGGGGCGTTGCTGTCTGCTATTCAGTCTGCTATTAATCAACCACACGGTAGTTATATCTATTATTGGTCGCGAGAAGGTGGTGGAAAAAGCCATTTATTACATGCGGCTTGTGCTGAACTGTCTGAACAAGGCATTGCAGTAGGCTATGTCCCTTTAGATAAACGTGCATATTTTGTCCCTGAAGTACTAGACGGTATGGAACATTTATCACTCGTTTGTATTGATAATATTCAGTGCATCGCGGGTGATGAAGAGTGGGAAATGGCGATTTTCAATTTATATAACCGTATTTTGGAAATTGGCCGAACTTGTTTATTAATCACTGGGGATAGGCCACCTCGGCAAATCGAACTGAAATTACCTGATTTAGCGTCTCGCCTTGATTGGGGACAAATTTATAAACTGCATCCACTGAGTGACGAAGATAAAATTTGGGCACTGCAATTACGTGCTCGTATTCGTGGTTTCGAATTACCGGAAGATGTGTGCCGTTTCGTATTAAAACGCTTAGATAGAAAAATGGGAACCTTGTTTGATATCTTAAACAAACTTGACCACGCATCCATCGTTGCTCAGCGCAAATTAACGATCCCTTTCGTAAAAGATATTCTAAAACTCTAGTAGACTAAACGAGTTGGCAGCCGCATAGCTGCCAAAATAGTGACTATAAGATTTCACAGACTTGCTCAGGCGGACGGCCTAAGCGTGCTTTATCACCATTAACAACGATAGGGCGTTCAATCAACTTAGGGTTCTCATGCATCGCTTTAATGAGTTGGTCCTGAGTTAAGCTGTCATCGTTTAAATTCAATTCCTTATACAGCTCTTCTTTGGTGCGCATTAATTGACGAGCATCTTTAAAGCCTAACATTTTAAGGAGTTTTTTGATCTCAGCTACCGTTGGGGGTGTTTTTAAATATTCGACCACCGTGGGAGTGATACCCTTATCAGTTAAAAGGGCTAGGGTTTCACGACTTTTAGAACAACGTGGGTTGTGGTAAATCTTAATCGAATCCGTCATTATTTTAACTCCTTACGGTTTTGCATTTTTGTCACGTAATTGTAGTTTTCTAAGCGCATCAATGCGAGCGTCATAACGCTGTTGTTCATAGCTGCCTAAACGGCTTTGACGGCTAGCATCGCTGAGATAATTAATCGCAGTGTCATAATTACCCCGTAATGCCATTCCTTCTGCGTAAGCGGCGAGTTCTTCTGTACGTTTACCTTGCTTTGCAGACGCTTCGGCCAGTAAATCCCAGCCAATCGGGTCATCAGGGTAATCAAACGTATATTTATTCAACAAGGTTGTAGCTTCTTTATATTGATGATTATTAATTAATGCGTTGGCAAGGTTAACAATGAAAACAGTATTTTTCGGTGTTTTTTTCAATGCGTTTTGTAAACGCGAAACTGCTCTAGCAACTTGATTTTGTTCGATATCGACATCCGTCATACTATCAATAAACCAAGGGTTATCAGGTTGTTTCGCTAATAGCTCTGTCAGGATTTTACCTGCTTCTGCATATTTTTTGTCCTGAGAAAGAAGTAACGCTTTACCATATTGTGCCGCAATTTGCTCTTGTGCAGAACCTTTCCCGTAATTTTCAATAATTTGGTCTAAGGCATGTTTTTGCTCGGTGCTATACATGGCCAAAATACGAACGCGAGCTAACATAAAATCCAGTGATGATGGCACACTCACTTTAGGATATTGATTAGAGCGGTTTCTTGCATCCGCTAAACGGCTATCCGGTAAGGGGTGCGTCAATAGGATTTCAGGGGGCTTCGACATATAACGAGTTTGGTCTGACATCGTTTGCATAAAATCAGCCATGGCGTGTGGGTCAAAGCCAGAGCGCCTTAATGTCTGCAAGCCAATACGGTCAGCTTCTTGTTCATTGGCTTGGGTAAAGCTGATCATACCTTGTTGAACCCCAGCCATTGTTCCTGTTAAAGCGGCAAAACCGGCTTGAGGATTCGCCATCACTAACAGTAAAGAACCAATGGTCCCTGCAATCGCGAGAGGAGTGGTGCTTTTCTGGTCTTCCATCATTCGCGCAAGGTGTCTTTGCGTGACGTGAGATATTTCGTGAGCCATGACTGATGCGAGCTGGCTTTCATTTTGGCTGTACCGAAATAATGCGGAATGCAGCACGACATTACCCCCAAAATAGGCATATGCGTTAATATTGGGGTTATTGACTAAATAGAACTTAAACGGTGTTTTAACTGAGTCGGCATTTTTTACTAAGCGCATGCCAAGTTTGTTAACATACTGAGTTAACAGTGGGTCATAAATAAGAGGGGTACTGGCTCGTATTTGGCGTGTGATTGCGTCTCCCATAATAATTTCTTGGTTGATGCTAAGAGTGCCTCCCGCCGTCGTTCCTATATCGGGTAAGGTATCTTCAATTGCGCTATAAGCAGGTAAAACTGCACCGTTCATTAGCGCAGCGATCATGAAAGCCAATAATGGATATTTTAAAGTTTTCTTCATGAAACGTGAGTATCCCATACAACATTTAAATTTAGGGTAAGTACCGACTTTATTTCGGGTATGTTTAAGTAAGGCACCTAAAAACGCGAAAAGTTTAAAACACATGATAGCAAAAGCTATCGTAAAATCTGTTCTTCGGTATAATTTTCGTTACTTTAGGAACTGTCCTTTGCACTAATTCCCCCAGGAGCAATAAATGCTGGAATTGTTTTTACAGTGGTATCGTCGGCGTTTTGCTGATCCACAAGCCATAGCCCTCTTTACATTACTCGTATCGGGGTTTGTGATCATCTTCTTTTTCAGCAGTATACTGGCTCCATTGCTGGCGGCAATTGCTTTAGCTTATTTACTTGAATGGCCGACCAATTTATTACAGCGTATAGGGTTATCTCGTTCAGTTGCTGTCGGCATTATTTTGACCTTATTCGCTGGAATAAGTGCCATGGTTATTTTAATTATTGCGCCGACGGCATGGCAGCAAGGGATTAATTTGATGGCCGATCTACCAAATATGGTTAACCGTTTCAATGAATTCGCACAGAAATTACCAGAGCAATACCCCGCATTAGTGGACGTTGGCATTATTGATATGATGGCAGATAACCTTCGTAGCCGCATGTCAGGCATTGCAGACTCAGTGGTTAAAGCGTCAGTTGCATCATTAATTGGTATTTTTACTTTGGCGGTTTACTTAGTTCTAGTGCCTTTGATGACATTTTTTCTTTTAAAAGATAAAGAACGTATCAGCAAAAGCTTTCTTAAGTTATTACCCAAAAATCGTTTGTTAGTGGGCAAAGTTTGGGTCGAAATGAATGAACAAATCACCAACTACTTACGAGGGAAAGTAACAGAAATGGTGATTGTTGGGGTGGTGACCTATTTATGTTTTGCTTATTTTGACTTGCGCTATTCCGTATTGTTATCGGTGCTTGTCGGAGTAGCGGTATTAATCCCTTATATTGGTGCGGTAGCGGCCACGATCCCAGTGGTTATTGTTGCGCTCTTTCAGTTCGGTATCGGCAGTGAATTTTGGTACCTAATGTTAGTTTACTTAGTGATCCAAGGTTTGGATAGCAACGTTGTTGTGCCTTTATTGTTTTCTGAAGCGGTAAATTTGCATCCACTAGTGATTATTTTATCTGTTGTGATATTTGGTGGGTTATGGGGCTTTTGGGGCGTATTTTTTGCAATCCCATTAGCAACACTGATTAAAGCGGTCATTCACGTATGGCCGGAAGAGCCAACGGAATCACAAAACTAGGTTAGGAATAGTGCTGTATGGGGGCATACAGCACTAAGATGTGGCGATTAAGCGTGTGTATTAATGTAATCAAGCACGATTTCGTGGTGGTTACTGGTTTTAAAATTGTCAAAGACGTGTTCTATTTTCCCAGTAGGGTCAACGAGGAAGCTAATACGATGAATCCCATCATAGGTTTTCCCCATGAATTGTTTTTCACCCCAAACCCCAAATTGCTCACATACTTGGTGGTCTTCATCTGATAATAAAGTGAAGTTCAACATCTCTTTTTCAGCGAAACGAGACAGTTTCTCTGGTTTGTCTGTGCTAATACCTAATACTTCGACACCTTTCGCTTTAAGTGTATCCATTTCATCACGTAGACCACACGCTTGAACAGTACAACCAGGGGTCATCGCTTTAGGATAAAAGTAAACTAATACGCGCTGACCCTGATAATCAGAAAGATTGATGAGCTCACCATCTTGGTCAGGAAGGCTAAATTGAGGCGCCTTATCACCGGCTTTCAATGGGTTCATTACATATATCTCCGTTAACTTTGCATGTTGGGGTTGTTAACAATACTTATGTTGCCTTTAGCATTTAGCATTGTACACAGTTGTTGAAATTTATTTTTTATGATTATGCCATTATCGTCCAACGGGTCGTGTGCAGTAATCTGAATCTCCAGTTGAGCGGGCATATCATTATTGGCTGGTTGTGTTTTAGAAACAAGCTCTGCGATATTACACTGCGAGGTTGTGAATAAATTTGTGAATTGCTCGACAATACGGGGTGCATCGTCAACAACAACATTCACTGTTACTGTCGATGGGTAATAGGTTGTTTGAACACTCTGGGTTCTTTTCATTACGATGAGCAAATCGAGCTCGGCGCCCTTAGGTGGCAATGTCGCCTCTAAAAGGGTGATAGCATTCCAACTGCCTGAAAGCATCATAATGAAGGTAAATTCCTTGCCAAACATCGCTAAGCGACTATCTTCAATATTACAATCACACTCGCTGACTAGCCGTGTAATAGTATTCACAATGCCCGGACGATCTGTTCCCAGCGCAGTAATGACAAGAAATTGCTGTTCAGTCTTAGGCAAAGTCTATTCCTTAGTATTTTAATTATGTCAGTTAAACATTTGATTAGAATATAGCAGTAAAATTCTAGCACTAAAAACTGACTGACTATGAAGGTAAGGAAACCATAAAAAAGACAATCTGCCAAGAGGGGAAATAGACTCTTGCGAGAAATATCAGTGAATTATTACTTCTATTTAAGTTAATGTGCTCGGCATTAACAAAATTCATTAAATTCTTGCTGTTGGGTGGTTTTCTTCTTTGAAATGAAAAAGTAACATGGTAGTTCAATTATTGAGGGGGTATCGCTATGGCTAATGGAAACGCAAATTATAAAGATTTTTTAACGGGAAGCATTGTTGCAGTTATCACACCAATGGATTCGGCGGGGCGTTTAGATAAAGCCAGCTTAAAAAAATTGGTGGATTATCATGTTGAAAGCGGAACAACTGCGATTGTTTCTGTTGGTACAACTGGCGAATCAGCAACCTTAACGCACAAAGAACATGTGGATGTCGTAAAAGCGACACTTGAATTAGCGGATGGCCGTATTCCTATTATTGCAGGAGCAGGCGCAAATGCGACAGCTGAAGCTATTTCGCTGACAAATGAGTTTGAAAACAGTGGTGTAGTTGCTTGCCTGACGGTAACACCTTATTATAATAGACCTTCTCAGGAAGGGTTATATCAACACTTTAAAGCAATTTCAGAAAACACGAGCTTGCCACAGATTCTTTATAATGTACCATCACGGACTGGCTGTGATATGTTGCCTGAAACCGTTGGGCGTTTAGCAAAACTGGCGAATATTGTTGCAATTAAAGAAGCAACAGGGAACTTAGCTAGGGTTCATCAAATCAAAGAACTGGTTGATGATAATTTTGTACTGTTAACAGGTGATGACGCAACAGCACTTGATTTCATGCAACTGGGTGGTCAAGGCGTTATTTCAGTCACATCCAACGTTGCGGCACCACAGATGGTAAAAATGTGTGACTTAGCGCTTGCAGGCAAATATACTGAGGCGCGTGAATTAAATAAAAAACTGATGGGGCTTCATCTTCAGTTATTTGTTGAACCAAATCCAATTCCAGCGAAATGGGGCTGTCATCGCTTAGGCCTGATTGCAGATGGTACATTACGGTTGCCAATGACACCGTTAACCACCTCGGGCCAGCAAAAAGTTGAGGAAGCTTTGAAGCTCGCTGGGTTACTGTAAAATTTAGGGAATTTTAATGGCAACATTATTGCAAAAATCGAAGGTTATGAAGGTTGCTGGCCTGTCACTTGTCGTGTTACTGGCAGCCTGCTCCAGCGATCAGCGCTATAAACGTCAGGTCAGTGGTGATGAGGAATATCTCAATGCTGCGCCATTGAAAGTGTTGAATGTGCCACAAGGGCTGACATTACCAGAACAAAATGGTGAGTATGATATCCCTAAAGCCACATCAACAGGGGCAATAGGGAAAGCGTTAGACATTCGTCCGCCAGTACTGACAATTTCGCAATTAGCGGGTTCTCGTACAGAGGATAGCGCTCAAGCAAGTCGTTTGTTGCTAGAAAATACACCTGAAAATAGTGCACTTTGGTCACAAGTTACGATGATCTTAGAGCAAAGAGGTATTCCAGTTTCATCTAAAGATGATGGTTCTCGCTCAATTGAAACCGATTGGGTCAAATGGGATCGTGCAGATGAAAACGTACCGATTGAGAGTCGCCATAAAGTAACAGTGCAACCAGAAAATGGTATGATGGCGTTAACGGTAACCAGCTTAGGCTTACGTCAAGGTGGTGAGACCATTACCGATGTTGTCGAAACTCAACGTTATAACAAACTGTTATTGAATGAATTAACCGATAACTTATATACGTTGCGTGATACTTCAAACAAAAATAGCATTCAAAATGCTTATGGTATCATTGATGTTCAAACAGGTAGTGATGATACTGGCTTACCTTTAGTTGTTGTTCGTGCGCCATTTGATGCAGTATGGGAACGCTTACCACACACCTTAGAAAGTGTTGGCATGAAAGTGGGTGACCGTACACGTTCAAGTGGTTCTGTGATGGTGACTTATAAAGGTTTAAGCAGTTCAGAATGGCAGGCGTTGGGCATTGATGACCCAACTGTGCCAGAAGCGGATTATAAAGTGCAGGTCGGTGATTTAAATAACCGTAGTACACTGCAATTTATCACCACCAAAGGTGTTCCTTTAACACAAAAACAAAATGATGAAATGGTTGCTGCACTGAAAGCGGCGTTTAGTAAAGCACCAGCCAAAAAGCAATAATTCAACATTTTTAGATGACGAATTAAACCGTAGCTTAAATACAAGCTGCGGTTTTTTTTATTTAAATTGGATGGGTTTGTATTGGGGTAAAGATATTAAGCTTCATACGCATAGGCTGGTGGTTATCAGCTCTGTATTTTGTTTATTTAATGCTTATCGTAACCTATATGCTTAGTTAATTATTAATTAGCATTCCATCAGTTTCAATTTTCCTTCTCTGGAAGGCTAATTTTATCTTTCATGTTTTCACTTAAAACAAATGGACAAAAAATCAGTATTTATGGTTAAGTAATCGTTTGCGTCCGCTCCGGAATTTTATTATCATGATTAGCAGTCAATTATAAAATATTGAATATCAGCTAGTTAGCGTTTTACATGGTGAATTTCAGTAACTGACTGAAACAGAGCAGAAAATTAACAATGAATAGGCCATTTGAATGGTTTTTGTTCTTCTGTTACTTATCTGAATCTGCTGTGCAGGTTGATTTTTGTTTAGTTTAATCACATCCCTGGAGTGTGTAAGATGCAAAAGAAAGCTGAGTTGTATCGTGGTAAGGCAAAAACAGTCTATACCACAGAGGATCCTGATCTACTGGTTCTGGAGTTCCGTAATGATACATCAGCACTCGATGGTGAGCGTATCGAGCAGTTTGACCGTAAAGGTATGGTAAATAACAAGTTTAACCATTTCATTATGAGCAAATTAGAAGCAGCCGGTATTCCAACGCAAATGGAAGCATTATTGTCTGACACAGAAGCTCTAGTGAAAAAGTTAGATATGGTGCCGGTTGAGTGTGTGATCCGCAACCGTGCAGCGGGTTCACTGGTAAAACGCTTAGGTGTTGAAGAAGGCATGGTGTTAAACCCGCCTTTATTTGACTTATTCTTAAAGGACGATGCCAAGCACGACCCGATGGTGAATGAATCGTACTGTGAGACTTTTGGTTGGGTGAGTAAAGAAAATTTGGCTAAAATGCGTGAGCTAAGCTACAAAGCCAATGAAGTGCTCAGTAAAATTTTTGCAGATGCAGGGTTAATTTTAGTCGATTTTAAACTGGAGTTCGGCTTGTATAAAGGCCAGGTTGTCTTAGGTGATGAGTTTTCCCCAGACGGTAGCCGTTTATGGGACAAAGAAACACTGAATAAAATGGATAAAGACCGTTTTCGTCAGAGCCTTGGTGGTCTAATTGAAGCTTACGAAGAGGTCGCCCGCCGTATTGGCGTGCAGTTAGATTAATTAATTTCCTATAATTTGAATGAGATTTTAGCCTGCATTGCAGGCTATTTTTTTATTTTTTAGTTATTAATCGGGCGCGACTGTTGGTTAATAAAATGTGTGATCCATGATGAAAGAGTGGTATCAGTAGTATTTATTTGTAGTTGCTGACTAAGTGATATCAATGTCGGTGCAGGAAGTGGGCTTTCAACTTGTAACTCTGGATGACCTAATACTTCCAGTGGTTGACCATCAGCGATTAGATTACCATTTGATAGATGTATTACACGTTGAAAATGGCGGGCGACAAAATCAAGATCGTGGCTAATCGAAACGACAGTTACCCCTTTTTCGCGTTGTAGTGTCAGCCAGTCTTCGAATTTTCGCATCCAAAAGGCATCAAAGTCACGGCTTGGTTCATCAAGTAGCAATAGTTTAGGTGAAACAGCCTCTAAGCAGGCAACAGCAACCATCCTGCGTTGGCCTGCATGTAAATCTAAAGGGTGTTTATCCGCCACATCGGATAAGTGACAAATTTCAAGTGCTTGCTGTACTCGCGCTTGAATATCACGTTTATGATGTTTTTGGCGTTTTAAACCAAAAGCAATTTCATCACGTACACAACTATGAAAAATTTGTTTCTCAGCTTCTTGGAATAAGATCCCAATATGGTTAGCTCTTTGTGGGGAGGAAAGAAGATTAAGCGGCAGGCTATCAAGCCGAATATCACCTTGTGTTGGGCGCAATAACCCCGCTAAAAGGCGCAATAGCGTTGATTTACCTGCACCATTATCCCCAACTACAGCGACCCATTCACCAGGGTGAATAGATAGAGATAAAGATTGTATGTTATCAATAGTTGAACTTGGCCAACGATAACTCAGGTTTTCAAGCTGTAACATATCGCTCCTTAAACATCTGTAGCAATTGTGCTTCATCGTGGGGAATATTTCCTTGCCAATACCCTAATTTGAGCAGTTCACCTACCGCGCGCCAAGCATCTGGCATATTGATTGTTTCAATGGCATCAAGAAAAACATCATTTAAACCACCTGTTGCGACCATTTTCCCAGCCTCTAAAAAGGTTTTACCCGTACTCAGCAAAAGGAATGAGTCACAGAAACTGGTGGCTGGTAATAAGTTGCGCTCAAAAAAAATAATGCTACAGCCTGTTTGTTCTGTATAGCGTTGTAATTGCGTTAAGATGCGTTGTGTTGCACTCGGTGTGAGCCGACTAAAGGCTTCATCAAGTAACAGGAGTTTGGGTTGCATCGCTAATGCGCTTGCTAACACCACTCGTTGCGCTTCACCGCCTGACAAGGTTGCAGGATGGCGCGTTCGCAGTGCCCTACAAAACGTCAGTTCAATGGCAAGCTCAACTCGCTCACTAATTTCGTCGGGTGTTAAACCGAGGTTCTCAGGCCCGAACGCAATTTCCTGTTCAACGGTAAACGCGCAGCCTGAAAGTTGTAATTGGGGGGATTGCTGAACTAGTTGGCGTGATATAGACACCTGAACCACGGAGTTGTCAGCTAAGGGCGCTCGTAATATCTCTGCGGTTCCTTCGATTTTCCCCTGAATGAGGTCATTGTGCCAACCGGCGAGTATTTGCGCTAATGTGCTTTTTCCGCTGCCGTTACCGCCAAATATGCATAGCCATTGGCCTGCGTTTAGCTGAAGATCAATCGGCCCTAATAGGGACTGCTCCGCACCTTGTGGAATGAAGCGCATTTGTTGTAGATTTACCACCACAGAGAGAGACCACCTTCAATGAAAATTAACAGAACTAACCCATATCTAAGTACTGCTTGGAGAGAGCTATCTCTAGGCGGGTTTAATGTGGTGCGTTTGGCACAATAACGAAAACCACGCATATCTAATGCGGCTCCACGAATACTTAGTTCACTTAAGGTATTACTGGCAAGTGGAAATAATAGGGCAGGTAACGATATAACACGTTGCCAAAAGCGCCCATCAAGAGGAACGCCTCTCGCTAATTGGGCTTCACGGATAGTGTTTAATTGCTGGCGAAATTGTTCTGCAAGTAATAACGGGCCTGCGAGTAGGTATGCAAAACTTGCAGGTAAACGGCTTGCAAACAAAGCACGAATGAAACGTTCAGTCGGTACATACTGCAGCCAAAGTTGAGAAGCGCTAATAATCGTTAATAACTTAAACCACAATGCCAACGCAAATTCAGGGCGGCTATTTTTTAATGTGGCTCCGGTTAATAGCTGAGCTAGCCAGCCACCATGAATTAACCAAAGCCCTGCCGCCATGGGAAGCATAATCCACGCAACTATTTTCCATCGGTGGCGTGCGGGCCGCCAAAATAATAAAACACCAAATGTGCTGCAACCTAGCAGAATTAATGGCCAGCTCAATGGTAAGAAAAGCGAGCTTACACTGAGCCAAAACCAAATTGTCAGCGAGGTAAATGGATGCATTTAACGGACCTTAGCCATATTTGGATAATTACGTTGGACACGTTCTGGTAATTGTCGAACCAATAACCAAGCAATAATGGCTGATGCGACTTTATCTGCAATATTGGCGCCTAATACTGTAATTGCCACCGATTCTAATAAGTTATCGCCAACAGCATGAAAATACGCGACAAAAAAGTCAGCGCCGCTACCGGTTGTTCCTGCAAACAAGTAAGTGCGAATGGGAACAGCAACGATCATCAACGCAAAAGTAATGACAACACCGGATAAAATCACTCTTGGTAAGGTGCGAAAACCACCTGCGCGAGCTAATAACCCAGCACTCAGGCCAATCATCATCGCGACAGGGGCGAAAGCCGCTGCAATTGGGCCGCTGAGTAAACCCCATAATAGATTTGTTAATAATCCACTCAATAGCGCAACCCAAGGGCCTGCTAATAATGCACAAATTAATGTTCCTATAGAATCTAGGAATATCGGCAGTTTTAACATTGAGCTTAATTGGCCAATAACCATATTAATAGCAATAGAAAAAACAATTAAAGTCAGTGTACGACTAGAAATAATCGACGTTTTACTCATGACAAAGTCATTCCTTACAGTAATGGAATAATAAAATTAGCGAGAAGTGATGATAAGCTCTTCATAACCAGACAAAGGGCAAGGTTCACGAGTGAAATTAACTTTTTCAAGTTCCCCAATAATCAGCTCTAATGTTGTTCTAACAGTACAACCCGGCATCATATGGCCACCGAGAACTTTCCCTTCTTCATCAGAGACAGACAAATGCAGGTGTTCGCCGTTAGCATCTAAAGTGCCAATTAATGAAACAATTTCGAATTTGCCTGTTGTGTGAAACGTGTTCTCTTGTCCTGCAAAACGCAGTGCGACATGAGTTAAGCTGCCGACGCTACTGGCAATAAATGCAGCTTGTAGGCTGTGTTGCTCAATTTTTCGTTTTAATGCTAAAAGCGCATCTTCTCCAGGCACTAAGCGGATAGCAATAAAACGAGCGTTTGAAAAGGGGGATAAAGATTGGTTCATATTGTTAATCCTAATCATTGTGCTTGCGCAGAGCGTCGCACAACCATGTAAATCATTAAAATTATAAATAATGCTAAGTTATGATTTTTCTGTATTAATTATTGGTGATTATTATACGTAATTGAGATGGATTGTCTGGTTGTAAAGGTATTTAGGACTATCTTCAGCAAAAGGCACCACAAGTTGGTTTTTATGATGATAAATATAAAAAAAATGCAGAAATAAAAAAATAAACAGTGATGAATATTCCGAATATTTAGCTTAAGTTTTGGTGGCGATGGGAGTTATCTGTATTGCCATGTTAATTTTATGTACAATTCGGCTTGTCACCGTGAAATATGCTAAGAAGACCTCTTTTGAAAAGTATTAAATAGATAATAAAGAACAGCTAAAATGTCGCACTTGAGTTAATAAATTGTGCGGAAATAGTAAGGTTTTTTATTAATGAAAATATCGTTACCGTAAAAATAAAAAGAGTTGGCGTTAATATTTGCTTCTTTGATGATGAGCCAATAACATGTTTTTAAATCAGTCTATTTGCTGCTAATAAATTATAATTATGCGTTTTACAGGGATAAATCTATGAGTCATGTTGATCCAACATTAATCATTTTACTGGTATTAGCCGGGTTAGGTATCATTAGTCATAATATGACAGTCACTCTTGCGATGTTATTTTTATTGGTGGTCAGAATAACACCATTGAATAATTATTTTCCATGGGTTGAAAAATATGGCTTAACCATTGGGATACTTATCTTAACTATCGGTGTTATGGCGCCAATTGCGAGCGGTAAAATAACGGCAAATGAAGTATTGAGCTCATTTTTGAATTGGAAATCGATTCTTGCAATTGTCATCGGGATCGCCGTTTCTTGGTTAGGTAGCCGAGGTGTCACATTAATGTCCCATCAACCTTCTACTGTTGCAGGCTTACTTGTTGGAACTGTTATTGGTGTTGCTTTATTCCGTGGTGTTCCTGTAGGGCCTTTAATTGCTGCCGGGATCTTGTCACTATTAATTGGTAAATCATAGTATTACGATGGTGAAATTGCTTCCTGTTATTATCGAACAGCTACATATGGTTGGCATGCGTCGTCTTATGGTTCTTTCTGGCGACAGTGCGTGGGTGGAACAGCAACTCAACGAACTTCAGACAGCCATTGATGGCGACTGGTTAACCATTTCAACGAATTTGCCACAAGGGGTTTCCCCAGAGAATGCACATCTATTATTGGGCCGTGAATTTTTACATGGCATCTTTGATGCACGTAAAGGTTTTCATAGTGAAGCCCTAGCCATGCTTGCTGGCACGTTAAAAGCAGGGAGCTTGTTAGTTTTATGTACTGCACCTCAAACTGAGTGGGCGACAAATGCTGATCTAGACAGCCTACGTTGGAATGAACAATTGGGGCTCATTCCAACACCGAATTTTATTCACCATCTGCAACGGACTTTCCAAACATCTTCCGATATTTTATTTTATAAACAAGGAGATGAGCCTGATTTTTCATTACTAAATAACAAACCATTATGGCAAGCACCGACAGGCCAGCCAACAGAACAGCAGCAACAAATAATTAGCCAATTATTAAAAGCAAAACATGGCATTTGGGGCTTGATAGCCCCGAGAGGGCGCGGAAAATCTGCAATAGCTGGGATGTTAATAAAACAATTTATGGGAGAGTGTTGGTGTTGTGCTCCCGCCAAAGTGGCAACGGAAGTTTTAAGTCGGCATGCAGGACAAAAGATTAATTTTTGGTCCCCTGATAGCCTATTAGCGTACTGCCGCAGCAATGAAAAAATAACAGCAGATTGGCTAGTCATCGATGAAGCTTCTGCTATTCCTAATTATATATTACGTGAGCTGGTGGGGTATTTTCCTCGAGTTCTATTAACTACGACAGTCGATGGTTATGAAGGAACTGGGCGCGGTTTTACGTTAAAATTTTGTGCAAGTTTAGCTCATTTCACTTTACTGCAACTTGATAACCCAATGCGCTATGCGGCTAATGATCCCTTAGAATTGTGGGTCAATGAGGCTTTATTGCTGCAAGAACCCACCACTCAAACGGTTCTTGCTGGAAATACTGAATATAAAGCGTTAACTCAGGCATCATTAGCGGAAAATAATGAGCAATTAAAAGCGTTTTATGGCTTATTGATGAGTGCACATTATCGAACGTCACCATTAGATTTACGACGACTATTGGATGCCCAGCAACAACATTTTATGGTGGCAAAAGCCGAGTCTGATGATTGTACCTATTTAGGTGCATTATGGATGGTAGATGAAGGACAGTTAACCGAATCATTGAGCTGGCAAATATGGGCTGGGCTTCGTCGACCAAGAGGAAATTTAGTTGTCCAATCTTTAGCAGCTCATAGTTATTTCCCCATTGCGGCACAATGGCTATCTCGCCGAGTGATGCGTATTGCCGTTGATGCGAACTACCGTAGGCGCCAAATTGGTTTAACGCTTTTAGAAAAACAGAAAGCAATTGCTACAGAGCAAGGGTTAGATTTTTTATCTGTTAGTTTTGGATTAACACCAGACTTAGTCGCATTTTGGCAAAAAGCGGGCTTTCGGTTAATACGAATAGGTTCGCATAAAGAAGCCAGTAGTGGCTGTTTTACCGCGATGGCTATTTTACCTATTTCAAACCGTGCATACCAACTTTGTGAACAAGGCGAATCCCGATTAAAACGTGACCTATATTGGCGCAGTGATTTACAAGAGTTTGCGTTCGAAACGGATCCACAGCAGCAACTAGTGACAGATGATTGGATAGAACTGATCGGTTTTAGTGAGTTTAAGCGCCCAATTTCGGCGAGTACAAGTGCAATCATGCGTTTATTGAGGGAAGAAACAAACGGGCTTCCTCTCCTCAGACGGCATTTTGTATTATGTGAACCTATCTCCAAGATTTGCGCGGATGTCGGTATTACAGGGCAAAAGCAATGGTTAAAACGAGTAAGAGAAGAGGTTGGTATACAGGTAAAACAATACCAACCAGCACTTTTAGCTGAAATAAAGCAGAAAATTACTTCTTCTTGTCTTTAGGCCAATCGTCTTCATCATCCCAAAGATGGTTATTATCCTGATGCGGAGGGATTTCAGGCTTGTTATCTAAAAATTTTTTGGGGTCCAATTTCATCATTTCTTTGACTGAATTCCAGATAATACCTACCAATAAGAGTAAAATTATCCACCAGTAGTCTGTCAACCATTGCATATTCACCTTCCATTCGTCATTCTTTGAGCTGTCTGTGCGTTGATATCGCTCAGTTACCCTAGTCACATACTTTTGTATGCTCCTAGGGATGCCTTCTCTCATCGCCTTCATACAACTCAAATAATTTAGAATGGAACCGAGTGAGCCATTCTTTTGAGCTGTCTGTGCGTTGATATCGTTCAGTTACCCTAGTACATACTAGTGTATGCCTCTATTGTGTTTTTTTGCATCTTTTCATCGAAACTAAATGATATAAAGAAAAATAAATATCTATCATTGAAACCTCAAAGATTCCTGAGAAAGAAAGCTATGGGAACAATAATCATTCCAATCGGCAAAAGCGACTTTTCATTAAGCGTGTTTACCATTAGAGTATACCATTGATATTATTATGAGTTACCACAGATTTTATGCGGCTTTTACCATTTGATTTATTTATTAGGGAGGGGGAGTAATTTTGAAAAAATTGTTCCTCATAGTTATTGGATGGTTAGCTGTTGCGCTGGCTTTTGCTGGCGTTATTCTTCCTGTTTTGCCGACTACGCCTTTCTTGTTATTAGCGGCATGGTGTTTTTCTCGTTCATCTCCACGCTTTCACCATTGGTTATTATATCGCTCTTGGTTTGGGGGATATATCCGTCACTGGCAAAAGCATAAAGGACTACCGAAAGGGGCAAAACCAAAAGCAATTGTATTGATAATACTCACTTTTTCACTATCAATCTGGGTTGTTAGCTATTTATGGTTAAAAATTGGTTTATTGGCACTGTTGTGTTGGCTGCTTATTTTTATGTATCGGCTTCCAGTTGTTGATGAACAAATTGCCACGAAAAAGAAAAAAGCCCCATAAATTATGTAGCGTAATCTATGAGGCGTGGTAGAAGTTGCTCTGTTAGCTTAGAAATTATTCAGGAGCTTTAATATAGCGTTCGAATACATAATCTAAGTTACTGTTTAGCCAGTTTTTTCCGCAAATATCCTCTTGTAGGAGAACTTGTTTAATGACTTCTGGCGTTAAAAGCTGTTCAGCTTCATGGGATAAAGGCCAGTAGCTAATATGCCAAGGTTCATAGGCAACCCCTGCATTTTTTGCAGTGAAAGGGCGATAAAAATCAAATGTCGCCATGTTATCCGTTAGCCAGTGGTTCAGTTCAGCAAAATAGCCGTCAGTTTCATATTCCCAAGGCTCTAACTGTAACGTTTGCCCTGAAGGAATACGTAATGGGTCATAAACATCTATTTCGGTTCCCCAATGGTGGCGGCTTGCACCGGGTAATGCTGACCAATGTAAAATAGCTTCACAAAGCTCGCCTTCAGAAAGCGTTGTAATATCTAAAGGTTGGCTTTGTGCATCAAGAACAGGGCGGAGACCGGTAAATTTTTCATTCCAAATTAACTGTTGACGTGAAAAATCACGAAATGCACTTGCCGATTGTAACTTGAACCCTGACTTTACAGCCGCTTGTTGCATGGCTAAAAATGCTTTGGTGGCATTGAACTGTAGGCGATGAGAACCGCCAAGTGTCACTAAATGGTCAGTTGAGCGGCCTGTTAACATGGCAATAGTGATCATAATAACAATAACTCCATGACCCGTTCATAAATTAAGGCCAGCTGTTGCAAGTCTTTGACGCTAACGCATTCGTCAACTTTATGTATGGTGGCATTCAGTGGGCCGAGCTCAATAACTTGAGTCCCCATTTGGGCGATAAAACGGCCATCGGAGGTTCCACCGCTTGTGGATAACTCTGCATTAAGACCAGTTAATTCATGAATTGCTTGCAAAGTTGCAGTGACAAGTTCTTGTTTTTCAGTTAAAAATGGTTGCCCAGATAATGACCACTTTATTTTATATGTTAAGCCATGGCGTTCTAGCATGCTAGTGACCCTGTCACGTATTTGTGTGTCGGTCAATTCTGTGCTAAAACGAAAATTAAATTGAATAAATAACTCACCAGGGATCACATTACTTGCCCCAGTACCTGCATGGATATTGGCAATTTGCATGGTGGTGGCAGGGAAGAACTCATTGCCGTTATCCCAGATAGTTGAAGTGAGCTCTTGTAAAAAAGCGGTTGAGCGGTGCACCGGGTTGTCCGCTAAATGGGGATAAGCAACGTGTCCTTGTGTACCCAAAATAGTTAAATTCGCTGTAATAGAGCCTCTTCGACCATTCTTTATGATGTCGCCTAATTGTGATTGGCTTGACGGCTCACCGACTAAACAGTAATCAACGCGTTCATTACGTGCCATCAATGTTTCGACCACTTTGACCGTGCCATCTAGCGCATCGGCTTCTTCATCTGATGTGATTAAAAAGGCCAAACGCCCTTGATGTTGAGGGTGCTTTTTGACAAAGCGCTCTGCGGCGACAACCATTGCTGCGACTGAGCCTTTCATATCAGCAGCACCGCGGCCATACAAATGTTGATTGATAATTGTCGGGTTAAAAGGGGGTGTTTGCCAATTTTCACTATTGCCTGCTGGTACGACATCGGTATGGCCTGCAAATGCGAGCGTTGGACCTTGAGTACCTCGATGTGCCCAAAAATTTAATGTGTTACCAAAATGCATTGGTTCAACGGTAAAACCGAGTTGGTTTAAACGCTCAGTCAGTATCGCTTGGCAACCTTGGTCATCAGGGCTGATAGAAGGGCGTGAGATCAGTTCTTTGGCAAGTTGAATAACTGGGCAATCCATCATAACCGCCTGATTATCGAATGAAGTTTTGGTAGTCATTTGCGCTAAACCCAACTAAGTAACGGTTGTCTGGAGAAACAAGTACGGGTCTTTTGACCATGGCGGGCTCTGCAATTAGCACTTTTTTCGCGCTATTTGAGTCAACCACTGCATTTTTTTCATCATCAGTCAGTTTACGCCAAGTTGTTCCTCGTTTATTTACTAACACTTCCCAATCAATATGTTCCATAAAGGTAGAAAGTAATTCATCGCTAATACCATCAACACGATAATCATGAAACTGATAGTTAACTCCATTGTCTTCTAAGTAACGGCGTGCTTTTTTAATGGTGTCACAGTTTTTAATTCCGTACATGATATAAGGAGAGTTAGATGTATTGGGCATATGATTTTCCTCAAAAAACTAGCGATAATCCATACATAATGAGGCAAAAATCGCTTAGGATCTAGCCCAAATGTGAGAAATATATAATAAACTTATAATTAAATTATTCGTAATTTAGCTTTGTTAATTAATATAATTAGAAAAAATTATCTTGAACGCATATAAATTAAGCTAGCTTCAAGACGAGAGCGAACACGTAATTTTTTAAGAATATTTCTAATGTGAACTTTAACCGTTTCTTCAGAAATAAAAAGTAAATTAGATATTTCACGGTTTTTTAAACCCACAGCCATTTCATGTAAAATTTCAGATTCTCGCCGTGTCAGTGATGAGAGTGGGTCATTATAATTATGACGAGAAATAAGATGCTGATATATTTTTTCACTGAAAACTAATTGCCCTCTAGAGGCTTTCTTCATACTATAAAATAACATGTCAAGCTCACTGCTTTTTAATAAATACCCTTGTGCTCCTGCATCAATAGCGCCATATATATCTGTTTTAATTGTTGAAGCAGATAACACTAATAAGTAGCTATTATTGCAGTGCTTACGAAGTAATCGTATCGTTTCAAATGTTTTAATACCTTGAATATTGGTATCTATAATAATTAGATTAGGCTGTAGCTGCCTTGCAATGCTTAAGGCCTCGTAACAACAAGAGGACTCTGCTGTGACAATAAAGTGCGTATCGGTATTTATGAGCTGGCGCAATCCCAAGCGTATAAGAGGGTGCTCATCAACAATCATTACGGTATATTTAGACATAGAGGGTTCCTTTTTCATGTCTTAAAATTCAAGGTCTAGTTTGATACTTTCCATAAAATAGACAGTTTAATTTTGATATATTTATTATATTTAATTGGAGTATTAATAATTGTAAAATCAGTATGGGGAATTCTTAATGTTACTTCTTTGCTTAATATATTATATCCCTCGCTAATAACAATAAGATACTTGTTGATAATACATTAAAATTAGAAAATTCATATCTAATATTTAAATCAATATTAAACGGAGAAGGTATTTAAGATAGGGTTCATAATGTGATTAATTTTTTATATATATTAACCTCATAAAACTAATAATAAATTATTTTTAGTTAATATCTTAAAAATTAGAGAAGTGTTTCGATATAGTAAAATATAATCAATGTGATTACGTTTTACTCTAACGGTGACCTAACTCTATTGTAACTGAAAGATTTTTCTGGAAATTGCCAGTATGATCATGATTTGCTAGAGAGATGTGTTTATACTGTTATCGCTCTTACCTTACTTATTTTGAAAGGACTTGACGATGGATGACAAATTAAAACAAAGTGCTCTTGATTTTCATGAGTTTCCACATCCTGGGAAAATTACGGTTACCCCAACTAAACCACTAACAACCCAGAGAGATCTCGCATTAGCATACTCACCAGGTGTTGCAGTGCCATGTCTTGAAATTGCAGATGACCCACTTAAAGCTTATCGTTACACCGCTAAAGGTAACCTTGTCGGGGTCGTGTCTAATGGTACGGCTGTCCTTGGGTTAGGTAATATCGGTGCTTTAGCTGGTAAGCCTGTCATGGAAGGAAAAGGTGTACTATTTAAAAAGTTTTCTGGTGTTGATGTCTTTGATATTGAAGTTGATGAAACAGACCCAGACAAGTTAGTTGATATCATTGCGTCTCTTGAGCCGACTTTTGGCGGTATTAATTTAGAAGATATCAAAGCACCAGAATGCTTTTATATTGAACAAAAACTTCGTGAGCGGATGAAAATCCCTGTATTCCATGATGACCAACACGGTACCGCAATCATCTGTACTGCCGCTGTTATCAATGGCTTACGTATTGTTAAAAAAGATATTGGTGATGTGCGCCTGGTGGTTTCTGGCGCAGGGGCGGCATCAATCGCTTGTATGAATTTATTAGTCGCGTTGGGGTTGAAACGCGAACATATCACCGTTTGTGATTCAAAAGGGGTGATTTACAAAGGCCGTGACGAACGCATGGATGTCACCAAAGCCGCGTATGCAATTGAAGATAACGGCCAACGTACTTTGGCTGATGCGATTCCTAATGCAGATATTTTCTTAGGCTGTTCAGGTCCACGTCTTTTAACGCCAGAAATGGTGAAAACCATGGCAAAAGATCCTCTAATCTTAGCATTGGCTAATCCTGAACCCGAAATTTTACCACCTTTGGCAAAAGAAGTTCGCCCTGATGCCATCATCTGTACTGGTCGTTCTGATTACCCAAATCAGGTTAATAACGTATTATGTTTCCCATTCATTTTCCGTGGTGCGCTAGATGTTGGCGCAACAACGATTAATGAAGAAATGAAACTGGCTTGTGTATATGCCATTGCAGATCTTGCATTGGCTGAGCAAAGTGAAGAAGTGGCTTCTGCGTATGGCAACCAAGATTTATTCTTTGGCCCTGAATATATTATTCCGAAACCATTTGACCCGCGTTTGATTGTGAAAATTGCGCCAGCAGTGGCAAAAGCAGCTATGGATTCAGGGGTAGCAACGCGTCCAATTGAAGACTTTGATGCCTATATCGAAAAATTAAATCAATTTGTTTATAAAACAAATTTATTCATGAAACCTATTTTCTCTCAAGCTAAGACGGCGAAAAAACGCATTGTATTAGCAGAAGGGGAAGAAGAGCGTGTATTGCATGCGACTCAAGAACTAGTGTCTTTAGGTTTAGCTTTCCCAATTTTAGTTGGGCGCCCAAGTGTGATTGAAATGCGTATTCAAAAACTCGGCCTACATATTGAGTTAGGTAAAGATTTTGAAGTGGTTAATAACGAAAACGACCCGCGTTATAAAGAATATTGGCAAGAATACTACCAAATCATGAAACGTCGTGGTATTTCCCAAGAAATGGCGCGCCGTGCGGTGATTAATAACCCAACCTTAATTGGTGGGATCATGGTGTTGCGTGGCGAAGCCGACGGGATGATTTGTGGAACGGTGGGCAGTTATGGCGAACACTATGAAGTTGTTAAAGATTTATTTGGTTTCCGCGAGGGTGTTCATGCAGCAGGTGCAATGAATGCATTGTTATTACCAACGGGTAATACGTTTATCGCAGACACTTATGTCAATGAAGACCCTTCACCGGAAGAGCTAACTGAAATCACGTTAATGGCAGCGGATACGGTAAGACGCTTTGGTATTGAGCCAAAAGTGGCTCTGTTATCGCGTTCTAGCTTTGGTTCTTCAGATTGCGCATCTGCACAAAAAATGCGTGATACGCTAACGATGATCAAAGCACGTGACCCACATTTGGAAATTGATGGTGAAATGCATGCGGATGCCGCATTAATTGAATCTATCCGTAAAGATGTGATGCCTGATAGTCCATTAAAAGGTTCAGCAAATTTATTAATTATGCCAAATATGGAAGCAGCACGTATTAGTTATAATTTACTGCGTGTCACAAGCTCTGATGGTGTGACTGTCGGGCCAGTGTTAATGGGGGTTGCGAAACCTGTGCATATATTAACACCAATTGCTTCGGTACGTCGTATCGTGAATATGGTGGCATTGGCAGTGGTTGAAGCACAAACAAATCCACTTTAAGGGTTAATATTAATTAATTTGTGTTAAAGGCTTCTATGGTTTCATAGGAGCCTTTTTGTTGAAAATGATTCTCATTATCTGTATCTTGTGAGCTTGACTACATAAGATGGAAAGCATAATGATTTCAATTAGATTGACCTCTCGAATAGCCACTTTAATGGTTGGGTTATTTTTTCTTATTGGTTGTACACAAAAAATTGAGCCAACAAACGTACAATTGGATAGCCAGCTAACAGCAAGCGACCAAATTATTGACTTAGCAACAGGTAAGTCTTTAACACCTCAGCAATTAGTTGAGCAGCTTGCTCAATCTCCACGTGTGATTGTTGGAGAAAAGCATGATAACCACTATCACCACCAAATTGAGCAATGGCTTGTACAGGAAATGCCAAAAATACGGCCTCAAGGTGCGGTTTTACTCGAAATGCTGACACCGTCACAGCAAAAAGGTGTGAGTCGAGTACAGGCACAGATGCAGAGTAATCCTTATATTCGTGACGAAAAGTTACAGTCCGCCATAAAATGGAACAGTGGTTGGCCTTGGGAACAGTATGGGGCTTTAATCCGTCATTTACTAAGCTCACCTTATCCATTACTTTCTGCAAACCTAAATAAAGAAGAGGTGCTTTCCGCCTACGCTAACCCATCATCAATAATGGGGCAGTATTCGACTCAGCCTATTGTTCAAGAACTCATCAGTAAAACGATTGAAAGCTCTCATGGTGGGGAACTTACAGCGGAACAAGTGGTAAAAATGACCTTTATACAGCAGTTGCGTGACCGCCGTATGGCAGAGTCGTTATTAAATGCACCTACACCCGCGCTCTTATTTGCAGGTGGCTACCATGCAACAAGAGCTATTGGGGTACCTTTACATGTGCAAGACCTCGCACCTGACGAATCAGTCAAAGTGTTAATTATTTCAGAGAGAGGGGAAGAAATAGACCATTTACATGCTGATTTTGTTTGGTATACCCCTAAATGATGACTAAATAATAGCAACCTAATGATTTCAAAAAAGTTAATTTTGTGAAGTATTCTTTATTTTCATTAAGAAATGATTTCCATTTTCATTTGTTATTAATTATCATTTGCGTTTATGTGAAGATACATAAGTACATAAGATAAAAATGAGTATAACAACATTTGAAAATGAGTATTTAAAGCGAACGACGAAGATGAGTGGGTGGTTCGCATTGGCAATTGCTCTTCATGTCGCTGTGGTTGGGGGCTATATATGGGTAACTTATAATCAACAATGGGAAGAGCTATTGCCTCTACCATCAGTGGTTATGGAAATTTCGATAGAGTCGCAAGCCGAACAATTGACAGAAGTTAACATTGGTCAATTACAAGAGTTAGCGGTGGCAAGTCAGGCACATGAGGCTCCATCAGAAGAGAAAATTATCCCACCATTAGCCATCAATGAGCAGGCAGAAGTGCAAGTGGCTAAGACGGTGAGTACAAAACGAATAGCTGAAGTAAAAAAACAAAAGCGTGAAAAGCAGGTGGTTGAACAAAAACAAGCGACTGATTCAAAAGCCAATGATGCCCCTGTCACCAGTGATGCAGCAGCGCCATTACAGACTCAGAAAATTGCCGCAGAATTTAATAGCCAGTCACAATCGATAGAGAACGCGAAAAGGCTGTGGGAAGCACAAGTATTGGGTAAATTAAATAAATACAAGCGTTTCCCTGAAGATGCCGTAAGGCGAGGGCGAGTTGGTCAATCAGCAGTAACATTTACGGTTGACCCACAAGGTTTTTTACTTGATAGCGAGCTGGTGAGTTCATCTGGAACGCGATCGTTGGATAGAGAAGCCTTGCAGGTTTTATCAAGAGCGGCACCTTTACCTGAACCACCTACTGAAATTTTAATCAACGGGCGGGTAACAGTCAGGATCCCTATTGATTTTACTCTTAATGAAAAATAGATTGGATGAATTATGCGTAATAAACTTACTGAGTTTTGTCTTATTACATTACTTGGTTTATATGCAGCAACCAGTGCTGCGGAGGATAGAATGTCAGCACCAATAGCCAAAAAACAACCACATACAATGACTACTCACGGAGATGTCCGTGTTGATAACTATTATTGGTTAAGAGATGACCAACGTGAGTCTCCAGAAATTATCGAATATCTAACGCAAGAAAATGACTATACAAAGCAACAATTAGAGAAAGGTGAGTCGTTAAAAAAAGAGATTTACGATGAACTCTTTTCGCGTATGAAGCAGGACGATGAGTCAGTTCCCTATAATTATAATGGTTATACTTACCGCTCACGAGTGGTTGCGGGAAAAAATTATTCTATCTATGAAAGACGCCCGGTAAATAGCCAGGGTGAATGGGTTGTATTAGTTGATGGTAATGAACGTGCCGAAGGCACAGAATATTATCGTATGGGCGCGTTAGCTATTTCGCCAGATAATACCACGCTTGCCATTGCCGAAGATCACCAAGGGCGTAATGAATTTGCAGTGTCATTTCGAAAAATTGATGAGAGCGAGTGGCAAGAGAATGTATTAACCAATACATCAGGGAATATTGTTTGGGCTAATGATAACCAAACGCTATTCTATGTGAATAAAGACAAGCAAACATTGCTTCCTTATCAAGTGGTTAGGCACCAATACGGTACACAGCAAACTCAAGACAAACTGGTGTATGAAGAAAAGGATGATACTTTTTACGTTAGTTTAGCGAAATCGACGTCAAAAGATTTTATTTTAATAGGTATCACGAGTACTGAAACTTCTGAATATCGGTTAATTGATGCAAATCAGCCACAAAATGACGCTAAAATCTTAAAACCACGTCAAGTTGGGGTTGAGTACTATCCTGATCATTTCAATGGTAAATTCTATATTCGTTCTAATCACCAGCACCCATTGTTTGGTTTATATATTGCAGACAATATTTCAGCGCCGTGGGTAAGCTTTATTACACCACGTGATGGGGTTGATCTTGAAGGTTTTGCGTTATTTAATAACTGGTTAGTGGTAGAAGAGCGCCAAAACGGCTTAGTAAATATTCGCCAAATCAGTTGGTTAACGCATAAAGAAAACCAAGTGAGCTTTGATGACCCAACTTACATGGCGTGGATTGGGAATAACCCTGAGCCTGATACGGACACATTACGCTACGGCTACTCATCAATGACCACACCGTCTTCAGTATATGAAATTAATATGCTGACTCAAGAAAAACAGCTTTTAAAACAAGAAGAAGTTAAAGATTTTAATAAGCAAAATTACCAAAGTGAGCGTATTTGGGTCACTGCACAAGATGGGATAAAAGTCCCTGTTTCCTTAGTTTACCGTAAAGATCTTTTCAAACATGGTCAAAATCCATTGTTAGTCTATGGTTATGGCGCTTATGGATATGGCATAGACCCTTCTTTTAGTTCATCTCGTTTGTCTTTATTGGATCGCGGTTTTGTTTACGCGATTGCACATATTCGTGGTGGTGGTGACTTAGGTAAAAATTGGTACATACAAGGCAAAACAATCCACAAAATGAATACATTTACTGACTTTATTGATGCAACCAAAGGGTTATTATCAGAAGGTTATGGTAAAGCAGGGCATGTGTATGCCATGGGGGGCAGTGCGGGTGGCTTATTAATGGGAGCGGTGGTGAATATGGCGCCTGACTTATACGAGGGTGTTGTTTCCGCTGTTCCATTTGTAGATGTGGTAACCACAATGTTAGACCCATCAATTCCTCTAACTACTGGGGAATACGACGAGTGGGGTAACCCTGAAAATGAAGAGGATTACTGGCGAATTAAAGCGTATAGCCCTTATGACAATATCAAAGCACAACATTACCCACATATTTTAGTGACGACAGGGTTACATGATTCCCAAGTTCAATACTGGGAACCTGCAAAATGGGTGGCTAAATTGCGAGATATTAAACAAGGTAATTCATTATTATTATTAGAAACGAATATGAATGCGGGCCATGGCGGTAAATCAGGGCGTTTTAATGCACTCGATGATATTGCCCAAGAATATAGCTTTATTCTTATGCTTGAAAATAAAGACAAATATTTTCCATATTTAAAATAATAATTAACCTATAAAATTTAGGTGATTTCAGGCCAGCAACAAGATTAATCACATTGTTGCTGAGCCTTTTCACAGGCACTATTTGGCCTGTGCTAGCGGTGTGAGCGTATGACACTCAGTACGTTTACAGGAATGGTTTAATGAATAATAAAACAATAATTATGGTAGCTGGTATTATTGCCACTAGCTACCAAGGGATCGCTTTGGCTGAAAATACACAGCAGCAAAATAAGCAGAAAGAAGGTGTGGTTAATTTTAGCCAATTAAAAGTTTCAGGTGCGCAGAAACAAACCCCACTAGTCAAAGCATTAGAAAAACCAGGTGCTTATAGTGCGGTTGGTACAGAAAATAAATTGCAGTCGATGGATAAAATTATTCGCACCATGCCCGGTACCTATACTCAAATGGATGCCAGCCAAGGTACGGTTAACGTCAATATTCGTGGACTGAGTGGTTTTGGTCGCGTGAATATGATGGTTGATGGTATTACGCAAAGTTATTATGGTATCTCACCGAGCAAATATACCCACGGTATGCAGCCGAGTAATGATTTTGGCTCATTAATTGATCCAAACTTTATTGTCTCAGTGGAAGTGGAGAAAGGGCAGTTGAATGGCAGTAATAGCATTAATGCTTTAGCCGGAAGTGCGAATTTCCGCACTATCGGAATTGATGACGTCATTTTTAACGACAATTTATACGGACTGCGTAGTAAAGCTAACTGGGGGGATAATGGTCTCGGTTATAACGGGATGGTTGCTGTTGCGGGTAAAACACAATTACAGGATGATGGTTACTTTGGTGGTTTAATTGCAGTTAGTGGGCATAATATCCCCGGCAGCTATAAAAACGGCGATGGTTTTAATAGTGATGAATTTGCCACAGATCCCTCATTCAAACAAAAGCCACAATCTCAATTGGCAAAGTTGAAATATAAACCTAATGATCGCCATGAATTGGAATTCAGTGGGCGTTTTTTGCAAAATAAACTTACCAGCAGAAAGATTAATAGTGAGGACTATTATCTAAAATATAAATACACTCCATTAAATGAATTAATTGACGTAGAAATACTGGCAAGCCATGGCAATAATGAACAAAAATTTCAAGGTGATCCTATTGGTGGAGCCTTTAAAAATGCCATATCTAAAAATAAATCTGATAGTATAAATTTATCCAATACTAGCCATTTTTCTTATGGAGATGTGGATTATAAATGGCAAGTAGGTTCGAAATTAATGAAAACCAAATACAGTAAGGAAGCACAATCGGTTGAAGACCCAAATACCCAGATAAACAATCCATTTTCACCAAGTGGAACACAAGATATTGCCAGCGTATATACTCAGTTTGAAGCGAAATACGATATCTATACAGCGATATTTGACCTTAATTACCTCAATTATAGCGTGAAAGGTTATAAGCCTGCGTGTGATGAAACCGAAAAATGTTTCCCCCAAGAAGCCAGTAATCTGAACATTAAAGATAGTGGGATTAACCCAGGTATATTGTTATCCGCTCAAATCATTCCTGAATTCCAGCCCTTTGTTAGTTACGCACATTCCATGCGTGCACCGAATTCACAAGAAGCTTTTTTCTCCTCAAATGGTGGCCAGACGATGAATCCATTTCTTAAGGGTGAAAAATCAAAAACTTGGCAGGTTGGGTTTAATAGCTTAAAACCTGATTTAGTGGTAGATGGTGACCAATTCAATCTGAAAGCATTGTGGTTTCATACCCAAGTTAAAGATTATATCACGAGTAAAGCTTTTGTACTTTGTCGTTCCAATCCACAGGATGAATTTGATTGGTGTTTAGTGAATGATGATGTATGGGATAAAGAGAATCCACCAATGTTTCAGCGAGCAGAAATGTATGTGAATGACCATCGAGATGTAAATTTACGAGGGTATGAATTGCAAGCCAACTACGATGCAGGTGTATTTTATTCAATGGTTTCATATACCAAAGAGTCAGGAAAACAGCCGGTTTCTATTAATAGCACCTCCTTATTTAGTGCAGGGGATTTCACTCAATTACCTGACTATTACCTAACATTAGACTCAGGCGTACGCTTCTTTGATGAAAAACTGACACTCGGTTCAACGATCACATGGACTGGCCCCTCCAAACGGATTAGCCCAGTTCCAGATAGCGACCAAAATGGTGATGCTATGACGGAGAAATATGAGAAACAACCAACTATTGTTGATGTATATGCAGATTATGAAATTAATAAAAACGTTAAGTTGATGATGACAGTTAACAATGTGACGAATAAAAACTATACCGACGCACTAAACCGAGCAAATTCGGGTGCAATTATGCAAGAGAGAGGACGGAATAATGAAACGGGTAGAGGGCGTACTTATATGATTGGTGGGCAGGTACGTTTCTAACCAGTATATAAATTTACAACCACTTATCCCGTTATTTTAATCGAGATAAGTGGTTAAAATAATCACTTCGATACTCTTTTGGTTTTAACTTTCTCAATGTGGGTAATTTGGCTTTCAACCCAGCCATCATTAAGGCGTGTTTTCAGTGGTTGCCCTAATTTTACTTGGCTGGTTTTTTTCAACACGGTGCCTTCTGCTGTCTCACTAATACTAAAGCCGCGAGCAAGTGTTGCCAATGGGCTGACAGCTTCCATTTTCGAACACGCGACAGCAAAACGTTGACGATAGCTATTGACCAAACTCGTGATCATATTTTGCAAATGATATTGTGTTTGTTGCAACTGACGTTGTTGTTTTTGCAACTGAGGGCGTAAATCATTTTGTAGCAAACGGCGATTAACTCTTTCGAATTTAGCCGTCGAATTTTGTAGTTGCCGAGTCATCGACTGTGCTAGCTTTTGTTGCAATAAATTAAGTTGATTATATTGCCGTGCCAAACGTAATTGCGGGTGCTGTTGTTGTAAACGGTGATGCAAACGAGCAAATCTTTGTTGTTGGCCTGCCACGTAATAATCCATTGCCATTTCAAGGTGTTGCTGTGCAGATTTTAACTGCCGCAGCATTTCTAGCTGGTTACGGCTAACAAGCTCGGCTGCCGCAGATGGGGTTGGTGCTCTTACGTCCGCTACATAGTCCGCAATCGTCACATCGGTTTCATGACCAACAGCACTAATTATAGGCAGTTGACTAGCAAAAATAGCTCTAGCAACGATTTCTTCATTAAATGCCCACAAATCTTCAAGGGAGCCCCCACCGCGACCGACAATTAACACATCACATTCTTGACGCAAATTTGCTAGCTCAATCATTCGAGCAATTTGTGCTGGTGCCATTTCGCCTTGAACGGCCGTTGGATAGATAATGATAGGCAGAGAAGGATCCCGGCGGCGTAAAATATTTAAAATATCATGTAGGGCTGCACCGGTTGCTGATGTAATGATACCGACAGATTTAGCAGGGCTAGGTAGCGGTTTTTTATGAATAATATCAAATAAGCCTTGTGCGCTTAGCGTTTGTTTTAATAGTTCAAAACGCTGTTGCAGTAAGCCCTCACCGGCTGGCTGCATACTTTCAAGGATTAATTGGTAGTCACCTCGAGGTTCATATAAAGTCACTGTCGCTCTAACCAAAACTTGCTGGCCATTTTGTGGGCGGAAAGTGACACGTGCATTCTGCCCACGGAACATTGCCGCACGTACCTGTGCTCGGTCATCTTTTAAGGTTAAGTACCAATGACCTGAACTTGGTTGTGAAAAATTGGAAATTTCAGCGGTTAACCAAATACGGCCCATTTGGTTATCAAGAAGTTCTCGAACAGTCTGGTTAAGCTTGCTAACCGAGTAAATTGCGTTATTTTGTGAAGTCGACATGTGAGCCAGATCAAATTTTAAAACAATGACTTAATCGATAGATACTAACGCAGTTATAGGAGTTATCAAGTTTTTTTTCAAAAAAACGCTGGAAGCAACCGTTTTCGGTGTGTATAATGCCGCGGCAATATTTTATACCTTTCCATAACGCTGCCTGGTGGGATATTGCCTATGTTACGCATTAAAAAAGAAGCACTTACTTTCGACGACGTTTTACTCGTTCCTGCACACTCAACCGTATTACCGAATACCGCAGATTTATCAACTCAACTGACTGCAAACATCCGCCTGAACATTCCTATGCTTTCTGCAGCCATGGATACTGTCACTGAATCTGACCTTGCTATTGCATTAGCACAAGAAGGTGGCATTGGTTTCATCCATAAAAACATGACTATTGAGCGCCAAGCGGAAGAAGTTCGCCGCGTGAAAAAGCATGAAAGTGGTGTCGTCACTGACCCTGTGACAGTAACGCCTGATACTACCATTCGTGAAGTGCAAGAAATGGCTGAGCGCAATGGTTTTGCAGGTTACCCAGTAGTTGCAAACGACAACTCATTAGTTGGTATTATTACGGGCCGCGATGTTCGTTTCGTGACGGATTTGGACCAGCCTGTTACTGCTGTGATGACGCCAAAAGAACGTTTAGTCACCGTGAAAGAAGGCGAAGCACGTGAAATTGTTTTACAAAAAATGCATGAAAAACGTGTAGAAAAAGCCTTAGTGATCGATGATAACTTTCATTTGTTAGGGATGATCACTGTTAAAGACTTCCAAAAAGCAGAACGTAAGCCAAACGCGTGTAAAGACGAGCAAGGCCGTTTGCGTGTTGGTGCTGCTGTTGGTGCTGGTGCAGGAAATGAAGAGCGTGTTGACGCACTGGTGGCTGCTGGCGTTGACGTTTTATTAATTGATTCATCACATGGTCATTCAGAAGGCGTATTACAACGTATTCGTGAAACCCGCCAAAAATACCCTGACTTACAAATCATTGGCGGTAACGTAGCAACCGCGGAAGGGGCGAAAGCGCTGGCTGATGCAGGTGTTAGCGCCGTTAAAGTCGGTATTGGCCCTGGTTCAATTTGTACAACTCGTATCGTAACTGGTGTGGGTGTACCACAAATTACAGCTATTGCAGAAGCGGCAGAAGCCCTTGAAGGTACGGGTATTCCTGTTATCGCGGATGGGGGTATTCGCTTCTCAGGTGATATCTCTAAAGCTATCGCGGCAGGCGCAGCCTGTGTGATGGTCGGCTCAATGTTCGCAGGAACTGAAGAGTCTCCGGGAGAAACTATTTTATTCCAAGGCCGTACTTACAAAGCATACCGTGGCATGGGTTCACTGGGTGCGATGTCTAAAGGTTCGTCAGATCGTTACTTCCAATCTGATAATGCAGCAGACAAATTAGTGCCAGAAGGCATTGAAGGCCGCGTAGCATACAAAGGTCGCCTAAAAGAAATCATTCATCAACAAATGGGTGGCTTACGCTCCTGTATGGGCCTGACGGGCTGTGGTACTATTGATGCATTAAGAACAAAAGCAGAATTTGTTCGCATCAGTGGAGCCGGTATCCAAGAAAGCCACGTTCATGATGTTACTATCACGAAAGAATCGCCAAACTACCGTTTGGGGCAATAATCGATAAAGTTTCTCAGGGTGGCGCATTCATTTGATTGCGTCACCGATTCTTATTTTTGACTTGAATTTTTGGAATTCTCCTCAAATGACAACAAATATCCATAAACATCGCATTCTTATTCTTGATTTCGGCTCGCAATATACACAGCTGATCGCCCGTCGTATTCGTGAAATTGGCGTTTACTGTGAACTCTGGGCGTGGGACGTTACAGAAGAACAAATTCGAGGATTTAATCCAAACGGTATTATTCTTTCTGGCGGGCCAGAAAGTACGACTGAGTCAGATAGCCCACGTGCTCCTGATTACGTATTTAATGCAGGTGTTCCTGTATTAGGTATTTGTTATGGCATGCAAACCATGTCAATGCAGTTGGGTGGTGCAGTTGAAGTCTCTGGTGAACGTGAGTTCGGTTATGCCAATGTCGAAATCACTGAGCAATGTGAATTATTCCGTGATATTCATGACTCTCTGAACGAAGCTGGCAAGCCAGTACTTGATGTCTGGATGAGCCATGGTGATAAAGTTACAGCTATCCCTGCAGAGTTTAAAACTATCGCCAGCACGCCAAGCTGCCCATATGCCATCATGGCAAATGAAGAGAAGAAATTCTACGGTGTTCAATTCCACCCAGAAGTGACTCACACTCACCAAGGCCTAAATATTTTAACGCGTTTTGTGAAAGATATTTGCCAATGTGAAGCCCTGTGGACACCAGCTGCAATTATCGAAGACACAGTAGCGCGTTTAAAAGAGCAAATTGGTGATGACCACGTACTGCTCGCATTATCGGGTGGTGTTGATTCATCGGTTACGGCATTGCTATTAAACCGTGCAATTGGTAAACGTTTAACCTGTGTGTTCGTTGATAACGGTTTATTGCGTTTAAACGAAGCAGACCAAGTAATGGAAATGTTCGCAGGTAAATTTGACCTGAACATCATCCATGCAAAAGCTGAAGATCGCTTCTTAAATGCATTAGCTGGGATCAGCGATCCAGAAGCTAAACGTAAGAAAATTGGCCACGTATTTATCGAAGTATTTGATGAAGAGTCATCTAAGCTGCCTAATATCAAATGGTTGGCTCAAGGAACAATTTACCCAGACGTTATCGAATCAGCAGCATCAGCAACCGGTAAAGCACACGTTATCAAGTCTCACCATAACGTAGGTGGTCTGCCGGATGACATGAAACTTGGTTTAGTTGAGCCATTAAAAGAATTGTTTAAAGATGAAGTCCGTAAAATTGGTCTCGAATTAGGCCTCCCGTACGATATGCTGTATCGCCACCCATTCCCAGGCCCAGGTTTAGGGGTTCGCGTGTTAGGTGAAGTGAAGAAAGAGTACTGTGACTTATTACGTCGTGCAGATGCTATCTTTATTGAAGAACTGCACAAAGCAGATTTATATCATAAAGTTAGCCAAGCATTTACCGTATTTTTACCTGTCCGCTCTGTCGGTGTTATGGGTGATGGCCGTAAATACGACTGGGTTGTTTCACTACGTGCAGTTGAAACCATCGACTTTATGACCGCTCATTGGGCGCATTTACCTTATGACTTCTTAGGCCGCGTTTCAAACCGCATCATTAATGAAGTCGATGGTATTTCCCGTGTTGTTTATGATATCAGCGGCAAACCACCTGCGACTATTGAGTGGGAATAATATAGTTATTGTTGATAACAGTTTTTAGTTATCGATAAATTCAAAGGCATCAGTTAGTTACTGGTGCCTTTTTGTTTTTAACAGTTTTTAGCAGTTGACAATTGCTGATAATTTTGACGGTATATATGACGGTATCAGAAATAATAATGACTAAATTGATAACTTAATACCGTCGCTAAAAACATAAAAATGACGGTATCACGCAAAGGAATACCGACGTGTTAACCGATAAAAAATTAAAGAGCTTAAAGCCAGAAGATAAGCTATATAAGGTAGCTGATCGTGACGGTTTGTATGTTGCTGTTACAAAAACTGGTTCTATATCATTTAGATATGATTACCGCTTTAATGGGCGTAGAGAAACGATAACGTTTGGACGCTACAGCGATGACGGTATTACACTTGCAGAAGCAAGAGAAATGCTAATCGACGCCAAAAAGACGCTGAACGCAGGAGTATCACCAGCTTCACAGAAGCGAGACGGTATTACAAAGCGAAAAGTAGGGTTTACCCTGAAAGACTATACCGTCAAATATCTATCAGAAACCCGGTTCGCAGACAGCACGCTAGATATGAAGACTGCTATTGTCGAAAGGGATCTATACCCAACACTGGGTAAACTACAGCTAGAAGAAATCACAACACAAAAGGTTAGAGCCTTATGTGAAAAAATTAAAGAGCGTGGCGGTAATTCTACAGCTTTGCAGATACGTGAAATTGTTGGCTCTGTGTTCGACTACGTTATTGATCGTGGCTATGAGATAGAAAACCCTGTTAGCAGTATTAAAGCTTCATCCATCGCTACATTTGAGGCACGCGATAGGGCAATGACAGCTAAAGAAGTTGGTATATTCTTTAATGAACTAGAAAATTATAGCTGTTATCCAACGCTTAAATTAGCCGTTAAGTTCGTGCTATTAACTTTAGTTAGAAAAAGTGAGTTTATAAAAGCGACTTGGGATGAGATTGATTTTGATGAGAGATGCTGGATCATACCTAAGGCAAGAATGAAAAGAAGAAGGGCGCACGTAATCTATTTATCCGAACAAGCCTACGACATGCTTGTTGGGTTTAAGGCCTGTGCTATGGGTAGTAATTATTTAGTTCCTGGTCGATATGATATAAGCAAGCCGCTTTCTAATGCTGCGTTAAATAACGTAATTGACGGTGTTGTTAAGCGTATAAATGCGAAGGGGATTAATTTTGAACCGTTGACAGTCCATGATTTGAGAAGAACCGCCAGCACACTGCTACATGAAGCTGGCTTCAATTCTGACTGGATAGAAAAGTGCTTAGCCCACGAACAAAAAGGCGTACGTGCTGTTTATAACAAAGCAGAGTATGCAGAGCAGCGCCGCGATATGCTACAGCAGTGGGCTAATATGGTGGATGGTTGGATAGAAAAAGAGAAGGGTAAAATTTAAGAGGTTTATTTTTCTGTGTCTAAAACTTTTGTGGCCAGTAAAGTTGATAGCATCGATACACCAACCACCAGCCAAAATACGGAATAAAAAAGCCGATCAATAATTACTGGGCGGCTATCGTTTTCGCTACCAATTGCAGAGAAAACATAACCTGCAATCCATGCGTACGCTATCAAAATTAGCTCAATCAATGGTAGCCTCCTTGGTTATAAATTGTGGTCCAGTAAGTTCAATGCTGTTATTCGGGCATTCATTACCCCAAGCATCCCAATCTTGTGACATGTCACGCGCAAACAATTCTATGCGATTAACGTCACCGTATAATTTTTCAAGCCTATTTTTAACCTCCCAAGGCTTTTGACTGTGTTCACCCAAGCAACTAAACACAACCTGTTTAACACTAGCGCTCATACGCTCTAAGCCATTGCCGCGAGTCGCTATTAATACATCCTCGCTATTGGCTCTGGTGTAGTTGCCACCATTCATTTTGGTTTCAGCATTGAGTAGATCCAGCATGTCATGAAAATCAAATAAGGTTCCATTTTGTAGCGCTTTATCGAAACGCTCATGCGCTAGTGAATTGAACTTAACCCATGTAAAGGCTTTTGACGTGCGAACCGTAAAGCCCCATGCTTTAGCTAACTCAAATGCTTCTTGCACAAAGTTACCTGTGTACCACATGGCAAGGACTGAGTTTTCGGCGGCGATGGTATGAACGGGGAGGTGTTTTAAATCAAATAGGCTGGTGGTTTGGTAGTGATTATTTGCGGCACCGTTGGAAACTTTATTGCTGTATTGCCAAGGGGGATCGCAATAAATGAGGCTGTATTTTTTCATTGTTACCTACATTATATTAATTACCTTTCTAAAATAGAATGCAACTCTCAAAGCGAAAATATCAAACTTATTTTTGTTGTTTAATGCAACTCTATAATATTCACATTTTTCACAAGAGCATTCATAATAAAATAACTCTTCTTTGTTGAGTTTCTTATTACACCATACACAACGAGTTTTATTCATTTGTATAATCCAGTTTCTTTAGCTGCTTTTTCAACATCACTATGAAATAAAGCTAATCGGTTAATTAAATCTTCCGTTGGCTCAGTAGCGTTAATTACTTCTTTCCATAGCGCAGTACATCTTATTTGAAGCTTTCCTCCTATTTCAGCGTTACGTAATCGAATCATCCCAGTATCTTGCGCATCAAAATTCAAGCGGGTAAATAACGAATTAAGTATTTTTCTTTTATCTTCCACGAATAACCTCCCCACAAACTATCTCAACATCCCGCACCATCATTAATTGACTGGCACGGCTCTCGCATTCTTGCTGTGTGTATATTTGCTTAGATACAGGCACAGCAGAACCCTGTATTAGCATGAGTAATACATATCCGATTATTTGCATGGTTATTTATCTAGGCGGTAGAGTGGAATATTAACTGATTCTGAACTTTGCCTCTCAGCAAACAAATAAGTGAATATTTTTAAATCTGAAATATCTTTTTCTGATGCATAAACAACAGGCTGTAAGTTGTTAATTCGCTCAATCTCATTACATAATTGAATTAACATTTTAGGGTGAATTAATTTATCCCAATCATTCAGCCTAAAAGTAAACTCTTCATTCTCAAGTTCAGCTTTAATTAATGACTCACTACGTTTTTTTAATTCTTTCGCGTATTCTAACAATTCTTTATTCATTTTTTATTTTCACTCCGTTGCTGATTAGTTTTCTTATTACTATATCTGCATTGAAATACCAGTTCCCGTGCATTTGTATTGGTTTTGGTATCTCAATTTCTAAGTTTTCGCGTGACTCTTGCCAGCCCTCCCACATCATTTGAATTAAGCTATATTTATAATCATCAATATCTTTTTTGTTCTTTTTTTCTGTTGATAATTTTCTTTTTATTAATACCGCTTCAAACTGCCGCCTTGATTTATCCATTCTTACTCCTGAATTTTAGGTATAAAAAACCCTGCTAGTGCAGGGTCATGTCATATCTTCTATTTTTTCATATATTTTATATATTTTTTGTTTTATTAAAATCAAATCACCGTTGACAAACCTATTTAATATTTCCACTTTTTGAGTATCTTTTAAATTATAATTTTTCATTGAAGATATAATTGTTCTATCTATAATATTTTTTAATTCGATTATTGTGAAATTCACATCTTCAACTATAATCATCAAATCCATGCTAGTCATGAATCTGTTTTTCATTGATTCACGCATCATTTCATCTGTAGAGTTTGTAGCTATAGTTTTGCTATTTATAAACTCATTGTGTTTCCCGAAAGCATTTAGTGTTAAGTATTTATTTCTTTTGACTGTACATGAAATACTTGCATATTTTGATGCGAAATCACTGTTAGTGAATTTTTCAATATCCTCAATTGCAATTAACACTTCACTCAAGGAGGTTACTAGATTTCTTTTGATAAAACGGTCAATAACCATTTGTTTTTTTTCTGCTTCATTTTTTTCTAGAGAATACACTACAATTGTAGCAAATATACCAAGTGCCGACAGGAAACCGAACCCTGAAGATACTTTATTTGAGTAATCCATTTTTGAATAATAAATAAATGAAATGCCAAGAAAAAAAATAACTAAACACAATATAATTAAAAAAGCAGTTTTCATTGCACTGCAAAAAAAATCCTCTTTTTTGTAAGACATAGCTCCTCCTTATCCAAAGCAGGGATCATACTCACATCCATGTGACTAATCCACTGTCAAAATACCTCCTTAGTTCGCTTTTTTGAACTCAACCACCCATACCCATTCGTTATTAATCCAACTATCAATTCCGTATATTGCATTCCACATCAAAGCAAACTCAGATGAGTAAGCGCTTAGCTTCCCATCGAACCCTTCGGCTTTAGCATCGCGTTCACTGATATCATTTACTTGCTGCAGCCAAACATCATTAATCTCAATTTTCCCTTTGATATTACCGTCCTTGTCTGCAATGTTGATGATGTCTCCAATTTCACCGTACGGGCAATCAGGGTCAATAAATCCATGTCGCCATGCAGCGCATACTTGCTCTGATAGTGTGTAACCTTCTTGCCATGCACCAAGCTTGCGTAACTCTTCCTCGGTTACTTTTGGTTGTGGTTCAATCGGTCTACGTGTCTGCGTTTTTCTACCATTCATGACAGCCGCTAACATTGCATCGTTAAACTTTATTCTGTCTTTCATTACACCGCCTTTCTATATCCAGCTTTATATAACCGCTCTGCGTACATATAAGCGGTAGCCATACCTGTATCAGGAATATCAAAATTACCAGCATCAACAGTTATGTTCGAGAGTGATAAATCCTTCGCCATTTGCTGAATTTCCTTTTCAGCTACCTCATTACGCTTTTTATCAGCAAGCTGTTTTGATAAATCAGCGCATTCAAAGCAAATATTCACATCACCCGCCACAATTAAATTTGCAACTCCAACATCCTTACTACAAGCTGAGCATATATTTCTCACTTTTGGTTCAAATTGTTTTTGTAACTCAATCATCTTCATTCCTCTTATTGCATCCCTGCGAGTTAACCAGACCGATTCCACTACATACAGGACATTCACCAATGCGCTCATCGTTTTCATTAAGCATATGTCCATGACAACAATTCTTGCATTCTAGGTTTTTTGCTTTTTCTGTGGCTCTAAGTTGTAAGTTCTTAGGAATCAGTGATACATCTTTAAGGTAGCCTTGGGATATAAGCTTTTCTGCCATTTTTCCTACAGCTACTGGAAGTATTCGATCACCATCCCAGTAGCCTTTAGAGTCAAGTGATGACTTTTCAATATCCCATCGGAATAAAACTGCTGGCGCTAAATAGTTCAATTCGCGTTTGTTTAACTTTGACATATATCTATCTCCTGTTTGCATCCTTGCAAATATATCCTTTGGTTAATAATCGTTGCTGTAATAAATCTCATCAGCGTCAGATTCATCTAAAACTAACAAGCTACCACCGTAATAAAGCGCACCAACAAGGCGCTCAAACTCAGAACGGAACTGAACAACTTGCTTACCAAGCGTGTCATGGTATTCAAGCTCACCAGCGTATAGGCTGTAAACTGGATACCCATCATGCATAACTGCTACGTCTTCACGCATTTCTCTAGTGGTTTTTTGATGGAAGCTAAGGTAGGTATCGCACTGATGATATTTTTCTTTGCTTCTATGGCTGTATGGAGAGTCGCTAGCTGGCTCTTTCTCCAAACCGATATGAAAAAATCCTTTTTCCCATGTATATTCTCCCTCGGAAATAATCACTAGTGGTCTTCCCCAGCCCTCATGAGCCGCTTCCTCTTGATATTGATCTACGTATGCCTTCCAAAGGTCAGATGCTTTGATATATTTTGGAATTTCATGTGATTTGATAAATTTCAATACCAAATCTTTCATGCCGCTAACCATTTGCTCGCTGACACCATTCATTTCCCATTGGCTAGAAAGCTCTTTAGCCATTAATAGGTTATATTTAGGCAGGTCGACCACTTCACTAATATTTTCTGGAAGCGCTGATTCAAGAGCTTTTTTAACTCGATCTGGAAAACTACCCCAACTGAAAGTATCTTTAATTGCTTTCTCATAAAGGCTTTTAACATGAGTGCGGATCATTTCTGCATACTCAGGTGATTTTTCAAATTCAGAGCAATGTTTTGCAATATCATTTGCCAAGCTATCAGCAATAGTATTGTTATCTTTCATGGTTATTACCTAATTGGTTAGTTAAATCACATAGGGAAGGGTTAGTAATTCATCCACAGGCATTCTGTTCGGGTTCCAGTGCCACGACCTGCGGAAATACGGGATTGTTTTGTTACCTTTCGCCAGCTTGATAATTCATCGTTGTACAACTCTGATTCATAGCCACTGATAGCAACCATGCCAGATACTGATTTAAGTACCTGCAGTAATTCATGGTGTTGATCGGTGGTGAGTTCAAAGTTGTAATAACGATTTCGCATTACTCTGGTGGATGGAACATAGGGGGGATCTACATAAAACAAGGTATCAGCGCTGTCATGCTGCTTGATTAATTCAATTGCTGGTTTGTTTTCTATGATTACACCTTGCAACCGACTGCATACAGCAGCTAGGTTTTCAGGGTATTTAGCCCAAAGGTGTGAAGCTGTTGCATACTTGCGCTTACTATCAGAGCGGAAACCTGATGTTCCACCTGATGAAGCTGCGGAACCAAAACCCATACAAGCACGAACAACCATTCGCCTAGCGCGTTCAATAGGGTCATTGATATTTATTCTGGCCAGTTCGAATTCATCACGTGAATAGGGTGTTAAGTAGCAAGCACGTTGTAGCTGTTCATTCATTGCTTTATCACGTATCACCTGAAATAAATTAACTACCTCACTATCTAAATCGTTATAAACCTCAGCGTAGCTAGGTTCTTTTTGCATTAGAACACCAGCCGCGCCACCGAATGGTTCAACATAGCAACGGTGATCAGGGAAGTGGCTAATCACCCATTTAGCTAAGCGAAACTTGCTACCGTGGTAGCGTATTACTGGATGCTTGATAGTCATTGCTTAGCCTTTTTAGCACCGGGTGCTTGTCTGGCTTGTTTTATGTTTTCTTCGTCTTCTTTGTACATGGTTGGATTGGTGATGCAGTCATCTAAATAAGCGTTTACCTCATCCAATAAGTAAACATGCTTGCGCGGGGCTAAATAGATTTTTCTTAGAATACCTTCTTTATCACGGCTATCTAATGCCGTTCTACCCAAGCCAGTTACTTTTTTAACTAAGTCAGAAGAAATAACTTTCCCAATGGTACCGATTTCTTCTATGCCAATAATTTCTAATTTTAATGATTCTAAATTCATAATTTCCCCTAAGGTGGGGCGAACCCCACCACAAGTTTATTATTGGTATTCGTCTTTCATGTCGTTCAGCGTCAAACTGAATGAATCGAACAACTCATCGCCAAGCTTGCGTTTGTTGGCAGTAAGGAATTGAACAACCTTTTCGAATGCTGCTTTAGCTTCTGGTGAGCCACCAGCAGGCAGGCTGTTAATTTGTGCTTCAAGGTTGTTGCGTGAATCGACACGGTGATAAGCCTGTTTAGCTTTGTTGGTGAGTTCGGTATACAACGAAGTACCCATAACTGATTTGAGTTCTTCAATTTGGCTACGTATAGCTTTGAACTGTTCCAATGTTTCAGCGTTACTGATTGCTTGACGCATTTCATCAGGGTTAAATCCATCATCAACAATCTCACCTGTTATTACATTGCTATCGCCGCTGGTGGCTTCTTGATGTTGCTCAGGCTCATTTTGCTGAGTAATTTCATTGAGGCTTACGCGTTCTTTTTGTGGGGTAACATCTTTGATAGTACGCTCTTCAAGTTCATCTGGCGTATAAACCCCCATAATCACCTCAGGGCAATACAGGCGCGACCAGTATTTAACAGCCAAGTAAGCAATTTGTTGCTTCGGCATGGTTTTCCATAGCGGTGAGTTACGCGTTTGTACATCAGCTAAGTAAACCGGTTCACCGTATGTAATTTCCGTTTCACCTCTGAGAACTGCACCAACACGAATATATAAACCTGATTCGTCACGATTTTCTTTTACACCTACAATTTTTTCCCAGTCTCCGCCATATTCGTAATGGAATCTGCTATCAACAACTTTTGAGCTAGTGATAACCGAATTAACTAGTTGCGCTTCATAGCCAAGCGTGCCATTTATTAAATGTGTTTTTTGCCCTACAGCAAAAGGGTCCATTCCCCAGCGAGACGCTTGCATTACAATAGCTAAACAATCGGCAGGTTTGCCCTGTAAATGTTTAGGTACCGTCGCGGTACCAGATGCCATTAAATCAGCAATACGGATAACACAATTCATTGCTTCTGGATTAAAAAGAAGTGACATGTTATTCATGACACTGGTTTGCGGTTGGTTACTTAAAGCGACTTCTGACATGATGATTACCTCTAAATTGATAAGCGCCATGTAGTGAGCAGGGCGCTAGAATGGATTAAGCTTCTTCTAATTGAAGTTCTTCTAACTTGCGTGTTTCAAAGTCAGTAAGATTAATTGTGAGCGTTTCGGTGACTGGGGCAGGCCATACGCCAGTATTCATTGAGTTATTGATATCGCGCAGCGTCTTTTTGTACTCCAAGCGACCAAGTTCAAGCAGTTCAGGTGATGCTTCAACGATTGCAACCCAGTGGTAATTTTCGTCTTTGTTGACGAATATCCAGAAGAACTGGTCTAGCATGGCGATATCGCAGTACATTGCAGCGCTGACATGGTAATCACGGTTAATGATTTCCTTGCGTATCATTGCTGTGATTGCATCCTGCTTGTATCGTCCTAATGAAGCTGATTTAAGGTCAAAACCAACTCTTAGGTTTTCGTCATACTGGATCTCTAAGTCAGGACGCACACGAACTTCTAAGCCTGTGTCATCGTCGATACCGTAATAACTAACTTCAACTGCACGGTTAGGGTGAGTTACCAGCTTACCAGCCTCTGGATGGTCAAATACGGCTTGCTGCATAGCCTTGCCTAAACGGTACTGATCACCTGTAATGCGAATGCGTGATTCATCGGCTTGCCATGCGCTGATTAAATCATCTTCAAAAACTGCATCAGGCTTAACGGCTTTAACAGATGCGGCTAACTCTTCTTTCTTACCTGTTAACTTAAGTTGCTCTGTCTTTGGCTTGTCAGCGTTATATTCACGGATGAAGGCTTTAATTGAGTCTGTATTAGTAAACGCACCAGCAGGAATAGTAGGTGCTAGGCTAAACTCATCTTCAACCTTTTCAGGCTCTAAAACCAAGGTATGGAACAAGCTACCGAAGTCTAAGGCTTCTGAACGCTCACGCTGAATAACTTTGCTGATATGGCGGCGTTCGAAGTACATCAAGCTGATACGACCATCTTTCAACATCGTGCTGCTAATGCCGTTTGATGAATGGTAATCATCATTTGAAATATCGGTATAACGCCCGGGTTCAAAGTAAGGTGGTTCATTTACGGGGCATTCTTCAATAATTTCTGGTTCTGCATTACCAGTTTGTTTATCTTCACTGGCGTGAGTAATCACATCAGGTTTAGCAGGTTCGGTAACTTCCTCTTTATCAGGCGAAACCAAAGACTGGAAGTATTTCTTGCGGTCAATGTTAGAACGGAATTTATCAGGGTTCTTAATGATATGAATGTAAGCATTGATGATGTCGTTATCATGTAGAAACATCAGCTTTGGCGTTGATGTAGTGGTAATGCTTAACTCAAAAGCTACCTTTTCGAACGGTTCAAATTCTTCGCTGGTGGCGGTTTTGTTCAAGTGATTTGTTAGCTTATCAATGTTTTCAGGCGTGTTAATGTCATTGGCCATTAAGATTGCGCTAACAATGTTGCTTAATTTGCGTTGTTCAAATTGCTCTTGTTCTTGATTGCTCATTAGATAATTCCTTGTCGGTTTGAATTGCTATCCAAGTGACGAAAGCCCACTCGATACCATCTTTAAAATTTATGAATTCTTGTCTTTTTCCACGTACGATAAATACATGAAAACCATTTTCGATAAAAAACATCATTTCAATCACCTTTGATAAACAACTTGTTTATGTTTGTGGCGTGAAAAAAATCCAGCTAAAACAGCTAGATTGATTAATATTGTCACTGTCCAAATCTTGCATTCCGAATCTACGGGTTAGCTAAGACATTCTGCGGCTCACAGAATTTAGGAGTGTGATAGCCATTCTGTATTGTTAAAGAGCATTAACCTTGTGGGTTAATATGAGATAAAGAATAAACCATAAAAGACAGTTGTCAACTGTTAAAAACAAATAAATAACCAATTTGTTTATCTTTTCCGTGAATAAAAAAGCCAGCTCGAGGCTGGCTGTAAATGTAATGCTTTGTTTTACTTTTCGTTTTTACTAATTATGAACTCTATAAAGTCTTGTATCTTTTCTTTTTCGTTATCGGGCAATGCCGCAAATTTTTTATGATCGTAATGAAGAACATCTGAATCATCTTTAGACATGAGTAATTCGTATGGCTTACGGCCTAAGGCTTCCGCAATAGCAGCAACGCTATCAACAGTAGCACTGGACTCATTCTTAATAATGCGGTTTACAGTGGCTTGGCCTAAACCGGATTTAACTGATAACTGGGCCTGTGATTTAAAGCCATCAATTAGCATGAATGTTGTGATGTTATCACCAAGTATGCGCCCAATGTCGGTAGGCTGGCGGGCTAATTCGTCTGCAATCTGTTCAGCAGGGACATTCAAGTGATCCTTGTCCATGTAATACTTAGGTAGCTTGGTAAGGTGCTCAATCTTTCTAGCAATAGGATCGCTAAGCGAGCGATGACTTTTCATATCTGATGACATTAAATAACGAGAAATAACATTAGGAGCACAACCAAGCGCTGCCGCTAGGCTCTTCTGTTTCCCTTCGTAATGCTTTTCTATCACAAAGACAAGATTGTCTCTTCTGATATCCTGAATGCTTTTCACTGTATTTTTCCCTTGCGTTTATTTTGTTCGATATTGTTTATTCTGTTTATCTATTAAATATCAAATTAACCTTTGAGGTAAATTCCCAATTTGTTTATCATTATTTAAAATCTTGATTGATGTTTATCTTTTTAGGTGGTTAATATGGCATTTACAGACTTCAAAACATTCTGGAATGGTCTATCTAAACGTGAACGCCAGCAATTTGCAGACAGCGCAAACCTGACCGTTCAGTATATTTCTATTCATCTACGCTATTGCAGTCGTAGCGTGTCATTACAGACAGCTAAGCGGTTACAGAAAGCTCTTAACTCATTCGGTATAGAGCTAACGTTAGACCAAATAGCAGACAAATTTATGAAGTAAATCACACTAGGCCGCGAAAGCGGTCTTTTTTTGATTGGATGGATAAACAATAGATCTTTTATGGTTGATTTATTTTTTATTGCTGTGTAATCTCATACCAAGTCACACAACATAATGAGGTCAAAACGTGAAAGTTACGTCAAGAATGGAAGCTGCTTCCCAAGGCAAGCTGCGCTATTTCACAGGTAAGAAATGTAAAAACGGTCATATTGCTGAGCGTTATGTTGCTAATGGTGCTTGCGTTACATGTAACTACGAAAGCTCCATGGAGTATAGGTCAACATTAAAGCAATTAATTATCAATGCTAAGTGAGTGGTGTTTGTATGCGTGATTACGGAAAGGTTTCTCCGCAATTTTGGATTGGAAAAACGGGTAAGGAGATCCGAGAGAAAGGGCATGAGGCTCTTATTGTGTCGATGTACCTGCTTACGAACCCGCACGCAAACATGATCGGTATGTATTACCTACCAATTATCTATATTGCGCATGAAACAGGATTGGGCTTAGAAGGGGCTTCAAAGGGGCTTCAAAGGTGTGTTGAATCGGGTTTTTGCCACTATGACGAAACTGCGGAAGTTGTTTGGGTTGTCGAAATGGCAAAGTACCAAATAGCCACGTCATTAAAACCATCAGATAACCGATGTATAGGTATACAAAGAGAGTATGAAAGTCAGCCTAAAAATCTATTTTTATCAGATTTTTACGATAAATATGAATCAAGTTTTAACCTGACAGAAAAGCGTGAATCATCAGTAAAAAATGAAAGGGGCTTCGGAGGGGCTTCAAAGACCCTTGGAAGCCAAGAGCAGGAACAGGAGCAAGAACAGGAACAGAAAGTAAAACCCCCCATACCCCCCAAAGTTAAAAAAGTTAAGGTTAATGATTTTGAATATCCAAATGAATTGAACCTAGAAGCATGGGAAGAATGGATGCAGTACCGCAAGGAGTTAAAACTAACAGCATACGATAAATCAGAAAGGAGCCTAAAGGCGGCAATCACAAAGTTGTTAAACCTATCTGGTGGGAACAAAGACACACAAGCAAGAATTGTATTCCAGTCAATATCAAATGGCTGGCAGGGCTTATTTGCATTAAAAGGTGATGATTATGGCACAGGCGAATTCAAATTTGATCCAGCTGCGGGGAAGTCGAGAGCAGTTCAGAAAGTCGAACACGCAATCAGGGCAAAGCACGGACAGGAATATCTCGACTCTTTGGCTCAAACTGACGGAGCTGTATGGGGACAAATGGACCAACAAGAATGGAGCGGAACCGTCATTGATGTGGAAACAAGCGCTAAGCGCATTGAGTGACCAGCAACTGGACGGATTGTTTAAATTCTGTATCGACCGCTGCATGAACGGAAACCCATGGCCACCAGAATTATCAGACGTGATTGTCGCGTTATCTGATGACTCTGTTAAGCAAAACCCTTTTGGTATTCCGTTTGATGTGATGCTTACTGACTGGAAACGCTATTGTCGTGATCGTGGCATGTATGACAGCGCTGAAATGTACCCATACCGCCATCATGTTCAGTATTGGATATTTACAGATACGCGCAGAAAGATGATTGATCTACGCATGACCGAGCCAGAAGTTGAAAAGACCTTGAAGAAATCATTGCTTGAATGGTCTGAGAAGGTAGCCGCTGGTGGAAAAATACCAAAGCCAACTCTAAGGCTTGCTGATAAATCAAAACCTCGTCCTGCTTGGATGGATTTAATTGAAAAAGGTAAACAACGGAGACAATAAGATTCAAAGGTTATCAAAATCGCAAGCAGGATTAACATACAGGCGCTTTTGATATGCAGGATGATAAATCCCATAGGTTTAGTGTAAAAATCAAATGTAGAGCATTACAGAGCGTTTTAAAGGGTGGTAAGAAAATCAATTCTTACTGATTTTTTATGGTTGAAAAGATAAACAAATTGTTTATATTAACCGCGTGGGTTAATCGAATTCGAGGTAATGGTTATGTTATTTCAGGATAGAGTTATAGAGCTACTCAAAGGCGGTCAAAGCATGTCGTTAAAAGCGATTAGAGACCATTTTGAAAGCAACGGTATTAAGGTTCCATATTGCACTGCAAAGGACGCCTTGAACCAACTGGAACAGTTTAATGTTGTTTTATTGGTAACCGTTGAAGAGGGCGGGATAAGAGCATTTGGCTACAAGCTGAATGATAACTACGAGACTGGTTTAGCTAGACAAGCTAGCAGTAGTCAACGCCACAAGGTGAGAACCAGTAAGCCAAAGAAAGTTAAATCACCAGTCGTGATACCTGAATATGGCCCATGGTGCCAAACAGGTGAACCAGCGCGATTACAAATTATGTTCAATGAATTACTAGCAAAACCGAGAGCTAAGCGCATTAAGCGAGGCTTAGCTGTATGAAAACCCTTGAATATCCAGTTGTTCCCGTACCTAAGCCGCGCATGACGCAGCGTGACAAATGGCAGAAGCGTCCAGCCGTAATGCGTTACAGGGCGTTCTGTGACGAGGTGAGAGCAAGAGGCATTAATCTGCCTGAGAGCGATTACCACGTGATTTTTGTTATGCCTATGCCTAAGTCATGGAGCAAGGAAAAACAGGCTGAAATGGACGGTAAGCCACACCAGCAAAAGCCAGACAAGGACAACTTAGAGAAAGCCTTGCTGGACGCCATCTTTGACGATGATTCGCGTATCTGGGATGGGCGAGTTTCTAAGGTGTGGGGCCACACTGGAATGATAACGGTAAGGTTACCGCAATAATCGACAAATCATGAACTTGTTACCAGTGGGTAAGTTTGTGAGCGGATTAACGAATCGTTGAATGAATGAGGTAAGTCCTTATGAGTCCAGAAGATTTTATCAGAAAGAACATCATTCAGAAGCTTCAGGAGCTTGATTATCAGGGGGGGGGCATTACAGCTTGCTGCTGATGAAGGTATCGCACATTACCGCAGATGTTCACAGGCAAGTAAGCGCGGCGCCATGTTTGATGATTGCTTTCACGTAGCAAAAGTTTGGATGGATAAGTACGGCGGTAACACAAAGGCTAAGCCTAAGCGCCGTGGGAAAACAGTAGTTAAACAAGTTTCGTTATTTTGAGGGTAAGGTTATGAGCGATAAAGAGTTTAAAGAAATGATGTATAAAAAACCGCATGAAATGGCTCAATGCGGTAGTCCAGTGCCAGCTACAGGTAATTTGCGTGACCAGTTCGCTATGGCTGCTATGCAGGGGGATTGGGCGGCACAGGATGAGCGTTCAGGTTATTTTGATGAAAACTCTGGTGAAGCAACGTTTAGTAAGAGTGCTGAGATGTACTACCGCATGGCTGATGCAATGCTGAAAACTAGGGGTAAATAACCATGGCAGATATCGACGCAATCAGGCTGTGCTACGACATTCTTGACGGCTCTACATCACCTGAAAATATCTCATCTCAAGAAGTGTATGCGATTTGTACGTATCTTGATGATGTTGTTCGTGAAAACCTCTCATTCACTCAACAAAAGCCTGTGGCATTCATGGATAGCGAAGGCGAGGTGATTAGTGCAGTTAAGAAAGAGTTTGAGCAGTTAACGGGAGGTAATCACGTTGGTTTCGATATTCCGTTAATTCAACTAAACAAACAATCGTGACATGTCACGCAAGGTTAAATTAAAAATGACACATGCGGAATTATGCGAAATAGCAGTTAATTTTCTAAATAAAAATGGATTCAAAGTTGCTTTCGGTGACAGATTTCAAACAGTGAACAATACAGGCGAACAACCTGACGCCATTGGGTTTAGAAACGGTTCAAGCTGCTTGCTTGAAGCAAAGATAAGTCGTTCTGATTTTCTAGCAGACAAGAAAAAAAGGTTTAGAAGAAACCCTGAACTTGGCATGGGAGATTGGCGATTTTATATCTCACCTCCTGAGATTATCAAAATAGAAGACCTGCCAGTTGGCTGGGGGTTATTACATGTTAAAGGTAAAAAAGTTTATAAAGTTCATGGATGGCCTGGTAATTGCGAATGGTACACAGAGAAGCCTTTCAATTCAAATAAGCAAGCTGAGTGCAATCATTTGTATAGTGCACTCCGCAGGCTGCAAATTCGCGGGTATTTACATGAAATATATGATGGCTATCCAAATAAAAAAGGCGGTGTAGCATGATTAAACGTTACTTGGTCTTTGCTGCATTCTGGTGTGTGTTCGCCGTATCTGTAGGGATGTTATTCAATGGCTAAATCACCAGCAGAGCGTAAAGCAGCGCAACGTAAGCGCCAGCGTGAAGCTGGCTTGGTTACTCCGCAGTGGCAGGTCGAAGTCGAAGAGCACGAGATGATTAAGCGCAATTGTGCATTGCGTAGACCAGGGCGCGAACCGTACGACGAATCGGAATACATTCAAATGCTCATACGTAACGATGATGCACGGCTAAAGCGTGAGATTGCGGAGTTATCAAAGCGGTGCTGTGGTAAGTGTGGGGAGCAGCTACCAGTAGCCAATTGTTGCTTATCTGGTGCCGCTGAGTGCTGGAATACTAAAGGGTGGCATGAGATTAAATTGGAGGTAGAATAACTGGTAAATTAATTTAATGGGAGTGGTTATGTTACAGGAATTAACGTTTTTACCTATTACTGCTTTAGTTACATCCACAGTTGCAGTGTCATTATTTTTAGTTAAGGAGATATTGGAATTGATAAGGAAAAGAAAAAAGAATAAAAAAGACGTTCAGTGGATTAGAATTATTGGCTGCATGGAAGCTTATTGCGTCATGCGGCAAATTAATTTTTTTATTGAGTTTTCAAAGAAAATTAAAGGTGCTAATAAGTTGGATTTAATTTTATCGCCAAACCAGTTATGGAAGCAGATAAGAATCCTAAAGACCAATGACGCTAAGGCGTATGTTACAATACCAAAATTTCCTAAGGAATTTGATAATTTATTTTTATTGGAAGTTATAAAAATATCACCAGAACTACAACCGACATTAGAGGATTTAAATTTTACCATTGAGTCAATGTCGAGACGCATAGACATTTGTGTAGACTCTATAACTAGAAATGATATTGATGTATTAACGACAATATCTGAACGTATGTCTAGTGGTGAAGATGGCATAGTAAAGGGTTTACTACCATTTATTGGTAAGTTTGAAAGAGAAATTAATATCAGGCCATCCTACAAAAAGCTATGGTTAGAAATAAAAGAACATTACAAATACAAACCTAATGTTAATTGAAGTTTATCTTTTCAGTGGTCATAATAACCGCAGAGGTGATGATTATGACCACAAAGAAACCACGTAAGCCACCAGCCAGAAAACCTACACAGCTTAACGCTAAAATGGAGCGCTTCTGTCAGGAATATATCAAAGCCCCTGATAATCAAACCAATGCAGCTTTAGCAGCAGGCTATGCTGCAGGTAGCGCCTGTAAGCGTGCATCCCAACTCATGAAAGATCCTCGCGTCATTGACCGTATCGCACAGCTTATGCAGCAGCGTAATAAGCGCAAGAAGCTAGACGCTGACAGTGTGTTAGAGCGATTGGTTAATATGCTGGATGCCGATATTGCCGACATACTAACCAATACGGGCGATATCAAGCCTATCAGTGAATGGTCACCTATTTGGCGCAAGAGCGTTGCAGCGTTCGATATCATCGATATTGACGGCGACACGCGAATCAAGAAAGTTAAGTTACTCGACAAGGTAAAGATATTAGAGCTTGTTGGTAAGCACGTTGACGTCAACGCATTCCGTGAGCGCTATCAGGTCGATGTAACTATTTCCCTTGCTGATAAGTTGGCAGCAGCCCGTAAGCGTGCCGCTGGTGGTGAGCAATGATTGATACCATGTCGCCAGAAGAGCAGCTAATCAACGATATCGGCATGTTTACGCATGACCCGTTAAGTTATGCGCTTTACGCATTTCCTTGGGGGGAAGCTGGTACCGAACTTGAAAATGCTAATGGTCCTCGGCAATGGCAAGCGGAAGCACTAAACGAAATAGGCGAACATCTGAGAAATCCAGAGACACGGCACCAACCTCTACAGCTTGCTAGGGCATCAGGTCACGGTATCGGTAAATCTGCTTTCATATCGATGATCATCAAGTGGGGCATGGACACATGCGAAGATTGCAAGGTGGTTGTCACTGCCAATACAGAAAACCAGCTACGAACTAAAACATGGCCAGAGATAGCGAAGTGGCAGCGCCTATCTATCACCAAGGATTGGTTTACATGCACCAAAACAGCTATCTACTCCAATGACCCCAATCATGCTAATGCTTGGCGTGCTGATGCTGTGCCATGGTCGGAGAACAATACGGAAGCATTCGCAGGGCTACACAACCAAGGCAAGCGCATCATTCTGATTTTCGATGAAGCCTCTAACATTGCGGATCTAGTATGGGAAGTAGCTGAAGGAGCTTTGACGGATGAGAATACAGAAATCATCTGGATAGCATTTGGTAACCCGACGCGTAATACAGGCCGCTTCCGCGAGTGTTTTCGTAAGTTTAAGCACCGCTGGAAAACTAAGCAGATTGATAGCCGTACGGTTGAAGGTACCAACAAAGAGCAGATTGATAAATGGATAGAGGACAGGGGCGAGGATAGCGACTTTGTTAAGGTTCGTGTGCGCGGTATCTTTCCATCAACATCTGAAACCCAATTTATACCCACTGGCCTAACTGATGCAGCAATGAAGCGCACAGTAACACAAGCCGAAGTATCACACGCACCAATTATCATAGGTGTTGATCCTGCATATTCTGGTGATGATGATGCCGTAATTTATTTGCGGCAAGGGCTGCACAGTAAATGCCTGTGGACGGGTAACAAAACTACTGACGATATCGTTATGGCAAAGCGTATTGCTGACTATGAGGATCAGTATCAGGCTGATGCTGTGCATATCGACTTTGGCTACGGTACTGGTATTTATTCAGTTGGTATGAGTTGGGGGCGAGATTGGCAGCTTGTGCAATTCAATGGCGCATCAACTGACCCACAAATGCTGAACAAGCGCGGAGAAATGTATAACAATGTTAAGTCATGGCTCAAGATAGGCGGGGCTATTGACGATCAAGACGTTGCCGAGGATTTATCAACACCAGAGTACAAGGTGGAGCTAAGCGGTAAAATACTATTAGAATCCAAGGTTGATATTAAAAAACGTATTGGACGCTCACCAGGTAAAGGTGATGCGCTAGCGTTAACATTTGCTTACCCAGTCACCAAAAAAGAACGCCACAACATTTCTACATCTAGTCAGGGAAGTAACGTTGTTAGTGATGCTGATTACGATCCATATGCCTAACTAACAGGCAAAAAAAAAACCTCACAGCGAGGGCAAATGTAAGCAAAGGAAAGTCACTTGATAACGGGCAAAGGAATATCCGACTAACGACCGATAACCAAAATGTATATCTTGGTTTTATATTTGTCAAATAAGATATACAATAAATCATAAAGTATATTATTGTTTATTTTGCTGAGGTGTTATATGTGCGGAAATATCCTAGGTGGTACCCCAAAGATTAAAACCCCTCCACCAGTTCAGGCAGCGCCACAAGAGCAGGACGAGGCTGTAGTAGGTTCGCGTGATGAAGAGCTACGCCGCCGCCGTGCTGCCGCTGGTCGTAAGTCAACATTGCTAACAGGTGCGCAGGGTACAACCAATGCAGCATCAACCAGCGGTAAAACGCTACTTGGTCAGTAACCTAACGGGGGCGGTATGAGTTTAAAGCAGGATTTATTAAAACAACTCTCACAGCTTAAGAATGAGCGCCAATCATTTGAGCCGCACTGGAAAGAGCTTGCAGAGTATACTCGCCCTCGTAGTACTCGTTTTAACACATCAGAAGTTAATCGCGGTGATAGACGTAATACGAAAATCATCGACCAAGAAGCGGCTAAATCAGAGCGTACTTTATCAAGTGGCATGATGTCAGGGATAACTAGCCCTGCCCGTAAGTGGTTCCGTTTGGCTACGCCAGACCCTGACATGATGAATTATAGCCCTGTAAAAATGTGGCTTGAAGTCGTTGAGCAACGCATGAACGAAGTGTTCAACCGTTCCAATATCTATCAATCACTACCGCAAACTTATTCCGATATTGGCACCTTTGCCACCAGCGCATTAGCTGTGCTGGAAGATAACGAGCGAGTTATTCGCACTGTACCTTTTCCAGTTGGTAGTTATTACATTGCTAATGGACCTGACTTAACCGTAGACACTTGTTTCCGTGAATTCAGCATGACAGTGCGCCAGTTGGTTATGGAGTTCGGGTTAGACAATGTGAGTGAACAGGTTAAAAGCATGTGGGACTCTGGCAACTATAGCCAGTGGATCACCGTCATTCATTCAGTTTACCCGAATTTAAACCGCATCAGCGGAAAGCTGGACGCTAAGAACAAGCTATTTAAATCCGTTTACTTTGAAATGGGTGGCGATAGCGACCGTGTTCTACGTGAATCTGGCTTTGATGAGTTCCCTATCATGGCACCACGTTGGGAAGTTAACGGCGAAGACGTCTACGGTTCATCGTGCCCCGGTATGATTGCGTTAGGTAGCGTTAAAGCATTGCAGCTATTGCAGCGCCGCAAAGCACAGCAGATTGATAAAGTCACTAACCCACCAATGCAAGCGCCTGCATCGATTAAGAATCAACGAATTTCCCTTGTGCCGGGTGGAATAACTTATCTACCAATGGCTGGCGCTGACCAAATGATTAAGCCGATATTTCAAGTACAGGCCGACATTAACGGCTTGATTGCTGATATTGGTGATACTCGTAATCAAATCAAAGAGGCCTATTTCTCTGACCTTTTCATGATGATGCAGTCTGTAAACACGCGCTCAATGCCTGTTGAGGCAGTAATTGAAATGCGTGAAGAGAAGTTACTCATGTTAGGGCCTGTCTTACAACGCTTGGATTCTGAACTACTCGACAAGTTAATTAATCGTACGTTCGCAATCATGGCGCGTAAAAACCTATTACCCGTGCCACCAGAAGAAATGCAGGGTATGCAGCTTAAGGTTGAATACATTTCCGTAATGGCACAAGCGCAAAAATCCATTGGAGCAAGCAGCATTGAGCGCTTTGTAGGCTTCGTTGGTGGTTTGGCGAATATGAAACCAGAGGCACTCGACAAGCTGAACACCGACGAAATGATTGATAACTACGCTGAATCAATCGGTGTTTCCCCAACTATCGTTTCCTCTAATGACCAAGTGGCTGCTATTCGTCAGCAACGCGCAGAGCAACAACAGCAGATGCAACAACAGCAAATGGCACAAGAGGCGATTGCTGGTGCTCAGGCTCTTGGCAATACCCCTATGGACGATAACAGCGCCTTAGCTGCGCTTGCTGGTGGTGGTCAATGACACAGTTTGATGATTACACCGAAGAGGAAAAGGCAGCGATTCAGGCTGATTTAGAGCTTAAAGACAAGCTTAGAAAAGAACGTGAAGACGATGATTTAAAACAGGTTATGAATACTGAGTTCGGTCGTCGCTTTATCTGGAAAATTTTATCTGCGAGTGGAGTTTTCCATTCTTCTTTTTCTTCTGATCCCTATAGCACAGCATTTAATGAGGGCGCGCGTAATAAGGGATTGGAGCTGTTTAAAAATGTAATGAGTGTTTGCCCTGATCTCTATTTGGTCATGGCAGAAGAAGCCAAAGAACAGGAGAACAATCAATGAATTTATTTCAACGCTTGGTGTTTCGTCGCCTTTGTAATGAGGTTTCAGTTCATGGTGGCGAGGGTGCAGCTGCGACAACCACAGAAACTACAGCGGTTAAAACTGAAACATCAACAACGGCTGATCAGACTACGACTACTAGTACAGAAACTGACAAGACTAATGATGCGTCCAGTACTAAGCAGGAAGATACTGACAAGAAGCCTGTAAGCACTGCACCTGAAAAGTATGAGTTTACGGCTGGCGAAGGTCAGGAACTGGACAAAGAAGCTGTAGCGGCGTTTGAGCCTATCGCGCGTGAACTTGGTTTAAGCAACGAGCAGGCGCAAAAGATTGTTGATGTGTACGGCTCTACGATTATGCCGCAAATTGCTAAACAGCAAGAGGCCGCATGGCAAAAGCAAGTAACCGAATGGGCAGAAACGGTTAAAGCAGATAAAGAGCTTGGTTCCGTTGAGTCTATTGGTAACGCGCAAAAAGCTATGGATCAATTCGGTACGCCAGAGCTCAAGCAATATTTAAATGATTCAGGACTAGGTAATCATCCTGAGTTATTCCGTATTTTTTCAAGAATTGGCAAGGCCATGTCTGAGGACGGTTTTGTTAGTGGCAGCAGTGAAAACGCTCGCAGTGCTGCGGATGTTCTTTTTGGTGATAGCAAATAAGGTATAGGAGAAAATTATGCCTCAAGCTCTAACATTGGCTGACTGGGCTAAGCGTCAAGACCCAAACAGCAAGCAAGCGAAGATCGTTGAACTGCTCAACCAGTCTAACGAAATTCTTGATGATATGGTTTTTGTTGAAGGTAACTTACCTACAGGCCATCGTACAACTGTCCGCACCGGTTTACCTTCTGCAACTTGGCGTTTGTTGAACTATGGTGTGCCGCCAAGCAAATCAACTACTGCACAAGTTACAGATGCTACAGGTATGCTGGAAACTTACTCAGAAGTTGATAAAGAACTTGCTGATATTAATGGTAATACAAGTGAGTTTTTATTGTCAGAAGCACAGGCCTTCATTGAATCCATGAACCAGCAAATGGCTGAAACATTGTTTTATGGTGATACTACTGTACACGCACAGCGCTTCACTGGTTTGTCAGCACGCTTCAATGATTTAAACGCTAAGAATGGTGTAAACATCATTGATGCTGGTGGCACTGGCAGCAATTTAACTTCTATTTGGTTAGTGGTGTGGGGGCAGAATACCGTTCATGGCATCTATCCTAAAGGTTCTAAGGCTGGTCTTGAACAGAAACACTTAGGCGAAGTTACATTAGAAGATAAAGACGGTGGTAAATATCAAGGCTACCGTACCCATTTCCAATGGAAAAATGGTCTAACTATGCGCGATTGGCGTTATGTGGTTCGTATCGCTAACGTTGACCTCTCCAAGTTAACCAAAGATCCAGAAGCAGCAGGGGCTATCGACTTGCCTGATTTATTGATTCAGGCGATTGAGAAAATCCCTAATCTGTCTATGGGTAAACCTGTTTTCTATTGTAATCAGCAAGTTCGTAGCTGGATGCGCCGCCAGATTAAAAACTCAAAGAACGTCAATATTTCTATGCAAGAAGTTGCAGGGAAGAAGGTTGTTTCTTTTGATGAAATCCCTGTGCGCCGTACCGATGCAATTCTCACAACTGAGGATCAGGTGGTCGCTAAGTAAGGCTGGCCTATTGTGCGGTGCCTGAATGGGTGCCGCTAACTTAATTTTGTTGGGAGTTCGCAACATGATTTTAGATAAAGAAACCCTATTTTCTCTCGACCAAGCAGTGACCGCATCAGCGACTGCGACCAGTATCATTGACCTAACGCCAGTTAAAGGTGATTTCCGTGATATCGGTATCGGTGAGCCGCTGCAATTGTTTGCACAGGTTACTGAGCAAGCTACAGCGGCAGGTGAAGCAAAAGTACAAATCGTATTGGAAACATCAGCAGACAAAGCATTTACAACGCCTGTTGCTATCTTCCAGTCATTTGCTATGCCAATTGCAGACCTGAACGCAGGTAAGCGCATTATCGGTACCGTTCCGCATGGTGTTATTAAATATCTGCGTCTGCGTTACGTTGTAACAGATGGGCCATTAACTGCAGGTAAGTTTACATCTGGTATCGTACTTAACACTGATGCTCATCCTATCTACAACGCCGTAACTAATTAAGGTGTGACATGTCACGATATAAAGTTTTGAAAAAATCATTTATCGCTGGTCGTCTGCTTGAGGTTGGGGAAGAGGTTGAATACAGCGGTATTGCTGGCAGCAACTTAAAGTTGATTGGTGGTGATGATGCTAAGCCTGATACTGGCGCTTTGGTTGATGGTGCTGGTGGTGATAGTGGTGAGGTTGTAACCAATACTGTTATCAGTGGATCAGGCGATACGGTTGATTCTAGCCTTGAAGCTTTGCGCGAACAGTACACACAGCTATTTGGCAAAGCCCCTCATCACAACATGGGCGCAGATAAAATGCGTACCGCGATAGATGAAAAGCGTAAAGAACTTGGGGTGTAACCCCCGATGCTAAAGGGGGCGAAAGCCCCTTTTTCTTTTGGAGTAACTCTAATGGCCTCAGAAATTGAAATCTGTAACTTAGCGCTTAGTCGTATTGGTAATAGCCGATTCATTAATAGCCTCAGCGAAAAAAGCAAAGAAGCGGAGCAATGCAATTTACACTTCAATCATTGCCGCGATACTACGCTATCTGATTTCCCTTGGAACTTTGCCAGCAAGCGCGTTGCTTTGGCTGATACCAACAACCCGCCACCAGACTGGAAATTTGCCTATAGCTACCCAACCGACTGTTTAAAGGCAGTAGCCATTATTCAATCTGGCCAGAAATATCCTCAGCCACATAATGCAATTAATTTTCTTGTGGGTTCGGATGCTGACGGCACAGGAAAACTGATTTACTGCGACCAACCGCAAGCATGGCTTCAATACACTGCGTCAGTCACTGATGTGAACATGTTTGATTCTCTATTCATAGATGCGCTGGCATGGCGTTTAGCTGGCGAACTAGCACGCCCATTGGCTTCAAATTCTGGCATGGGTAATGAAGCCCTACAAATTTATACCATGGCGATTGCTAACGCTGGTGCGCATTCCCTTGATGAATCATCAGAGCCTAACGATTACATGGATCCATTCACCGAAGCGAGGTTATCGTAATGGCTTATAGCATCATTCAACCGAGTTTTTCTGGTGGCGAAATTGCACCTAGCCTCTATGGTCGCATCGACTTAGCGAAGTATTCAACCGCTTTGCGTAAGTGCTCTAATTTCATCGTGCGTCAATATGGCGGCATTGAAAATAGACCAGGCACTAAGTTTATTGCTGCGGCAAAATACCCTAACAAGAAATGCCGCCTGATCCCGTTCCAGTTCAGCACAGTGCAAACATACGCCCTTGAAATGGGTGATAAGTATATGCGAGTGATTAAAGATGGTGGACAGGTACTTTATGCAGATGGTGAGCACAAAGGCGAAATATTCGAACTAGCAACGCCATACAAAGAAGCTGACCTATTCAATTTAAAATTCACACAGTCAGCGGACGTAATGACTATCGTACATGCTGATTATCCACCAATGGAACTACAGCGTTATGATCATGACGATTGGAGGCTGGTACCCGTTGAAACGCGCAATGGGCCATTCGAAGATATCAACACGGATAAAGAACGTAAATTATACGTTAGCGCCAGTACAGGTGATGTAACGCTGACGGCAACGCATAATATCTTTGGCGCTGAATTAGTTGGTAAGCAAATTTACATTGAGCAGCAAGCGATTGATGCTGTGCCCGTATGGGAAACAGACAAGACGACTAATGTTAGTGATCAACGCCGTGCAGGTGCTAATTACTACCGCGCTAATACTGCAGGTAAAAGCGGAACATTAAGGCCATCACATACAGAAGGTATGAGTTGGGATGGTTGGGGCGGTGATGCGGGTATTCAGTGGGAGTATCTTCACAGTGGTTTTGGTATTGTTAAAATCAACTCTGTTGGTGCTGACGGTTTAACGGCGACTGGTAAAGTTGTTTCATACATTCCATCCAATGCCGTTGGTGAAGAAAACGCTACATACAAGTGGGCGCGGTCGGTCTGGAATGATGTTGACGGCTACCCAAGCACCGTTATGTATTATCAGCAGCGCTTATTTTTTGCTGGCTCTCGTGCTTATCCTCAAACGATTTGGGCTAGTCGTAGCGGGGACTATAAAGACTTTGGTAAGAATAACCCCATACAAGATGATGACCGTATCATCTACACGTATGCAGGGCGCCAAGTTAATGAAATTCGTCACTTAATTGATGTGGGTTCGCTGGTGGCCTTAACGTCTGGCGGTGAGTATCAAATCACCGGGGATCAAAACAAAGTATTAACGCCTAGTAGCTTCTCTTTTTCTTCACAAGGTGCCAATGGCTGTAGCGATGTGCCACCTATTGCCGTTGCTAATATTGCCTTGTACATCCAAGAAAAAGGTAGCGCAGTGCGTGACCTTGCGTATTCATTTGATGTTGACGGGTACCAAGGAACCGATTTAACCATAATGGCCAATCACCTATTTCAGCGCCACCAGATTATTGATTGGGCGTTTTCTATTGTTCCTTATTCAATAGCTTGGTGTATTCGTGACGATGGTAAATTGCTTTCATTGACGTACCTCAGGGAGCAGCAAGTATTTGCTTGGGCGCCACAAGATACAGACGGGCAATTTGAATCAACCTGCAGTATTAGTGAAGGCAATGAGGATGCGGTTTATTTCATTGTATGCCGTAAAATTGGTGGCAGTACCGTACGTTACATAGAGCGTTTAAGTAGTCGTCTATTTACCAAAACAGAGGATGCTTTCTTTGTTGATTCAGGCCTAAGTTATGACGGCAGAAATAAAGATGAATCAAGCACTGTTCATTTAACCACAGTCGATAACTGGACGTACGAAGGTGATATTACCTTAACCGCCAGCAATGCCATTTTTAAAGATAGTGATATCGGTAACGCCATTCACTTACCTTACTTTGAAGATGAAGAAAACAAAACGCTACGCTGTGAAATTACCGAGTTTATTAATACTCATGCAGTGCGAGTAACACCTAATCGTGATGTGCCTGAATTGCTACAGGATAAGCCGTTAATCGAATGGGGCTTTGCGCGTTTCCGTTTTGAAGGGCTACAGCATATCGAAGATAAAACCACCAGCATTCTAGCCGATGCAAATGTATTGCCTCAGCAAAATGTATCTGGTGGCGCGGTGTCATTAGAAGAGCCAGCCGTAGTGGTTCACATTGGGCTACCGTACGTTAGCGATATGGAAACCTTAGATATTCATATCAATGGGCAAGAAACGCTACTCGACAAAAAGAAACTGGTTAAGGTGGCAAGCCTTATTGTTAATTCAAGCCGTGGTATATGGGCCGGTACCGAAAAAGACCGGTTATATGAATATGCTCAGCGTGAATTTGAGTTCTATGATAACCCGGTTAATGATGCTACTGGCGTAGTAGAAATTAATCTTGATGCACAGTGGAGCAAAAACGGCCGTGTGTATGTCAGGCAGTCTGATCCGTTACCTTTATCTATCCTCGCAGCGATACCGCGTTTAGATGTGGGAGGCTTCTAATATGGCAAAGAGTGTTGTTCAAATCGTACCCGCAACATTAGAGCACGCACGGGCATTGGTACCGCATGTTAGACAAGCTGATATTGATGAATTCTATGCATTGAATCTATCAACGCCTGAGGAGGTTTTAGCCTCGGGCATTAACCTATCTACAAAATCATGGGCTGCTATTTTCAATGGTGAAGTGGCGGCTGTCTTTGGCGTGTCGCCTGCGTCCATTATCGGCGGTGTTGGTATCCCTTGGTTAGTTGGCTCAGATGTTTTAGAGAAGCATCAAAAAGCCTTTCTACGCCGTTGTAAGCCATTCGTTGGCTTAATGCTACAAATCTATCCTGAACTGCTTAATTACGTTGATGAGCGCAATTACATTGCTAAAGCGTGGCTGCATTGGCTAGGGTTCAAACTAGAAGATGCACAGCCAATTGGTGCGCTTAACTATCCATTTCATAAATTCACGATGAATGCGAGGGCGAAATAATGTGTAGTCCAGCCATTTTAGCAGGGGGCATTCTAGCCTCGGCAGGTATGCAGGCATATAGCCAATATCAATCCGGTAAGTTTAATGCCGATGTAGCCAACCAAAATGCACGCCAGAACGAGCAAGCGGCGAATGATTCAATCAATCGTGGCAATGCTGAGGCAGAGAAACAGCGTTCACGTACGCGACAACTAGCAGGCTCACAAGCGGCGACAATGTCAGCGAGTGGCCTTGATTTAAGTTCAGCAGGTGCCCTTGATATGTTCGGCGATACCGCGGCAATGGGTGAGCTTGACGCTTTGACGTTAGTTAATAATGCAAGTCGTGAAGCGTACGGCCTACGCATGCAAGCCGCTAATGACAGACTACAGGGTAAAATGGCACGCCGTGAGGGTAATTTTGGCGCTGCTACAACATTATTAACTGCACCAATCAAAGCCTACGGTGCATATCAATTGGCTGGTGGTACATGGGATCCGTTCTCTGGTACATCAGGCGCGGCAGCTGGTGGCAGTACAAGCAACAACATGTTTGATATTGCTAAGAAAAGCGGTACCAATCGTTTTGTATTTTAAGGGGTGATATATGCCAATTGTACCGACGTATAAAGAACAACAAGTTAGCTCTTCACCTCTACCAAATAATGGCCTTAATGTTCAATCCAGCCCTGAACATTTTGGCGCTGGTTTGGGGCAAGCTGCGGAGCAATACGCTGGCGTGTTTGCCGAAATGAAACAGCGTGCTGATGTAGCCCTATCGCAAGATGGTTTATTACAACTGCAGGAATATTCAGACGACTTGATGAATAACCCTAAAACAGGCTTATACACAAAGCTTGGTCGTAATGCTATGGGGCAGTCCGATGAAACGCTTAATAACATAAATATCAGGGCGAATGAAATATATGCAACATTACCAGAAGGCAAGGCAAGAGAGGATTTCCTAAAACAAAGTAATGTACTTGGTCGCCAGTATCACAATCAGGCGAAAATGTTTGAACTCAGAGAAATTCAATCATTTGAATCAAGTACAAATAATGGGATGGTAGAAGGCAGTATTAAAAAAGCGCAGGATAGTTATAGCGATCCTCAAGCCTTTAACAGCAACATTGCATTAGCAGAGCACAATTACGCTGAGTTCAGCCGTGCACGTGGAGTCAGCGAAGAAGAGATCGCTGTTAATGTAGAAAAAATAAGAAATGGTGCAGCATGGGGCGCAGCTCAAAACTATATGGCCAGCGCACCTATTCAGGCACTTAGTGCTATAGGTGAACCCTCAGACGTTGGCGGCTCTATGCGTGTGCCCGGCAACATGAAAGATAATCGTGGTGGTCGAAATAATAACCCCGGCAACCTGAGAATATCGGATAACATTTGGGATGGTCAAATAGGTGATGATGGTGAGTTTGTTCAATTTGCATCACCTGAGCACGGCGTTAGAGCACTTGGTAAAAACCTAATTACTTATAGAAATAAAGGGTTTGTGACTGTAAATCAAATCATTAATCGCTGGGCGCCAAAGAAAGATAACAACGCCACAGAAGAATATGTAGCGTTCGTATCTCAGCGTATGGGGGTTGATCCTAACGTTCCTATCGATGTAACCAATATTGACACACTAAAAAGCATCACAACCGCAATCATGGCGCAGGAAGGCAAGCACAGCGTTACTGATGATCAGGTTAATACTGGCCTTCAAGCAGCGCTTGGCTTAACTAGATTGCCTGATGTAGATAAAACATTATATCAACCTGAAATACGCAAGGCTCAAGGTGGCGGTTTCCCTTGGTGGCCTATGCTTACACCTGTTCAGCAATATCAGCTTATTAAACAGGGAGAAGCAGCAGAGCATAAGCAAAGACAAGAATATAAATCAGTATTAGATGGCAGGGTAAAAGATGCTGAGGCATTAGCCCTGAGAGGTGAGTCATATAACAATCCTCCATCATTGGATGAGTTTAAGTATGCTTATGGTGAAAACGATGGGATTAAGCAACATGAACAATTTCAAAAAAACATGGAAATGGGAGCTGATATAGCAACGGTTCAGTACCTATCGCCGCAAGCGCAAGCGGCTCTATTGGAATCTAAAAAACCTAAAGGTGATTATGATGCTGCAAATAACTACAAGCGTTACGATACTCTCGTTAGGGCAATTGATGCAGTCAATAAGGTAAGAGCGTCAGATCCTATTCAGTTCAGTATTGATAGGCAGCAAGTAAACCAATTAGATTTTTCCAGCATTCAAAATTTTACAAACTCATTAACTCAGCGTTCAAGTAGTGTTGGTGATATTTCAAAAAACTATCAAACACCATTAACTGTTTTTTCTGCACAAGAAGAAGCGGTGTTATCTCAATTAATGGAAAAAGCGCCAGCTAGCCAAAAAATTGAGTATTTAGATGCTATCAGGCAAGGGCTTAAAAACAATGAAAGCTATACAGCTGCACTGAGGCAAGTTAGTAAGTCTGATACTTCGCTTGCTGTTGCTGGTTTGATAATGAATAAACCGACACAGATCACAAGCCAAAGTAACTGGATTAGTAGCGATATAACTGTTTCTCCTAGTGAGGCCGCACAGCTTATAGTTCAGGGTTCAACAGCAAGAAAAATAGGTAAGGATTTTGTTTTACCTAAAGATACAGAATTACGACCTGAGTTCGCTGATTTTGTAGGAGATGCATTTGCTGGTGATGTTGACGGTGCTAACAGTGCGTATGAGGTAGCAAAAGATACTTATGCAGGAATGATGGCGAAAAAAGGAGTTCTTGACGGTGAGTATGATGCTGACACTTGGAAGCAAGCAATGACAATAGCAACGGGTGGTATCTATGACTATAACGGCATGGGTAAAGTGATGCTTCCTTGGGGAATGGATAGTGACCGTTTTGATAGAGAAGTAATAAGTAATTGGAATGATATAGCATCAAAAGTTGGTCGCCAGACTAATGAAAGATTTGGCCTGCAAAGCTTTGGGGATAGTCAGTATCTGATAAAGCAAGGTTCAAGTTATCTACGCTATAAAGACGGAAATCCTGTGATTATTGATCTATCTAAAGAGAAGATAAGGGATCTGCCATTATGAGTTATTTCGGACTAAATAAAGTAACATCGAATCAACAGTTAGATGATGCAGTAAGAAGCCCTTCAATAGATGATTCGGCAGGTTTTTTTGATGGTGCTTTTACATCTATATATACGGGATTGTATTCGGGTTTAATAGCTAAGCCTGAGCAGGCGTTATGGGGGATCATGGATACTGTCGTTTCCCCTATAGCCAGAGAGGTAAATGAACAATTTGATATCAATGATACTTCTGAGCAGTTTATACAGGAGCAAAGAAAAAATGCTGAGAAGCAGGTTAGGAGCCTAACACCTGATAGGGCAACAACTGGAACAGCAGGGCAAGTTATGTTTAGCCTATTTGATATAGGGGGTGAGGCTTTAACAGGTGCCTTAGTGGGTGGCCCATTAGGTGGAGCAATGCTAGTTGGTGGGGTTCAAGGTTTTTCTGATTATGAGAAGCTTAGGGCTGATGGTGTTGATAAAAACACCGCAATTAACAAAGCTACAGGTGAGGGGCTATTTGCTGGCTTGGGCGTATTAACTCCAATGACGTTAGGTTTTAAAGGTGGTGGTATTTTAGCTGAAAGCATAGGCGCTCAGTTAACTGCAAGGGGTGGAACCATTTCATCATTAGCAGGTACAGCATCAAGAGCCACTCCAGATATTGTATACGCATCAGGCTCTAATATTGCCATGGGAATGGCGCAGCGTGGCTTTGCCTCACAGATATTAAAAGAGCGCGGTTATAATCAATTGGCATCACAGTATGATGTTTATGATAAGCAGGCAATTGCCATTGATGGAGTTCTCGGTGTTGCTTTTGGCGGCTTAGGCAGGTATATAAATAGCCGTGGCGAAAATGTACCGTTACCTGAGTTTGATACTCCCCATGTAGATGCCGCTTTAACAGCTAATCAGCAATTACATTTAGAAGCTGATCTCCCCCCTGGTATTCCAATCAATGCCATGTCGCTAGATGGTCATTTAGCAGCAATGAATAAGGCGATGAATGACTTGTCTCAAGGAAACCCTGTTGACATTGGTAGCATTTTAGACGGTGCAGAATTTCTTGTTCATAGGCCGCGCTCTTTAATCGATACGTCTATACGTGAAGCAGTAGGCATTATTGATGAAGGTTCATCTTTATCACTAGCCAAAAATACTGAATTGAACGAGTTGGCCAGTCAGTTACTTAATCGCGGTGAGCGTGAAAATCTAACTAGTTCAATTCATGATTTAAATTATCGAATTGATGAAAAAACCAGTGAGATTAATTCGTTAGCAAATACAGAACCTAAAGGAAGCGGCAAGCAATTATCTAATGCTAGAAAAAATAAACTGGCTGAGTTACGCAGATTAGACAATGAATTAACTAATCTAAAGAATGAGTTAAAGGTAAAGCAAGGTGCTATATCTGATAGCTTATCTGGTGGGCGTTTTTATGAAGCTAAAGCTGAATTATCAAGAAGGCAGTTAGCCGAAGAACAATCAGATAATGCACTAGTAAATTATTATGCAACACCAAAGCCTAGAAATAAGGCTCAAATTTTATCTGATGAAGTCAATAAAACGGAATCAATGATCACTGGCAAGGCTGAGAATAGCGATATTGATTTCAAATCAGCCGAACTAGCTTTGAAAAATAACCCTAATTTAGAAATTGATTTTCTTGATGATTCTGGAAATGCATCAAAAGTTAAAGCTTCTGATTTATATAACGAAGCGGTTAGGCAGGCAGAAGAAGCCAAACATGATGCCAGTTTATTTGAAGTTGCTGTTAGTTGTTTTCTTAGAGGATAAAAATTATGCGTACAGCCTGTATTGAAGCCATACAAAATGCATCAAAACGTCAATTAACAGCAAGAGAAGTGCAAAATATAGAGGACAGGATTATTAGTAGCATGAGAAATTTAGCTAGAAACGATCCTGCCTCATGGCGTCTATTAAGTGAATCTGAGCGTTTACAAAGAGCAGGGCAGATGGCGGCCTCTGAACTGCAACGAGAAGCAGATCTAAAACAACGTAGAGTAGCTTTGACAATAGCAGCTAGGCAACGGCTTGATGAGCATATTAATAATTTCCAAGGTAGTAAGTTAGAAGCGTTAAATAGAACCATAGCCTTTAGCGCTGATGGTAAAAGTAATTTTATGTCTGTGGAAACAAGAGCTAAGGCAACTATTAATTATGCGTTAAGCCAATTACAGGAAGCGTTCGAAGCGGTTGACCCAAAATTCTTTCAGTTGTTTGAAGATCAGAACGGTGTTCGTGATTTGATTTATGAAATGAAGGGGCAGGACACAAGGAATGTAAGAGCTAAAAAAGGTGCTGCAGCATGGCATAATGTAACAAGCATGCTTAGAAATAGTTTCAATCGTGCTGGTGGTGATATAGGCCACCTTGAAGATTGGGGGTTGCCTCAAAGCCACTCTATGCAACGCGTAGGAAAAGTTACGCAAGATAAATGGGTGTCAGATGTTATAGGTAAACTAGACCGCAATAAATACATAAAGGAAGATGGTTCCGTTATGAATGATGCAGAATTAAAACAATTTTTAGATTCTGCTTATGAGACCATTGCTACTGGTGGGTTAAACAAAATTAATGATCGTCCTATTGGTGTTTCAGGAATGAGAGCGAATAGGGGAAATGCTTCAAGGCAAATACACTTTAAAGATGCTGGATCATATTTAGAGTACCAGCAGCTTTATGGCGAAAAGTCTCTTTGGGATATTATGGTAGGGCATATTGAAGGGATCAGTAAAGATATTGGGCTTATAGAAACTTATGGTCCAAATCCTGATCATGTTTTCCAAAGTTTATTGAATGAAGTAACTGAAATTGAAGTCAAAGGAACACCATCTAAAGCGGGTAAACTAAAGCGCTTAAGAGATGGCACTGAAAATTTATATAACTTTATATCAGGTAAAACAACACCAGTTGCTAATGTTCATATAGCTAAATTTTTCGATGACTTAAGAAATATATTAATCGCTAGTCGGTTAGGTTCTGCTTTGCTGTCTTCATTTTCTGACTTAGGCACTATGTATTTAACTGCCAAGGTTAATAACTTACCTTCCGCACAATTATTGAAGAACCAATTAGCTGCATTAAACCCGGCAAATAAAGATGAATTAAGGCTAGCGCGTAGAGCTGGTTTATCTATGGAGACATTACTAGGAAGTATTAACCGTTGGGCTAATGATAACATGGGGCCTTCTTTCGCCCGTTGGTCAGCAAATGCGGTAATGCGTGCTAGTGGTTTAAGTGCATGGTCTGATGCTCATAAGCGTGCATTCGGCGTTACCATGATGGGAAGTATTGGTGATGTAGTAAACCGACATGCAGATATAAAAAGCATTGGCGAGCATGATTTAGCGATCATGAAAAGTAAAGGTATTACAGAAACTGATTGGACTATATGGAGATTGGCTGAGCAAGAAGATTGGGGTAATGGCAATAATACAATGCTGACACCTGAGAGTACTATGCATATTCCAAATGAACGATTAATTGAGTTCGGCAACCCTGAACGTGTCAAATTTGAGGCAGCTAGAAAATTATTAGGCGCTGTTACAGAAGAAGTTGACATGGCTGTTATATCACCCGGGGCAAGAGAAAGAATGATGATCGGTGCTGGTTTGCAGCGAGGTGACTGGAAAGGTGAGCTAGTAAGAAGCGTTTTTTTATTTAAGTCCTTCCCTATTTCTGTTGTTATGCGACATTGGAAAAGAGCTTTAGGTATGCAATCAGCTGGTGGTAGAGTTGCATACCTTGCCGCATTTATAGCGGGGACTACAGTATTAGGTGCTATATCTCAACAAATAAATGACATTTCGTCAGGTAGAAACCCCAAAGATATGGCGGATGAAAACTGGCACAAGTTTTGGCTTAATGCTCTACTTAAAGGCGGAGGGCTAGGCTTGTATGGTGATTTCTTATTATCAGATCATACCAAGTATGGCTCGGATGCATTTGCTTCTTTATTGGGGCCTGTTGCTGGTGTAGTCGATGACGCAATTAAATTAGCGCAAGGAATACCATTAAATGCAGTCGAAGGAAAGCCAGAGCAAACAGGTGGGGATACTGTGAAATTTATTAAAGGCTTAATACCCGGTCAAAACCTATGGTATACAAAAGCAGCATTGGATCATATGGTATTTAACCAACTGCAGGAATACTTTTCACCGGGCTATTTACGTAGAATGGAAAAGCGTTCGAAGAAAGAGTTTAATCAAACGTACTGGTGGCGACCTCAGGATATGACTCCTTAAAGGTGATAATATGTACTCATTAGAATTTATAATTTCATGGATAAAAGGTATGGGAATTCTTCGTATTATATTAACTTTAGCTAACGTATCAATTGCTTTTTTATGTTTTTACTTGCTGATAGATATAGGTTTTTTTACATATAAATATTATAACCAAGAGAAGGCATTCATATGCATTACGCTATTTTTTATATCGGCGTTGAATTTATTTTATGTAATAAAAACAAAAAATAATTTTAGTGAAAGTAAATCATCGCTAATTTCTCTATGGTTAAAAAGAAAGCGATTAGAAAACGAAGCCAAAATAAAAGAACTAGAAAAGTGATACAAAAAGCCCCTAGCAAGGGGCTTCGTTATATTAAAATACTGGTTTTGACTGAGTTAAAATATAGTCAGCGTGTGCCTCAATACTGGCCAGTCGCTTTTGACATTCACGAATAGTGTGAGCCATTACCTCAACTTCACGGAACGCGCCAGAAACAGCGTGGCCATTTTCAGCGAGTTCGATTAGTAACGCATATATCTGTAGTTTCTTAGATACGTTATTGTAGGAGTCACTTGTTAATATTGGCAGCATGTCTGAAGGCATAACGTTTTCATTTGTGTAATGGTACTGATGCTTCCTCATTGCACTCATGATCATTGGTATGCACTTCTCAGCAATTTCATTAGCAGCGTTTGCCTCGGCATTTTTTTTGCTGCGTATTGCATCCCTTGCGCCTAGTGTTGTTTCTACACCAGTGCCAACTAAATCAGCTAGCGTAGCGTTATCACTTTTAGGGTCATACTTACCCGTTTTGCGAATAGATGGAAGTATTTCATTGGTTACCCATTTTCTAAAGCGGTAGGGTAGTGAACCTTTAGTCACAGCATCACGGCAACGAAGGATTAAAGTATATAAGCCTGATTCAGATATAAGTTTAACTTTTCTATTTTGTTTCACTGAGTTAGAGCTGGTGTAAGTTAAGCTTACGTCAGCTATTTCATCATCATCTAGGGCTTTTAGTGCCATTCTTGAATTGGTTAATCGGAGGGTGTCGCAAATATCTTTAGCAATGAACCAAGGTTCACCTTTAATAGATACAGCTCTAACTTGTGTGGATGCTTCGAAATTAAATGATAACGGGCTTAATTGATTTGTCATGATGTTCACCATAGTAGGTTAGGTTAACACCACCGCAGAGACCAATCTGTTGGGTGGTGAACTGTACGAGGTTGGTCTTACCGGACATCATGACGCATTAACCGGCGCATCTTTCGATGCCCCCGTACAGCCCACCATTGAATAGATGTGACTGTACAAACAAAAAAACCGCAATCGCGGTATGTGCGACAAGATGTTTTAAGCAGGAGACCAATCCCGACACCAGATTTTGCTGGTGTATATTCACTATGGCGCAAAATTTAGAAGATGTAAATTACCAAATTGTTTATGTATTATCAATTAATAAATATAAAAGATAAACAAATTTGGAGTTTCGTTTTAGTTAAGTAATGTTTATTATCAAAAAATAATAAATGCAAACAAGGAGTAGTTATGAGTAGTGATGAAGAAGGCAAAGGGCGAATAGCTCTAATGAGGAGAATAGGAACTAAAATCGTTATAGAAGCAGCTAAAAAGGTTACAGGGTATGAAATTTTAGAGGATATATACGATACAGTAGCTGATGAGTTTAGAGACATTTATCAAGGAATAAAACGAGATAAAATCTACAATTTTTACATGGGAATAGAAGAGCTTAGCGAAGATAAAATTGTACTAAGTTCAGATAATTTTGCATTTTTAATTCAAAAGTTAATGGAAGATGACGAGGTTGGAAAGGCTAAAATATATTCAAGACTTGTGGTTAATATCTCAAATAGCAATTATGAAGAGGAAGATAGGATAAATTTTATATCTATTCTTAGTAAGTTATCAAGCTATGAGTTAGAACTTGCTAGAAAATATTATATTTATGGTAATTATGACTTGGTTGGGTATGAATATAGACATAACCAATTGGAAACTTTACATGAGCCCATTGACGGCCAATTATTACGATATACAAATGGTCTAGTTTTCAATGGGTTAATTTATAATTCTAATGATAGAGCATCTAAAAAAGGCTATTACATTAACACTGATACCCTTAATCAGTTTGTACGATTAATTTTTGATGAAAGTGAACTGAAAGCAGAATCCATCGATGAGGTGGAAAAAGAAAGGTATGATATTTTAGCTGAAGAAGACCGGCTCATTAGAGGGGACAGAGGGGTTAGATTCACGTCATTAATGAACGATAAAGGTCTAACTATAAAAATTGCGAGCAAAAAAAATATTAATGAGTATCTATACTATGCTGAACACTTCATAACTGGAATAGATGAATTCGATAGTAATAGGAACATTCAGTATCATCGTCTGATGTTTTTTTATGATTATGATTCACTTAAGACTCATCGATCAACGGGAAAAATGGGAGTATTAGCAGAAAACAAAATTGAGATTAAAAATATAAATGATAATAAACAAGTGATAAATTTTCTAACTAATTTTGCCAATAATATTATTGGAATGAAAAAATTGAAAGATAACCAGAAGTAAAGTTACAATCACCAAAAGCACCTATACGAAGGTGCTTTAAATTACCTTAAACGATTATTTGTTTAACTCATTTGCTATATATTCAATATGCGTCTTGATGTTCTCTTTAACCTTCAAGCTCAGATTTATGTAATTCATCATTGCTGTAATTTCAATGAGTGCTGCGCTCACGTCACATCCTTCGCTATCCAGTTTTCTCAGTAGTTCTTCTACATTCGACTTACTCATCAACTCCTTTATTCCAGTTTCGGTATTAACTTTTTCTGCATAGTTATCGGGTGCTGGGAAATTAATTACATCTTTCATATTAACTACCTATGTGATTTAAGGAGCTTATACAGTAACTGATAAATCATTACCTACGTTTATCTTTTTATGTTTAAAAGTAAACAATATTCCGTTAATGAATTTTAATGGCTATCATACACCAACGTAACCGAGTGGAGAATAGCCATGACTGTTTCAACTGAAATCAGCAGTAATGAATATACAGGAAACGGTGTAACAACCGATTTTGATTATAAGTTCAGGATTTTTAAAGCAAACCAATTGAGTGTTATTACGTCAGATGCTGACGGGGATAACGTTGTAACCTTGCGATTAGGCACTGACTACACAGTAACAGGCGCTAATAAGTCGGCTGGTGGAAAAGTGATATTAACCAGGCCACTTGCCAACGGGCTCAAAATTAGCATTGCCCGTGACATTCCAATCACACAAGAAACCTCATTCCGCAATCAAAGTAAGTTCTTTGCTGAAACGCACGAGGATGCATTTGATTACTTGACCATGATTGTACAGCGCATATGGGGAAGCCTTGGATCGCTGTACTTAAAGCGCCCCAACATTCTAGCTAACTGGTTTGACGCCAAAGGTTATCGCATTGCTAACCTTGGTAATCCTAAGCGTGATAGTGATGCGGTAGATTTAGGTACGCTGAAAGATGAAGTAAATGGTGTTAACGGCACGATATTGAAACGTGAAAAACGTTTATTGCGTGTTGATGATATGGATATTTCTGCCTTTCCAAAAGCAACAGAACGTAGAAATAAACAGATAGGCTTTGATAACTCGGGAATGCCTACATTGTTAGATCCTGCCGAAACAGGTGCTCTAGGTTATGTATTGGTTGATTCGTTTGAGGAAGGGGCATTAATAACTAGTCGATATCAGGCTCTACATTTTAAATCACAAGGTGAGTTTTACCGTTGGGATGGCGGCCTGCCAAAACCAGTATTAGCAGGATCAACCCCTCAGTCAACTGGCGGCATCGGTAAAGGCGCATGGGTTAGTGTTGGTGATGCTAGCCTGCGAAACAGCTTGGGTAAAATAGTAAAAACATATTTATCAGTAACAGAAATGCTGTTAGATGTTAAATCAAGAGCCATCGCGGAGGGCGAGGTTTTTCGCTGGCAAGGTTATTACTCTCAGTCTGACGGTGGAAGTAATTGGGGCGTTGTAAAGAAAGGCGCTCATATTGAAGATGGTGGAGCTATTTTCTCGATTGACAATAACACGTATGTTGAGGCTAATTTTGGTCGCTCGGTCTACACAAAAAAATTCGGTTTGCGCGGTGATGGAAGCATTGAGACTGCGCAGTTAAAAAAGTTATTTTCGTTTGTCAGAAACACGGGCAAGAAAATAACAGCTAAAGAAGGAGAGGTATATAACTGCGATGATTATTTGATGCTTGAAAATGCACATATTGATTTCGGCAGAGCGACATTAAAATTTAGCATCGTTGGCAATAGCTCAAACTTACAAACAAAGTTTATCGCTAATGTTAAAAATATCACATTGGAGCAAGCTGGAACCCCTGTAGGAGAATTGGGTTTGGCGGGTCAGCGCCTGTTATTCGCACTTTCACCTAAAAATTGTGAGCATAAGAACATCACGTTTAAGTGCGGTGACTTTGGTCATGCACCCTACAATATCATTGGTGCGGCAGATAATTTCAAGTTCTCTAACATTACCTTTGATGATGGTAATTGGGCGATGGGCGCGATTATTCATTGGGCGACAAAGCGTGATGAGAATGCTGAAAATTATTTGACTGACTTAGACTGGAGTCTGGCAAGTATAGAAAATCCAACTATTCATCCAAAAAACATCAATATTAGTAATTTGAAATATGGTGATATTACAGGCGGGGGTAACCTTGCAAGTCTATTATTTATTAGTGGAGCCTACAATGTGACCGCAACCAATATCCTTGGCAGGATGGCAAACCGCTGTGTTACGGTTATTGCAGGTGATTTTGCGAATGAATTCGCGGCTGATGAAGAAAAAGCGCTCATCGGGACTGGAATAAAAATCACCTCACCAACTTTACGTAATGCACGCAAACGCGGGATTTCCATTGACGGCTCAGGACTCTACACAAAAAACAAAATTGATATGGACGTGACCATTGAGAGCCCCAATATTACCACCCTAAAATCTGAAGGGGCAGCGGAGTATGGTGCGTTTATCGAACACGTCAGACGTCCCAAAATCATCGGGGGTAAAATTAGTGGCTTCCCTGTCAATGTACTGCTTCGAAATGGTGTTAAAGGGTTTGATTTAGATGGGACTGAGATATCGAGGGCGGAGCGTGCGGGTATCATTTCTGCGGTGACAGATATTGATACCCACGGTAAGAATGCCAATATCCATATTCGATTTGCTTGGGTGCATAGCAACAACTTATCGAATGTTCAACTTCCTGATAATTCAGGTATACGCTTTGGTGAAACCCTCGATTCAATGGTTTCATTCTGTCGATTCGGCGACCCTTCATCAGAAACTGAATATCAGCACCATTCAGTTTACATTAAAGATACGTGTGACAATGTTAAGGTGACAGGAACACATACATATAAAGCGGGCAGTGATTCTGCAATTTCGGCTGAGCTAGTGACGCAATATAAAAATAATCTCTATGAAAGTGGTAATACATCAGAAACGTTATTTACGACAAACCCAGTCGGTCACGTTTTTTATGAAACGAAGCCACCGGAAAATAGAAAGTTTATCGCGAATTTAGCTAATCCACCGCTAACGGGAACATGGAAAAAAGGCGATGAGGTTGTATTTAGAGACCCTGTTGCGGCGGGAGGTTTTATGGGAGCTGTTTGTACAGCCTCTGGAACGCCTGGTGTGTGGAAAAAGCATGGAGCACTGGTTTAGGTTTTTCTTATAAGGTTTTTTGTTTATCTTTTTATGCTGTAGTATCATGGTTATTTCTCAACCATGGTGCTACACATGAATGAAAATGAGGCGGCAGTAACAGGCTTAGGCCTTACATCATTTCTAAGCTACTTTTCAGGCTTGCCCCCAGAGGTTGTAATGGGGGCTATCCTTGGCGCTATTTACTTTACTACAGCAGCAACAGAATTTTCTTTAGCAACTCGTTCAGTCTTAGCATTACTCAGCTTAGCAGCTGGTTTATTATTCTTTAGCCCTTTCGCTACCATCTTTGTTTCAATGACTGGCCTAATCGGCGTTAAACCTGATGCGTATAACGTTGATAGTCTTGATGCTCTTGGGGCATTCGTCGCATCTCTTCTCTCTGTAAAACTAAGTATCAAACTGTACAAGAAAGCTGATATTCCGAAAGGAGGTAACGGCCATGACGTACGATAAATTCATGCTTATCACTAATGCGTTTGTTTGTTTAGTTATGTTCTTCCGTACGCTTTATTTTGTAAGGGGTGATAAGGGATACAGTAGGCTAGGGAGCTGGCTAGCTTATGCATTTCTAGGGTACTCAATATCAGTACCAGTCTACTCCTATCTCGATCCTAGCTATCAAGCAGGTTTACAGAACTTAATTCCCAATATTTTCCTTTGTGCTGCGCTGTTTGCTAAGCGCGGCAATGTCATGCAGTTAATTAAAAAAGTGGGGTGACCTAGTGGATAAACAACAAATCTTTAAAGATGGTTATGTGAATTCTGGTGCTCGTGGGATTCGAAATAACAATCCGGGTAACATTCGTCATGGATCATCAAAATGGCAAGGTTTAGCATCTGTACAGAAAGACGATAAATTTTGTACGTTCATTGATGTGTATTATGGGGTTAGGGCATTAATGAAACTATTGCAGACTTACGGAAGACAAAAAGGTAAGCCTAACATTGGTTGCGACAAGATTGATACAGTTGAGGAAATTATCGAGCGGTGGGCGCCATCGTCAGATAATAATCACACGGAGAACTACATTAAACGTGTTTGTAAGGAAACAGGTTTTGAGCGCCATGAGTGCTTAAATCTTCACGATAAATCAACGTCAATTAAAATGGCTAAAGCTATTGTTCATGTTGAAAATGGTCAGCAGCCGTACGTTGATGATGTATTTGAACGTGCATTTGCACTGATCTAGGTGATGCCATGAATAAAGTGATTACAGCTTTAATCGCTTTGGCTCTCTCATTTGCCGCTGGTTTTATGACTAGCGGCATTTTTTCTGATAACCAGCAAATGACAAAACAGATTGCAGGGCAACAGGAAGATGAGAAAGACCTAGCGTTTAACATCGACCAGCGCAAGCAGGCAGACGAAGAACAACAAAACAGGGTGGTGATATACAATGAACAGAAAGAACGTGCTACGATGCGCACAGACGATTTGCTTAAGCGTGTTCTTAATCACTTTGACAGCGTGCAGTTCGAAACCAGTGCCACGGAAACAAAAACTGATGGTACCGATAACGCCAATACCTGCAGAGCTGAGAGAGCAAAGGCCAGTGAACTTTCTCGACAACTACGAAGCACACTTGAAGTCTATGGGCGTGAGTCTAATCGTGCCGATGAAAACACAAGGGCCCTTAATTTATGCATTATCGACTTAGCAGCAAAAGAAAAATTACTCGAATCGTATCGATAGATAACTGTACAAATATTGTTCACTTTTCATTATGACGGTATTGGTGACGGTATCATAACCCACTAGGTTAATTCTGTTTTATATAAATCAATTGGTTACGTTACGTGTAAACAATTGAGTGGGAATAATCCCCCAATAAGAATTAGCTGGCACTGGCTGGCAAAATAACAACTTAAGCCCATGTAAAAGTGGGCTTTTTTGTTTTTTAGTCTTTAATAGCATTCGATTTAATCGAGCACATTAGTGAACACTTAAATTTGAAGTGCCGAAAGGATTATTGCTTCCATTTTTTCAGGGGTAGTGAATGGTGCGAAGCGTTTGAGCGGTTTACCGTCACGCCCGATCAAGAATTTAGTAAAGTTCCACTTGATCCGCCCACCCATTAGACCTGGTAGCTCGTTTTTCAGGTAACGGAATATCGGGTGAGCTGAGCTCCCATTAACGTCGACTTTTTCGAATATTGGAAAGCTCACTTCGTAGTTAATAAAGCAGGTCTGCGCGATTTCCTCAGCGCTACCGGGTTCTTGTTTGCCAAACTGATTACAGGGGAAACCAAGCACCACAAAGCCCTGAGGAGCATATTTCTTGTAGAGTGATTCTAAGCCGTTGTATTGTGGTGTAAAACCACAATGACTGGCGGTATTAACGACGAGAACCACCTTATCAGCGTAGTCTTTCATAGAGATAAGTTGCCCGCCGAGACTTGTCGCTGCTAATTGATGAAAGGGGGCCATAGTAGGATCCTTAGAATAGAGCTAATCGACATAAGCCAATATCGCCGATGATTGTGTGGTAGGTCTGAAGTCTTTTACCTGGCTATCTTGGCAAATTCTAAAGGTAAAAACAACATACTGGCTGTTCTCCCATTGATTGAAATATTAGATATTAGCCCTTTGCTTTAATCCCGCTATAAACATTCGCTGGCTAAATAATGGTATCAGCCCGTGTCAAAGTGGAGGGAGCTTATGGCATCAGCAACCTCTCATGTTCCTTTGCAACTAACTCATTCAAAAAATCAGCGACAACCCTGATCCTTCGTGAGTGAGCGAGATCAGAGTGAATGACTAGCCAAATAGGTTGGTCACAGCCTATATTATCTTGTAGGCAAATCAGTCCCATCTTTTGGGCAATGAAATGCGGCAAAACAGCCATGCCAATACCCGCTTGGACTGCGCTAAATTGTGCTGACATCGTACTGGTAGTGAGCCGGCAAGCTCTTCCTCTTAGCGTTTTTTCTAACCATTGTGCTGATTGGAGGTGCTGCTGTGCTTCCGACCAACCGATAAAATCATCTTGTTCTAGAGAGCTCAATCTGTCTGGATTTGGTCTACGCTGTAAATAACTCTCTGAGGCGTAAAGGCCAAACCCCAATGTGCCTAATTTACGAATACGCACATTACCGCGTTCAGGCCGAACCATACGCAGTGCAATATCCGCATCACGCCTGTGTAAATTCACTGTCGACACCCCAGTTACAATTTCAATTGTGAGATTAGGGTTCACGTTGGTTAGTGAAGGCAGAGCAGGGATGATTAGATGATCGGCTAAGCCTTGAGCGGTAGCTAAACAAACATGGCCCATCACGCTTTCGCTTTTTCTCCGCGCGGCATTGCCAAATGCATAACCCGCCTGTTCTAAGGCTTCAGCCTGAGAAATTAATGCATTTCCTTCATCGGTAAGCTTGTAACCAAGCTGGTCTCGAGTGAATAGCCGAACATGTAATGCCTCTTCTAGGCGTTCTAAACGCCGAGATGTGGTTGCAATTCCAAGTTTCAATGCTTTAGATGCAGCACTTAGCGTGCCTTCTCGAGCAATCGCTAACAATACTCTGACATCATCCCAATTTGAATGCTGTCTATCGTTTTGTTTTCCATTATTGGAGAATGGATTGCTTTCATTAGTCATATAAATCTCCATTTATGGAAAATATACTGAAAAACATAAAATAAACCAAGGGAGAGCGATAATGAAAAAACGTATTTTGGGTAATGGACTTGAAGTCTCGGCAATTGGACTCGGTTGTATGGGGATGAGCGAGTTCTATGGGCCGCAAGATGATCAGGCTGCCATGGTTGTGCTACAAAAAGCTATCGAACTAGGCTGTACGATGCTGGATACTGCGGATACTTATGGCAATTTTCATAACGAAGAGTTGATTGGGCATTTTCTTAAACAAGTAGGTTCTGATGTTAAAATCGCGACAAAGTGCGGTATTGTTCGCCGACCAGGTGAATATGAGAGAAGGATTGATAATAGTCCAGAATATATACGCAGCGCCTGTGAAAGCTCTCTTCGTCGATTAGGTGTTGAATGTATTGATTTGTATTATATCCATCGTCTAGATCCCTCTGCATCAATAGAGACGACAATGCACACGCTGGCGGGGTTAGTTGCTGAAGGGAAAATTGCTCACATTGGGTTGTCTGAGGTGAGTGCGGCAACCCTTAGAAGGGCACACGCAGTTTATCCTGTTACTGCAATCCAAACTGAGTATTCGCTTTGGACGCGTGATGTTGAAACGGAAATATTGCCAACTTGCCAAGAATTAGGGATTGGTTTTGTACCTTATTCCCCGTTAGGACGTGGATTCTTAACAGGGCGCTTTAATGCCGAAAGTAGGTTCGAGAGCGATGATGCACGTAATACGCTACCACGTTTCACATCAGAGAACCTTAGAGCTAATCGCACATTAGCTGACTTTATCGTGCAGATGGCAAGTAACAAGTCATGTTCACCTGCTCAAATTTCACTGGCCTGGTTGCTAGCTCAAGGAGATAACATTGTACCAATACCAGGAACGAATAAAGTTAAACACCTTGAAGATAACTTTGCTGCCGCTGATATTGACCTAACATCGGAGGATTTACTGCAAATAACACAAGCGCTAGAAAGCTTTCAACCTGTGGGTTCCCGTTATACTGCTGAAGGAATGAAAGGTGTTAATGTGTAAGGTAAGCATCATTTTGTAGAGTAATAGAGTTGCCCTGTGCTGTCATATTCTGTGAATGTTATTTGGCAACAATAATTGAGGTATCAGTTTTTTACTGGTGCCTTTTTTTATTAGTACCAAAGACGTTAGAAAAAATAGGTATACCATTATAGGAATTTATTTAGGAAAAGGGGCCTCTATGTATGGGGTTAGATACTTTTGTATCTTACAACTGCTTTATCGAGGGTAAAGCAACAGAGCTTCCCGTTCCTAGGGAATAGCTCATGAAGATGATGAGAGATATTTTTATTGTCAAAGCTTACCCGTAAAAAAGCGCCTGTAATTTACAGACGCTTTTGCTTTTCACTCAATTCTAAAATTAGAACTGATACACTAACCCTAAACCAAGTACGTTATCGGTATTCACTTTGTAGTGGTCAGTAAAATCATTATCGTTTAACAAGTTGATTTTATAGTCGATGACAGCACTTAGGTTTTTATTAAAGTCATAAGCTGAGCCGATGGCGATATAATTTACTAATTCTTTATCTCCAAAGCTGCCTAAGTTTTTACCTTTGGAATAGTTATAGCCAATTGATGGGGTTAAACCGAAGTCAAAAGAATATAGGGCAACCACTTCCAAGTTCTGAGTTTTATTTGCTACTGACTCCATATTATCATTACCAAAACGGCTCATATTAAGCGTTTGGCCATACATGACTGCGAAATAGAGATCTTCGTATTCAAATTTTCCCCCTACGTTCCAAGCTTCAGCGCGTTTACCAGTCGCACTGCTAGTTGTGGCATCTTTTTGCTTTGGTGTACGGGAAGATGAGGAGTAACCACCACCGAGGGAAATACCATAACCTAATTCATAAGCTGTAGATAAACCAAAACCATCGCCGTTATCGGTTAATTCATCACCGGATGACAGGTTTTGTTCACCATTTTTCCCCTGATACTGTAATGCAAAGCTTAAACCATCAATGTAACCAAAGGCATTATTATTGCGATAAGTGAGTAAATTACGGTTACGGCTTAGCATGTAGTTATCTTCTTGAACCATCGTATCCGCTCCCCAGAGAGGTAATACGTCTGTCCAAGCATTGGTATCATAAATAACACCATAATTGCGGCCATAATCAAGGGAGCCGTAATCTGCAAATTTTAAGCCTGCATAAGCTAAACGATTACTATTTTCTTCAGTTGATTCTGATTGGTTAGTTTTAGTTTCCCATTCAAAACGTCCAAAACCAATGAGTTGGTCGGTGATTTGTGTGTCACCTTTTAGCCCCAGTCTGACACGTGAGTCATCACCATCTTCGCCACTACGGCTTTTGGCAATATGATGGCGAACATCGATTTGCCCATACACATCAAGCTTATTACCATCTTTATTGTACATTTCAGCGGAGTTAGCAATATTAGCAATAAGTAGTGTTGGAATAATGAGTGCGAGTAATTTGTACTTCATAACATAGCCTTATGGATTGAGTGATATTTAGCAATAGTTCCTAATTGATAGTTATTATCATTTAAGCATTTTAATTCGCCAAATAAAAAATGTAACAAAATTAAATATTAGTGAAACAATACGGCTAACTTATTAAATAATAAAAATAATTTAATTTATGGTGATTTCAACCAAATGTTTTATTTTTAGAAAATCAAAATCAATGTGATGAAAGAGTCATGTTTATGTATAAATGATTTTTTATGCATAAATCGTGAATTATTACTTGTTTGAAATGCTAAGGTTGGTATTATTTAGAACCTATACAAATTTTGTCTATATCAACCCAGAACCCTAAAAATAATATCTTGGTAGAAATCACTAGATATAAGGAATAATACGTGGCTTTACGTTTGAAGTATCTGGCATTACTCCCTTTATTGGTTGCTGCGACAGCTTGTCAGCAACCAAATAATATCAAAACACCAGTAGAAACTTATGCGACACAAAACCAACCTGTGGTGGTTAATAACGCATGGATTGAAATATCACGTGGTGCATTAGATTTTAATATCAAAAAAGTACAAAACCTGCTGGGAGATAAGTCTTCTCTGTGCGCTGTTTTGAAAGGGGATGCCTATGGACATGACCTTTCTTTAGTTACGCCAATAATGATTGAAAATAATGTGCAATGTATTGGGGTAACAAATAACCAAGAGCTTAAAACCGTGAGAGACTTAGGTTTTAAAGGCCGCTTAATGCGAGTGAGAAGTGCGACAGAACAAGAAATGGCTCAGGCCACACAATATGAGACAGAAGAGTTAATTGGTAATTTAGCAATGGCGCAGCGCTTGAATGCGATTGCGAAAAAACAAAATAAAGTGATCCCCATCCACCTTGCGCTAAACTCGGCAGGGATGTCCCGTAATGGGCTAGACGTCAGTAGTGCATCTGGCTTAGATGAAGCAAAACAGATCGCGGAGTTATCACAATTAAAAATCGTGGGCATTATGTCTCATTATCCAGAAGAGGATGAAGCTCAGATCCGTAAAGACCTTGCGAAATTCAAGAAAGAGTCTCAACAAGTCTTGAATGTGACAGGGTTAAAACGTGAAGACATTACATTACATGTCGCGAATACTTATGCAACTATTACCGTACCAGAATCATGGTTGGATATGGTACGTGTAGGTGGTATTTTCTACGGTGATACCGTTGCGACAAATGACTATAAACGCGTGATGACGCTGAAATCGAACATTGCCTCTGTCAATCATTATCCGAAAGGTAATACAGTGGGTTATGATAGAACCTATACCTTGAAGCGTGATTCTGTATTAGCCAATATCCCTGTAGGTTATGCAGATGGCTATCGCCGTGTATTTAGCAATGCGGGACATGCATTAATTAATGGCCAGACAGTTCCTGTTTTAGGAAAAACATCAATGAATACGGTCATGGTTGATGTTACTGATTTAAAATACGTTAGCCCGGGAGATGAAGTTGTATTTTTTGGCAAACAAGGTCATGCTGAAATTACGGCCGAAGAGGTTGAAGACATCAGCGGTGCATTATTTACCGAAATGTCAATTTTGTGGGGTGCAACCAATAAACGTATCTTAGTTGATTAGGTTAATTTTTAATTCCGTATATTTTAACCCGCAATAATTGCGGGTTTTTTTATCCTAAATGTCTCTTCGGATTTTATCCAATATGTCGATAAAATGCGGTTTAGGGGAATGACTATCGAAACTTATAAGCTGATATGTTAGGTTGGTAGAGTCTTTTTTGAGCGGATTGACTCAGAAGGAAAATAAAAGAATTAGAAGGATATCATTTATGTATCAAGTTGATTTACATGCGCATACCATTGCCAGCACCCATGCATATAGCACTGTTAATGAATATTTTGCTGAAGCCGCAAGTCGAGGTGTGAAACTCTTTGCGATTACCGACCACGGCCCTGAAATGCAAGATGCTCCACATGAATGGCACTTTGGTAATATGCCTATCTTACCGAGAATTGTTGATGGCGTTGGTTTATTGTACGGTATTGAAGCGAATATAAAAAACAAGTTGGGTGAGACAGACTGCAATGAAAAGATTGCTCGTCATTTGGATATTATTTTAGCTGGTTTCCATGAACCGGTTCTTGAACCCCAAAGTTTAGCTGATAATACAGAAGCTATGATTGCCACGATCCGTAGCGGTAAAGTGCAAATAATTACCCATCCGGGAAATCCCAAATATCCCATTGATATTAAAGCGGTAGCACAAGCTGCGAAAGATTGTAATGTGGCTTTGGAAATGAATAACTCCTCATTCTTGCATTCAAGAGTGGGTAGTCAAAAGAATTGTTTAGAAATAGCAAAGGCCGTTAAAGAAACTGGCGGGTGGGTAGCATTAGGTTCGGACTCGCATTTTGCTGGGTATCTCGGCCGTTTTGACAGCGTAGTTGAAATGTTGGAATCAATTGATTTTCCGCAATCACAAATTTTAAATGTTACTCCACGCCGTGTATTGGATTTTTTAGAGTCCCATGGGCGTAAGCCTATCCCTGAATTTGCTGATTTTTAATAGTTATTCAGTTATTCAACATTGCGTTCTTAAAGACAGTCAATATTAGGTATAATAAAGCCACAAAAGGTTAGTGGCTTTTAATTCAAGTTATATTGAAAGTTATAATTCAATTTCCATTTGAACACAATTTAACTCGACTTGAGCAAGAGAAGAGTAGTAGCTAGCATGCTTAATCGAAGTAAATCCATGTTTCTGATAAAAGCGTTCCGCATTCGGTGATGAATCTAATACCAATTTTTTAATATTTCGCTTTTTGGCTTCAGCTTTAATAGCATCTAATATTAAGCCCGCAGCTCCGCAGCCAGTGTACTGTGGTAAAGTAAATATGGCATCAACACTGTTAGCCTCTAGATTAAGATAGCCAGTTGCAACGGGTTCATCATTTTTATTTACCGCGACAAAGAATGGGTTATTCCTCACAATACGTATATAACTTACTGGCATTTCATCAGGTGTCCAGGCGCTGATCGTTTTTGCGTCAAAACTCGTTGTACAACCATGGCGAATGGCTTGGTTGCGTATAAACCAAAGATGTTCAGCTTCATCGGGAGTTGCTAACCTAATTTTCATCATGATACACCTGCTAATGTTTTTTTATTTCTTTCATAGAACAAAAAGTGCAGTTAAAAAGCAATATATATAACAGAAAGAAAACTAATTTGAATATGGTATACTCACCCTTATTTTTAAATCAGTGACTTTTATGAATTATCAATGCCCCCTCTGCTTTACACCACTTAACTTTATGCATAACAGCTATCGCTGCGCAGAAAATCACCAGTTCGATTGTGCGAAAGAGGGTTACGTTAATTTGTTGCCCGTACAACATAAACGGTCTAAAGACCCCGGTGATAATGCTGAAATGATGCAAGCACGTAGACAATTTCTTGATGCAGGACATTACCACCCGATGCGTGAAAAGGTGGCAGAAAAAATTATTCAGTTTATTCCACCATCTAATACTAGTTTGTTAGATATTGGTTGTGGGGAAGGGTATTACACAGACTATTTCTCTCGGGAACTTGTAAAACATTTTGAAAAATATACGGTTCTGGGCTTAGATGTTTCGAAAGTGGCGGTTCGCTATGCGGCGAAACGGTATAAATCCGTTCGTTTTTGCGTCGGTACAAGCCATCGCTTGCCATTCTCAAATAACAGCTTAGGTGGAGTTGTCCGAATTTACGCACCCTGCAAAGCACAAGAATTAAGCCGTGTATTAGTTTCTAAAGGTATGTTAATTACTGTTACGCCTGCGGCAGAGCATCTGCAAGAATTAAAAGCGTTAATTTACGATGAGGTTAAGTTACATCCAACTAAAGATGAAGATTTACCAAATTTTTCGCTAATAGATAGTTGCCAATTAAATTATAAAATGGCACTGACAGGGCAAGAAGCTTATGAATTGTTGATGATGACCCCATTTGCTTGGCGTGCATCAGAACAGGTCAAAGAGAATCTGCAACAAGCTGAAGTGAAAGAATATACGGCTGATTTTTTAATTCGCGTTTATCAATCTGATGCAGAGTAAGGTTACTGCCCCCATATAAGGGGGCACAAAAACTAATGGGCATACATAAATAATTCGAGGTGCTCAAATAAAATATTAAAACCAATACCTATTAGAACCAACCCACCGATAATTTCTGCTTTTTTTCCGAGTAATGGGCCAACATAGCGGCCAATCATCATACCAATAGTTGCCATAATCATTGTCATTAAGCCGATAGTCATTGCAGTATGAACGATATCCACTTGCAAGAAAGCTAAACCTAGACCGATAGCCATTGCATCAAGGCTGGTGGCTATCGCAGAAAAGATAAGGTTTGTTGAGCTATGACTAGAAGGTTTAGAACAGCATTCTTCATCTTTTGTTTTAATACTCTGCCAGATCATTCTAGCACCTAAAACAAATAATAAACCAAATGCAATCCAATGATCCCAACGGATAACATATTGGCTAGCTAGGATCCCGATACCCCAACCAATAATCGGTGTAATGGCTTCAATAAAACCAAAAATAAAACCAGTACGGAGAATTTCTCTAAAGCGGGGTTTATGAAGTACGGCGCCTTTACAAATAGCAACAGCGAAGGCGTCCATTGATAGGGCAAGGGCTAAGATAAGGGTAGCATAGAAACTCATAATAGAACCTCGGTTGGGTGATTCCATATACACATAAATTACCCCCAACCAAAAGGCTTATTTATGTGTCTATGGTCTTGCCAACCGAATTTTGGTGTCCGCACCACGTTTGAAACCAAACGAGTATGTTGATACGGACTTTCTGGTCTTATATATGAAACCAGAACAGGCTACTCCCCAATGACGTGGAAAGAAAGATACCATATTTTATATTAAAGGCAACACTTAATTAATTGTGGATATTAAATGTTATTGAGAATTATTATCAATAAGGATATTGACAAAAACAAGGTTAATTAAATTTATAATTAACCTTGTTTTTAGTGATAATATAAAACTTATTTACTTATGATTAATAAGGAATTCATAAATTCTTTGTAAATCATCAAGATGTGAAACTTGGATGTTAATTTTCTTTTTTTCCAAACCTATTATTAATACACCGTCTTCGGATAAGTTCATTGTTTTTATTCTGTCATATAATATAAATGCATTGGCAAAATAAAAACCATTCTGTTTAAAGAATAGCTTAGGTGTTCTTATAAACGCCAAATAGATTGACATAAAAATAGTAATCAATAATAAGTAAGTGGTTAATAAATTACCATGGCGTACAATATTTGTATAAATAACGATACAAATTAGAACAATAAAAATAATAGCATCGGCCCGATGTTTTCGTTTTAGATTAATTTTTAATAATGTTTTACCCTTTAGCAAATGCTGAATGAATTCATCATAAATTGCATAAACAAGCATGATCAAAATGATTATAGCAAGAATGGCATCATTGAAGGTCATTTGTGAACCCTTGGATAAGTGAACATAATGCAGAGCTTAAAATTAAAAAAGGGAGGCTGCAACCTCCCAATTCAAATAATGGTGGAAAATTATGGTGCTAAGAAGTTTAACCAAGCACCAAGGATACCCAAACCAAAGAAGCCGATAATAATCCACAATGCGTTAACTTTACGACGTAACAGCCACATACAGGCGAAGGTTAGCAATAGTGGTACTAAACCTGGCATGAGTTGATCAAGGATCATTTGGACGGTGGTAATATCTTCAGCACCTGTTGTTGGGTTTTTGATCCGCGACACTTCAAGTGGAATATTGACATGTGTCCATTTATTGACCAAGGCTCCCATAACAAATAAACCGAGAATTGATGCTCCTTCGGTTAGTTTTTGTAGGAAACCGCCACCAATGTCTTGAACAATATCAATCCCTTTTTTGTAGCCATATGAAACACCATAATAAAGGGTTAATAAACGTACAAGATTAAACAAAACAAAGAACAGAAGAGGGCCAAGTAAGCTACCCGTCATTGCGATACCTGCACCGAGAGCCGCAAATACTGGGCGAACAGTTCCCCAGAAAATTGGGTCACCAACACCGGCTAATGGGCCCATTAGACCGACTTTGATACCATTTATTGCACCGTCATCAATGTCTGCACCATTGGCACGTTGCTCTTCCATTGCCATTGTGACACCCAAAACAGGCGCTGCAACATACGGATGTGTATTAAAGAATTCAAGATGGCGCTTAATGGCTTGTTTTCTATCATCATTATTTTCAGGATAAAGACGACGAATAACGGGAACCATTGAATAGCAGAAGCCTAGGGCTTGCATACGCTCAAAGTTCCAAGAACCTTGCAATAGGTTAGACCGTAAGAATACGCCGCGAATATCGCTTTGTGTAAGCTTTTTAGCCGTTGGCTTAGTGATATCTACCATTATACGTTCCTCCTAGTCTAGCTCATTATCAAGGTTGTTATTGCTACTATTTCCTTGGGTAACAACAGTTTGCGATTTATTGTATTTTGGACTGAGTTGGATATATAAAATAGCCATAACAGTACCGATAACCCCAAGAGCAACCAGGTTGAAGTCAGTAAATGCCGCGGTAACAAAGCCTAAGTAGAAGAACGGCATTAAGTAGCCTGCACGCATCATATTGATAACCATCGCATAACCGACAACAACAATCATACCACCAGCAATATTCAGGCCGTCAGTAACAACTTGCGGGATAGAATCCAACATTTGTTGTACTTCTGATGTACCAACAGAAATGGCGACAATTAACGCAGGTATTGCGATACGCATGGCTTGCAGTAATAAAGCTGAGATATGGATAAAGCCAATTGCAGTTAGATTACCATTGAGGGCGGCTTTATCAGCAGCATGTTGGAATGCAACCGTTACAGTACGAACAATAATGGTTAATACTTGTCCCGCTGCTGCGAGTGGGATGGCGATGGCAATACCTGCACCAATGCTTTGACCACCAGCAATAACGAGAATCGTTGAAATGATAGAAGCTAAAGCGGCATCAGGTGCAACGGCAGCACCGATATTCATCCACCCAAGTGCGATCATTTCTAATGTACCGCCGATGATGATACCCGTTTTCATATCTCCCAAAACAATACCTATAAGCGTACAGGCAATGAGAGGACGGTGAAATTGGAATTCATCAAGGATTGATCCCATCCCCGCGATACACGCGACGATGAAGACCATTACTATTTGAACAACGGTAAGTTCCATTGTTTAATCTCCTGTAACCAAAAGTTTTAAAATCTGTTTTGAGTAATGGATTAAAATTAATATAAAAAATGGCTATAAAAATTATTTTTTGAGCTTATTAATCAAGTCCATCATATAAACTTTGCTATCTGATGAGACTTTCCTAACTTCAAGTTCAATCTTTTTGTCGTTCAAATAATTAAATGCATCAATGTCTTCTTGGTTGATAGAAACGGCATTTGTGACCATTGTTTTGCCATCATGGTATGCCATTCCACCAATATTAACGGACTTGACGTCAACACCTTCTTCGACGATACGCTTAACATCAGTTGGATTAGTGAAAAGCAACATAACGCGCTCACCAGCGTATTTCGGGTTATTGTAAACGCGAATACATTTAGCAACATCGACAACATGTGCAGTGACACCTGGTGGTGCGACTTGTTTTAACAATGTAGAGCGAACTTGGTCTTTTGCTACGTCATCACTGACCACAATAATGCGCTTAACTTGGGTTTCTTTCGTCCAGCGTGTTGCGACTTGCCCGTGAATTAATCTGTCATCAATACGAGCAAGTGCGATTACCATATGTTCACCGGGGCCGGCTTTCACTGGTGCAGGGGCAGGAGTACTCGAGACTACAGGAGCAGGTTCAGCTTCAGCTTCAACTTCTTTGAATTTAAATGAACGAACACCACCACGACCCGTTTCTAGGGCGACAGTGATAAGTTCATTCATTGATGGGTTATCGTCACGGCACATGAATGTTTCAACTAACATTGGAACATTTACACCCGTGATAATGTCATAATTATCATGTTCATTAACAATGCGACTAGCCGCGTTAAATGGACTGCCTCCCCATGTATCAACAAGGAATAAGACACCCTTTGATGTATCTAAATCAGTTAGCTTTTGGGTGTACTTATCAAATAGGGTATCTGCGTTTTCCCCAGGGATAAAATCAATAAACGACACATTATCTTGTTCGCCTATTAACATTTCGGTTGTTCGAAGAAGCTGCTCTGCAGCGACTCCGTGTGTACCAATCATAATAGCTATACTCACTATTTTTCCCTCATAGATAGATAAAACAAAACATTATCTGTCGATAAAATGGACACTTAAGTTAGACTCCTTTTTATCAGTTTCCCCTGTATGATAATTTTAGCTGAATAATTACAAACGTCTTATAATAGCCATAAACTCATTTATGGCACTGTTAGTATCAATTACATTATTAGCATATCATCTTGCATTATCCTAAAAACTTGTTTCGCGTCAGAAAAATAAGAATACACCTAAAAATTGATATCGAATTGCATTTTTCTGCTATTTATTTTAATTAAATAAAATAAATAATCTGATTATTTTGTTTTTGCTGGTTTCTTTTTGTGTTATCGGTAACAAAAAAAGTAAATAAAATAGTGCCATATTGATTTTTAGAGTGAAAATTAATCAATTTTTAGTGGAAATTAGTTATCTCTTGTTCAGCACAAAACAATCTTTAGCACAAAATAGTATGAATTTCGTTTTGATGTGATGTGTTGAGTATAAGAAAACTGAGTTAATTCAATGAAAAAATTATGGGTAATTGATTAGGTGAATTGGAGCGTTTAGGAAGAGAAAGGTGACTAAAAAATAAAGAAAACTTTTTAATGCAGATTAAAAAAGCACCCTCAAAATACTGTTCAAAGACATAACAGAATAGGAAAGGGTGCTTAAGGCTTAAATTAATTGAGAATAAAATTAGTCACATTGTACTTTGATGGCTAGCCCGCCTCGGGATGTCTCACGATATTTCGCATTCATGTCTTTCCCGGTTTCGTACATAGTTTCAATGACTTTATCAAGTGAAACCCGTGGCTCACTTGTTCTGCGTAGGGCCATACGTGTGGCATTCACCGCTTTAACAGATGCGATTGCATTACGCTCAATACAAGGAACTTGTACTTGACCAGCAACAGGGTCACAAGTTAGACCTAAATTGTGTTCCATGCCGATTTCAGCAGCGATACAAACTTGCTCAGGGCTACCGCCAAATAATTCGGCCAGACCAGCTGCAGCCATAGAGCATGCTACACCGACCTCCCCTTGGCAGCCAACTTCAGCTCCTGAAATGGAAGCATTCATTTTGTATAAAATACCAATGGCGCCTGAAGCTAAGAAATAACGCATATACAGCTCTGGCGTTACCGGTTCTATGCAATGATTATAATACGCTAAAACGGCAGGTACGATACCACACGCACCGTTAGTCGGTGCTGTTACAACACGGCCGCCTGCTGCATTTTCCTCATTCACTGCTAAGGCATACATATTGATCAGGTCAACCACATTCATCGGATCATTAGATAGCTTACTTGATGAAGTGACCATTCGGTTTAGTGCCGGTGCACGGCGAGGAACACGCAATGGGCCCGGCAATACACCTTCGGTGCTTAAACCACGCTCAATACAGGCTTGCATTGTCTGCCATACATCAGCGAAATAGGCTTCGATCTCTTCTTTAGAATGAAGATCTAACTCATTTTTCATCATTAAGCTAGAAATCGAAAGGCCTGATTTTTTACAATTTAGTAGTAGCTCTTCAGCAGAGTTAAATGGATAAGAGACCGGTTTGCTATCAAGAGTAGATTCGCCAAAATGCTCTGCATCGACAATGAAACCACCACCAATGGAATAATAAGTTTTGGTGTAAATTTCTTCATTACCTGCAAAAGCATGAATTGTCATGCCATTTTCATGCAATGGCAGGTTGTCTTGACGAAAATTCATGCCACCCTCATTAGGGAAGTCAACGACCTGAAGACCATTCGCTAATGATAACTTTTCTGTTTCTTCTACATTTTTGATAAAAGTTGGGATGGATTCAATGTCGACAGTGGCAGGTAAGTTACCTGCTAGCCCCATAATAATGGCGATATCAGTATGGTGCCCTTTTCCAGTAAGCGATAATGACCCATAAACATCCACAGAAATACGAGTGACGTTAGGTAATAAATTTTTGCTTACTAAATCATCGACAAATTCTTTCCCAGCTTTCATTGGACCAACGGTATGAGAGCTTGAAGGGCCTATGCCCACTTTAAACATGTCGAAAACGCTTATCACGCAGGACTCCTTAAAAAAAAGATGAAAATGTAGTGCATTATTTTAAAAGGCGCTACTTTACTGTTATTTAGTAGTGTTAACCAGTAAGTTTAAAGTATTTTTTGAAATAAGGTAGTTGCTGAAGGGTAATTGATTGTAAATAGCACAAAATGTCTGTGATGTGGCTAAAAAAGCGACAAGTGGTAGAGATATATTTTGTCATATATGACGTGATATTTTGTCATCTTAAATAGATTTTACTGCAATAGTAACATTGTATGGTGAAAAGTTGTGTTAAGTGTTAATCCAATTGCAAAGCAAGTTGGTGAATAATTGAAGCGGTTAACCCCCAAACTAAATGCCCCTTATACCAATAAAAAAAGATGCGGTTATGCCGCCCTGAACGGTTAATATCGACATATTTATGGCGTTGTAATGAAAGGGCATCAAATAAGGGAACTTCAAAGATAGCAGCGACTTCACTAGGGTTGGCTTGATATTGAATGTTATTTGGTACCAAACCGACGATTGGCGTAACTTCATAGCCACCATAACTTTGCAAGGGGCTTAACTGACCCAGTACCGTGACTTTTTCAGGAGGGATGGCCACTTCTTCATATGCTTCACGCAGTGCGGTATTCACAAGCGTACCATCCTCCGGGTCACTTGCCCCTCCTGGAAATGCGACCTGGCCTGCATGGGAGCGTAAAAAAGGAGAGCGTTGTGTGAGAAGTAATGTCGGATTGGGTTTATTGATAATGGGCAAAAGAACGGCTGCCGATTTACCCGCCTTAGGTCCAGACTGGCGGGTAGCCGGCAAAGTAAACTGAAAACGATTGATAAAGTTATTCAGTTCAGTCATCGTTATTGAGCGCTCCTAATAAAGGTAAAATCAGGCTTAATTTATCAAAGGTTTCTTGGTACTCTTTGTCTGCTTGGCTATCTGCAACGATACCACCGCCAGCCCAACAATAAACCTGCTTTTTATATGTCAGTAAAGTACGAATAGTAATATTGCTGTCCATATTACCATTGAAACTAATATAGCCGATTGCTCCACAATAGCCATGTCGGCGATGGGGCTCTAATTCTTCAATTATCTCCATTGCACGCACTTTTGGTGCGCCGGTTATTGAACCCCCAGGAAAACACGCTCGTAATAAATCAGTTGCACGGTATTGGCTATCTAACTTTGCCGTGACGGTACTAACCAGATGATGTACTGCCGGGAAAGCTTCAACAGCAAATAATTCAGGAACACTGACCGTGCCCGGTTTGGCAACACGACCAATATCATTGCGTAGCAAGTCAACAATCATCAAGTTTTCTGCGCGGTCTTTGACTGAATTAGCCAGTTTTTCAGCTTGTGCAAGATCATCTTGTTCATTATCTAGGCGCGGGAGCGTTCCTTTTATTGGGCGGGTTTGAATATCCCCATCTTGCAGAAAGATAAAACGTTCCGGTGAAATACTGATAACCGCATTTTCGGGGAGACGTATAAAAGAAGAGAAGGGAGCACCATTACGCTCAAGTAGCGCTAAAAATGCATTCCATTCATCTCCTTTATACTTGGCTTTAAACCTTTGTGCTAAATTGATTTGGTAGCAATCACCATTACGTAAATATTCATGGATGCGCGCAATATTATGATGATATGTCTCTTCAGACATATTAGATTTCCATGCCGAGGTTAATTGGAATTTGTTTTTACGGCCCTTTTTTTGACTATGTAGCCAAGCTAACCGAGCATCAACATCATCATAACTAATTAATGTAGTTGTTTTATTATGGTGATCAACGATAAGTGCCCACAAGTAGATGCCAATCGCCATGTCTGGAAATTGTAGTTCTGTGGTTGAAATTTCAGGTAATCTTTCAATGCGCCGGCCTAAATCATAACTCCAAAGGCCGAGGGCACCGCCGTTGAAGGGACATTCGGTCTCTTCCTGGTATTTCGGTTGGTATTTATCAAGCAACCCTTGAAGAAGTTCAAAAGGATCTGATTCAGAAACGATAGGGGCCTGATTTTGCTCTGAGATAGTTGTTTCAAGCTGATAAGTCGTCAGTGTGGCAATAGGGTCAGCAACGATAATATCAAAGCGATTATGTGAGTGTTTTGCATTGCCTGAATGCAGTAACATCGCCCATGGCTGGTGTGCCAGTGGGGTAAAATAATCAATGGCAGTGTTTGGGCTATAAGGTAATTGGATTTTTTTGATAACCATAATGATGAGTCTAAATTTCCGCAAGTGAATCAATACAGATTAACATATATTCTTATCTTAATAATCGAAGAGATGTTAAAATGTTAACTATTGATTTTAGTCTTTTATTCATGAGGTTTAAACCATGTTTTCTGGTATGCCAGCACTTAATCACCAAGAACAGCAAGAAGCAGTTGAAAAAATTCATCAATTGATGGCGGAAGGTATGAGTAGTGGTGAGGCAATTGCATTAGTTGCTCAAGAAATTAGAGAAAAGCACCAAGGTAAAGAGCAAATCCATGTTCGTTTTGATGATGAAAATTAATAATCTGTAAACATACTATTAACATCCATGCATAAACCTGATAGATTAATATTAGTTAAGTCATTCTATTTATCAATGAAGACTAGATAATAACCAGAAGATAACTGGTATCTGATAGGCTGAAATATGCCGCTAAACTAATCAAAAATCTTTACCTAGTAATAGGTATCGGAGGATGGTATGGAAGCGAATCAAAAAATTGCTGTAGTTTTAGGTACTTGTGCGCTGGTTTTTAGCTCTTTTGCGTTAAGCGCAAATAATGAAGAAGGTAAAGCAGCGCCTTTCGTCAGTTGTGGTACGTTAACTGAGCCACAAATTGCAGCACAAGTGAAAAGCGATTTTATGCATAATCGTTTACCTCGCTGGACAGATGAAAAAGCGGCTTTAGGCAAGAAAGCGGTTGCATGGGTCAATGATAGTGAAGTCACTAAAACCGAAACAGGCTACAGGGTACCGTTAGTTGTTCGTGGTGCAAAATCTGACTTACATTATTCAGTCGCGGTAGACTGCCAAAATAATACAGTGACATATAATACGGCGAAATAAATTTTTTAATCTTGAGAATCAAGGGGTAACCATTAAGGTTATCCCTTTTTTGTATCATTTCTTTTGTGTCTTCGTGAGACTAGCGATTTCGTGGTTCATAAGGCATACGTGCAAAGTTTTGCGACAGTTGTCGGTAGTAGACTAATCGCTCCCTGAAATACTCCCTTAAGTGCTCAGGTTGTTCTCGCTCAACAGCTTCAGCAATGATGGCAATGTTATAGCGTTCTTTAAATGCAACACCGGAAGCTAAAAGGTCGACATTGACCTTATCCATTTCATCTTTAGGCAATAAAGCAAGATTATGGCTCATATTTGATCTCTACTGTTAAATTCATACGCCATTATTGTAACTGGATAATGAGAAAAAATCTCAATACCTTAATTGGAATAATGAAAAACAATAGTTAAATTTCTCTATTTATATATTAGTAATTAAGGGAAAAAACAGGGAAAGATAATGAGATTGATTATTATTGTTTTTAACAAAAGTTATTAATTATCAGTAAATTGGATTTTTTTGTTTTAAGATTGTTTTAGGGTTTTAATTGTTTTAATACTGTGCATAATATACTCATGAATAATTAATCGATAAGGCATAAATATGTTAACTACAGATATGGTCAAAAAATTAAACGAACAATTAAACCTTGAATTTTATTCTGCAAATCTTTATTTGCAAATGAGCGCTTGGTGTAGTGACAAAGGCTATGAAGGTGCTGCAGCGTTCTTAAAAGCACACTCACAAGAAGAAATGGAACATATGCAGCGTTTATTTGATTACCTTAGTGACACTGGGGCATTACCCCTGTTAGGGCAAATTGCAGCGCCACCAGTTGATTTCAAATCAATTAGCGATGTATTTCATCAAACTTATGAACATGAGCAATTAATTACTCGTGAAATTAATAAATTGGCTCATTTAGCAATGACAACACAAGATTATTCTACATTTAATTTCTTACAATGGTATGTTGCAGAGCAACACGAAGAAGAGAAATTATTTAAATCAGTACTGGATAAACTGGATATGGTGGGTGAGTCTGGTAAGGCACTATTCTTGTTAGATAAAGATTTGAAAAACATGTCAGCGGCAACACATGTTTAATCTACACGCCAGTAAGTAAATAGAAATATCGTTTTATCTCCATGTAAAACATAAAGACCTCTCTAGGCTTATGGGCATGAATCCTGCAATTCAATGTTCATAAGTCTTTTTCTTTTCATTTTGTGTGAAAACTCACAGGATAGGCCGATAAAACCCATTTTTAAGCAGTAAAATGGTTTGTTTTCCGTATAATGATTGGTAATTATTCTAAATTCACCTGCAAATTAAGAGGTTACTATGCCAATTAACCCTATTAAATCTTCATGGCGCAAACTTAGCGCAGTCGCAGTTCTTTTTTTAGGTATGTCTTTCCAACAGGCATTTGCACATGCGCACTTAAAAGACCAACTTCCTGCTGAAGGTACGGCAGTAGAGCAAGCCCCAGAGTCTATCTCATTAAGCTTTTCTGAAGGCATTGAAGTTAATTTCACTAAGGTCAGTATTATCGGGCCTGAAAATAAAATAGTGAAAACCGGTAAAGCAATGTTAGACCCAAGTAACGATACAAAAGTGATTGTCCCTGTGGAAGACAAGCTCGTTGCTGGGAAATATGACGTTAATTGGAGCGTCGTTTCTGTCGATGGACACAAAACAAAAGGAACGTATAGCTTTACAGTGAAATAATATGTCACTAGAAGCTTTTTATACCCTTATTCGCTTTATTCATTTTATCGCTGCAATATTGATGTGTGGAATGTCAATATTTGCAGTGGTACTTAGTCGTGAGCCATTTAATTATTTGCTCAGCCGCTATTTGAATAAAGGTATTTTCTTCTGCGCCATCGTTACCGTGTTAACAACTTTTGGTTGGATGCTTGCACAAGCAGGCCTGATGGGAGATGGTTGGCAAGATAGTATCGATTTGGATATATGGCAAGGGGTTTTAGGGACGTCATTCGGTCAAGTATGGCGTTGGGAACTTTTGTCATCTGTATTATTGTTATTGGTTTTATTTGTAAAACCAATCCAATTGCGATTGAAACTCATATTGGTTTTTTCAGTGATCCTACTTGGTTTGCATGCTTTTATTGGGCACGCGGCTATGCATGATGGCTTACTCGGAACCCTCCACCGCATCAATCAATTCATTCATCTTATTAGTTCAGCCTATTGGTTTGGCGGTTTGTGGCCATTTTTAATTTGCATTCAATTTTTACGCAATAAAAAAGAAATGGTCGAAGGGATGGATAAACACATTGTGAATACCATGATGCGTTTTTCGCGTTATGGCCATATCGCTGTTGCACTGGTTATTATTACAGGGGTCATTAGCGCAATAACGCTCTTACCTGGCTGGCCATTAAACTATTCAGGGTCTGAATACCAATCACTACTTTGGTTTAAGATCATTTTAGTGGGAGGAATGCTTCTATTGGCTATTATCAATCGCTATTACATCGTGCCGATTATTAAGCAAAAAGGGCGGGTCAACACCCTAATTATTAACAGTTGGGTTGAGTTACTGTTAGGGACTATGGCTATCCTTTCGGTGGCGATTTTTGCAAGCTACCAGCCAATCTAGCTAAACTTTTATATTTAATTGATAATAACGCGAAGATATCTTTAATGTTTGATAAGGCACTACCATGAAATTTAAACTCATTATTTGCACACTGTTATTGGCTGGTACCGTAAGTACTGCTTTTTCTGCACCGTTAACATCCGTGAGTAAGAAACAATTTGGAGATGATTGGCCATTTACTCGTGAGGAGGTCATGTTAGAGTGCCGTCATAATGGGGCTTTGGTCGTTATTAACCCTGCGACATTAATGCAATATCCATTAAATGATATAGCAACTGAATTGATGAATAAAAAAGAAATTAAAGCACAGCCTATTGATGTGCTGCTTAAGCCTATCGATAGCACCAAGACAGTTGTGGAAAGAATATTACCTATAAAAGAAGCCGCTGAAAAGTTGTGTGTTAGCAACTAAGCTGATAGCAAAGTAAAACCATTAGAGCATAAAGGAAGTGGTGAATTAATAAATTATCATTGTTATTCAATTAGTTGATTGATTGAAAGGTTTGAATGATTAGGTGAATAGGTTTAACCTATTAAACAAATAGTTCAATATTATAAAATCAAGAAATAAATTGTGTTAATAATATGTGAAAATATTGATAATAAACATGGTAAGAACGTGCATTGAAAGCTAGTATTAGAGTGTACTTTGTTACGTCTCAATGGCAATTTTAGCGCACGGCTCTGCCAGAGCCATTTCCCAAGGCCCGGTAATCGGAATCTACCAGGCCTCTTTTTTTGCCTATTATTTTGTTAGTTCTCATTTCATATCAGCTTTTCAGTTCCTACCTACTTATATGCTTAGTCAATAGCCTAAGTGTACTAACAAAATTCTTAAGCAAGTTTCATCACCCAATGGTGATTTTCTTTGTCATAACGATCACGATAGAGCAGGACTGGCTTTTCATCTAAAGTTGCAGGGATACTTGTATGCTCGTCCCAGCCATCAAGCTGCATGCAAAAATCGGTATCAGAATCACATGGAATACTCACTGTGTCGCTTTTATGGGAAGCCATAACTGCATCATTAATTTCATAGGAAGATATTTTCAATTTTACAATACACATAACTGCACCTCATTCATTGATTTTAACTATGTATAAACAGCCCAATGAAATTAAGCATAGTATAAATGGAATTAATTTCCAAAATAATTTTTATGACGTATGAAGGGTTAGGGTGCTATATGTGGTTAATATGCACCCTAATAGTGGTTATTTTTTAGGAATAGAAGTTCCCCAGTCCATGTAATCTTTAGGGGGTTCCAACTTCAGGATGAAATGCTGTTCAGGCTTGGCTTTTGGGGCTAAAGGCACTGACGGCGGGGTTGCGAAGGAAATGCCACCGCGTACAAATTGTTTGAAAGTCCCACTCTTGGCGACACCACCAGTTAAACCAAATGAGAAATTAAAACCGGAAGATTGCCAAAATTCTGTATTATTGCGAATGAGATATTGGTATTCCTTGCCAATGCGTGTGGCAACATATACGCGATCGGAAAGCTCTCCCAAATATAGACCTGTAACAACACCGACTTCTAGGCCTCTGAATAAAATAGGCGTGCCAACTTGAACGGAGCCGACATCACTCGCATCAAGGTAAATAGTTAAACCGTCTAGATAACGCGAGTCTGTAATATTTGCAGCTTGTAATTCAAATTGATAACGGCTTTTATTATTACGTCCTGGCTCTGCACTAATATAGGGTTGTAATATGCTATCTAAATTATTTAAACCCGCAGGGGATAATTCAGGTGTTACAACTGCGAAACGGCTTCCTAACCGGGTAAAAGCACTGACATATTCAGGGTATAGAATGGCTTTTGCTTGTACTTCACGTTTATCAGATGACAATTTTAATGATTCAATTTGGCCAATATTGATGCCCAAATAACGGATAGGCATGCCTTCTGAGAGTTTTGATGCATCAAATGTTGTTAATGTAATGATGCTTCCTATTGCTTTCGCGGAGGTTTCATTTGGATAAAGTGTGTGTTGGCGAGCAGTATTGGCAACACCTCCATCCAGGTTATCAAAGCTAATTGCACCGCTAATGGCTCGGCTCAGCGGTGCCGCTTGAACGGTTAAACCATTACCATTAAGTTGAACTTTTGCACCACCTTCAGCCCAAAATACACTGTTTTCAGTGAGTAAGTGAAGATATTCATTTGAGATATTTACATTGATCGCAAACCCAGCCTTGGTCGGTTTAATGGCAATTATTTTGCCGACTGCAAATTGGCGATAAAGAACAACAGAGCCTGCCTGAATGTCTGGTAATGTTGTGGTATTGAGAGTGATAGTTGTGGGTGGTAAAGCCCCTAAAATACCCGCTTTTGCATTATCATCACTACGATATAAAGGAAAAGTTTCTGGGAGTTTTTCTTGGCTTTGTCCTGCTATCAGATGAATACCACCATCTAACCACTCTTGGGGAGTAGCTCCTTGGAATTGTAATCCATTAAGACCTAATTGGATATCCACTCGGCTATTAGCAACAAACTTGCTGTCTTCTCGAACAAGATGTTGGAACTCATCATATATCAGGATATTAAAATTTACTTTCTCAGTTGCTAAGTGACGCTGTAACACCTCACCAATTTGAATGCCCTTATAAACAATAGGTTGGCCTTTATCGACGCCATAAGTGTCATGTGCCCAAAGTGTTAGCAACAGGGGGTCTTTACCATCTTGTTCTGCGGTTTGGGCTATTTTTTTACTGTCTTGTAGGACAAATTTTTGCCCTTCTTCTGCTTGTGGGCTGTCTTGTGGTGAATCAAAAGCAATGGCGCCATTTATAACAGCAGAAAGGCTTTCCATTTTTACGCTAGCGCCAGATTTAAGGTCAAAGCTGCCTTGTAGCCCTGACACATTCCAAAACTGGCTCTCTTTACGGACCAAGTGAACATAAGGTTTTTTGACAACGGCAGAAATGGAAACCCCTTGGTTATCAGGCAAAATGGTGTAGTCTGAAATATAACCAACAGGGACTTTCCGGTAATAAATAGGCGAGTTTTCATTCAGTGAGCCTAAATCTGGAGCAGTCAGGTGAATAAGTAATTCACCTTTATCAATGTCTAGCTGCGGTGGTGTGTCTTGTGCAACAAAAGAGAACTGTTCTGTTCCTGTGCTTGGTAACATACCAATGTAATTTCCACCAACTAAAGCATCAAGACCAGAAACACCCGCTAACGATGCTTTGGGGGTCACTAACCAAAATTTAGTCCCTGAATTTAAGGCTGGCCGCATATCTTTATTCACACTAGCAGTGACAATGATGGTTTTCATATTTTTACTGATAGCAACGGATTGTACTAAACCTACTTCAACCCCTTGATACCGGATAGGCGTTCTATTGGCGACGACTCCAGGTGCGGATGTAAACTCAATAGTGATATCCGTTCCTCGTTCAGCCCAATGTTGAAACAAAAGCCAGCCTGCAATGAAAATAGCGACTAAAGGCAATAGCCAGAAAGGCGAAATTTGCCTGCGTTTGCGTAATATGGCTTCTGATATTTCTTCAGAGGGTTCATTTTGTAGGTTTTGATTTTCCATAAGAATCCCAAATTAAACGGCTATCTAACCACTCAACAGCCAAAATTGTTAAAATAACGGCTGAACCAAAATACAGTGCGGCTGGCCCCATAGTAAAAGACATGAGTTGATCACGGTTAACGAGTGTCATCATCAAGGCGATGACAAATAAATCTAGCATTGACCAACGACCAATCCACGAAACAAACCTAAGTAATTTCATACGTAAAATAGGGTCAGTATTGCTTTTTAAATGGATAGAAAACAGTAGCAATATCATAATAATAATCTTAATAAATGGAACCAGTATACTGGCGATGAATACAATAACTGCGATTGGCCAGTTACCTGAATCAATTAAAGAGACAACCCCAGAATAAATGGTGTCTTCTAAGCGCTGTCCATTGAGATAAAAAATAGAGATTGGCATTAAATTAGCAGGAAACAATAACACCATGGCAGCAATTAGTGCGGCCCAAGTTTTTTGTAAGCTATAAGGTTCCCGATAATGAAGAGGGCGATGACATCGTTTGCATTTCCCATTCCAATTTGCGGGCCCAGTGTAATGGCAAGCCGTGCAAGTTAGCGAGTTATCTTGTACTTTTTTATTATTGATGGGATAAAATTTTTGCCATAACTCATCTAGGTTTATGTGGATGAGAATTAATAAACTGAGAATAGACATAGTAATAAAAGCCACTAAGCCATGCCCAATGAATACACTTGCATAATCTTGCATTTTAATGGCGGCAATACCCAATGCTATTAGGTAAACATCTAACATAACCCATTCTTTGATGTGGCTTAACACTAAAAGAATAGGCCGGAGATTCAAATTGATATGCTGACCAATAGATAACAATAAAATTAAAATTGGTAATAATAAGGGGGCTGCAATAGCACAAAAAGCCACTATACTGGCAGTAAATGGATCCCCTTGTTGATTAATTAAGCGTATACCTTCAATGACATTTGCATTAATTTGGCTTCCTAATAAATGAATAGAAATAAGGGGTTGCCAAAAAGCAATGGGAGCAAGCATCAGTAATGTGATAGCCAGTATTGATAAACGGTTGAGTGACCAAGAACGTCCATCATTAAGTTGACTAGAACAGCGAGGACAAACAACGACTTGTCGTACGTTGGCTCGAGGGGTTAGTAGCTTCTGATTGCAATGATTACAACGTTGAAAAAGCAAATCAGTGTGGTTAATGTAGTTCATATTGACTCATTTTAGGTGGTTACCTAGATGTAATCTAGTGTAAAAAAATTTACCTCAAAGTGACAAATTGGTAACCTTAGGGCTACGCTTACAAACATTCGATTAATTGCTTGATTATTACAAGAAATAATTATGGATAAAAAGAAGTATTATCTTGAACTTTCGGACAATCTCTCTGCATTACTTGCAGGTGAGTATGATTTAATTGCAACTTTAGCAAATACCAGTGCATTATTATATGAATATTTAGAAGGGGTTAACTGGGCTGGTTTTTATCTCAGTAATGGGCAAGAATTAGTTCTGGGTCCTTTCCAAGGTAAAGTTGCGTGTGTTCGAATTCCTTTTGGTAAAGGCGTTTGTGGTACAGCTTTTAGTAATAACCAAGTTCAGCGTATAGAAGATGTTCATGCCTTCCCAGGTCATATTGCCTGTGATGCAGCAAGTAACGCTGAAATTGTGTTCCCTTTGGTAGTTAGTGGGCAAATTATCGGGGTTTTAGATATTGATAGCCCAAATATTAGCCAATTCGACCAAGAAGACGAAAAAGGGCTACAACACCTTGTAAACCAGTTGTGCCAACATCTGGCAATGTGTTCTATGCCTAAATATCACTAAATAATGGTCAGTTAAATTAATAGTAACGTGGCAATTGTCAGCAACACGATTATAATGTCGGCTTGTTCATGCCCGTGAGGTTGGCAAAATCGTTGTTATCAGGAAATTTCATGGAAAATCAACCTAAGTTGAATAGTAGTAAAGAAGTTATCGCATTTCTAGCAGAGCGTTTTCCTCGCTGTTTTATCGCTGAAGGCGAAGCACGTCCGTTAAAAGTCGGAATTTTTCAAGATATCGTAGGATGCTTAAAAGAAGAAGATGGTATTAGCAAAACGCAATTGCGTTCTGCGTTACGCATGTATACTTCTAGCTGGCGTTATCTCTACGGTGTTAAAGAGGGCGCTAAACGCGTTGACTTAAATGGTGAAGATTGTGGTGAATTAGATGCAGAACATATTGCTCATGCGCGCCAACAATTAGCCGAGGCTAAAGCTCGCGTTCAAGCACAACGTGCTGAACAAAAAGCACAAAAACGTCCAGCAGCGAAAAAAGCGAGTGAGAAAACCCCTCGTAATCAAGATGCAGCTAAAGAAAAAACGCCTCGTCGCCGTCCGTCAGATAATAAAGAACGCTCGCAAAATACATCTGCTAAAGCCCCTCGTCGTAATACACCTGCGCCAGAGCAAAATCTGAAATCAGTCACTGATATCAATACCCTTCAAATTGGTCAAACTTTGAAAGTGAAAGTCGGTACCAGTGTGATGGACGCCTCTGTGCTGGAAATTGCGAAAGATGGTGTTAGGGTTCAATTGCCAACAGGGCTGGCAATGATTGTACGCGCGGAACATTTAAAGTTCTGATACGGAGGTCAATCAGGTCATGAACAAACTTCTTAAAATTGCATTGGTGGTAAGTCTAGCGACTTTTGGCAGTGCAATAGCTAATACTCAAGCAGTGGCTCCGGTCACTGCGGCTCAGTTACCTGTCTTAAAACAGAGTGCACAGCACGGTACTGTGAGTGAAAGGGTCACCTCTCGGTTTACTCGCTCACATTATCGCCAATTCGATTTAGACAATGCGTTTTCTGGGAAGATATTTGATCGTTATCTCAATATGTTAGATTTCGGTCATAATGTTTTACTTCAATCCGATATTGACCAATACGCCAAAGATAAAGGCAAAGTGGGTCAGTGGCTTGAGGATGGCAAATTAGATACGTTCTATGACCTGTATAACCTGTCTCAGGAAAGACGTTTCGAGCGCTTTAAATATGCATTGGCTCGTTTAGAGCAACCCATCGATTTAAATGCGACTGATTCTATTGAAGTTGACCGTTCAAAATCACCATGGCCTAAAGATAAGCAAGAGCTTGATCGTCTATGGGACCAAAAAGTGCGTTATGATTGGTTGAATTTAAAACTATCAGGTAAAGATGATAAAGAAATCAAAGAGAAACTGACAAAACGCTATAATTTTGCGTTGCGGCGTTTAACGCAAGCGCAAAGTGAAGACGTTTTTCAATTGATAGTTAACTCTTTCGCTCGTGAAATTGATCCACACACAAGTTATCTGTCGCCTCGTAATACTGAACAATTTAATTCAGAAATGAGCTTATCATTAGAAGGAATTGGTGCGGTATTACAGCAAGATGACGAAAATACGGTTATTAACTCATTAGTTGCTGGGGGGCCAGCTGCTAAAAGTAAAGAGCTAAAAGTCGGCGATAAAATTATCGGTGTTGGCCAAACGGGTAAACCTATTGTTGATGTGGTTGGCTGGCGCCTTGATGATGTGGTTGCTTTAATTAAAGGCCCGAAAGGAAGTAAAGTTCGGTTAGAAGTCGTTTCTGATACTAAAGGGGCGAAACCTCATATTGTCACCATAGTTCGGGAGCAGATCCGACTGGAAGACCGAGCAGTCAAACTGACGATTAAACAGCAAGGTAAAGATAAAGTTGCTGTTTTAGATATTCCTGGTTTTTATGTTGGTTTAACCAATGATGTTAAAACTCAATTGCAAAACTTGGCTAAAGATAATGTTTCCGCATTGGTTATTGATTTACGCGGTAATGGTGGTGGAGCATTAACCGAAGCGGTCTCTTTATCAGGTTTGTTTATTCCGAAAGGGCCAATTGTTCAAGTTCGTGATAATAACGGTCAAGTTCGCCAAGATATTGATGATGACGATGTTATTTATTATAAGGGGCCTCTTGTTGTTTTAGTCGACCGCTTTAGTGCATCCGCATCTGAGATTTTTGCTGCAGCAATGCAAGATTATGGCAGAGCGATGATTGTTGGGGAACCGACCTTTGGTAAAGGAACTGTTCAGCAGCACCGTAGTTTGAGCCGTGTTTACGATCAAATGCTAAAACCAGAATGGCCTTCATTAGGTTCTGTCCAATATACCATTCAGAAGTTTTACCGAGTTAATGGTGGTAGCACACAACGTGAAGGTGTAACCCCTGATGTGATAATGCCTACAGGCCAAGACCCAGCTGAAACTGGAGAAAGCTTTGAGGACAATGCATTACCATGGGATAGTATTCCACCGGCAAAATATACACCTGTTGGTAATGTGTCTTCTGATTTATCACCAATAAAAACTCAGCATTTGGCACGTATTAGCAAAGACCCTGAATTCAACTATATTGATGAAGATATTGCTCGCTATAAAGTAAACAAAGAGAGTAAGAATCTTATTTCGCTCAACTATGCAGAGCGCCAAAAAGAAGATTCAGAACTTGAAGCGACAAAATTGAAACGTATAAATGAACGTAATACTCGGGAAGGTAAACCACTATTGAAATCAATTGATGATTTGCCTAAAGATTACGAGGGGCCAGACCCATACCTCGATGAAACGGTGAAAATGGCGATCGACTTAGCTAATCAACATACTAAGCTATTATCAAATAATAAATAATATTCTCTTAGTGTTTAACGGAATTAAGCCAGCGAAAGCTGGCTTAATTTTTTGAGTTTCTTTAACGCTATCTTAATCCGCTTAGAAAATAGAAAATCAAATGTTAATTTATTGTTAATTTTGGTGTTTTTAGTCAGTAGCTATTAAATTAGTGCAGTTTTATTCTTTATTTATTTTATTTTCCAAAACGACTGACTGAAATTGATGATTAATTATAGGTTTCTTTACCTTTACTTAATTTATCCTAAACTTTTGGTATAGCTTTCCTTAACAACGAGACAATACCATGCGTAAATTATTTGTAGGATTAATGGCAGTTAGTGTAATGATGATTGCATCTATTAATACAGCGAATGCAAGAAATTACCCATGTTCTGGAAGTAAAGGGGGAATAGATCGCTGTGAAGATGGTAAATTTATTTGTAATGATGGTTCAACAAGTCGCTCAGAGCAAGTGTGTACCATAGAATTAAAAAATGATATTAACAGCAAAGCGAAAGCGGCTGGTGCTTCGATTGGTGCAGGTGTTGCTAAACAATCAAGTAAACCATCGGTTTCTGACTCAATAAAGAGCACGAGTGATAAAGCCAGTAAAACAGCCTCTGATAAAGCAAGCAAAGCCAGTAAAACAGCCTCTGATAAAGCAAGCAAAGCCAGTGATAAAGCATCAGATACAGCTAAGATAGTAAAAGAAAAAGCCGCTAAAACGACAGATAAAGAATCAGCAAAAGCGGTGAAAGAAAAAGCTAGCAAAGCGACAGATAAAGAATCAGTAAAAGCGGTGAAAGAAAAAGCTAGCAAAACGGCAGATAAAGAGCCAGCAAAAGCAGTGAAAGAGAAAGCTAGCAAAACGACAGATAAAGAGCCAGCAAAAGCAGTGAAAGAGAAAGCTAGCAAAGCGGCAGATAAAGAATCAGCAAAAGCGGTAAAAGAAAAAGCGTCTAAAGCCAAAGATAAAGAAACAGCTAAGACAGCAAAAGAGAAATCAACAAAATCGACTAAAGAGAAAACTAATTAGCGCGAGAACTAAACAACAGACAGCGATAGAACAGAATAGTGCCACTTAATGTGGCATTATTTTTTAATAGAGTGGAAGTAAAAGTAAATATTCATTCATTTGGCAAACAATGTGAGTGATAATATAGATAAATACACTAAATTTTTTTTGGTGATTGGCTAACTAGCTTTATCGTTTCAATTACAAATAGCTTTGAATTTAAATGGTTACAAAATGAGCCTTTAAAAACAAATGGTTAAATTCTTACTAAAGAAGTTATCATTTATTTAGAGCATAATGATGAGTTTTGAACGCAGCTATGTAAAGTTATGTTATTTTTTAGGGTTTTCGCGTTAATGCACTTGAAAAAGTGTGAAAAAACCTTATTTATAAAGTAAATTCTACGTATATTTGTTTTTACCAAGGAATACATAAAAAATGATGAGAATTGCTTTATTCTTACTCACAAACTTAGCGGTTATGTTTGTGTTTGGGATAATCCTAAGCTTAACTGGGATCAGAGGTAGTAGTGTCCAAGGCCTCATGATCATGGCTGGCCTATTTGGTTTTGGTGGTGCTTTCATATCACTACTGATGTCCAAATGGATGGCTCTAAAATCAGTGGGTGGTGAGGTTATTGAAACTCCACGTAACCAAACAGAACAGTGGTTAGTATCAACTGTTGAGCGTCAAGCAAAACAAGTTGGAATTCAGATGCCACAAGTGGCTATTTATCATGCTCCAGATATTAACGCGTTTGCAACAGGGGCTCGCCGTGATGCTTCGCTTGTTGCAGTAAGTACTGGGCTATTAGAGAATATGAGCCGTGATGAGGCTGAAGCTGTTATCGCTCATGAAATTAGCCACATCGCGAATGGTGACATGGTGACGATGACCTTATTACAAGGTGTGGTGAACACGTTCGTCATCTTTATTTCACGTATTATCGCACAGGTTGCGGCAGGCTTTATGTCCAACAGTGATAACGAAAGTGAAAGTAGTAATGGTAACCCAATGGTTTATTTTGCGGTTTCCATGGTACTTGAAATCGTCTTCGGTATTTTGGCAAGCATCATTACTATGTGGTTCTCTCGTTATCGTGAGTTCCATGCGGACGCGGGTTCTGCAAAATTAGTCGGCCGTGAAAAGATGATAGCTGCATTGCAACGGTTGAAAACGAGCTATGAGCCACAAGAAGAAGGCCGTTTGATGGCGTTTTGCATCAATGGTCGTGGTAAAGCATTCAGTGAATTATTTTTATCACACCCACCATTAGACAAACGTATTGAAGCATTGCGCTCAGGTGAATATTTAAAATAGCCTAAATAATAGTCTAAAGTTAGCTTTAAATAGACAACGATTTTAGTATCTGCCCAGTAATAATTTAATTACTGGGCATTTTTTATCTATACAATATGGTAAATATGCTCCCTCAAAATACCCATTCATAGCTACAAACTCAATTCTAATTCTGACTCGCAATAAATTGTATTAATAACTGTAATCGATAAATCACAAGTGAGCTTACTCACAATCTTCTATTTTAAATGATGAATTACTGAAAATTTGTTCGCTTTTATTTTACTTTTAATCTTTATTAGATTGATAAGGAATTGTTATGAATTCGATTGTTTTGTTAATTAATATGAATTAATTGGGGGTGGGATGGATTTGATAACTACGTGGTTAAGTGAACTAAATGGAGTGGTTTGGGGAGTACCAATGCTGGTTGGGATCTTAGGCGTTGGTATTTATATGCAAATCCGGCTTGCATTTTTACCGATAAGAAAAATTGGGACAGGTTTTAAGTTATTGTTTCAAAAGAATGAATCACGGGGTGAGGGACAAATATCGCCTTTTAATGCATTAATGACAGCGTTATCGGCAACGATTGGTACAGGGAATATTGCCGGAGTTGCAACCGCAGTGGTCATGGGAGGGCCGGGAGCGTTATTCTGGATGTGGATGACGGCATTGGTAGGAATGGCAACAAAATATTCTGAGGCGGTGTTAGCTGTTCGTTTTCGTGAAGTCGATAAATATGGCCAATATATTGGTGGCCCAATGTACTACATTAAAAATGGATTAGGCCCTAAATGGATTTGGCTGGGAACACTGTTTGCCTTTTTCGGTGCATGTGCCAGTTTTGGTATCGGCAATACGGTACAAGCGAACTCAGTGGCAGATGTGCTAGAAAGTAACTTTGGCGTGCATAAATGGTTGACCGCAGGGGCTTTAGTTTTATTAGTTGGTGCGGTATTGATTGGTGGGCTGCGACGTATTTCTGATGTTGCAGGAAAACTTGTCCCATTTATGACTGTTGCCTATTTTGGCGCGGGGGTCATTGTGCTTGGTATTTATTTTACTGAGATCCCTGCGGCACTTTCTCTGGTTGTTACCTCGGCTTTTAACCCTGTTGCTGCTCAAGGTGGGTTTGCGGGGGCTGCTGTATGGGCTGCAATACGCTTTGGGGTTGCACGAGGCGTATTTTCCAATGAAGCAGGTTTGGGGAGTGCGCCTATCGCTCATGCCGCTGCAAAAACACAAAACCCTATTCGCCAAGGACTCATTGCGATGTTAGGGACATTTATTGACACTATCATTGTGTGCTCTGTCACAGGGTTAACTATCATTATTACTGGTGGTTGGCTGACCAGTGAAACAGGCGCGACATTAACCGCATCATCATTCCAAACGGCAATTCCCGGTGGAAATTATATTGTTGCTATCGCATTAGCCGTGTTTGCATTTACCACTATTCTGGGTTGGAGCTTTTATGGCGAAAAATGTGTGCAATATTTATTTGGGTTGCGAGCAATAAAGCCGTACAGAGTTTTATGGCTGATTGCTTTACCTATCGGCGCAACACAATCACTTGATTTTGTTTGGTTGTTGGCAGATACACTAAATGCCATGATGGCGATCCCTAATTTGATTGCCTTGTTACTTTTAAGCCCTGTTGTTTATCGGTTAACACGTGACCATATAAAAGATGTGAACGCAGACAGCATTGATATGGCAAAACAGTTGTACGACAATAAATCATAATCTATTGATAATAAGCTTCATTTTAATAGTGAAGCTTATTATTTCATTAATATCTCTCCTCTCATTCATCAAGCCTATCGATAGGTAATATATAAATCATCTATTTTTATAGGTAAAATTACGGGATGGCGTTAAATGCGCTATGCTTAGAAGAGAAGTTGTAAACCATGCGTATTTTATAAATTAAACAAGGGGATAGAATGGATATTCTGGAGAAAACGTTATTGTTTGGTAATGATTTTTTGACAACGACAAATCCCGCTAGGTTAGTTCCGTTTAAATTTGAGATCTACCGTTCTGAGCAAGGTTTTTACCATCGGATTTATAAGCAAGTTGGTATGTCAGGCGCTAACTTTGGGCAAACGTTTGAAGTGTGGGCTTTTGAAGAACAGAAAAGTTGGGATAAGCAAACCGACGATACAACAGTCGATGAATATATTCAGCATTGCCAAGATATTTATAAACGGAATAATACATAAGTTTTAGAAAAAAAAGCCCCCTTCATAGGGTTCTGAAGGGGGAGCTAAATGAATAAAGAATGGTTTAATTCATGAACAAAGATAGATGATTTTCATGATTAAAACTTAGTTATTTGTGCAGTTTAAACCACTTTATAGCATGTATATCCTTAAAATAGCATTTATCGCTAAATAATCTATTGGCGATACGCTGTTTTTATCTGTTCTAACGTATTTTTATAGGTTTCTGCCTGTTTTTCGTCTTCCATTTGTGCAACTTCACGTTGCATCTTGACCAAAATCTTACCTGCATCAGCTTGGCCGATAGCTTTTAGCATATGCGTTAATAAGTTTTTTAGGCAAGTAACTTCATCTGCTAAGGTATTAACGTTAGGTTCAGTAGGAAAATGGTTTTTCATTAAAGCGGTCCTTTAAGCATAAAAAATAATAGTGAGATTGTAGCATAGAAAGTAATGCGATGTATTTTCAGATAACTGAATGTAATAAATATTCAGATAAATGACTTAAATTTGAACGAATAATGAAACAGAATAGTCGAGAGAATAAAAATAAGCAGACATGATATTGTTCTTGCCAATTAGGCAAAGAGGAGCCTTTATGAGTAATGAAAAAATGTGATACAATTCACATAAAAAGAGTTATTAGCAACCTAGCTTGCTTAGTGACAACTCAATCCTGTATGAAATACCAATATCCTTTCGCAGCAATTTTTACGCACAATTAAACCGTTGTGTATGTTATTTGTGGGAAAGTAAAGGCTAAGAGAAATATGACGCAAGTTTCTAGAAAAACAGCTTGGATCCGTGTAATAGCATTAGCGGTCGCTGCATTTGTTTTTAACACAACAGAGTTTGTGCCTGTAGCATTACTCAGTGATATTGCAAAAAGCTTTGATATGACGGTCGCACATACTGGATTGATGATAACAATCTACGCGTGGGTTGTGGCTTTGATGTCGTTACCTTTAATGCTATTAACCAGTAAAATAGAGCGTCGCAAATTATTAGCTTTTTTATTCGTTATTTTTGTTATTAGCCACATTATTTCAGGGTTTGCGTGGAGTTTTGATATTCTAATAGCAGGGCGTATTGGCGTTGCATTATCCCATGCGGTATTTTGGTCAATTACTGCATCTTTAGCTATTCGGGTTGCTCCTGCAGGTAAAAAAGCCCAAGCTCTTGGGTTATTAGCAACGGGGACCGCTTTAGCGACAGTATTAGGGCTTCCCCTTGGTCGAGTGGTTGGGCAGTTTTTAGGCTGGCGGGCGACGTTTTTAGGTATTGGTATCATTGCATTATTTACTATGGTTGTGTTGATCCGTTTTTTACCTCGTTTACCAAGTGAACATTCTGGTTCGTTAAAAAGTGTTCCTATGCTATTCCAACGGCCTGCACTCGTAGGAATGTTCGCATTAACTGTTTTAGCTGTTACCGCACATTTTACAGCTTACAGCTATATTGAACCTTTTGTTCGAGAGGTTGCATTGCAAAGCCAAAATTTTGCTACTTTACTACTACTGATTTTTGGTGGTGCCGGTATTTTCGGAAGCGTAATATTTAGTCGTTACAGCAGCAAGTTTTCATTATCATTTTTACCTGCAGCAATCGCATTTATGACGATTTGTTTATTATTGCTGATGCCATTAGGTAGAGATGTTTGGTCTTTGGTTATGTTATCAGTGTTCTGGGGAATGGCGATGATGTGCATTGGCTTAGGGATGCAAGTTAAGGTGATTGATTTATCTCCAGATGCTACTGACTTGGCAATGTCAATTTTCTCTGGAATTTTTAATATTGGTATTGGCGCTGGTGCGCTGTTAGGTAACCAAGTTATTGTTCATTTGGGGATGACTCAAATTGGTTATATTGGTGGTGCGATCGGTCTGATAGCCTTTGCTTTATGTGTTTATCTATTCAAGCGCTATAGAGAATCTCTTACTGATAGAATAGACGTAGCTTCAAATCATTAACTCGTCTTAGCACCATGAAGAAGATATAAAAGCTCTGGGTTATTTTCAGGATAGACAGAGCTTTTTTGTTGTATATAGGAAAATAATAAGTTTCATTATTACTAATTCTAATAATAAGGAAAGGCGATGAAGGGTTTGGGTTTTTTGTTGATGTCTATTATTGCAGAAGTCATTGCGACGACAACATTGAAAGCATCTGATGGTTTTAGTCGTTTTTGGCCGTCTTTGATTGTTATTGTTGGCTATGCTGTCTCTTTTTGGGGGCTTTCGCAGGTAGTAAAAACAATGCCATTGGGTATTGCTTATGCAATTTGGTCAGGTTTAGGGATCGTGTTGGTTTCCGTCGCTGCAATTTATATTTACAACCAAAAACTCGATTTACCTGCAATTATTGGTATGCTATTAATTATTATTGGTGTTTTAGTCATCAATTTATTTTCAAAAAGCGGCGGGCACTAAACAGTTGGTGCAAAATGTTCAGGTAGCATGATAGGAGAAGCAGGGAATGAGGCATAGGGTTAATCATTTTTTTCAGCCAATAATAGCAATGTCACTTATTGGCGTTATATCTGTTATGTTATCTGCGTGTGGTAGTTCAAATGTGGATAAATCGGTGGAACATTCTGCGAGTCAGTATGCTCAACAAGTGGTCAATTTAGGCCCCGGTGCACAAGAAGCTTGTATGTCAGCGGGTGGGTTGCCCGCACTCACATTAGAATTAAATGGGTCACAAACTGCAGTATGCCAATTTGCGAATGGTAAACGTTGTGCTGTTGACATTATACAATCTGGCTCTTGTATATAACTCTTCTTTTTATGAAGTTAATTAATTTTCTTTTAATGGAAAGTTAATTAACTTCATGCATTTATTATAACTGAATGTTAAATTAATATTCATCATTTCTTTTTTTAATTATATTCTAATTGCTCATTTATAAATCATCTAATTATGAACATCTATTTAAGTGTTTATTTTAATTATTGATATTTAACGGCGAAGTTACTAATATTAAATAATAAAGAAAAGTTTAAATAATTATAAAAGCATATATAAAGACATTTCCATTTATTAAAGAGTAATGCCTAATGAAAAAGAAAATTGAAGAGTATGATGGCCCCGCTGCGGGTTGGGGGGCTGTAAAAGCAGTTGCAGAAGCTTTACGTGGCCAAATGAAAGTAGGACACGATATCATTGCAATGTTTGAAATGAATAAGGTGGATGGCTTTGATTGCCCTGGCTGTGCGTGGCCTGACCCTGTCCATACAGCATCATTTGATATTTGTGAAAATGGCGCAAAAGCAATTGCTTGGGAAGCAACATCTAAAAAAACAACCCCGGAATTTTTTTCTAAATATACTGTAACAGAATTACTCGAATGGGATGACTTTCATTTAGAAGATGAAGGGCGTTTAACTCACCCCATGAAATATAATTCACAAACAGATAAATATGAACCTATCGAATGGGAAGAAGCCTTTCAACAAATAGGTACGCGTTTACAAAGTTATTCAGACCCAAATACCGTTGAATTTTATACCTCCGGCCGGACTTCAAATGAAGCCGCATTTTTATATCAATTACTGGCTCGTGAATATGGAACAAATAATTTTCCAGACTGTTCAAATATGTGCCATGAGCCAACGAGTGTTGGTCTTGCTAACTCTATTGGTGTCGGTAAGGCGACGGTATTATTAGACGACTTTGATAAAGCAGATTTAGTGATTTGTATAGGTCATAACCCTGGGACTAACCACCCGAGGATGTTGAGCTCATTGCGTGAAGTTTCTAAACGCGGCGCAAAGATCATTGCAATAAACCCTTTAAGAGAGCGTGGTCTTGAGCGCTTTACCTATCCACAAGACGTGTTAGAAATGCTAACGCTAGAATCTACACCTTTAGCGGGGCACTATTATAAAGTTCGTGTTGGTGGAGACACTGCGTTACTTAAAGGGGTTATGAAGTTATTGATTGAAAAGCACCAAGCCGCAGTAGATGAAGGAAAAGAGCCTATTCTCGATACTGAATTCATATCAACTCATACACAGGGTTATGAAGCTTTAAAAAATGACTTACTGACAACAAGTTGGAAGGATATTTTAAGGGTTTCTGGCTTGCCACGCGAGTCTATCGAAGAGATTGCAGACCTTTATATTGAAGCAAAAAGCACCATTATTTGTTATGGCATGGGGATCACTCAGCACGAACATGGTACGCAGAATGTTCAGCAATTAGTCAATTTGCTGCTACTTAAGGGCAATATTGGTCGGGAAGGTGCGGGTATCTGCCCATTGCGTGGCCACTCGAATGTGCAAGGTGATAGAACCGTTGGCATTACAGAAAAACCGTCAAAAAGCTTTTTAGACAAAATTGAACAACGATTTGGTTTTAAGCCACCAAGCGAATTCGGTCATGCTGCAGTCGCGAGCATGCAAGCCATTTCTGAAGGAAAAGCGAATGCTTTAATTTGCATGGGAGGAAATTTAGCGGTTGCAATGCCTGATAAAGACGCTTGTTTTGCTGGTATGAAAAAGCTTGATTTAGCGGTTCATACTGCAACTAAACTAAATCGCTCCCATTTATTAACAGCTAAGCAAACATTCTTATTACCCGTATTGGGTCGCAGTGAAATAGACAGACAAAGCAGTGGTGTGCAATGTGTTACTGTAGAAGACTCAATGTCGATGGTTCACGCATCAAAAGGTTTACTTAAACCATGTAGCCCTTACCTTAAATCTGAGTGTGCGATAATAGCAGGAATAGCTAAAGCGGCAATACCTCAGAGTAAAGTCGAATGGGATGATTTTATCGGTAACTATGACTTGATCCGTGATGCAATGGAGGCGGTATTACCTGGCTTTGATGATTACAATGCACGTATTAAAATACCGGGAGGATTTCACCTGACAAACGCTGCTTCTGAGCGTCGTTGGTTAACTCAATCAGGTAAAGCTAATTTTGTACCGACAGAAGGCGTTATTGAAGACCCAAATTCAGCAGTAAACAGTGAATTGATTTTGGCAACATTACGCAGCCATGACCAGTATAATACTACAATTTATGGGCTAAATGACCGATACCGTGGTGTGTTTGGGCAACGAGATGTTGTTTTCATCAGTGGTGCAGAAGCCCAAAAACAGAAGTTACAGGCGGGAGATAAAGTGAATCTCATCGCATTAGACCGTGAACAAAAACCGACAAAACGCCGTTTAGATAACCTCACTGTGGTGATCTATGATATGGCAGACCGAAGTATTGCCACTTATTTCCCTGAAGCCAATAATTTAATTTCATTAGATAATTTCGACCCGCAATGTGGTATTCCTGCGTATAAAAATATCCCTGTGAAATTAGAGAGAGTCATTCAATAGATAGATGTTATTGTTTAGGAACCCCAAATGTTGAATTTAACATTTGGGGTTTTAAAGATTATTTTTTGGCTGGGAAGAATTGGCTGATGATAACAATGATTGCAACTAAGAGATAAGCCGCGAAGATACCAATTAACCATTGTGGCATATCAAGCCCTAAGAATGCCCATTGCCTAACGGCACAGTCACCTGTTGCTTCAAACACTGCAGGGACCCACTCTTGTAATGGTAACCAATCAGGGAAATTAACGAAAAAATCGCAAGAAGCAAATGGAGAAGGATAAAGTTGTAGCATGGTATGTTCCCATGCAAGGTCTAAGCCACGCCAAGCAGAGTAAACCCAAATAAGAATTGCTACCCAGCGTATTACCATATTCCGTGGTGCTATTGCCCCAATTAAGCCAGCAACCATAATGCCAAGTAATGCAACACGTTCATAGACACACATAACACAGGGTTGTAGCTTCATCACATGTTGAAAATATAAGGCCGCACACTCGAGCATAAAGGCAATAAAGGCCATGAGTAGCCAGGCGCCTCTTCCTTGCGAGCAGTAGTTAAAAAATCTGAACATACTTAGTATCCTAATTGAGTAATGCGCACATTTTGCCTCTATCAGCTCGATAAAAAAAGCAATTAAAGTGAAATAATGCAATTTCAGATAAGGCTTTACCTAACATTACAATTAGCCATATTGGTATATGGCTAATTGTTTTAAAGTATAGTTACTGGGCGAATGTAATCAAACCGATACTTTCCATCCAATGAGTGATTGGTACTAGCCAGAGCTCTACCCCTAATAACCCGACAATAGTCATTACGATGGTATATGGAAGAGCCATCCAAACCATACGACCGTAGGATAAACGGATTAGTGGAGATAACGCTGAGGTTAATAAGAATAAGAAAGCAGCTTGCCCATTAGGTGTTGCAACAGAAGGCAGGTTAGTACCTGTATTAATTGCTACGGCTAAGAATTGGTATTGTTCCATTGATACCAAACCTTCATTCGCTGCTTTTAAGGCTTCAGTAATGTAAACAGTCCCTACGAATACGTTATCTGATACGGCAGAGAGTAGGCCATTAAATAGATAGAATAATGATAATTGTGACGACTCAGAGGATTGCAGCACAAACTGAATAAATGGGGTGAATAGTTGTTGGTCAATGATTACGGCTACAATACTAAAGAAGACAGTTAATAATGCGGTAAAGGGTAACGCTTCCTCGAAGGCTTTCCCCAACGCATGTTCTTCTGTGATACCACAAAATGCGGTCGTTAGCACGATAACAGAAAGACCAATAAGGCCAACTTCCGCTAAATGGAAAGCAAGAGCAACGATTAGCCACACGCCAATTAAGCCCTGAACAACTAACTGTGCAAGATCTCTTTTGGTACGTTTAGCCGTCAGTTTTTTATCGTGCTCAGTCAAAATTTGACGTACAGAGTCAGGAAGTTCAGCACCGTAACCAAATAGCTTGAACTTTTCAACAACAAAACAGACAACCAAACCACAAATAAAAACAGGTATGGTCACAGGAGCCATACGAATATAAAAAGTAATGAAGTCCCAATTAACATGCTTTGCAATGATAAGGTTTTGTGGTTCACCAACCATGGTCATGACACCACCAAGCGCGGTACCAATACCGGCATGCATCATTAAGCTACGTAAAAATGCCCTAAATTGCTCAAGGGTTTGCTTTTGTTCCGCACTATTAATGAAACCATCATTTTGTAGGTCAGTGTTACTGGGCTGGTTAGAGGCATATTGGTGATAGATAGAATAAAAGCCAATTGAGACGCTAATGACGACGGCAATAACGGTTAATGCGTCTAAAAATGCGGATAAAAATGCACTTGCCATACAAAAAGCAAGGGAAAGAATGCGTTTAGACCGCACGTTTATCAACAGTTTGGTGAAAACAAATAACAGTAATTGCTTCATGAAGTAGATACCAGCTACCATAAAAATCAGTAACAGGATAACTTCAAGGTTATTGCTAATTTCATGTGAAATTTGGGCAGGGGTGGTCATACCAATAATAACGGCTTCTATGGCTAAAAGACCACCTGGCTGCAATGGGTAACATTTAAGAGCCATTGCTAATGTGAATATGAATTCAACAACTAATAGCCAGCCTGCGACGAAGGGGCTGATGAAGTAAAAGATAATAGGGTTAACTATTAAAAATACAATAATTGCTAATTTGTACCAATCAGGCGAATTTCCCAGGAAATTTTTCAAAAAAGCAGTTTTTAAACTAAAATCCATTATGATTCGTTATCCTCTTTTATGCGGATGTCGTGTATTGTGCTATACATACTACTCTTATCTTTTGCGGATTTTAAGCTTATTTGCTAATTGAGAGCTTATGAATTATATGGAAATTCTATGATTTGCCTCACTCTTTATTTTTAGTCTAACTATATCAGACGATGACAATCTGGTATGATTTGCCCAATATCCGTCTAAATGTTTGGAATAATAAAAATATGGTTATTAAAGCTCAAAGTCCGGCTGGTTTCGCGGAAGAGTATATTATTGAGAGCATATGGAACAACCGCTTTCCACCAGGTTCAATTTTACCCGCAGAGCGTGAGCTTTCGGAATTAATTGGTGTGACACGAACAACCTTACGTGAGGTGTTACAGCGCTTGGCTCGGGACGGTTGGCTAACCATTCAGCATGGTAAACCAACTAAAGTGAATAACTATTGGGAAACGTCTGGTCTAAATATTTTGGAGACATTGGCTAGGCTAGATCACGATAGGGTGCCCCAGCTAATCGATAATTTATTGGCAGTACGTACCAATATCGCTGCTATTTTTATCCGTACAGCCTTTCGAAATAACCCCGAGAAATCAATAGAAGTATTAGCTGAGCGGGAAAAAGTTGAAGATAATTCAGATGCATTTAGTGATTTGGATTATAACATTTTCCGTGGTCTTGCATTTGCATCCGGTAACCCGATCTATGGCTTGATTATTAACGGCTTAAAAGGGCTTTATACCCGTGTTGGTCGCTATTATTTTTCGAACCCAGAAGCTAGGCGTTTAGCGTTAAATTTCTATCAACAATTAAGCCATCTTTGTCGTGAACAAGCCTATGACCGTATTATGGATTGTGTGCGTAATTATGGAAAAGAAAGTGGAATAATTTGGCATAGTATGCAAAGCAATATGCCTTCAGATTTAGCTCAAAGTCGCTAATTAATTAGCGGTGATACACTTAAGGCCAGCATGTTGCATTGAATCTGCATGCTGGTTTTTTTATCGTTAATGATTGACAGTTTTTAGTCACATAGCCACCGAATACGAAAATGAAGCGAAAAAACCAATTTTTGTTGGTTTTTTTGAAATTTAATGCTGACAAAACCCCTCGAATTGGTTTAATAAAATAAACATATTTTATTGGGCGCATCACTTGAATCGATAGAAAACTCTGAATTAACAAAATAGATAAATTGCCATTATTTTATCCAATTGAATTATAAGAATTTAAATTTATGCTTAAATTTTAGTCTAGTATTTAATATCGACATGTAAAACAAATGTGATGAAATTTAAATTTTTTAACTTTATTGTTAAAAGTGTTAATCCACCACATTGGCAAATAATTTCTAGAATATTATCCTAAAATAAATGATGCATATTTTTATTTTGCGGGGAAGCTATGAAAATTCTAGTGTTAGGTGCGGGAGTGATCGGTGTAACAACAGCATGGTATTTAGCACAAGAAGGGCACGAAGTGCTGGTGGTGGATAGACAACATGATGTAGCAGAGGAAACAAGCGCAGCAAATGCAGGGCAAGTATCCCCTGGCTATGCAACCCCATGGGGGGCTCCTGGTATCCCCCTTAAAGCCGTGAAATGGATGTTTGAAAAACATGCGCCCTTGGCAATACGTCCAGATGGTACGTTATTTCAACTGCGTTGGATGTGGCAGATGCTAAAAAACTGCGATATCCAACATTATGCGATGAATAAAAGCCGTATGGTGCGCATTGCAGAATACAGCCGTGATTGTATTCGCCAATTAAGAGTGGATACAGGCATTGAATATGAAGCTCGTCAAGGTGGCACCTTACAGCTTTTTCGTACGGCAGAGCAGTTTGATAATGCAGCGAATGATATTGCGGTCTTACGGCAAGAAGGTGTTCCATACGAATTATTGACGTCTAATGAATTAGTTAAAGCGGAACCTGCGTTAGAGTTTGTCAAGCACAAGCTTACAGGGGGGTTGCGATTACCCAATGATGAAACAGGGGATTGCCAGCAGTTCACCAAAAAACTGGCTAAAATGGCGCAAAATGCGGGAGTCCAATTCAAATTTGGTAGCCGGATTGAACAGATTTTAACCGAAGGTAACAAAGTTAGCGGCGTTAAAATAGATGGTGAAATTTTGCAAGCGGACCGATATGTAGTAGCGATGGGCTCTTATTCCACCTCAATGCTACAACGTCTGGTTCAAATTCCGGTTTACCCACTCAAAGGCTATTCATTGACGATGCCAATTATTGATGAACAGCGTGCCCCAATGTCTACTATCTTGGATGAAACATACAAAATTGCAGTAACGCGGTTTGACAAGCGTATTCGTGTCGGTGGAATGGCTGAAGTCGTTGGGTTTAATTTGAATATCCTGAAAAAACGCTGCGAAACATTAAAAATGGTGGTACAAGATTTATATCAAGGCGGTGGTGATATTGCACAAGCGCAATTTTGGACGGGGCTGCGCCCAATGACACCGGATGGTACCCCAATAGTTGGGCCGACTGCATACAGTAATTTATATTTAAATACAGGGCATGGGACGCTGGGCTGGACAATGGCTTGTGGTGCAGGAAAACTGCTAGCAGATTTAATTTCAGGGAACACACCAGAGATAGCGTCTGATGATTTATCGGTATTTAGGTACCTTGATGGCTTTAATACCAAACTGGTTACTCATGGTGATTTAACTCCAGCACGTTAAGCGTTTGATGTTTTGGCATCATTGTAATTTTAGAATTAATTAAATGTACTAAGGAATTAAAATGCCGCGCCCTATAAGTGCTGTTATTCATCTACAAAATTTACAACATAATTTGGCTATTGTACGGCAACATGTTGGAAACTCGAAAATTTGGTCAGTCATGAAAGCAGACGGTTATGGTCACGGTATCAAGCAGATTTGGCCTGCATTAAAAGAAACGGATGGTTTTGGGGTATTGGATTTTGATGAGGCCATTTTATTGCGAAAAGAAGGGTGGAAAGGGCCAATTCTGTTGTTAGAAGGTTTCTTCCAGCCACAAGACTTACAATTGATTGACCAGTATAATTTAACAACCAGCGTTCATAGTGAGTGGCAATTGTTTGCTATTGAAAATGCACAATTATCATCACCTATTTCAGTCTATATAAAACTAAATAGCGGCATGAATCGATTAGGTTTTTCACCGAGCGAATACGAAAGTGTGGTACAACGGTTATCTAAAATGCCGAATGTACGCAGTTTAACGTTAATGAGTCACTTTGCTAATTCAGATACCAAAACGGGCATTACTGAACCTTTTCAACAAATCCAGCAATTTGAACACTTATCTTTAGAAACCTGCATCGCAAATTCAGGGGCAACACTGTGGCATAAACACACACAATATGATTGGATTCGTACAGGTATTTTGCTGTATGGCGCTTCTCCAAGTGGAAAGTCTACTGATATATCTGGGTTGGGCTTGAAGGCGGCGATGACCTTACAGTCAGAAGTGATCGCTATCCATGAAATTCCAGCAGGTCAATCAATTGGTTATGGTAGCCGGTTTACATCGACTAAACCTATGCGTATTGCGACAGTAGCGTGTGGTTATGCAGATGGCTACCCTAGACATGCTGCCAATGGAACGCCTGTATGGTGCAAAGGAAAGCGTTGTGCGCTACTGGGGGCTGTTTCAATGGATATGCTGACAATTGATATCAGTGACTGTGGCGATGTTAAGCTTGGTGAGCGAGTGGAGTTATGGGGGCAAAACTTACCGGTTGATGAGGTTGCACAAGCTGCGGGGACAATTGGTTATGAGCTACTTTGTGCGCTAGCAAAAAGAGTTCCTGTTTCTTATGAAAATAAAGTAGAATAAATATTAATCAGTCACGCTAAAAACAGTTAAAATTTAGCTTTAAATGTGATTTCGATTAAGCATATTGGGATTATAGCTATATTGTTATAACATATAGCTGTGATCTATTTCTCATTATTTTTAGGTTGAATATATGTCAAAAGCAATTAAATTAACGACACTTGCGGTGGCTTTGAGTGTGTTATCTGGGGCCGCCTTTGCAGGAACTTGGTCAGTTGGTGGTTCAGTATTAGCTCAGTCAACACCTTATAAAGGGATTAAGAGCCGTGACTATGTCACGCCAGTGCCTATTGTTAATTATGATAGTGAGAATTTCTATTTTCATACATTAGCAGCTGGTTATTATTTATGGAATGATACACAAGACCAGTTATCATTGGATGCTTATTATTACCCACAATTTTTTAAACCTAAAGACAATGATGATAAAGCAATGCGTGAATTAGACCGTCGCCGTGATACGGTGATGACTGGTCTGACTTATCGTCATAAAGCTGATTGGGGTACACTAAGAACGAATATTTCTGGTGATATCTTAGGTATCAGTAATGGTATTCGTGGTGAGTTTGCCTACCTGTATGGTTTTGAAGGTGATAAATGGTCAATCACTCCAGGCCTTGGTATTAAATGGGATAGTAAGAACCAAAACCGTTATGAATATGGCGTGTCTTCAAAAGAATCACGTAATAGCGGTTTAAAACGTTATAATCCAGGTTCAAGTTGGACACCATACATTGAAGTGACAGGAAATTACCGCTTTGATGAAAATTGGACTGTATTCGCAATGGGCCGTGTTGACCGCCTACCAAGTGAAGTGAAAGATAGCCCAATGGTAAATAAAGATGTTTCCGCCATTATGTGGACAGGTGTCACTTACACATTCTAAGTTTGTGATAGAAAATTAAATTAATTAGCCCCTGATATTCTTACAATTATCAGGGGCTAATTTTATCTATCTAGTTATCTATCTAGAAAATTTATATTCTTAGAATGGATAATTAATCTTGCGGCTTATTATCGCGACTGACCATCACTAAAGAAAGACGAGCAGGGTGTTGTGCTTCACTTTTCATCGGGACGTTGATCCTTGCCGTTTCTACACAAACCATTTGTTTGTACCCATTATTTGGCATGTCATCCATGCTACATGATAATTCTGCCCAAGGGTTCCAACAGACAACATCACTATTATGGTAATGGTGAATTTCTATTGTACGTGCCCAGCCATCATCACGTAATAAGCTGTATTCTTCCGGTTCTGAATAAATACGATCGGTGTGCTTATTAAATTTGAGTGGCTCATTCACATAAGCTTCTTTATCTGCGACTTTATCGAAGTAGTGGCCGCCTAACCCATAGACGGTGGCTTTTTGGATATCACTGATATTGAAATAACTATGCAATGCGGCAGTCGTTTCGAAATCTCCATAACTTTCTAATTCAAGTTCACATGTTTCCCCAAGTTTCATACGTAAGATCAGGGTGAACTCATGGGGCCATAATTTACGGGTATAGTCGGTATCCGTTAACGTGAAGGTTAAAATAACACCATCTTCATGTTCATTATGTGCGGTGAATTGCCAAGGTAAAATTCGTGCAAAACCATGACTAGGACTGGCAACAGGACCGAACCAAGGCCAACAAATAGGAATACCACCGCGAATAGCAACGCCTTCTTTAAAGGCACTTTCTGAACTTAGCCATAAGCAAGGTTTTTGCCCCGCGGGTTGCCAATCAATAAGTTGAGCGCCTTGTAAACTGACAGCACCACGTACTTTGGGATGTGAAATAACAATAAGTGGGAGCTCATCGAGTTGGCGTTGAGTAATGTAAGCAGAGACTTGTTTAATGACTGGTAGTGCAAAAAGTTTGTCGTGCATGGTATTAGGCCTGTGTTCATTCACTTAAATTATTTAGAAGTTCCTGTGTGGCATACTTAAAGCCGCAGTGAATCGTATTCGTTCTAAAATAAGTCATGTTTATAGCGTATCCAATAGAAGATCAACCATAAGCGATATTGTAGAAAATATGAAGTGTTAATTTGTTATTGGATACGATACAAAAGAGCCGCCAAATTGGCGGCTCAGTTAGACAGATTACATTACAGCTCTTATTTAGAGATGTGAGCGATCAGGTCTAAAACTTTGTTAGAGTAACCCGTTTCGTTGTCATACCAAGAAACTAATTTAACAAAGTTGTCGTTCAGTGCGATACCTGCTTTAGCATCAAATACTGAAGTCAGTTTTTCACCGTTGAAGTCAGTTGATACAACGTCATCTTCAGTGTAACCCAGAACGCCTTTCAGTTCGCCTGCAGCTGCTTCTTTGATAGCATCACAGATTTGAGCATAAGTTGCTGGTTTTTCTAAACGAACAGTTAAATCAACAACTGATACGTTAGGAGTAGGTACACGGAAAGACATACCAGTCAGTTTACCGTTCAGCTCAGGGATAACTTTACCTACGGCTTTAGCAGCACCGGTTGATGAAGGGATGATGTTTTGAGCAGCACCACGACCACCACGCCAGTCTTTATGTGAAGGACCATCAACAGTTTTTTGTGTTGCAGTTGTTGCGTGAACTGTTGTCATCAGACCTTCAACGATACCGAACTTGTCATTGATAACTTTAGCCAGTGGAGCTAAGCAGTTAGTTGTACAAGATGCGTTAGAAACGATTTCTTGACCTGCGTAAGCTTTGTGGTTAACGCCCATAACGAACATAGGAGTATCATCTTTAGAAGGGCCAGTCAGAACAACTTTCTTAGCGCCAGCTTGGATGTGTTTACGTGCAGTTTCATCAGTTAAGAAGATACCTGTTGCTTCAGCAACGACGTCAACACCGACTTCGTTCCATTTCAGGTTTGCAGGATCTTTTTCTGCTGTTACACGGATTTTTTTGCCGTTTACAACTAGGTGACCATCTTTAACTTCAACAGTACCGTTGAAACGACCATGAGTTGAGTCGTATTTCAGCATGTATGCCATGTATTCTGCATCGAGCAGGTCGTTGATAGCAACGATTTCGATGTCAGAACGCTCTTGTGCAGCACGGAAAACGATACGGCCAATACGACCAAAACCATTAATACCTACTTTGATAGTCATAGTATTTCCACCAGCTATTTATTCGTGAATTAAGTTGTAGTTAAAGTTACCAAAACCTTGCCAGCCGTCAAGCGGAATCGTGTCAATTATTGAAAAAAATCAATTCTGATACCACCAATTGCTTATTTGTCAGCCACTTCAGCGGCAAATACAGCCGCACGTATTATCGGGATTGTACGGCATAATGAAACCATCTATCAGTGATATATGTGATACGGTTCACAAATCAAAACGGAAAGTAAGATGCTTCTTAGTTTAGAATAGTTTTACAGAAAATGTTGTTAATTTTTTGTTGATTGAAATTGATGTATGATAACCATCAACCACTTTAGTTATTTAAATATTTAGGTATGACATGTCAAGTAAAGATAAACAACCTATTGATATTTCAGAATTAAATGAGATGCAGCGTTACGTTACACAGCAAGCGGGTACCGAGCCGCCATTTAGTGGCCAATTATTGCATAACCGTAAAGAAGGTGTGTACGAGTGCTTATGCTGTGGTTCACCTTTATTTATGTCTGAGACCAAATTTGATGCAGGTTGTGGGTGGCCAAGTTTTTACCAACCCGTCAATGAAGAGGCAATCAAATACATTGAGGATTTCTCTCATGGGATGCACCGCATTGAAGTTCGCTGTCAACACTGTAATGCGCATTTAGGGCATGTGTTTCCAGATGGTCCTCAGCCTACTGGTCAGCGTTACTGCATTAATTCAGCATCATTAAGCTTTATTGATGACGATAGCGGTGAAAAGACGCGTGGATAAATAGCTGAAGCGTGCTGAAGCCATTTTTTTTAGAATGACAAAAACGATTCAGCTATTGGCTGAAATCAAGAATAATAAAATAATGAGTGAATTATGTATTTGAAGGAGCTTTACCGTGAGCGTTGAAGTCAGTCCTGAGCAACTTGAACAATTATTAGCAGTGATGACCCCTGAAATTTATGAACGCCTTGTGACCGCTGTTGAGCTCGGTAAATGGCCAGATGGTGTGATGTTAACGCCAGAACAAAAAGAACATAGCTTACAAATGGTATTATTGTGGCAGTCACGGCATAACCATGACCCTGAGCATATGACGGTAGGGACTAATGGTGAAATTACGATGAAGAGCAAGCAAGAGCTAAAAACGTTGTTTCAAGGTGAGATGTTAGCAACATTAAAACCGCAAAATAATGATGAATAGCTTGTTTATTCAATATGATGCTGCATAGTGACAGTGTCACTAAAACAAGTTTTCTCAATTACTAGATTTTCAATTATTACATGAGAAAACTTGTCCATAAAACATGTCCTAATGCAGGTCGGTTAATGTAATTAACCTCGCACCTTGATTTTGCATTTCGACTAAAGCTTCTTGGCTGTCATTGGCCCCGAGATTGACGCCTCTACACCCATCGACTAAAACATCTACGGTATAACCTAATTTTAACGCATCTAACACAGTAAATTTGACACAGTAATCCGTCGCAATTCCCATAATAATTAAATGCGAAATATGGTGTTCTTGTAGCCACGTATGTAGGCGCGTTTGGCTAATTTTATCATTATCAAAAAAGGCACTATAGCTATCAACCTGGGGGTTTTCCCCTTTGGTAAAAATTGCACTAATAAGCGATTGATTTAAATTTTTGTGTAATTCAGCGCCATGTTCACCTTGTACGCAATGAATAGGCCACCAAACTTGTGTAATACCATTTAGCTCACCGACTTCGCCAATTTGAGTATTTGAATTGGCCGCGAAACTAAGGTGTGTCGCAGGGTGCCAATCTTGGCTTGCAATGATGTCTATTTGTTTTTGTTGGCAAATATCCATCGCTTTATTAGCAACATCAATAACATGTTCGCTTTCATTTACTGCTAATGTGCCACCCGTGCAGAAATCGTTTTGTAAATCGACTAACAGTAATGCTGCTTTCATTATGTCCTCAGTATGTTATCTGTTATTCATCAGCATAGCTCAACTCGCCGCGTAAATTATTCTGCATTAACTCACGGATTAAAGCAGGGGTATAATTTTGACTCAGTAAGTAGTGCAATTTACTTAAGGCGGCTTCAAAAGTCATGTCATATCCACTTATCACACCCGCTTCTGCAAGTGCGTGTCCTGTGGCGTAGCCTTCCATATTAACACGGCCAGAAATACATTGTGTCAGGTTCACCACAATAATCCCTCGGTTCGTTGCTTCACGGAGTATGCGCAGTAATTCAGGCTGCTGAGGGGCATTACCGACACCGTAAGAGCGCAATATCAGCGCTTTAACGGGTTGTTGGAGAATGTTGCGTACAATTTCAATTGATAGCCCTGGATAAAGTGTCACAACGCCGATAGGTTGAGGTGTAATTCGGTGACTTTTAAATTCACCTATACCAATAGGCGCAGGGCACGTATTAAATGAGCGAATATGAATGCCAGCTTCCATTAATGGCGAACAGTTAGGTGAACTGAAAGCATCAAAGCCATCTGCATGGGCCTTAACAGTGCGGTTACCGCGATATAATTTATTATTGAAAAATAATCCCACTTCATTAATGGGGTAGTTTGCTGCTAAATATAATGCATTTAGTAGATTAGTTTGCCCATCAGAACGTAATGCTTCTAAAGGGATTTGTGACCCTGTCACTATTACGGGTTTTTTCAAGTTTTCAAACATGAAAGATAACGCTGAGGCAGTGAAAGCCATCGTGTCAGTGCCATGTAATATGACAAACCCATCATAAAGTGGATAGTTCTCACGTATATCATCAGCGATAAGTTGCCAGTCTTCAGGAGTGATATCAGATGAATCAATTAAAGGCTGATGTTCACGGATCGTAAACTCAGGCATTTCAGGGCGGTGAAACTCGGGCATCTGAGCTAACTGAGCTTGCAAATGACCGGAAACAGGAATATATCCCTGTGGTGAATGGCGCATGCCAATTGTTCCACCAGTGTAAACAACATAAATTGATTTCTTCTGCATCTTATTACCTAATTTATCCAACTTATCGAAGGAGAGTGATTATCAGGATTTTGACGTATTTGTTAGCGTATTACTATCGTTAACTTGCGAATAGTTAGATTGATATGAGGTTATTGATGGGTTTGTGAGAGAAATCCCCTTCATTGAATCTGAAGGGGATTTAGCGATTAGTTAATTTCCGCGCAATTTAAACAAAAAGCATAGCGGTTTTGTGGGTCATTCATTTTTAAGAAAAATTGCGCTTGTTGGCGGATATCCGTCGCGACTGCTGGTGGTAAAAATACGTGTAGCACATCCGGCATGGCGGCTTGAACGTTTGTCGTTAATTCAAGTAACAATTGATCCATAAAGGTCAACTCAGGCTTCATCCAATCTAACTTAACGTCAGTGAGTTTAGCGAGCTCAGCAGCTTTATCTACGGCATTATCAAAATCACCTAGTTGGTCTACAAGACCATTTTTAAGCGCGTCTTGCCCAATCCATACACGGCCTTGAGCGATTTGGTCTATCTCTGCCGGTGTTTTATGGCGAGATTTAGCCACTAAGCCAATAAATGTCTCATAGCCATTCTCAATGGTAATTTGCATCATGTCAGCAAATTGTGGGCTGATCCCTTTAGTCAAAGAAATATCGGCTAATGGCGACGTTGATACGCCATCAGTATATACCCCTATAGAATCTAAAGATTTTTCAAAGGTATTAATTACGCCAAATATACCAATCGAACCAGTCAGCGTGTTTGGACTGGCAATGATATAGTCCGCTGGAGTTGAGACCCAATACCCCCCAGATGCAGCCATTCCCCCCATAGATACAACAACAGGTTTACCTGCAGCATGAGCAGAAGCCAGTTCACTGCGGATCAAATCAGAAGCGCTTACGCTACCACCTGGGCTGTTAACGCGCAAAACTATCGCTTTAATATTATCATCAAGGCGAGCGTCACGAATTTGTGCTGCGATGGTATCGCCTCCTGCAATCCCAGCCGTTTGTGGGCCATCCATGATAGCACCTTGAACGACAATCACGGCGATATTGCCACTTTGATTAGCATTGGTATCTGCTATTTTAGTGGAATAATCATAGATACTAATATTATTGAATTGTTTATCTTCTTTATTCCAGCCAAAGTGTTTACTGAGTAAATCTTCAACTTGTTCGTTAGTATAAAGTTTATCAACCAATTTTTGTTTTAACGCGTATTGTGCGCTATCGCCTTTGACTGAGCGTAATTTCTCTAAAATAGCATCAGCCCCAGGAAAAATTTGTGTGCTGGTCGTATTACGGTTTTTGGCGATTTCTGTGAGGTAATTGTTCCAAAGAGCATCCAGCCACTGTTTATTGGCTAAACGTGCTTCAGGGGACATCTCATCACGCATTAATGGCTCAACCGCTGATTTATAGGTACCAACACGGAAAATATGGCTACTAACTTTAAGTTTTTCTAACAGTGACTTGTAGTAGAGTCCATTCGTTGCAAAACCATATACCCCAACCGCACCTTGCGGTGTGAGGTAAATTTCATCAGCGTAACTGGCGAGGTAGTATTGCGACTGATTATAACTGTTACCAATGGCGTAAACCTGTTTCCCTGAACTTTTAAATTCATTGATTGCTTTACCGATATAAGCTAGAGAGGGCTGATCGGCTCCAGCTAAATCATCTAGGCGTAATACCATCCCTGTAATGCGATCATCATTTGCAGCGGTACGGATGGTATCAACGATGTCGAATAGTGAATTTTCTTGCATTCGGCTGTTTGAGGTACCAAGTAATTCACGGCTCATACGACCAAATGGGTCTGGAGTAGAGACTTGGTCTACGATAACCCCCTGTAAATCCACATACAAAGCACCAAAATAATTTTTTTCGGGTTGAGTCTCTGTCTGATAAAGAGCAATCGACCCAATAACAACAAAAAATAATACTAAGAAAATGGCGTTGAAAACGAATTCCCTAATAAAGTTCAGTGCTCGCCAGCTAATTCTAAAAATGGTAGCGATGATGTCCCATAGTTGACGCATGTTTTCTCCTATCCTGCATATTCTGCACCACAAGGGTGTTGGCTTCATTTGTTTGCCGTTGACTTATGGCACAAACTATTTTTGGATATTACATAAATAGTTCTTTCTACAGTTGGGTTACTTCAGCCTGTAGCACGAATTAACAACAATATACTCAAAAGCAAATCTGTTACCCGATCACCACATCGAACACTTGATATCTTAGTTGTATCAATACAATTAGTTGCAATAGCGGGCTATTTTTATGCATAACAAAATTATGATACGCAAGGTACAATGCTTCAATGATATTTTTCACATGTGACAAATGATACAATTCAATGAATTTATAACGTAATTTTACCTAACGAATAACTGTTATTGTTGTATTAGTGTAAGCGATTTTCCTTTAAGCTTAAACAATAGATAGCGTGGGTATAATTATCTAATTGAATGATTATCATATCAGTTTACTCTTAAACGGAGACAAATATGGATGCTTTGACCCTTTTGTTGAACCGCCGTTCAGCTTCAAGACTTACAACACCAGCACCGCAAGGCGAAGAACTCGACAATATACTTGCTGCGGGGATGAGAGCACCTGATCACGGTGCTTTGAAGCCGTGGCATTTTGTTGTTATGCAAAATGAGGGGATTAAACGCTTCAGTGAGCTATTGGAAAAAGCAGCAATTGAAGGGCAATTAGGCGCAGAGGTACAAGAAAAAGCTCGTAATGCCCCTTTTCGCGCCCCATTAATTATTACTGTGATCGCTAAATTAAAAGATCATCCGAAAATACCACAATGGGAACAATTAGTTGCTGCGAGCTGTACGGTTCAAGCAATGCAGATGGCAGCAGTAGCTCAAGGTTTTGGCGGTATATGGCGCTCAGGTTCATGGACAGAAGATGCTGTGGTTCGTGCCGGATTAGGTTGTGGAGATAACGACCGCATTGTTGGGTTCCTTTATTTAGGAACTCCAGAGCTTAAAGCGCCAGTAAAAGTACAAGCTCCTGATATGACAGGCTATGTATCTCACTTCTAAAGAGAATAATAATGACTGAAAAAATTAGATTAACTCAATATAGTCATGGTGCTGGTTGCGGTTGTAAAATTGCACCGAAAGTATTAGAGCAAATTCTGCACACAGAGCAAGCAAAATTTCATGATCCACATTTGTTAGTTGGTAATGAAACTAAAGATGATGCGGCCGTTTATGATTTAGGTAATGGAATAGGCATCATCAGCACAACAGACTTTTTCATGCCGATCGTTGACTCCCCATTTGAATTTGGTCGGATTGCAGCAACCAACGCGATTAGCGATATTTTTGCAATGGGTGGTAAGCCAATTATGGCCATTGCTATTTTAGGCTGGCCAATTGCGAAGTTACCACCGGAAGTGGCTCGTGAGGTGATTGAAGGTGGACGAGCAGCTTGTGCTGATGCTGGTATCTCGTTAGCTGGTGGCCATTCTATTGATGCACCTGAGCCTATTTTTGGTTTGGCGGTTACGGGTGTTGTGAATACGGAGTATGTGAAGAAAAATAGTGCCGCAACAGCGGGGTGCGAATTGTTCTTGACGAAACCGCTTGGAATTGGTGTTTTGACAACAGCAGAGAAAAAAGGGGTGCTTGCGCCGGAACATCAACACTTAGCGGCAGAAACCATGTGCCAAATGAATAAGCTAGGTGCGGTGGTTGCGCCTTTAGATGGTGTGACGGCAATGACTGACGTGACTGGTTTCGGTTTATTAGGTCATTTAAGTGAGATTTGCGAAGGGTCTAAAGTTCGTGCTGAAATCTCCTTTAGTAAAGTTCCTAAATTAGCCAATGTCGAAAAATATATTGAAGCAGGTTGTGTTCCTGGGGGAACCACTCGTAACTTTGACAGTTATGGGCACCTTATTGGCCCTATGAGTGATATGCAGCGTCAACTACTGTGTGATCCTCAAACTTCTGGCGGCTTACTTATTGCAGTAAAACCTTCCGAAGTCTCTAAAATTAAAGAGATTGCACAGCAGCAAGGTGTTTTGTTACAGTCTATCGGTAAATTATTACCCCATCAGGATAATGTTCCTTTAGTTGAAGTGATAGATTAATTTATGCGTTTGTTTATTGCGGAAAAACCGAGCCTTGCAAGGGCCATTGCAGATGTATTACCAAAGCCCCACAAACGAGGTGATGGTTTTATTCAATGTGGTGATGGCCAAACTGTAACATGGTGTATTGGCCATCTTTTAGAGCAGGCGGAACCCGATGCTTATGAACCTCGGTATGCACGATGGAATCTTCAGGATTTGCCAATTATCCCTGATAAGTGGCAATTGAAGCCCCGTCCCGCAGTAACTAAACAATTAAAAACTATTGAAACATTGCTGAAGCAAGCCTCAATAGTTGTCCATGCAGGGGACCCCGATAGAGAAGGTCAATTGCTGGTGGACGAAGTGCTTGACTTTTTGAAGCTCGACCCTGAAAAACGCAAAGAAGTAAAACGTTGTTTAATCAATGACCTTAACCCACAAGCCGTTGAGCGGGCAATTGAGCGTTTGAGAGAAAATCGTGAGTTTATTCCTCTTTGTGTCTCTGCTTTAGCAAGAGCACGGGCAGATTGGTTGTATGGCATCAATATGACCCGTGCTTATACGTTATTAGGGCAACGAGGAGGCTATCAAGGCGTTCTTTCTGTAGGGCGGGTACAAACTCCGGTATTGGGGTTAGTTGTTAGGCGCGACGAAGAAATAGAAAACTTTGTACCTAAAGACTATTTTGAGGTTAAAGCTCATATTGTTACGCCAAAGGATGAGCGCTTTGTAGCGATATGGCAGCCAAGCGACTCCTGTATTGACTATCAGGATGAAGAAGGGCGTTTATTCCATCGGCCGCTTGCAGAGCATGTGGTATCGCGTATTGAGGGCAAACCTGCCATAGTGACGCAATATCAGGACAAGCGCGAATCAGAAATTGCACCGTTGCCTTTCTCTTTATCTTCTTTGCAGATTGAAGCTGCCAAAAAATATGCGTTGAGCGCTCAAGAAGTATTGGACATTTGCCAACGTTTATATGAAACACATAAGTTGATTACTTATCCACGTTCAGATAGCCGTTATTTACCGGATGAACATTTTGCAGGGAGACACAGTGTCTTGAATGCAATTGCGGTGCATCAACCAGACCTCACTGAATTTGAATTGCCTGAGCTGGATAAAAAGAACCGGTGTTGGGATGATAAAAAAGTCGATGCTCACCATGCCATTATCCCAACAGCAAAAACGGCAGCAGTAAAGTTAACTGAGAATGAAAGTAAAATTTACCAATTGATTGCGCGTCAATATATTATTCAGTTTATGCCCGATGCGGTTTACCGTAAGTGTACAATTGATCTAGAAATTGAAAAGGGTAAATTTATTGCAAAAGCTCGATTTCTTGCTGAAGCAGGTTGGCGAGTCGTATTGGGCAATAAAGAGCGCGATGCTGAAAACGATGGTATGCCACTGCCAGTTGTGAGTAAGAATGATGAGTTGTTATGTGAAAAAGGGGAAGTGGTTGAACGGCAAACGCAGCCTCCACGTCCTTTTACGGATGCAACGTTATTATCAGCAATGACTGGGATCGCTCGTTTTGTACAAGATAAAGCATTAAAAAAAGTATTGCGAGAAACGGATGGGCTTGGTACAGAAGCGACTAGAGCCGGTATCATTGACTTACTATTCAAACGCCAATTTCTCTACAAAAAAGGGCGTTATATTCATTCCTCGCCTGCGGGAAGGGCTCTAATTCATGTTTTACCCGATATGGCAACATTACCAGATATGACAGCCCATTGGGAGTCAGTATTAACCCAAATTAGTGAAAAACAATCACGTTATGATGATTTTATGCATCCACTAAGCCAAACGCTAATGCAATTAATTCACCATGCACGTCAGTTTACAAATTTGAGGGCATTTCGAGAACTCCCCGCTCCATCAGTAAAAACGGGAAAAAAACCAGTAAAAGCGGGTAAGAAAACAAAAAAGAAACAGGATTAGTTGAGTCTGGTAAACCAATAAAAGGCGCTTAAGGCGCCTTTTTGCATTATGACAAGTAAGAAAGTTTACTTTGAGAGGTCAAATTCAGACCATACAGGTGCGTGGTCTGATGGCTTTTCCATCCCGCGGATTTCGTAATCAATACCCGTTGCAATACAACGCTCAGCGAGTTTATTGGAGGCCAGTAATAAATCGATACGTAGGCCACGGTTATCATCGAAGCCTTTCGAACGGTAGTCAAACCATGAGTAGCAGTCAGAAATATCAGGGTTTTTTGCACGATATGTATCGACTAAACCCCAGCCTAATAATTTAGCTAACCACTCACGCTCTTCGGGTAAAAAAGAGCATTTTCCGGTTTTTAACCAACGTTTACGGTTTGCATCACCGATACCAATATCAAGATCGGTTGGGCTGATATTCATGTCACCCATAATGAGCAACTGTGACTCTGCCGTTTGTGTTGATGTGATGTAATTTTGTAAATCTTGATAAAATTTTTCTTTTGCCGGAAATTTTGTTGGGTGGTCACGGCTTTCTCCTTGAGGAAAATAACCATTTACAACCGTCAATGGGCCGCGATCTGTTTGGATATCAGCCATGATAATGCGACGCTGTGCATCGTCATCGTCAGTTGGAAAACCTTTACGGACAGCAAGAGGCTCATTTTTAGTTAATAGAGCCACGCCATAATGCGCTTTTTGACCGTGATAAAAAACATGATAGCCGAGCTGACTAACTTCTTCATAAGGAAACATATCATCATGGACTTTGGTTTCTTGTAAGCCAATAACCTCAGGTTGATGTTTTTCGATGATTGCAGCGAGTTGGTGAGGGCGAGCTCGAAGGCCATTAATATTGAACGATATGAATTTCATGGTTTTTTATCACCTAGTTTTATGATTATTATGCTTATTCTACCAGATGGTAGCAATACTGTAACCCCACGGAGTATGTTTCAACGGTTAGATTGTTTTAAAGACGATAATGGCTATGATAAAAATGCTCATGGCTTAACTTATTCTTGGTATAGTATCAAAATTCAGTGGTTAATATAAAAATAATAATAAATTTAATTAATCAAAAAATATTATGGCCAATTAAATTTATTATGGGTGCTAGAGTTTAGTTTTCTATTAAAGCTAAATTAATAATATCATTATTAACTAGTTTTAATTTCATTTAAAGTCAATTGGTTATTTATATTTTAATGTGATTTAATAGTGGGGGAATAAAAAATAATCAATCGAAACAATATAATATATTGCTTTGTAATGATGGAAATTATAAAAATACTTTTATGAAATATTGTTAATCATTCAATAAAAAATCAAGTTTGATTTTTTATTTTGTGAATTAATTTCTGGGTTAATCAATATAATTATTAATGAGAAAGTTAAGTATGTTGATTAATATTTTAATAAACTGAATGGGGTCATAGATATGTTCTTTTCAAGAAAATTAGAGGCGTTTATGGCGGTTGTTGAGAATGGCTCGTTAAGCAAGGCTGCAAGAGTGATGAACCGTACGACACCTCCCATCGCGAAGTCAATCAAAGACTTTGAGACAAGCCTAGGAAAACGGCTTTTTAAACGAGAAAAATTTGGAATGACATTAACTAAGGATGGCCAAGAACTTTATAACGATCTAAGAGATCTTTATTTACAGGAGAAAGAAATAACAAAAAAACATTTTTCTGGTTATATAATAAATGAGGCTAATATTTATTATGATTGGGGTAAGGAAAGCCATTTAATTAATTTATATCAATCAGCACATCAAAATAATGTGCAAGTAAATATATTAAGGTTTAATTATGATGAAGTAGATGAAATTGTCGATTATGATGGTAATACACTTATTCTTAGCTCTGAACAAGTTGTCAGTGAGCGATTTTCATTACAAAAAATAATAGAAAACTCACCATTAGGTATCTATTGTAGGAAAGAACTTTATGAAAAATTCCATTATGATCTTGTTACACTATTACAAAAAAGTACATGGCTATGTGATCCCGCATTTTATAAAAGTTCATTAATGAGCGATTTATTAGCAAAAATTGAAACGGTTGATAATAAAACGAGTGTGAGACAAATGGATAATATTGGTTGTTGCCAAAGTTTCATTCAAGATGGTGATTTTATAGGCATAATAGACCATTATCCAGAAGAAGAATTGATTGATAAATCATTGATTTATATACCATTGAATAAAATTTTGGGGAAAAGTGTGTGTTATATCTATAAATCAAAATCACACTCAAGTGTGTTAAATCGTTTTATGGGAGTTGTTGATAAACTAGGAGGTGAAATCAATTAAATGGTGGTGGGAGAAGGATTCGAACCTTCGAAGTCTGTGACGGCAGATTTACAGTCTGCTCCCTTTGGCCGCTTGGGTATCCCACCAGATTTTGAGTTGCTGTAATCATTGACAGCGGGCGGCATCATATCAAATGACGCGCCGCTGTAAAGCATTAATTTTCAATAAAATGGTTGTTTGCTGTTTTTTTATTCTTAATGCGTGTTAAATCAACAAAGTGTTGTTAAATAAGCCGCTATATTATTGGCTTATAAAATAATGGTGCGATTACCATATACAAATACACGTTGAGCTAAGACCCAATAGAGAGCATGGCTTAGTACATTTTTTTCAACATCACGCCCTGCACGCATCATATCATCGGCTGTGAATGTATGGTCTACATTAATCACATTCTGTGTAATGATTGGTCCTTCATCAAGGTTATCATTAACAAAGTGCGCAGTAGCCCCAATAATTTTTACGCCACGCTCATAAGCTTGGTGATAAGGGCGGGCACCAATAAATGCAGGTAAAAACGAGTGGTGAATATTGATAATTTGGTTTGGATAATGCTGCACAAATGCAGGCGTTAATACACGCATATATTTAGCTAAGACAACATAATCAGGCTGATATTGGTCTATCTGCGCTGTCATTTTTTCGTCATGTTGTTCGCGTGTTAGGCCTTCATGGCTAATATGGTGGAATGGAATGCCAAATTGTTCGACTAAGTTTTTTAGCGTGTCGTGGTTTCCAATAACCGCTGCAATTTCAACATCTAAGCCATCATAAGCACTCTTCATGAGCAGGTCGCCCAAACAATGTGCTTCTTTTGTAACCATAACGACAATACGACGACGACCCGCTGTGTTTAATTCACGTTGAGATCCAACTGGTAATGCATCATCGAGGTCAGCTAATAATGTTTCATCGTTGAAAATTCCCTCTAACTCAGTTCTCATAAAGAAACGGCCAGTGTGATGATCAACAAACTCATTATTTTGTACAATGTTGAGTTGGTGCTTATAGCAAATATTGGTGATTTTCGCGATTAATCCTTTCGCGTCAGGGCAAATTGTCCTGAGAATTTTTTTCTGTACAATTTTGTGTTGCATGAAACAGCCTAATCCTTAACTAACAAAGCGATATGAAAAAATGACGGATTGAGTATCAAATGTGTCTCATTAGACAGGCATTAAATAAAGGGTAATTAGTCTGGATGACCACACTTTTTATATTTTTGACCAGAGCCACAGGGGCATAAATCATTACGACCGACTTTGGGGGTAATGCCGTCTATATAATACCAACACGAATCCATCTTAATAAAACGCGAACGTTCATGAATAAGCTGCTTATGATCAGCTTTTTCATCAATAAAGCAAGCCGAAAATTCGACATAAGCTTCATTGGGATTTTTAGCATAAGAAGAACTAATAACACGAAGACCAAACCAGTGTGTTTTCGGAAAACTATTGACTATTTCTTGATGCCATTCTTGAGCATGGCAATCTGGGTGCCATGTTTTAATAAGATAATCGACGTCTTGGTGTACATAAGCACTATACCTTGAACGCATAAGTTGCTCTGGTGTCTGTGGAATAGCTTTCCCTTGTAAAAAAGGAGCGCAGCATTGCTCAAATTGTGCTTCGTTGCCACAGTAACACCTATCTTCTACTTGTGATTTCATAACACTCTCTATAAAAATAAGTATAAGATTGAAAAGTCACTATACTTAAATGATGGCGAATAAATGATTTTATCGTATGAATAATTGTATTGTTAATTAAACCAGGCTTTTGCAGTAGGTATCTTATGAAAAATAGAAAAATACTCATAATAGAAGACGAAATCACCTTCTGTACAATTTTAAAAAACTACCTAGAAACGCTGGGTATTGAGATCTATACCGCAGATAATGGTCAATTAGCAATAGAGATGTTAACAATAGACCGTATCAAACCTGATATCATTCTATGTGACTTAAATATGCCTGTCATGAATGGTGAAGCGTTTATGAAAGCGTTAGTTGCGCGTAATATTGATATTCCTGTCATTGTGATTACAGCAACAACAGATTTCACTCAGTTAGATAGAATGTTTCGCTTAGGTGCAAAGGATGCTTTGTTAAAGCCAATAAAAAATTTAGATGAAGTTAAAGTGACAATCCTTTCTGCGTTGTATCCTGAGCAAAATAGCCTAACAGAGCTGTTAGGAGAGGAAATCCCTCAGATTTCGACACTAATGCAAAACGATACTCAAGAACTGTTAGCGGTATTGAAACAGTTACAACCACCAGTACATCAAATTATAAATAATTACCGAATTAACTATCGCCAACTTAATGAGGCTAACCGTTTTGGATTATTATTAGACCTAGCGCCCATTTCAGACAGCCAAATAGGTTTTTACTGTATTGATACTGAGCGCTCTCCTCAAGAAGGCATTATGGCTGCTTTTTTGATTAGAGTCGTGTTCAATGATCTCTTGAAAAGTGCGGTAAGCCACCCAGAAAAAAAATTACCCAATATTGATAGAATTATTAACCAAATAAATTATTTACTGGAGGATTCGGGGTTTAGTGGCCAGTTTCCGCTATTATTGGGGTATTTTAATACACGGAATAAAGCGATTATTATGGCGAGTGCAGGTTTAGAAGCGGATATAACGACAGAAAATACGCATGTTAAGTTATCTAGAAGCCTTCCTTTAGGAGCGTTGAAATTTTACCAATCTAATCATTTAGAGGTAAAAGGAAATGCTTGGCAGTGTTTAATTCGCAATAATAGCCAGAAAATAAAACTAATGTTTAACCCCGAAACATAGTTATTACCTAAAATGTATACTCTTTTAATCTGAATAACTCTATTCGGACTCGTCGCTATTTATTCATGAACATTTCCTGATATACTTCTGCGCACTTAAAATGCCTCTTGTTACTTTAGTAAAATTCGAGAGGCTAAGATGATATCTGGAGTGATAAAAATGACACAGCGCAAGGTGCGTAAAGCGGTAATCCCAGTTGCGGGCTTAGGGACTCGTATGCTTCCTGCAACAAAGGCAATCCCAAAAGAAATGTTACCAATAGTTGATAAGCCACTTATTCAATATGTTGTTAATGAGTGTATCGCTGCTGGGATCAATGAAATTGTTTTAGTGACACATTCATCAAAAAATTCCATTGAAAACCACTTTGACACAAGCTTTGAGTTAGAGGCTATCTTGGAAGCGCGTGTTAAGCGCCAGTTATTGGATGAGGTTCAATCTATTTGCCCAAGCCACGTAACGATTATGCAAACACGACAAGGAATAGCAAAAGGATTAGGTCATGCAATTTTGTGTGCTAAACCTTTAGTCGGTGAAGAGCCTTTTGCGGTTATTTTACCCGATGTCATTTTAGACCGTTACAGTACAGATTTAACCAAATTTAACTTGCGTGAAATGCTAGAACAATATGAGTCAACAGGCGCAAGTCAAATTTTAGTTGAACCAGTCCCTGAAGAAGATGTATCTAACTATGGTATTGTGGATTGTAATGGAGAAATGTTAGAACCTGGAGATAGTAAAAGAATTATTCGTATGGTTGAAAAACCAAAACGTGAAGAAGCTCCATCTAATTTATCTATTGTTGGCCGTTATGTTTTATCTGAAAAGATTTGGGATGCATTAGCCAAAACAGCGCCAGGTGCTGGGGATGAAATACAATTAACCGATGCTATTGCATTAATGATGGAAAATAATGAGCCAGTAGAGGCCTACCACTTATGTGGTAAAAGTCATGACTGTGGAAATAAATTAGGTTATATGAAAGCGTTCGTTGAATATGGAATGCAGCATGATGCACTGGGAGATGAGTTTACCCAGTGGCTGAAGAAATTATCAGTATCATTGAATTCAGCAAAATAAAATTCCGCAATAAATTTTATTAAAGGCTAACTTAATTTGTTAGCCTTTTTTTATACGTAGATAAATAAATCATTAACAAAAATACCAAGTATAAAGAGGAACACTCTGACTTGAGCTGTTCAGTCTGTACACGTTATAAGTGGTGAGAGTACAAAAATTAGCATACAACTTCATTACATAAATAGAATCACTGAAAAATATTTAAGTTTATCTAATTAAGCTTACATATCTTTACTGCTATGCTTTTATTTATCATGATTATTTGGTAGATGGCGTAATACGTCGTAACAGCTTAAAACAGAACAGTTAATTGAAGTAGGGAGCGGCAGTTATGCGGTTTTAGTGCTAAAGACTGTAGCTATAATAGATAAGGGCTTTTTCTTAGTGCAGGTTAATATAAATAATATATAAAGGATTAAATAAAAACACCCTTATAAAAGGGTGTTTAAAATACATGTTGAGGCTATTAGATTAAGAAATCATCCAAAGATTTGCCTTGTTCTTCAATGGCAACCTTGATTACTGCTGGAGTACGGCCTTGGCCTGTCCAAGTTTTGGTTTCGCCATTTTCATCAACATATTTATATTTAGCTGGACGTGCAGCGCGTTTAGCACGAGTGCTAGTGCTTTTACCTGAATCCATTGTTTGCAGAAGGTCATTTAAATCTACGCCTTGCTCAAGGATCATTTCACGAACTTTTTCCAATTTACGGTTACGTTCTTCTAATTCCGCGCGAGCTTGGCTTTCTTCATCACGACGTTCTTCAACAACGACGGTTAATTTTTCCAGCATTTCTTCTAAAGATTCTAAAGTTACTTCGCGAGCTTGAGCACGAAGAGTACGGATGTTATTTAACGCTTTTAATGATTCGCTCATTTTCCTGGTCTCAAATTATTTGTTGGCATGTGTACAGTAATAATAGAATGCTATTTTAAATTCTGCAATAGCTAAATTACATCCTTAGTTTAAAAGTAATCTTTAACGAATGCAATTTTTTTACAAAAGAAAAATAAACTTTTCGTAGATATATATATAGCTATTATCAATAACTGAACTAAACGAAAAATAGGAATAAGCTAAAATCTTAGTGATTAAATAATTCAAAAAAGAAGAGGAGGGTCTCATTTTACTTTTACTCGGAATGAATTGAAGGGATAGACTCGCTTAAATTTTCTTTTTTTGATGATGTTTTTTAGCGGAATGTGCTTTAGTTGAAACTGTTTATAGTTAATATCAAATTGGTTTTTTTGCCCGCAAGCTAAGCAATATTTGCAATAAGGTATAAGCAATAAGGTATAAACTGAACTGGGAAAAGTTCAATTTTCAATAAGTAAACAGCATCTACACCATTATTGTTAATCCTAAAGCTAGTTTTATGGTAAAATTATTACGTATATTAATTTTGAGGGAACAGCCAAATGGCTCAGCTTTACTTTTATTATTCAGCTATGAATGCGGGAAAATCAACGTCATTATTGCAATCATCGTATAACTATAATGAAAGAGGGATGCGTACGGTTATTTTTACAGCAGAGATAGATAACCGTTTTGAACAAGGAAAAGTCTCATCGCGCATAGGCTTATCAGCGGAAGCGTTATTATACTCAACAACAACAAATATGGCTGAACTGATAAAAAAAGAAAATAGTGAACAAAAAGTCCATTGTGTTCTTATTGATGAATGCCAATTCCTAACAAAAAAACAAGTTGAAGAATTATGTGACATAGTTGATAACGAGGATATTCCAGTTTTATGCTATGGGTTGCGTACCGATTTTGCAGGGCAATTATTTGAGGGCAGTCAATACTTGCTTGCTTGGGCTGATAAATTAGTTGAGCTAAAAACAGTTTGTTATTGCGGACGTAAGGCGAGTAAGGTATTGCGTATAGGAAGTGATGGGGTGCCTGTATATGAAGGCCTACAAGTCGATATAGGCGGTAATGAAAAGTATATCTCTGTTTGTCGTAAACACTATTCAGAAGCAATAAAACAGGCTCAGTTGATGAATGAAGGCGTTATACCTAAGAAACCACTCCATTTTAGGTAAACAGAAATAATCTAGTGTAGAGAATAAACAGGATTCAGTTATCGGATATTATGGCTATTAATGATATAACTCAGTGAGTTAAATCATTTTATATGATATTGATTTCTACATTTTTATAGCAATTGATTTTAAATAACGAAACAAAAGGCACTGCAATTATTGCAGTGCCTTTATTTTTAAATTATGTGCTTAACATTATTTCTTAGTGCTTTTCTTTTCTGCTTCTTTTTTTACGGTTGATTTTTTCTGAGGGGCTTTTTTTTCCTCTTTTTCAATCACAAGTGCGTCTTGGTGCTCAACAAACTCGCGACCATAATAAGAATCCAGTAATAGCTGTTTAATTTCAGAAATTAAAGGATAACGAGGGTTAGCTCCTGTACATTGGTCATCAAACGCATCTTCAGAAAGTTTATCTACGCGAGCTAAGAAGTCAGCTTCAGTAACACCAGTCTCACGAATAGATTTAGGAATACCTAAATCGGCTTTCATTTCCTCCAACCATGTGAGTAATTTTTCAATTTTCGCAGCAGTACGATCTCCGACGTTAGTGAGTCCCAAATGATCCGCAATTTCTGCATATTGGCGGCGCGCATGAGGGCGGTCGTACTGGCTAAATGCAGTTTGTTTTGTTGGGTTATCATTAGCATTGAAACGGATAACGTTACAAATTAATAGAGCATTAGCGAGACCATGAGGAATATGGAATTCTGAGCCAAGTTTGTGTGCCATTGAATGACATACACCTAGGAATGCGTTTGCAAATGCAATACCGGCAAGTGTCGCACCGTTGTGTACGCGTTCTCTGGCTACAGGATTTTTAGCACCTTCATGGTAACTTGCTGGTAAATAATCTTTTAATAAGCTTAGTGCTTTAAGTGCTTGACCATCAGTAAACTCGTTAGCTAAAACAGAAACATAAGCTTCTAACGCATGGGTGACAGCATCTAAACCACCGAAAGCAGTTAAAGATTTAGGCATATTCATGACTAAGTTGGCATCAACAATGGCCATATTTGGCGTTAATGCATAATCTGCTAATGGATATTTTTGGCCCGTTTTATCATCAGTCACTACAGCAAATGGGGTGACCTCAGAACCTGTACCTGAAGTTGTTGTGATAGCAACTAATTTAGCCTTAACGCCCATTTTAGGGAAGCGGTGGATACGTTTACGTATATCCATGAAACGTAATGCTAATTCCTCAAAATGAGTCTCTGGGTGTTCATACATGACCCACATGATTTTAGCCGCATCCATTGGTGAACCACCACCTAATGCAATGATCACATCAGGTTGGAATGCTTGCATTTGTGCTGCACCTTTACGGACAACAGTTAATGTTGGGTCTGCCTCAACTTCAAAGAAAACGTCTGTTTCAATGTGGTGTTTTTTGAGAACGTTAACCACTTCATCAACATAACCATTATTGAACAGATAGCCATCGGTTACGATAAAGGCGCGTTTTGCACCATCAGTTGCAATCTCTTCAAGGGCGATAGGTAGACAACCACGGCGGAAGTAGATTGAGTTCGGAAGTTTATGCCACAACATATTTTCAGCTCTCTTCGCCACAGTTTTGGTATTGATTAGGTGTTTTGGACCCACGTTTTCAGAGATGGAGTTACCACCCCAAGAACCACAACCTAGAGTAAGAGAAGGGGCTAATTTAAAGTTATAAAGGTCTCCGATACCACCTTGAGATGCTGGCGTATTGATTAAAATACGCGCTGTTTTCATTTTTTGGCCAAAATAGTTAACGCGTTCGTGTTGGTTATCTTGGTCAGTGTATAAACAAGAGGTATGGCCGATCCCGCCCATTTCGACAAGTTGTTCTGCTTTGGCAACCGCGTCTTCAAAGTTTTTACCACGGTACATCGCTAATAATGGTGAAAGTTTTTCATGTGCGAACGGTTCTGACTCATCGATGCTTTTTACTTCACCAATTAATATTTTAGTGGTTTTTGGCACAGTAATACCGGCCATTTCAGCAATTTTATAAGCAGGTTGGCCAACAATAGCGGCATTTAAGTTACCATTTTTTAAAATGATATCTTGAACCGCTTTAAGCTCTTTTCCTTGTAGCAGGTAACCACCATGACTTGAAAAACGCTCGCGAACTTGATTGTAGATTTCATCAACGACTACAACGGATTGTTCAGATGCACAAATAACTCCGTTATCGAATGTTTTTGACATCAAGATAGACGCGACAGCACGCTTAATATCTGCGGTTTCATCAATAACGACAGGGGTGTTACCAGCACCAACACCAATTGCAGGTTTTCCAGAACTATAAGCAGCTTTGACCATGCCTGGTCCACCGGTCGCTAAAATCAGGTTAATATCAGGGTGGTGCATTAAAGCGTTGGATAGCTCAACAGAAGGGGAATCAATCCAACCAATAATATCTTTCGGTGCACCAGCGGCAATTGCAGCATCAAGCACAATTTGTGCCGCGCGGTTGGTAGCAATTTTAGCGCGAGGATGAGGGGAGAATATAATAGCATTGCGCGTTTTTAAGCTAATAAGTGATTTAAAAATCGCGGTTGAAGTTGGGTTAGTTGTTGGCACAATACCACAGATAATACCAATCGGCTCAGCAATGGTGATTGTCCCAAATGTTGGGTCTTCAGATAGCGTGCCGCAGGTCTTTTCGTCTTTATAAGCATTGTAGATGTACTCTGAAGCGAAGTGGTTTTTAATCACTTTATCTTCAACAATACCCATTCCAGATTCTTCGACAGCAAGTTTTGCTAGAGGGATACGTGCATCAGCAGCAGCGAGAGCCGCGGCTCTAAAGATTTCATCAACTTTTTCTTGGGAAAAAGTAGCGAATTCACGTTGAGCTTTTTTGACACGAGCAACGAGTTCATTGAGTTCGGTAACGTTAGTTACGGACATATAGATTACTCCTGATAAATGTTAAACTTTTTAAGCCAATGAGCAATGCATCGATAGAACAAGGAAATGCTTAAAGATAAAAGTATAGATGTTATCTATAATAACGCTGCTCATGATCGCCTATTGGCTTAAAAACCTTATTCCGTACTGAGTTAATATCCTAATTAGCTCTGTCTATCAGTTAAGAGTAGATTAACAAAACGGTAATTAAATAAAGTGATCCAGGTCACGAAAATGTCAGGCTGACTCCTTTCAGCACGTGTATTTATGCACAAGTTGAATAAATGTTGTTCATCTATTACTTAATTTAATATTATCAAAACAACTTGTGCAGATAATTTATGTATATCTAACTAAATACTAAGCAAATTTAGCAAGTTAAAGAAAATATTGTTTTGCTCAAGGAAATTAATGACATCGGTGGTAAAATTATAAAAGATATCAATAAATCTCTAAAGAGAACTGCTTAAGGAAATGAATGGGTGAGTAGCGCATTACTTGATTTATCGGGATATATTAAATTTTTTATTGGTTTGTTTGCACTCGTAAACCCAGTTGGCATATTGCCTGTGTTTATTAGTATGACAAACTATCAAAGTAATGCGGGGAGAAATAAAACCAATACTATTGCAAATACATCAGTTGCTATCATTTTATGTACATCATTATTAATTGGTGACTCAATATTGCAATTGTTTGGTATCTCAATTGATTCTTTCCGTATTGCTGGTGGGATCTTGATCGTCACAATAGCGATGTCAATGATCAGCGGTAAAATTGGGGAAGACAAACAAAATAAACAAGAAAAAACAGAAACTGCGGTTAGAGATAGCATTGGTGTTGTGCCTTTGGCTTTACCCCTAATGGCAGGGCCTGGTGCAATAAGTTCTTGTATTGTTTGGTCATCTCGCTGGCATGGGTGGCAAAACTTTTTAGGCTTAGCGTTGACGAGTATCGCATTTGCCTTTTGTTGTTGGTTATTATTCCGCTCAGCGTCTTTATTGGTTCGTTACTTAGGTCAAACAGGGATCAACGTAGTAACGCGTATCATGGGTCTATTACTGATGTCATTGGGTATAGAGTTTATTGTGACAGGTGTTAAGGCCATATTCCCGGGCTTATTGTAATCTAATCTCTTTTCTTTTAATGGCTGCAAACTATATCTATTTGCAGCCATACCTGCCGCTAATTACCTCATATTACACACATCAATTTTGCTATACAGATAGCACATTTCTCTTTCTTAAATGGCTTAATAAAACTTTAGCTATTAATAATCACACATAAAAAAAATGATACCTGTAATTATATGTGGCATTTTTTGCTAAAACAGGGATAAAAAGTAAGGAATTGTGAGCTACGTAAATTTATTCACTATTCTAATTGGTGTTTGTTAATGATATGTTTGGAAATGAGCTTGGGGGTTATTTTATGGTGGATAGCCAAATTGATTCTAGCGTATTGAAATATAAGAAAAATTAAAATTTCACGTCGATTTTTTTAAAATTTACTTAAAATTTTTAACTGATCAATGTTAATTAATTGTTTTAATTGTTTGAGTTCATGAAGTGGATTGCCCATAAGGAAATAGCGGTACCAGGGCTTAAATATCAGCGTAAAGATGGCTGCAAATGAGGTTATAGCGCTATTGATGAATCATGAGGGATAGAATGTTCAAATCAACACTTGGTTTTGGTGTACTTTCTTTATTAGTTGTTACATTACAGGCTAGTGCCACGGAAAAAGTAAAACAGGTTATTACAATTAACAATGGCTCAGAAGTGACATCACTAGACCCCCACAAAGTGGAAGGGGTTCCAGAAGGCAATGTGATATTAAATTTATTAGAAGGTTTAGTGTATACCGATATAGACGGTAAAGCAGTTCCTGGGGTTGCTAAAAGTTGGAGTAATGAAAATTTCACTACGTGGACTTTTACTTTGCGGGAAGATGCAAAGTGGAGTGATGGCACACCTGTAACCGCTGAAGATTTTGTGTATAGCTGGCAACGTTTATCTGACCCAAATACTGGCTCCCCATACTCCAGTTATTTACAAAATGCGTATATTTTAAATGCAGATGCGATTTTAGCGGGAAAAATGCCGGCAACAGCGCTGGGTGTGAAAGCACTTGACCCGCAACATTTACAAGTTACGTTGAGCCACCCAGTGCCTTATTTCGTTGATATGCTTTCTCATACGTCTATGAAGCCCGTGAATAAGTCAGCAATTCAACGACATGGTGATAAATGGACCCAACCCAAGAATTTTATTGGAAATGGGGCATACGTATTGGATAACTGGGTAGTAAATGAACGTATTGTTATCAAACGAAATCCATTTTATTGGGATAACCAAAATAGCCGTATTGAGCAAGCGACCTTTTTAGCGATTAGCTCCGAAGTGAGTGATATTAACCGTTACCGTAGTGGTGAAATTGATATTTCTAACTCTGCAATCCCACCTGTTTTATATAAAAAAATGCAGCAAGAGAGGCCGAATGAATTGTATGTTCGGCCTTATTTGTGCACGTTCTATTATGAGATAAATAATCAAAAAGCCCCGTTTAATGATCCAAGAGTGCGGGAAGCAATAAAGTTAGGATTAGATAGAGAAACAATAACCAATAAAATTATCGCTCAAGGGCAAAAAGTCGCTTATGGCTTTACGCCAAGTTTTATTAATAATGGTAATTTTACCTTACCGGAATGGGCAAATTTATCAGCAGAACAACGTTATCAACGTGCTAAAGATTTGCTTGCTGAGGCCGGATATACTAAAGAAAACCCATTGAAATTTGCTTTACTGTACAACACATCAGATCAAAATAAGCAGCAAGCTATTGTTGCGGCGTCCATGTGGCAGAAAAATATTGGTGCGCAAGTGACGCTGCAAAACCAAGAATGGAAAACATCATTACAAAGCCGCCATGAAGGAAATTATGATGTTGCCAGAGCAACGTGGTGTGCCGATTACAACGAGCCAACCGCATTTTTGAACATGATGCTGTCTCAAAATAGTAATAATACCACTTTTTATAATAATCCAGCGTTTGATGCCTTGCTTGAGCAAGCGCTAACAGCACCGGACTCTTCATCTCGCCATACAATTTACCAGCAAGCGGAAGCCTTGCTAGACAATGATTCGGCTATTGTTCCTGTTTATTATCGCGTCAGTGCTCGAATGATAAAACCGAGTGTTCGTGGATTTAAAGGTAATGACCCTCTTGATTATACGGATATTAAACGGTTATATATAAGTGAACCTAATTAATAATATCTAAATAATTATAAAAAGTGTTCATCTACTGGGTGAACATGTATCAACACACAATCATAATAATTATGTATGGGAGTAACCGATAAGATGAGTAAGTTAATCAATAAATCGATTATTGCGCTTAGTGTAACGGCTGGGCTGGCAATGGGCTCTATAGCAACAAGTTTTGCAGCAACGGTTCCTGCGGGCGTTGAACTGGCTGAAAAGCAAGTGATGGTTCGCAACAACGGTTCTGAGCCGCAATCGTTAGACCCTCATAAAATAGAAGGGGTACCGGAATCTGCTTTAGCAAGAGACCTTTTCGAAGGGATCACAATAGTGGGGCCTGATGGCGAAATTTTACCTGGCTCGGCAACAAGCTGGGAAAATAAAGATTTTACAGAATGGACATTTAAAATTCGCGATGGCGCGAAATGGTCTAATGGTGACCCTGTCACGGCAGAAGATTTTGTGTATAGTTGGCGACGATTGGCTGACCCTGATACTGCATCGCCTTATGCAAGCTATTTACAATATGCCCATATTAGTAATATTGACGATGTTATCGCTGGGAAGAAAAAACCTGAAGAACTTGGTATTAAAGCTCTTGATGACAAAACTTTAGTTATTACACTGAGTGAAGCCGTTCCTTATATTCCTAAATTATTAGCTCACTCATCCATGTCGCCAGTCAATAAAAAAGTCATTGAGCAACATGGTGCTAAGTGGACGCAACCACAGAACTTTGTAGGTAATGGAGCATATAAATTAAAGGATTGGACGGTAAACGAACGTATTGTATTAGAGCGTAGCCCAAGCTATTGGGATAATGCGAATACCATTATTGACCAAGTGACTTTTTTACCGATTTCTTCAGAAGTCACTGATGTAAACCGCTACCGCAGTGGCGAAATTGATATGACATACAGTAACTTACCTATTGAGCAGTTCAAAAGTTTACAACAAAACATGCCGAATGAGTTACGTGTGAACCCATATCTATGTATTTATTATTATGAAATTAATAATGAAAAACCGCCGTTTAATGACCCTCGTGTTCGTGAAGCATTAAAACTATCTATGGATAGAGATACGATTACGTATAAAGTCAAAGCCCAAGGGGATATTCCTGCGTATGGATTCACTCCACCATTTACCAGTGGAATGAAAACAGAAAAACCGGATTGGTATGCGAATATGACCCAAGAGCAGCGTAATGAAAAAGCGAAACAGCTGCTAGAAGAGGCGGGATATAACAAAGCCAACCCTCTAAAATTCAATTTATTGTATAATACTTCAGACTTACATAAGCGTATTGCCATCGCCGCTTCTTCTATGTGGAAGAAAAATATTGGCGCAGAAGTGAAACTAGAAAATCAAGAATGGAAAACATTCTTAGATAGCCGACATCAAGGTAACTATGATGTGGCCCGCGCAGGCTGGTGTGCGGATTATAACGAACCTTCATCTTTCCTCAATATGTTACTTTCCTACAGCAGTAATAATACTGTTCATTATAAAAATACAGATTTTGATGCAGTGATGAAAAAAACATTGCAAGTCAAAACGGATGATGAACGTGCTGAACTCTATCAACAAGCCGAAAAATTACTCGATAAAGACTCAGGTATTGTTCCTCTTTACTACTATGTTAATACGCGTTTAGTGAAACCTTATGTGGGGGGGTATAGTGGCAAAGATCCATTAGATAACCTGCATACTAAAGATCTGTACATTATTAAACACTAATATAGTTGTTCTGGCTCCATTTATTGGAGCCAGATGTTCGCCTATTTAGGCAATAGAAGTAGGAAAGAGCGATGTTGAAATTTATTATTCGTCGGTTGTTAGAAGCCATTCCGACTCTTTTGGTTCTGATTACCATTTCATTTTTTATGATGCGATTAGCCCCAGGGAGCCCGTTTACGGGTGAACGGAAATTGCCACCGGAAGTGATGGCAAATATTGAAGCTAAATATCATTTAAATGATCCCATGTATAAGCAGTATTTTAATTATTTAATTCAGCTTTCCAAAGGTGACTTTGGCCCATCATTTAAATACAAGGACTACAGTGTTAATGATTTAGTGGCTAAAGCATTTCCTGTTTCTGCAAAATTAGGGGCAACGGCATTCATTGTTGCTGTTCTATTTGGGGTCTCTGCAGGGGTGATAGCCGCACTCAACCAAAATACCAAATGGGACTTTACAGTCATGGGGTTTGCCATGACGGGGGTTGTTATCCCAAGCTTTGTTGTGGCACCTTTATTGGTGCTGATTTTTGCCATTCATTTGAAATGGTTCCCTGGTGGTGGGTGGGATGGTGGAAACCTAAAACACATGGTGCTACCAATGGTTGCACTTTCACTTGCTTATATTGCAAGTATTTCCCGTATTACACGCGGTTCGATGATCGAAATTATGCATTCTAATTTTATTCGTACTGCACGTGCTAAAGGGTTACCACTAAGAACTATCATTTTACGCCATGCGCTTAAACCAGCGTTGCTTCCTGTGCTTTCCTATATGGGTCCCGCTTTTGTGGGGATTATTACTGGCTCGATGGTAATTGAAACTATTTTTGGGTTACCGGGGATCGGTCAGCTCTTTGTTAACGGCGCACTTAATCGTGATTACTCACTGGTATTGAGTTTAACAATTTTAGTTGGGGTACTGACAATTACGTTTAATGCGATTGTCGATGTTTTGTACGCAGTTATTGACCCTAAAATTCGTTATTAAGTCGGAGAAACACGATGCTATCGAACCAAAAAAATAGTGAAGCTCTGGCAAACTTTTCAGAGCAGCTAGATATTGAAGGGCGCAGTTTATGGCAAGATGCAAGGCGCCGTTTTATGCACAACCGTGCGGCAATATTTAGCTTATGCGTATTGTTGTTAATTACTCTATTTGTGATTTTTGCTCCTATGATGTCGCCTTTTTTGTACGACGACACCGATTGGGAAATGATGTCAATGCCACCGGATATGGCAACCGGGCATTATTTTGGTACGGATGCTTCAGGCCGAGACCTATTAGTGCGTGTCGCGATAGGTGGGCGAATTTCCTTAATGGTGGGAGTTGCCGCAGCCTTAGTCGCAGTCGTGGTAGGCACTTTATACGGTTCATTAGCGGGTTATGTGGGTGGAAAAGTGGATTCCATCATGATGCGTATATTAGAAATTTTAAATTCCTTCCCATTTATGTTTTTTGTGATCCTCCTTGTCACGTTGTTTGGGACCAATATTTTACTGATATTTGTGGCGATAGGAATGGTGTCTTGGTTGGATATGGCGCGTATTGTTCGCGGACAAACACTCGGATTAAAGCGTAAGGAATTTATTGAGGCAGCGCTTGTTTGTGGTGTTAGTACGCGGCAGATTATTCTACGTCATATTGTACCTAACGTTTTAGGTGTAGTAGTCGTTTACGCGTCATTATTAGTTCCAAGTATGATTTTGTTTGAATCATTCTTAAGCTTTTTAGGTTTAGGCACACAAGAGCCGTTAAGTAGTTGGGGGGCGTTATTAAGTGATGGGGCGAACTCAATGGAAGTGACGCCATGGTTGCTACTGATACCAGCCGGTTTCTTAGTCATTACGCTATTTTGTTTTAACTTCATCGGTGACGGGCTACGAGATGCGCTCGACCCGAAAGATCGCTAGAGGGAATAATATGTTAAATAACTCAATGAAAAGCCCTCTGTTATCCGTGAAAGATCTCAGTGTGACATTTGCAACTCAAGATGGTGAGGTTACCGCCGTAAACAAATTGAACTTTGAATTAAGTGCGGGGGAAACGCTTGGCATAGTTGGTGAATCAGGCTCAGGAAAATCACAAACTGCTTTCGCACTCATGGGCTTACTCGCCAAAAATGGCAGAATTAATGGCTCTGCCATGTTTAATGGCCGTGAGATTTTGAATTTAAGAGAAAAAGAATTAAACCGTATGCGAGCGGAAGAGATTTCAATGATTTTTCAAGACCCAATGACATCATTGAACCCTTATTTGAAAATTGGTACACAGCTGTCGGAAGTTCTCATGTTACATAAAGGCATGAGTAAAAGAGAAGCTTTCGAAGAATCAGTTCGTATGTTAGATGCCGTTAAAATGCCTGAAGCACGTAAGCGTATGAATATGTATCCACATGAGTTTTCAGGAGGAATGAGACAACGCGTCATGATTGCAATGGCCCTGTTATGCCAACCAAAGCTGTTAATTGCTGACGAACCCACGACAGCACTTGATGTGACTGTACAAGCGCAAATCATGACGTTGCTCAATGAGTTAAAACAAGAGTTTGATACTGCAATTATTTTGATCACCCACGACCTTGGGGTCGTCGCAGGGGTATGTGATAAAGTCCTAGTGATGTATGCAGGACGCACGATGGAGTACGGTACTGCGAAGGATATCTTTTATCATCCATCTCATCCATATTCACTTGGCTTGTTAGCTGCTGTTCCGCGCCTCGATGGTGATGACGAAAGTTTAGCTACCATTCCCGGCAATCCGCCTAATTTATTACGTTTACCCAAAGGCTGCCCATTTTCACCTCGTTGCCAATATGCAGTTCAGCAATGTGTTGACCAAGAACCTGCATTAACCACATTTGGTCAAACGCGGTTACGTGCCTGCTTTAAGCCACTGGAGGAATTGGTATGAGTACCCATGAAAATAGGCCAGTTTTACTCGAAGTGAATGACCTTAAAGTCCATTTTGAGATTCGAGATAAAAAACAGTGGTTTTGGCAACCAAACAAAAGCCTTAAAGCGGTAGATGGCGTAACACTTCGTTTATATGAAGGTGAAACATTAGGTGTAGTCGGGGAATCAGGGTGCGGTAAATCCACTTTTGCTCGAGCACTTATTGGGTTAGTTAAAGCAACGGATGGTACGGTAAGTTGGCTGGGGCAGAATTTATTAGGTAAAACTGATAAAGAGTGGCGCAGTGTTCGCAGTGATATTCAAATGATTTTCCAAGATCCACTGGCTTCGCTTAATCCGCGAATGACCATCGGTGACATTATCGCTGAGCCATTAAAAACCTATCATCCTAAAATGCCACCATCACAAATCACAGAAAAAGTGAAAAAAATGATGATGCGGGTTGGCTTATTACCAAATTTGATTAACCGCTACCCCCATGAGTTTTCGGGAGGGCAATGCCAGCGTATTGGTATCGCAAGAGCATTGATTTTAGAACCTAAACTCGTGATTTGCGATGAGCCAGTTTCTGCATTAGACGTGTCAATTCAAGCACAAGTTGTTAATTTATTGCAAGAGTTACAACGCGAAATGAAATTATCGCTAATCTTTATCGCGCACGATTTGGCGGTTGTTAAGCATATTTCTGACCGTGTCTTAGTGATGTACTTGGGGCATGCCGTAGAGCTTGGTACCTATGATGAGGTATACAATAATCCCTTACATCCTTATACACGCGCATTGATGTCAGCAGTGCCTGTTCCTGATCCCGATAAAGAAAAAAATAAGGTAATAGAGCTTCTAGAGGGTGAATTGCCATCACCCATTAACCCACCTTCAGGTTGCGTATTTAGAACCCGTTGCCCATTAGCGGATGAAGAGTGTGCAAAAACAAGGCCATTATTAGAAGGGAGTTTCAAACATGCGGTGTCTTGTTTGAAAATTGACCCATTGTGATTGTTTTCTCATGATGGGCGAAAGGGAATGGTGTCTAGGGGGCTTCTACTTTAATTAATCCAAAAGGGACGAAAAAGGGACGAAATGTCCCTTTTAATCAACTATTTCTTCCAAAAAATATGGTGAAACGGTTTAGAAGGGTGGCGGCTAATTAATACGCGAGCAAAAATATCGTCTAATTCGGCATCCGGGCTTTGAGCTAATCCAATAACCACTTCACTTAATTGGTTTAAATTAAGCTCTTCAGTAATCATCTCTTGCCAATTAAGGGTAACAGGAACAATTTCTGCGGCACCTAACTCTTCAAACTGCAAAGCAAAAATTAATTGGTCAGCGGGCTCTAAATTATCCATTGCCCCTTCAAGAAAAAGGTCATAAGCCATTTCAATGATGTCATCTTCATCGATTAAAGGTGTATTTTGTATTTCAGTCATGACCTTTCCTAATTAACTTAATTTATAACAATGGGCTAAAGAAGTAGCAAATGCGTTCAACGACACGGTTCCAGAACGGACGTTGTTCCCATTCTTCAATTTCTAAACGAGTTGAACGCGCAATATAATCATACTGAACTAGCGTGAGATCGCTACCAAAACTTTTATCATCAATGACCACTGTTATTTCAAAATTGAGCCATAAACTGCGCATATCAAGATTTACTGAACCAACAAGGCTAAGCTCGCCATCAACCAAAACACTCTTCGTGTGTAATAAACCATCTTCAAATTGATAAATCTTAACACCAGCAGCTAATAATTCACTGTAAAATGAGCGGCTTGCCCAGCGAACAAGGAATGAGTCATTCTGCCTTGGCATAATAATACTGACGTCGACACCTCGCATTGCTGCTGTACAAATTGCATGCAAAAGGTCATCACTAGGCACAAAATAAGGGGTGGTCATGATCAGTTGTTTGCGCGCAGAGAACATCGCGGTCATCAGTGACTGTTGAATCAACTCATCAGGGAAGCCCGGTCCTGAGGCGATAATTTGTGTTGTATGCCCATTCGCTTGTTCAAAAGGCATAATATTACTGTCAGGCGGTGGTGGGAGTACGCGTTGGCCGGTTTCCATTTCCCAGTCAAAAGCATACACAATACCTAATGTGGTACTCACAGGGCCTTCCATACGTACTAAAATGTCAACCCATTCACCAACCCCTGAATCTTGTTTAAAATAACGAGGGTCAACCATATTCATACTGCCTGTATATGAAATATAGTTATCGATAACCACTATTTTACGATGTTGACGTAAATCCATTCGACGCAAGAAGAAACGCATCAAATTAACTTTTAATGATTCTACAAACTCAATACCTGCAGCACGCATTTTTTCGGGGTAATCGCTACGGAAAAAATGCCAACTTCCCGCGGAGTCCACCATAATCCGGCACTTAACACCGCGTTTAGCGGCATTAAGTAAGGCTTCGGTAACACCGTCGACTAAACCACCCGGTTGCCAAATATAGAAGACCATTTCAATCGAGTGCTGGGCATTGTTGATGTCATTGACTATCGCTTTTAATGAGTCTTCACAGGTAGTTAAAAGTTGAATTCTATTACCTTTAACACCAGCAATACCCTGGCGCTTTTCAACTAACTGAAATAATGGTTCAGCGACGGGGCTATTATCAGTGGCGAAGATATGTTTTGAAGTTCGTAAGTTTTCTAACCATGTCGCGACGGAAGGCCACATATCATGAGCTTTATCGACTCGACGTTTACCGAGGTGAAGTTCACCGAAGGCGACATAGGCAATAATCCCGACTAATGGCAGAATATAAATGATCAGGAGCCATGTCATGGCTGAGGTGACCGGCCTTCTTTTGACTAAAATGCGGACTGTAATTGCTGCAATAATTAGCCAATATAGGAAGAACAGAAGCCAACTCATAAGTGTATAGACGGTTGCCATAACGGGTCAGATGCCTCACTGATAAGAAAAAGGTTCAAAAAAAGATAGTTTAGCTAAAAAAACTGTTAGTAAAATATCAACTTAATAGAATTTAGCAAAATTCTGCAGTAAAAGCTTCGTGAAATAGAGTAATTTGTTAGGAAAAATAGTTTTGTTAATTGATTTTATCATCATGAAATTAAAAGCAGTGCACCGAAATGACATAAAAAGTTCCTCTTGGTTCTTTTTTTCAAAGGAATATAATATTTTTTTCTAATAGTTTTTAGACGATAAAAGGACACAATTAAATGAGACGTAGTAGGCATGAAGTAGGGCGTTGGCGTATGTTAAGACAATCCCTACGTCGCCGTAGACGCTGGCTAGAAGGGCATTCAAGGCGAAACATGCGCATCTATGCAATGCGTAAAATTGACATTTACCATCGTCGGCATTCCCTGCTTTTTACCCAATGGATTGAGTAAGGTTATTACAGCGTACACTCACATTTTTCACTTTGTATGACAAACCTTATTGAATATGATTGCTATTTGCATTTAAACTATCAGTCATATTCTTTTTTGGTAGACAGGTGTAGGGTAGAAATTGCATATGCGTTGGATGCGTTGGACTTTAATTATCGTCGTTTCATTATCTATTCATGCGGGTCTTGCAATGGCATGGATTTTTAATCAACCTAACTTGGTCAGAGACCCTGAACCATTGACGATTTCTATGATTGCTTTTGCCGCCCCTGAGCCTGCTTCTGAGCCCGTTGAGCAGGTTGAAACACTGGTAGAGCCAGAACCAGAGCCCGTTATAGAACCTGAACCCGAACCGGTAGTTGAACCTGTTATTGCATTACCCAAGAAGAAACCTGAGGTAAAGAAAAAGCCTAAGCCAAAACAGGAAGAAAAGAAAAAAATTAAAGAAGATGTTAAGCCAGTTGAAAAGCAATTGGCGATGAATAATCTTAAATCAGACGTTACTGCGCCGAAAACGAATAACAGTCCAATTAAAACTGCAAACAATACAGGGGCAAGTAATAGTCAATCGACTAAGAAAGGCGGCCCGAGGGCTCTGCATAAACAAGCTCCTTCCTATCCTGAACGCGCGCGTCGCTTAGGTAAAGAAGGATATGTGAAAGTTCGTTATGATATTGATGATGGTGGACGAGTGACAAATATTGAATTTGTCGAAGCCTCACCTAAAGGTTTATTCGAGCGGGATGTTAAACGTGCAATGAACCGTTGGACTTTTGAAAAGCAACCTGCAAAAGGCTACGTGACTGAAATTTATTTCAAATTAGATGGCACTGTTAGCCAAGTCTAATGGTTAACATTAGGTTGTATAAAAAAGCACCACAGCAATGATGGTGCTTTTTAGTTTTTACATAATGAGTGGAGCTAAAAACTTATGCTTTGTTAGTTTTTTGATCTGAACTCGCTAACTGAAAATGTTGTTTTTCTTTGGGTAATGAACGTGAGGTACTATCATCATTAACTGCGACATAAGTAAATACCGCATCAGTAGCACGGTAACGTTGCCCAACAGGCTCCGTTGCGACTTTTTTTACCCAAACTTCAATATTAATGGTAATTGAGCTTTTTCCTGTTTTTAAGCAACGTGCATAGCAGCAAACAACATCACCAACTGCAACGGGCTTTTGAAACTTAATGCCATTAACTGCCACAGTAACAACTCGTCCGAGCGCTATTTCTTTTGCTAAGATAGCCCCACCAATGTCCATTTGTGACATTAACCAGCCACCAAAAATATCACCATTCGCATTAGTATCTGCGGGCATGGCTAATGTACGTAAAACCAACTCACCGTTCGGCAATTGCATATCTGACTCTTATTAAAAGGGTTATTACTTTTGATTTTGCATTTATAACAAATTACATATGCAATAGTAAACCTGAACCATACAGTTATTGATTGATAATAGCTATTTGATTGAATTGCTGCAAAAATAAGACAAATATGGTACCCATTATTAATAAACGGCGTCTAATTCTTGGTAAAAAGATCAACTTTTGCAAAGAAAAAGCAAGAAGTGTTTTTTATATTTAGTCAATTGATTGAATTGGCTATACTCAATAATATAAATTTTATTGATTAATTTAGAGGTATGAAATGAGATTGTTACTGGCAATATTATTACCTTGGTTGCAATTTTTTACGATAGGGCGCCCCTTTGCTGGGGTCATTTGCTTAATTCTACAGATCACGTTAATTGGTTGGCTACCCGCTGCCATATGGTCGGTATACGCATTATCACAGTACAATACAGATAAAAAAATTGAAAAAGCATTTGGTGACAAGCGCTATTAATAAGAAAAAAAACCTGCTAATCGATAGACAATTAGCAGGTTTTTAACTCTAATTTTTAATTATTCTTCGTGTTTTTCTGCAGGCTCTTTAACCATATTTTTAAAAATATAGACCACACTCAGTACTGTAAATATTAATGTTCCCGCTGTCAGACCAAAGACTTTGAAATTCACCCAAATATCTTGCGCCATCCAGAAAGCAACATAAATATTCAGTAATGCGCAGAAAATAAAGAATATTGCCCATGCACTATTGAGTTTGTTCCAATAACTATCTGCTAATTTTATTTCTTGATTACTGCCTAACATGCGCTGAATTAGGGGCTTTTCAGTAAACCATTGGCTAAAGAGTAATGCGCCAGCAAACGCAGCATAGATGATAGTGACTTTCCATTTAATAAATGCATCACTGTGGAAAATAAGGGTTAACGCAGCAAAACTCATCACAATTGCACAGGTGATTTTTGCAACTTTCTCAACTTTTTTATAAATAAGGTAGGTTGCTAATAACGCTAAGGGAGTGGTAACCATTAGTGCGCCACTCGCATAGAAAATATCGTATCTTTTATAGACTATAAAAAAGATTACCAAAGGAATAAAATCAATAAGTTGTTTCATAACAGTGAATACAGCGCCTCAACGTAAAGATAATGGAGTAGTTTAACCGATTTTGGCTTTAATTGTTAAAAGTTTGCACCTTTTTACCAATAAACATGTTTTGTTACCAATCATATTTGCACTATTTTACGATTATTTGACTTACTTCTAGATAAACTTTATTAGTTCGGATATAAGTAATACATAAAATAATTTAACTTGCTAATTTATAGGTACTTTTCTCCCATGATAAAGGCAAAGCTATTTGTCTGGATGCCAGGTTTAAAAACGCTATTTAACTATCAACGTACAGACTTAGGTCCTGATGTTAAAGCGGGTTTGTCTGTCGCTGCAGTTGCTTTGCCAGTGGCTATTGCCTATGCCGAATTAATGGGGGTGAATGCCATTGTCGGATTATACTCATGTATTTTACCGATGTTTTTCTATGCGTTATTTGGTACGTCGAAACAATTGATTATCGGGCCTGATGCCGCAACATGTGCTGTAATTGCAGCCGCAGTCGCACCACTCGCAATGGGGGATGAAACCGTTCGTTGGCAACTGATTATTGTCATGAGTTTTATGACTGGGGTTTGGTGTTTGATTGCAGCAAGGTTTCGTTTAGGTACCTTTGCTGATTTTTTATCGAGACCGATATTGCAAGGTTTATTAAATGGGGTAGCTCTTACGATTATAGTCAGCCAAATCAGTAAAATATTTGGTATTACGACTTTACCTTCAGGGTTTATTGAACGCTTAATAGCGTTTCCATTAGCGCTAATGGAAACACATATTCCGACATTATTAGTAGCTATTGCAACATTGGTAATCACCTTAGTGATTAAACGAGTAAGGAGTAAGTGGCCGTCCCTATTAATTGCAATGGTTTTGGCTACAGCAGCCAGTATTCTATTTAATCTTGAGCAATATGGCATTAGCACGGTTGGGGATTTAGGTGAAGGACTTCCTTATATACCTATGCCTGATTTTCCGCCAGGGTTACTCAGAGATCTTGTCATTCCATCATTAAACTTAGCAGTGATTAGCTTTGTAAGCTTTATGATGACAGCGCGAAGTTTTGCAAGCAAAAATGGCTATACCGTGGATGCAGACCAAGAATTAAGAGCATTAGGAATGGCAAATATTGCTTCTGCTTTTGGTCAAGGTTTTGCAGTGAGTGCTGCGAGCAGCCGTACAGCAGTTAATGATATGATGGGAGGGAAAACACAGTTGGTTTCCCTCGTTGCCGCGGTGACCATCTTAGCTGTTTTACTTTTTTCTATGAATTTATTGGAATATATCCCTATGCCTGCTTTAGGGATGGTTTTAATTATTTCAACTTATTCCTTGCTCAGTTTCCGCAGTATTTTATCAATGCGTAAACGCAATAGAGAAGCTTTTTTCTTATGTGTTTTTACTTTATGCGCAGTGTTGGTAGTTGGTTTGATTAGTGGTGTAGGCTTAGCCGTTTTATTAGGTTTATTACAGTTTATCCGAATTATATTTAGGCCAACAGATCAACTATTAGGCGTTGATGAGCATGGTATGTTGCACTCGATGACATCAGAAAATGATATTCAAGAAGTTGATGGTGTCCTAATTTATCGTTTCAATTCTCCGCTTACCTATTTTAATGTGAATTACTTTAAAGAGCGGCTAAATAAACATTTAGATAATCAACGTAAAAGACCCGCTTGGGTGATTGTTGATGCTGCTGTCAGCTTTACGCATAATGATGTGAGCGTATTTTCCACATTGAATGATATTGTGACATCTTTGAAGGCGAAAGGAGTGACTTTGGTATTAGCTGGGCGTAGAACTTCTCTTAATCGTTGGTTAGAACAAAATAAAATCAACCGTTCAGATGATGATTTATTAGTGGTACCGGATATTTATTTTGCGATCCGTTTAATTCAAAGTAAGCAGCAAATTCAAATGAAATGTGTGGAAGAAAGAAAGACACAAGAGAGCGGGAAGGACCCAGGCTCATTAGAATATGATTGCGAAAATCGAATTAGACCAACGAATATTAACTCAGATAAAGTTTAAAAATAACGTAAATAAAAAGGTATCAAATGATACCTTTTTATCAGCGAGATCAATTTTTTGTGATTAGCATATATAAACGATAAAAGTAAATTAAAGCAAATGCGGCTACAACATTATTGAGTAAAAAGGAGATACCATTAATCGCAATATGATTCATATTAAGGTTACCCAATAGAACACTGATAAGCATTTGAACGGCCATCCAAATTAAAATCATCGGTAAAGCGACACGCCAATTTGCATAAGCCAATTTCCAGCTTTTTCCCATCGCACTAAATGGGTTGGTATTTTCTGTCATTAAAATTGCTGGCGCTAAGGAAAAACCAATGGCTAGCACGATACCAGGTAGAACCATAATTGTGATGCCTAATTGGATAAGCAGCGAGCAAACGACCAACAGAAGAAACATAGAAGGCGCTTTGTTCAGTGATGATGTTATCGCTTGAAGTCCTGTCATATCTTCGCCACGAGACATCCCTGAGATATAGGATAATGTGCCACAAATAAGGAACAAACTGCCAAGAGTGACGGAGAGAATCAATCCAAAAGAAACACGCAAAATACTACTTTTATCTTCTTCAGATAGATTTAGAATCCAGTCTTGTAACCCCGAATTACCAGATTCAATCATTTTACTTTGTGCTTGAGCAAGAACACCTATCATCTGTTCACTAGGGATCATCATCGCATAGATGACAAGGCTTACCACGGTGGCTAAGAGCACAATGGTGAGGAGGCCACTCAATTGGTTTTTAAAGAAATTGATACTATCACTGATGAGTGAGTTGGCCGAAATGGACATGACACTGCTCCTATCTACAAACGGGATCAAAATTTTAATCTAATTGTAACCGAGTATCACGCCTAGAGGTAGAGAAAGATAAGAAAATTCGGGAGGTTAAGAAAAATATATTGCTCATGATGATCGAATGTAATTAACCCAAGAAATGAATTTATATAAATTGTATTTTTTATGCATGTTTAAGTTTTGAAATAAATATCTATATTTAGAAATCAAATTTTTATTTTGTTAGTTACTTTATAAAAATTGATTTAAATCAAAAATAAAAAAACAATAAATGAAATAATAAATCCATATTTATTGGTTTACCTATAAATTAGTAAAAGATGTGATCTTGATTTGAACATCAATTTAAATAATACGGTATATTTTCCTAAAATAAAAACATAGGAATGGGATTGATAATGAAAAAACTCACTGCGCTTGTATTAGCTGCTGCAACTTTAGCTCCAGCAGTTTCTATTGCTCATGAAGCTGGCGATTTTCTTTTTCGCGCGGGTACTGCAACAGTCAGACCTAATGTCGGAGGAGATGATGTTAAAATTAATGGATTAGGTAATTTAGGTACCTTTGATGCGAATAATAATACTCAATTAGGTTTAACTTTTGGGTATATGATCACTGATAATATCGGTGTGGAATTATTAGCAGCAACTCCGTTTGAACATAAAGTTGGTACAGGCCCTACAGGTAATATTGCAACGGTAAAACATTTACCACCAACATTAATGGCGCAGTATTATTTTGGTAGTAAAGAAGATAAATTACGTCCTTATTTAGGTGCCGGTGTTAACTATACTTTCTTCTTTGATGAGAAATTTAACTCTACCGGAAAAACTGCAGGCTTATCTGATCTAGATCTATCAAGCTCGTGGGGCTTCGCGGCACAAGCAGGTATGGATTACATGCTGACTGATAACTGGATGTTAAACGCTTCTCTTTGGTGGATGAATATTGAGAGTGATGTGAAATTTAAAGCGGGTGGTGAACAGTATAAAGTTAATACTCGTTTAGACCCATTTGTATTTATGTTCGGTGCGGGTTACCGTTTCTAAGAATTTGATAGGATGCAATACAGGTAATACCTGAATTCTGAAGGACTAGAGAGAAGTAGGAAATCCGAGAATATTCGTATTCTCGGATTTTTCAATTACCATTAAGCTTAAACATATATTTAACAAATGGTCATCATAAAAAACAAATTATGATAATGATATTTATAATATATTAATTAGTGTTATAGAGTGATAATAAAGTAAAGGTACTTATTGATTATCTTTATTTAGGGTAATTAATAAAAATATTGAGACTAATTACCTTGAAATAAAAAAGCCGAATACAGGGGCGTATTCAGCTTTAAGATATTATTCAAATTTACAATATTAAATTACCAAAACCATTGCACGTTTAACCCAGCATTGACGCTACTGGTTTCATATTCATCCGGCTTATAAAGTGGGGCACCTAAGAATAAGTCATAACTAAATATATTAACATTACCTCTCATGCCTATAGCCATTCCTAATAATTGGTCATCAGAATAGAGACCTAACGGATAAACACCGCCGAATACACGTCCATAGTCAAGAGCATAGTATGGATAGATGGAGAAGCCAGGAATATAAAAGTTAAACTCATTGCGTAAGTAAAAACCCTTATCACCTATTAGGGAAAATTCTTCGTCAAAACCACGAACCGTCCAACGGTTACCTAACGAAAATTGATCTTGAATGGTTAAGCGGTCTCGTGAGTATTGTATAAACAGTTGTGGATTATAACTCATAATAAAATTATCAAAGGCGAAGGGGAACATTCCTGAAATATCGGCAGTATAAACACGGCTCATTTTGCTGACATCACCATATTTCATATCCCAGCTTTCTTCGGCACCAAACCAAGGTACATTACGTTGATAATATATTGAAGCATCGATAGTTGAATTATTGATGTTTTGACGGTGGCTAACACCGAGCTTAAGGCTGGTAAGGTCACGTTGTTGGGAAAGTAGGGCGACATCCTCTAATTTATATTTTGATTTTCTTTTAATTAGTTGAATTGATGCAGTGTCTTTGAACGTTTGCCCACGCAAGAAAACATTACTCGCCGTAGCATTATAATATTTACTATCACCATAATACTTATAGCTAAATACGGAGTCATTAATAGTTTGTTTATAGTCGCTTTTGCTTGCATACAATGAAAAAAGCCAGTAGTTGTAAGGTACGGCATAATAAATTGCAGTATTACTGGTGCTGTAGCGGGCTTGGTTTTTTAAATTTTTTCCTGCTGAAACATATATTGTGTCATTTAAACTCGTTAAATTGTTAGCATACAAAGTCACTCCGACTTGATCTTTGCCCGTTTGGCGGCTTCCTGAGTTATTGTAATATCCACCTACGTTAAAGTGAGATGATTTTTCTCTTTGTATGGAAATATCAGATGTGGAAAACTCTTTACCCGGTGCTAGCTCTATATTCACTTTAGCACCCGGTATCCGCTCAAGGTTCTCTAAGCCTTGTTCGATGTCACGAATATTCAGAATATCCCCTTCTTTAGCAGGCATAATCGCACCTAATGTAATATAAGTGTCGCTACCTTCTGCAAGTTTTACATTCGCAACTTTACCTGGAATAATCTGGAGCGTTAAAATACCCTCACTGATGTTTTGTTCTGGAATATTAACTCGTGTTGTGACATAGCCTGATTTAATTATTTTATCTTGTAAGCCCTTTGCTAAAGTTTCAACGCCATTAATACCAATGCATACACCAACAACTTGGTTTGCATAAGCTTCTAGAGGTCGCATAGAAGGGAGTTTAGGCTCAGAGAGTAAGATAACCTGTTTCATTTGAAAACAATCTTTCTCATCATCAAAAACTAAAATATTATTTGAACGCTCTCTAGTTTTACCTAAGGCATCTTTAGCTTCTAATTGAGTCTGTTGTTGGCGAGAACGATCTTGGCTAGCTTGGTTATTAATTTGTTGGTCAATAATTTGTGCGGTATTAGCTGATGCAGCTAAAGGCAAAGAAGTTAAAGTTGATAATAAAAAAATAAATCGAAAATTCATGTGCACCACATTAATTTTAATAAAGATTAAAGTTATTTTTATGATATAAAGACTAATAAATTGCCGATGTGATTATTTATTAATTAAATACATCAGAATTTTCTTGTTTAATCTCCATCAGTCTTTTGTTTTGAAATGAGTACATGTATATCCCTATAATAAACCTATTGCTAATTTTCTTATTTTACATAATTTAATTATGCGTTAAATTTATAATAAATAAAAATTAATTAAATTGATTGAGTTAGTGTAAATGCTTTTGGGGATTACTACTGAAAATATAACTAATATAATTTAATCTTTGGTGGTTTGATTAATTCTTAATGAAATCAATGCCTAGTAAATACGCTAAATTAGATTAAATAAGTTTTTTTACTTAGAGTTAAACTATTTTGTCTTGCTTTAAAAATAAGTAAACATTAGAAAGATTTAAGGTTTGTCAATGATATTAAAATAATGGTGTATACTATTTTAATATCACTCCGTATTGGCGTAATAAAATAAGGAGGCTAGTAGCCTCCTTATTTGACCTAATTAATAATAATAAGGTGTATTTAAAACAATCATTGAACCTAGGATTTGTCCAGTAGGGCTATTGTAAATTATAGGACTTGTAATCGTAGTTTTGTTCATTGAACTTAAGCGTCCAGTGTTATTATCTACGCGAGTAAAGGCATCAATGTTTAAATCTTTGCCAGCATGAATTGAACCTGATTTGGTATTATCTAGCTTATTAAGATCTAAATTGACATCATTAGCACCTTGAATTTTTCCACTACGGTTATCAAGGTCATTTCTTAGTGTAATATTAATATCGCCTTTATTTCCAGCCTTTTCCTGTGCATCTGAAACAATCACACCAGAGTTGTTATTTATGCCATTTGCTTTGATAGTAATAGAACCATCTTTGGTATAAATACCACCCGTTTGGCCGGAAACACCGTATTTGCTAGCATAAGCATTAAAACCGCTAGCATAGCTGTTATCTACAGTTGTTGCATTAACTACGACATTAGAATCAGCAGTAATTAAACCTCTGAGGTTGTTTAAGTAAGTTGCTTTAATGTCTATATTATTTCCTTTGATAAAACCATATTGGTTGTTAAGGGAATACACATCAAACTTGGACTTACCTGCACCAGAAATTAGTGAACCTTGGTTATTAACAACATGAGCATTAATATTTAAGGCTTTTCCACTATCAATTGAAGAATAACCATTATTTACTAGGTTACTTCCCAAGGTGATATTGATTGGGCCATTGTTAGATTTAATCAATGAGTTACTATTTTGTAACGTAATAGTATCTATATCGATTCTTCTTTTTGCTGAAATTTGAGAGTTATTATTATTAGTGATAGTATTACGAGCATTTATTGTAATATCACGACCTAATAATGTTGAGTTATCGTTTGCTAGGGTGGTTGTTTCTATAGTTAAACTACCATTACCACCTGCTCGAATTCCTCGTTCGTCTGCATTAACAACATTACTACGTAAGGTATAGTTGTTATCAATCTTCCCTGTTGCACGAATTGCAATATCGCCACTATTAGTTTTGATTGAACCATTAGTATTAACAACATTTGCAGTTGAGATATTCATGTCTTTTTGAGCATGGACAATACCATTTCGGTTATCAATACTCGAAGCTGAAGTGAGTTTGAGATTACCGCCATTAGACTTAATCTGTCCATTCACATTACTTAGAACTAATCTTTGAGAATCAATATCAACATCGCCATTAGCTATAATAGTGGAATTATTATATAAACCATTGGCTTTTATATTGATGTTGCCATTGGCATTTACTTTTCCGCGTTGGTTATACACTAAGCCAGTTGAATCAATATTAACTCCACCGATTCCGGCAGCTAGGTTTCCGTTATTGGAAACACCAGTTCCACTTTCAGTTGAAATTAAGGTAATTTTGTCAGCATACATACCACCCATGGCGGCTACATCGACACCAATTCGAGTTGCATTTCCAACGCCTTGAACTTTAGTCACGAAATTACCTTTGGCATCGACAAAGTTATTACCTGCGACGACATTAATTTCTTTAGCGTGGATATCACCTTGGATCACCGCAGAACGAGCGATGATATCCGTTGGGGAGTCTGATTTTAAGCGGCTATTAATAATAATTTGGCCTTTTTCAACGTTATAGCCAAGAACTTCACCGCCAGCAACAATTGGTTTACCCGTTGTTAGAGTTACTCGGTCTGTGTTGATAAAACCACAATTATTACATGTGATACCAGATGCGTTAGCAACGATAACTTGTGCTTTATCACCTGCAACTTCAATCATTCCGCCTAGGGTACTTGCCTTATATGAATTAACTTCATTCAAAATGACTTTTGCAGGGCCATTACCATTATTTAAATTTAGGTTTCCATTGATTTGTCCGCCTAAACTGGTATTCGTATTTGTTGCGCTATTATTTAAAATAACCCCTTTTTGGTCAACATCAAATTGGCTATAAATGTTATGTGAGACACCTTTGTCACTAGCTCCTTTAATATGAACGATAGTCGGGCCATTACTTTGATTTATTACACCAGCACCATTTGTATTAACAACGGCGCCGTGAGCAACAGATATTGACCCTAAAATAACAGATACACTTAAAAAGAGTGGTTTGATTTTCATCATAGGATGAGTGGTAGGCTGTTTCATAAATATCCCTAAAATAGACTATAGATAAAATTAAAAATAGCTAAATAAAATTCCATTAAAGCATGAAGATTATCCGTGATATTTGTTTTTATTAAAATTTAATTGTACTTAAGTTGAATCATACGGGTGCAAATAGCTTAAAATAATTATATTTTGATATAAATGGTGTTTTATATACAACGGTTGATTATTCTTAGTAAAATCAATTAGTAAGGTTTACTCTGCTGTGGATTTGATAAGGGGATTTACCAGTGTGTAAGTACGTAAGTATTATTCTTGATATTAATGGATTCGATTAGTAAATATTATGATTATTAAATTTTAGCTATTTAATCAATAGCTAATTAATAGTTAATTGATATCTATTATATTTAAATTAGTTTAAAATTTAATTATAGAAGGCTAGGTAAAGTTTATTTAAGACTATTTTTTATAATTTTAAGTAACCAAGCCATTAATTTTAAATATGACTTGATTACTATTTATTCCTTATCTATTTTTGTGTTGCTGCTTTCATTTTTGCAACGAATTCAGTTAATGATTTAAGCATAACGTCAGGGCGATGTAGGTTATTTTCAATAATTTTAACCACAGCTGAACCTGAAATTGCGCCTGCAGCACCATTTTTAATCGCTTCTTCGACTTGCTCAGGTTCTGATATTCCAAAACCTTGTAGGGCGGGAGCCGCTTTATATTGGTTTAATTGACTCAATAAGTGAGTCAATGGCATTTCTGCTCTTTTTTCAGTACCTGTCACGCCTGCACGAGATAATAAATAAGTATAACCTTGGCTATATTTCCCGATCTGTTGCAGTAGCTCATCATTAGCATTTGGTGGGCAAATAAAAATGGGTGCAATATTGTGAGCTAGCGCCGCTTCGCGAAATGGTTTTGATTCAGACATAGGGACATCTGCAACTAATACAGAATCAACACCTGCTTTTTCGCAGCGAATATAAAAATTTTCAATACCATTCGTAAAAACTAAATTTGCATAGACTAATAAGCCAATAGGAATAGTAGGGTGTTTTTCTCGAATACGACGGAGTAGTTCGAAACAAATTGTTGGGGTAATTTCACTTTTAAATGCACGCAAATTTGCATTTTGGATAGTTGGGCCATCTGCCAGTGGATCAGAAAATGGAATACCAATTTCTAATGCATCAGCACCACCAGCAATCAAAGCATCGACAATTTTTAATGATAACTCAGCATCTGGGTCACCTAAAGTGACAAATGGAACAAATGCGCCTTGATTCTTCTGAGCTAAATGTTCAAAAAGTTGGGTGTAGCGTTCCATTAGATTTCTCCTTTGCTGGCTAAAATATCATGTACCGTAAAGATGTCTTTATCACCACGGCCAGACAAATTGACGATTAATAACTGTTCTTTATTAGGTTCTTGCTCCGCCATTTTTAATGCATAAGCGAGTGCATGAGATGACTCTAATGCAGGAATAATCCCTTCTTTACGTGATAATAATTTAAAAGCATTTAAGGCTTCATCATCAGTAATAGAAACATATTCAGCACGACCGATACTGTTTAAATGGGCATGCTGAGGGCCAACAGACGGAAAATCTAATCCTGCAGAGATAGAATATGATTCTTCAATTTGACCTTCATTGGTTTGCATCATTGGCGATTTCATACCGAAATAAATCCCGACACGGCCATGTTTTAACGGGGCACCATGTTGGCCGGATTCAATACCTAATCCAGCAGGTTCCACACCGATTAGTTTCACATCTTCTTCTGGAATAAAAGAGGCAAATAAGCCGATTGCATTTGAACCACCACCAATACAGGCAACGACAGCATCAGGTAAACGGCCTTCTTTTTCGAGAATTTGTTGTTTTGCTTCATCACCAATCATACGTTGGAATTCACGTACAATTGTTGGGTAAGGGTGTGGCCCCGCCGCGGTTCCTAATAAATAATGAGCTTTATCATAGCTGCCAGACCAGTCCCTTAATGCTTCGTTACAGGCATCTTTCAATGTGGCTGAACCGCTGTAAACTGGAATAACTTCAGCGCCCATTAATTTCATGCGAAATACATTGGGAGACTGGCGTTCTACATCTTTGGCACCCATATAAATACGGCATTTCATGTTCAGTAATGCACAAGCCAGTGCTGTCGCAACGCCGTGCTGCCCAGCGCCTGTTTCTGCAATTATTTCAGTTTTTCCCATTCGCTTAGCAAGTAGTGCTTGGCCTAATACTTGGTTAGTCTTATGGGCACCGCCGTGCAGTAAATCTTCTCGCTTTAAATATAATTTTGTTTTTGTACCTGCGGTTAGATTTTTACATAACGTTAGCGCAGTAGGGCGACCTGCATAGTTTTTTAGTAAGTCGTGAAACTCACGAATAAATTCATCATCATTCTGTGCGTCGATAAACGCGTCTTCTAATTGGTTTAACGCAGGAATAAGAATTTCTGGGACATATTGCCCACCAAACTCGCCAAAATACGGATCTAATTTGCTCATTATTTATTGTCCATTTTATCAGTTACATTAATTGGTGTTGGAGTCTTTCATTTCGTTGTGTATTGATGAGCCGTTGATTTGGCTAACAACGTTGACAACACCAAATTTATTTTTTGTTGACTTTTTATACCTGGTTCAATTTCAACCCCTGAATTAAAGTCCAATCCGTTGCACAGTAACTTAGCTGCATCTAGGCAGTTATCAGGGGTAAGCCCCCCCGCTATCATTAATTTCTGTGTTGTGGACGAGGGGATTGCTGACCAATCGAAGGTTTTGCCAGTACCACCAGAGCCATTATCCAGCAATAACACATCAATACCTTGTGTATCGTAGTCATCTAGAGTTGTTCGTGACATATCAAGCGCCTTCCAAACTTCACAGTAGTTTGGTAAAAATGTTTTTAACGTATTGATATAAGAAGTATCTTCTTCACCATGTAATTGTACCGCAGATAATGCAAGTTGCTTGGCGATATGGGCAACAAAATCCGCGGACTGATTGCGGAAAACACCGACATATTTTAAAGGCGCGGCATGGATGATATTCTGCGCCTGTGACAACGTCACTTTTCTAGGGGAGGTTTCAGCAAAAATTAATCCTCCATAGTGTGCTCCCGCTTCAAATGCGGCTTTTGCATCTTGCTCGCGGGTTAAACCACAGACTTTATGTTCTCCCACTAACAAGTTTCGAATGGCTTTATCTAGGTCAGCTTGCTCCATTAAGGCGCTACCGATTAAAAAACCATTCGCAAATTGTTTCAGCGACTGAATATGTTGGTGTTGATGAATACCTGACTCACTGATCACAATGGTACCCTTCGCTAAGCGGGGTGCGAGTTCACGAGTTCGGTTTAAATCAATAGAAAGGTCACGTAAATCACGGTTATTGATACCAACAACCTTGGCTTGTAACCGAATTGCTCTCTCTAATTCTTCTTCATTACTGACTTCCGTTAATATTCCCATATTAAGTTGATGAGCGACTTCTGCTAACGCTTTATATTCATCATCATTTAAGACAGATAACATGAGTAAAATGGCATCCGCTTGGTAGTAACGTGCAAGGTAGATTTGGTATGGGTCAATGATGAAATCTTTGCATAACACGGGTTGTTTTACGGTATTACTGACAATCGTTAAGTAATCCATATTCCCTTGAAAATATTTTTCATCAGTAAGAACGGAAATCGCGGATGCGTAGGGCGCATAAGTTTTAGCTATCACAGCGGGATCGAAGTCAGCACGAATCAACCCCTTTGAAGGCGATGCTTTTTTGCACTCTAAAATAAATACAGGGCGTTTTGCGCTTAGTGCGTTATAGAAACTACGTTGGCTAGGTTGAATACCAGCAATAAAGCTTTCTAATGGCTGCTTGGCTTTGCGTTCGATTAAATAATCAACTTTATCATCAACAATTTTTTGTAAGACTGTCGCTTTCATTTTATTGGTTCCTTGCCGCGAGTGCTGTGACGCGGTCAAATGCTTTACCGCTACGAATAATTGCGAGTGCGTGTTCGCTGTTTTGTTTTAAGTCTTCATGGCCATTAATACGCATCAACATGGCGACATTGGCCGCTACAGCAGCTTCGTGAGCAGCTTGCCCATGGCCTTGAAGCAAGTTACTAAGTAACACGCGGTTTTCATCTGGTGTTCCGCCTTCTAAGTCACGTAATTGATACGGTTCTAACCCAAAATTATCTGCAGTTAATTGGTAATGTTGTACTTTGCCATCTTTTAATTCAGCGACTTGAGTTACTGCATGTAATGAAACCTCATCCATCCCTCCACTGTGTACCACAGCTGCACGGGTGAAACCAAGCATCTGTAATGTTTCAGACACCGGTTTTACTAATGATTCTTGGTAAACTCCTATAAGGGCAATTGGCGGACGAGCCGGATTGATTAATGGCCCCAATACATTAAATAACGTTCGGGTTTTCAATTGAGTGCGTACAGGGGCCGCATGGCGGAACCCACTATGGTATTGCGGTGCAAATAAAAAACAAACACCAAGCTCATCTAATGCGTCACGAGCACTTTGCGCACTGAGATCAAGAGCGATACCAAAAGCAGCCAGTAAATCTGAAGAACCTGAACGGCTCGAAACACTACGATTACCATGTTTGGCTACTTTAATACCACATTCAGCAGCAACAAAGGCACTTGCTGTTGAAATATTAATACTATTTGCACCATCTCCCCCTGTACCAACAATATCACTGTATAGGTAGTCAGGGCGGGGAAAGGGTTGTGCATTTTCTAAACAAGCTAGAGCGGCACCCGCAATTTCTTGTGGTTGTTCGCCACGCATTTTCATACTGATTAACACAGCGGCTAACTGAGGTTCTGTTAATTCACCTTGAATAATGGCATTAAACAAGTACTGGCTTTCTTGTTGAGTTAGCGGCTGCGCTTTAAATAATTTATCATAAATATTTTGCATAATTGGCTCTTTAGTATTCCGTTAGTGCGAATGAGTGGATTCGATTGCATTGGGAGTAGAAAGAGCCCATGCCACGGTGTTTTCTAACAACTGTTTACCTTGGGTTGTTAAAATGGATTCTGGGTGAAATTGGAATCCACAAACTCTATCGCTATCATTACGTACAGCCATGACCATGCCATTTGACTGAGCACAAATGGTCAAGCTCTCTGGAATTTGGCTACCAACAAGAGAGTGGTAGCGAGCCACTGATATTGGGTTTTCAAGATGGTTAAACATGGCTAATCCATCATGTGTGGCTATTGAGGATTTACCATGCAAAATTTCACCTGCAGCAGAGACAGTTCCACCATAGGCCTCAACAATAGCTTGGTGACCTAAGCAAATACCGATAACAGGAATTTTGCCTTTTACGCGCATCAATATTTCTGGCATTGAACCTGCTTCACTAGGTTTTCCTGGACCGGGTGATAAGACTAAAATAGGTGAAACCATTTGATTTAATACAGATAAAATATGTTCTGCACTGACGGTGTTGCGATAAATAACCACCTGATGTCCACCCGCACGTAGTTGGTCTACCAGGTTATAAGTAAAGGAGTCAACGTTATCGAGCAGTAAAATATTCGCCATTAGAATAACTCCTTAACTTGGTGTGCTTGGGCAATTGCACGGATCACCGCACGTGCTTTATTACGGGTTTCATCGGCTTCAGCTTGAGGTATGGAGTCTAGAACGACACCACCTCCCGCTTGTACAGTGGCAATGCCATTTTCTACGTAGGCGGAGCGAATAACGATGCAAGTATCAAAATCACCATTTCCTTGAAAATATCCCACAGCCCCCCCGTATGATCCTCGGCGCTCTTGTTCATATTGCGCAATCAGCTGCATTGCTTTTACTTTTGGTGCACCCGTTAACGTTCCCATATTCATACAGGCTTGATATGCATGAAAAACATCTAAATCTTGGCGTAATGTTCCCACGACATGAGAAACCAAATGCATCACGAAAGAATAGCGGTCAACCTTAGTTAGGTTAGCAACGTAACGGCTACCCGCTTCACAAATACGCGCTAAATCGTTACGTGCTAAGTCAACGAGCATGATGTGTTCAGCAAGCTCTTTCTCATCAGAACGCATGGAAAGCTCAATTCGGCTATCTAAATCAAGGTCTAATTCACCTTGGGCATTTCGTCCACGAGGGCGAGTTCCGGCGATTGGATAAATTTCCACTTTGCGATTTGCTGTCGCATATTTGAGTGCGCTTTCGGGTGAAGCCCCAAAGAGTGTGAATGCGTCATCTTGCATGTAGAACATATAAGGGCTTGGGTTTTGTGCTTTGAGTTTTTGGTACGCAATTAAGGGATGTGAGCATGGCATCGTAAATTTACGAGAAGGCACAACCTGAAAAATATCCCCACGGTATATGGCTTCTTTTAATGAGGTGACAATTTCCCCATATTCTGGGTCATTTTTGTTTACCGAGACGGCAAAGTCAGGCGCAGTTGCTAAAGGAAGCGCTGGCAAGAACGGCCGGCACGAAGCGATAATTTGAGCGTGACGCTGCGTAACAGTTTCGACATCTTGCTCATTTTGCGTAAATAGGCAACTTTTTAGACGTGCAGCCTGATTTTGATGGTCGATCACTAAACAATGCTCAGCAACAAAAAAACAGTAATCAGGGCAGTGATTAACGGTATTTACCTTGGGTAAATCTTCAAAACTCGCGACTAAATCATAAGCAAACAATCCACCAACAAACAGATTTTCAGGTTTTGTGGAATAGGCTTGTGCAAGAGCGGGTAGTGCACGTAAAACGTCTAAGCTAGATGCAGCCTTCAGGCGGCTGTCTTCGTCTAAATCTTGTCCAGGCTGGCTGAACGTTACCGTCAAACTATTTTCTTGCATGCTATGATGCATGATTAAATCTGTTAATTGAGCTAACAGTTTAGGTAATAAGGCCTGGCCATTTGGCGTCAACGCTTCTATTTCAACTTGTTGGCCAAAAGCACGAATACGTAGCGCGCTGTTGACAATCAATAAGCTTTGCAAGTTGGCTTTATTATTAATTTCAGCGGATTCCAACAGCATTGTTGATGGAACTTGATGACACAAATGATTAAATAATAATGTTGGGTCAGGCTGATAATTAATTGGGCTATCCAGATACTTAAAATGTGCTAATGTGGTGTTTTGTTCGTTCATTATGTTGCCTTACGCTAATTTTTGACATAAAAAAACCCGCCGAGGAAGGGCGGGTTTGGCACTGAAACATACAATAACTATGCGCGTGCGGCTTCCGCCCAATTTGGGAAGTCACGCCACCAACGATTTGATAAATTTAATAAAGTCATTGTATGCCTCACTGGATAAACTGATTATTTTTAGCTTTAGCCGTCTTGCGTACTAGTTAACTGGATCGCGCTATTTATGTCAAGGACTTTATTAATTTATTAGGAAAAATAGTTTTTCATGGAAATAGGAGAAGATATCAATATGCCGACAGCCTCGTCGCCATTAGTGACTCGCTATGACTTACATAGCCATACGAATGCTTCGGATGGTGACCTCACTCCTGCTGAGTTAATCGAACGTGCAGTGGAAAAAGGGGTTAATATTTTAGCGATTACCGACCACGATACCTGTGAAGGTGTATTAGAGGCTCGCCGCTATCTTGCTGAACATGAGTGGCCAATTGAGCTAGTCAATGGCGTTGAAATTTCGACACTTTGGGAGAATATTGAAATACATATAGTGGGCTTAAATTTTTCGCCTTCACATCCCGCGATGGTTCAATTGTTAAAAACACAATCTGAGCATCGTTTAGAGCGTGGTATTGAGATGGGCAGGCGGTTACAAAAAGCAGGCATTGACGATGCATGGGAAAATGCACAACGTATTTCTGGTGGTGGGCAGGTAACGCGGGCACATTTTGCACAATATATTGTGAAAATAGGTAAAGAAAAAACGATTAATAATGTATTTAAACGTTTTTTATCGAAAGGGAAAACAGGGTATGTGCCTGCGAAGTGGTGCACAATTCAAGACTCAATTGACGCAATCCATGCCGCAGGGGGAGTTGCGGTATTAGCGCATCCGTCTAAATATCAATTATCCAATAAATGGTTAAAACGGTTGGTTGCGTATTTTAAACAGTGCGGTGGTGATGCTATGGAGGTTTCTCACTGCCAGCAACCGCCAAATGAAAAGCAATATTTAGCAGAATTGGCCAATAATGCTAATTTGTATACATCCGTTGGTTCAGATTTTCATCGACCTTGCTCTTGGATAGAGCTTGGCAGAAATTTATGGTTGCCCGATGATGACAAGGCTGTTTGGACACTTTGGGATACAGTAAAAACAGCTAATTAATTGATGTATTAATAATGCAGTGTAAAATAATTATTATAAGTGATGATTTATTAATGAGTAAGTCATCTTATGGAATTCAAAGATAGTAGCATTTATAGGTATTTTTGCCGGGTGATGCTGTCGATACCCAAAAATTAGAGGTATGTATGAGCCAGTTTTTTTATATCCATCCGGACAATCCTCAGGCAAGACTTATTAGCCAGAGTGTTGAAATTTTAAATAAAGGCGGAGTGATTGTTTATCCTACAGATTCAGGATATGCCATTGGATGCCGTTTAGAAGAAAAAGATGCTTTACAACGTATCTGTCGGATTCGTCAGCTTGATGCTAACCATAATTTCACATTAATGTGCAGAGATCTCTCTGAGCTATCCAATTATGCGCATGTTGATAACACTGTCTTCCGTTTAATTAAAAATAATACACCAGGTAATTACACCTTTATTTTGCGGGCAACGAAAGAAGTTCCACGGCGTTTAATGAATGAAAAACGTAAAACTATTGGTTTACGTGTACCGTCGAACCCGATTGCTCGAGATTTACTCGAAGCTGTTGGTGAACCGTTGATGTCAACTAGTTTGATTATGCCAGGTGATGATTTCACTCAATCAGACCCTGAGGAAATCCGCGATTTACTCGATAAACAAGTCGATTTGGTGATACATGGTGGTTATATTGGGCAAAAACCAACAACTGTGATTGACTTTACTGATGATACGCCTGTTGTGGCGCGAGTCGGAACAGGGGATCCAACGCCTTTTGAGTAGGTATAAATATATCGAAGCTTAAGATTCAGTACTGAACTAACTAAAATTGTATTGAATGTGCAATATACAGATAAGTAATAGGGGTTCAGGACAAACCTGTGTATAATGCGCGGGTTTTCAAATTCATTATTGTTTGGCGCGGCAAAAATAGCGCGCCAAAAAGATATTTGACGCCTGTGAAGGCGACAGCAGAGGGTTACATGAGCGTAAAACCGCAAAAAACTGAAAAATTACAGAAAATCCTTGCTCGTTCAGGGCATGGTTCTCGTCGAGAAATCGAAACATTCCTGCAAGCGGGTCGTATTAGTGTTGATGGCAAAATTGCGACACTAGGGGACCGTGTTGAAGTCACACCAGCAACAAAAATTCGTTTAGATGGTCGTTTATTAGCAATCAAAGAGCCTGAAAAGGAAATCTGTCGTGTAATGGCTTACTACAAGCCAGAAGGTGAGTTATGCACACGTCATGATCCTGAAGGGCGCCCAACTGTTTTTAACCGTTTACCACGGTTAACAGGGGCGCGGTGGATTGCTGTTGGCCGTTTAGATGTTAACACTAGTGGTTTATTGTTATTCACAACAGACGGTGAGCTCGCTAATCGTTTAATGCACCCTAGCCGTGAAGTTGAACGTGAATATGCAGTGCGTGTGTTTGGTGAAATTAACGATGCAAAAATTCGTCAATTAACACAAGGTGTACAGTTGGAAGATGGCCCAGCCTCTTTTAAAACGGTTTCTTACCGTGGCGGAGAAGGGATGAACCAATGGTTTAATGTCACCTTAACAGAAGGACGTAACCGCGAAGTTCGTCGCCTTTGGGAATCTGTTGGTGTACAAGTCAGCCGTTTAATCCGTGTGCGTTATGGTGATATCGACTTACCTAAAGGTTTACCACGTGGAGGATGGACGGAACTTGGTTTAGAGCAAACCAACTATCTCCGTGAGCTGGTGGAACTGCCGGTGGAAACGGAAAGTAAGGTTGCGGTTGAGCGCGATCAACGTCGCATTAAAGCAAACCAAATTCGCCGTGCAGTAAAACGCCATACACAAGTTGCATCGCGTCCGGCATCAAAACGTCAATCATCAAGACCAACGGCGAAACGTCGTACTCGCATCTAAACTTGCTATTCTTTATTCAGTATAAAAAACGCAGAGCGTAATTCCTCTGCGTTTTTTTATGCGGTCACGCCAATAATCATCCACTCCAGTAATCATCAATCTTATAAACTCATCTTTCAGTAATAGTTATATGCAACATAGATAATTAGAAAATTAATGGTCTAGTTCACATTATTATGAAACCTATCAATAATAGATAATGTTTATGAGATGTTTGTCTCATTTTAATGTAATAAAAAGTCTTAGTATGCCCCTTCTTATGGGATGTAACTCACAAAATGTTGAGTTGCTAACTGATAATAAAGACAAATTTACAGATAAACCTATTACTTACCCAGTTTATCCAGATAAATAAAGAATGGTTTAAGTGGATAAACCTGAATAAGGACAAAACATGAAAAAAATAACACTGACTTTGAGTGCGATTGCATTGGCATTGAGTTTTACGGCAACCTCTCAAGCAAAAATTCCAATGCCAGAAACCGTAAGCCCCGGCGTTACCGTTGTTGAACTTGCTCAACAACAGCCTATTCATTGGGTTTCCATCGAACAAATTAAACAAAGCCTAGAAGGAAAAGCACCTATGGCTGTTGGGTTTGATATCGATGATACGGTGTTATTTTCAAGTCCAGGTTTTTACCGTGGTAAATTAGAGTTCTCACCTAACGATTTTAGCTACCTCAAAAATCAACAATTTTGGGAAAAAATGAATAATGAGTGGGACAAATTCAGTATGCCAAAACAAGTGGGTATTGATTTAGTCAAAATGCACTTAGAGCGCGGTGACACTGTTTATTTCATTACTGGCCGTACGAAAACAAAAACGGAAACAGTGACGAAATATGTTCAAGAAGGTTTAGCGATACCTGCGGATAAAATGCAACCTGTTATTTTTGCGGGTGATGAACCAGGGCAAAATAATAAAGTGAGCTGGATGCGTGATCACAAACTTACCATATATTATGGTGATGCTGATGCCGATATCGCAGCAGCACATGAGTTAGGTATTCGCGGTGTTCGTATTTTACGTGCGGCAAACTCATCTTACCAACCATTACCAAAAGCAGGTCGCTTTGGTGAAGAGGTTGTGATTAATTCAGAATATTAATTCAACAAATACAACGCAAAAAAGGAGGTTATTTAACCTCCTTTTTAATCGATGTAATATATTAGTTTGTCACAACTGCATCAATAATCACACGGTTACCCGTGATACTTCCAGCCGTTCCATTACTTACTATAGGGCTGGTGACTTTAGTCGTGTTAGTAGAACGTAAAGCACCATATTGGTTGTTAATACGATTTTTTGAATCAATGGTGAGATTTTTCCCTGCGGCCACTGTTCCTGAATAGTTTTCTAATGTGCCAACATCCAGTTTCTGGCTATTAGCGCTTTTGATTTCTCCATAATTATTATTGAGTGTTGCTTTGAGCTTAACGTCAATATCATTACGTGCAGCGGTATTATTTTCTACATTTGCAGCAATAGAACCATAGGTATTATGTAACGTATCACCTTTAACTTTAATAGTTCCATTATTGGTTTGTAGGCCACCATTTTGGTTTGTTAGTCCAAATTTAGTATTAATGAGTTTAAAGTCACTACTGTAACTGTTGTTCAAATAACTGGTTTCAATATCGAGATTATTTTCTGCATTAATTAACCCTGCTTGGTTATCAATACTATAGGCTTTAATCGTAAGATTTTGTCCTTTGATATAGCCAGAACGGTTGTTCATTGAATTAGCATTAATAACGGATTTGCCGTTATTCGAAACAATCGCTCCGGTGTTATTGAGCTGGTTAGCATTGATATTCATCAAGCGACCACTATGAATGGTTGACGTTCCCGCATTAGTGAGTGATACCGACGCATCTAAATTCATCTGGCCATCAATGGCATTTATTTCAGAATTAGTTTGCGTTAAGTACATCGTACTGATGTCTGCATGGCGTTGTGCAGTAATTTTGCTATTTGATGTGTTATCAATTGCGGATTGCGTGCTGATTTTGCTATCTCGCCCTGCAGTAATATTGGAGTTTTCATTCACAACACGAACGGCATTAATCGTTATATCACGCCCAGCATTGAATCCTTTTACTGGATCATTTGGATTGGCGAGATTGTCCCTGTTGTAAATTGTACTCATGGAATGAATGTCGATATTACCTTTAGTAGACTGAACGATACCATTATCATTTACAAATGAATCAGAGAGTGTATTAACATTCTGCAGAGCGATTATCGAACCACGATTGTTGCTTAGTGTACCTAATGTACTTAGATTAATATCATTGTTATAGGATGTGATATCACCATTATCATTATTAATTACACCCGTTCCTGCAACGGTAATATTGACGTTTTTATTACCCGCAATGCGACCGTTATTGGTAAGGCTTGCTGCTTTAATATCAATATCACCCGCTGCGTTCATATTACCATTGGTATTATTCACCGTTCCTGCGGTATCAATAGAAATTGCGCCATTATAGGTACCAATATCCCCTAAATTACTGACACCAACGCCAGTTTCAGTGGCTATTAATGAGATTTTATTGGCATACATACCGCCAATCGACGAAACATCAATCCCAACAGTGGGTTTTGTTCCAATTGCAGCGGCTGTACCCGTCACATCCCCAGCCGAATTGACGTGATTACTTCCAGCTATCACATTGATGCGCTGTGTATCAATAATGCTATTAATGGCCACCGAACGTGCAATTAAATCTGTCGGAGAATTGGTATCTAATCTCCCATTGATGGCAATTTTACCTTGCTGCACATTATAGTTAGCAATGGAGCCATCATTTGCTAGCTCTACTTTACCGGTTGTCAGTGTTGTACGATTGGTGTTGATAAAGCCACAGTTGTTACATGTAACACCGGAAGCATTAGCAACGATTACTTGCGCTTTGCCGCCTGCAACCTCAATCATGCCATTTAATGTGGTTGCCGCATTTGAATTTATTTCGTTTAAGATAACTTTAGCTCGCCCGCCGGCAACATTGGTATTGCCACCAATTTTGCCGCCAATGAGCGTATTAGAATTTTTTGCACTGTTATTTAAAATAACACCTTTTTGGTCAACATCGAATTGGCTATAGGTATTATGGGAAACACCAGCCTGGCTTGGTTTATTAATATAAACGACAGTCGGCCCATTACCTTGATTTAATATACCAGCCCCATTAGTTGGTGTAATTGACGCTTGGGCAACAGTAGAGGTTCCAACGATCATTGAAACACATAAAAAGAGTGGGTTAAATTTCAATTTGGTGAAATTCAAATGAGAATTTGAAACATTTTTCATATATATCCCTTAAATAAAATAGAAAAATCTAAGATAACTAACAATCCATTATTGCAGTTTAATTATGCTTAAATAGAAAACTAAATAAAATTAATAATGTTAACATGGGTAAATATATCGTTATTCATTGATAACTAACTAAAACTGAATAAAAGCGGAGTAATATCTATTTTTATAGATTAGTTTGTTTTTTATCAATAGGTTGTGTTTACGCATTTTTAGCCTGTTAGGAGGATTTTACTCACGTAGCAATACGTAATCATTTTAATTAAAGAGGAGGTTTTCAACAAATAGCATTAATTATTTTTATATTTATTCTTTATCGTTATAAAATAATTGTGATACTTGATGAACAAAAGTTAGCAAAAAAATTCATACTACCAAAAAATATTTTCCAATATGGAGTTCACACTAAATTAGTGTTACCAATGAAAAGTATTAAATAACTTTTTTATAGGTTAACTGATGGCTTAGTTAGAAAAATAGCTAGTGAAATAGATTAGAAGTGCAATAATAAAAAATAACGCCTTATTATTGCACTTTGTTATCGGATGATTACCAATCAATCCCTTTTTGAGCTTTAATCCCAATATCAAATGCATGTTTCACTGGGCGCATTTCTGTTACTGTATCAGCTAATTCGATTAAATCTCGGTGGCAACCTCTGCCAGTGATCACAACAGATTGATTGGCAGGGCGGCTTTGTAATGCTTGGATCACTTCTGCTAATTCGAGATAATGGTAACTTACCATGTAGGTGAGTTCATCTAAAATGACTAAATCGTACTGTGGGTCACTTAATAATTGTTTGGCGTATTGCCAAGTTTCTATACAGGCGAGGGTGTCTGTCTCTTTGTTTTGAGTTTCCCAAGTGAACCCTGTGGACATAACATAGAAGGGAACGCCTTGGGGTTCTAACAGCTCACGTTCACCATTATCCCAGCCACCTTTAATAAATTGAACAACAGCGGCTTTTTTACCATGGCCTACTGCACGGCAAACAGTACCAAATGCCGCTGTCGTTTTGCCTTTTCCATTTCCAGTAAAGACAATAACGATACCCCGTTCAATTTGAGCGGCTTCAATTCGTGCATCCACTTTTTCTTTTAAACGTTGTTGACGTTCTTCGTGTCGGCTTTGAGACATCATTTTTACTCCGCAGCACCGGGCTTGCGTCCGGGTTGTGCATCATAGCTACTTCCTGTTTTACGCAGGCTATCATCACCCATCAAATAGATATAAATAGGCATGATATCAGCAGGAGTTTTCAATTTAAGTGGATCTTCGTCAGGGAATGCGCTTGCTCGCATAGAGGTTCGAGTTCCACCTGGATTAATACAATTTACACGAAGATTACTGTGCTTATACTCTTCGGATAGAATTTGCATTAAACCTTCTGTCGCAAATTTAGAGACAGAATAAGCTCCCCAACCGGCTCGACCTTGTTTACCTACACTTGAACTGGTAAAAACTAACGAGGCATTAGGCGCTTTAAGTAATAGAGGGAGCAAAGCTTGAGTTAGCATGAATGTGGCATTAACATTTATTTGCATCACATCATGCCATAGGTCACTGGGTTGCTCAGAGATAGGGGCTACTACACCAAGTATTCCCGCGTTGTGTAAAACGCCATCTAAATAAGGCGTTATTGACGCAACTTGCGAAGCGAGTGTATGGCAGTCATCAATTGTTGCGGTTAATAAGTCTAATATAAAGCAAGGTGGATTCTTTCCATCTAAAGCCGCTATTTCATCACTAACTGATTGTAATTTATGCAGTGTTCTACCAACAAGAATAAGGGATGCACCATAGCGCGCATAAGTGAGAGCGGCTTCACGGCCAATGCCATCACCGGCACCTGTCACGAGAATAGTTTTACCTTTCAATAGGTCTTGTCTAGGCTGATATTGGAGCATATTCTTTCCTACTATTGTGATTAGCATGTATGGTTATCATCGCACTGATTGTGATAATTGGCTAATCTAACATAGTATTAACAAGGTTTGTCGTGCCAACTCTGTTTTTTTCTGGTTGTTTGCGCGTAATCGTGAGATTATTTTTGTATTGAAGATAAATATCAAAAGGATCAGATTGTGGAGTATTTCTCATTGTATGGGCTATTTTTAGCAAAAGTCGTTACGATTTTGGTAGCGGTGGTTTTGCTGGCTGTTTTTGTGTTTGGCGTAGGTATGCGCAGACAAGGAGCAAAAGGTGCTTTGAAAATCACAGATTTAGGTGAAAGCTATCGTGAGCGTCAGCGCCAAATGCAACAGATAAAAATGAATGAATCAGAACATAAGGCATGGCTAAAAGCATTTAAAAAACAGCAAAAAGCAAAATCAAAAAGTGAGAAAACTGGGGCTAAATTAGGCCAAACAGGGGTTAAAAAGCCTTGCTTATATGTCTTAGACTTCAAAGGTAGTATGGATGCACGTGAAGTTGCCTCTTTACGTGAAGAGATCAGTGCAATTCTCGCTGTTGCAGACCAACAGGATGAGGTTTTGTTAAGACTTGAAAGCCCAGGTGGGATGGTTCATGGTTATGGCTTAGCGGCTTCACAATTACTAAGAATCAAAGAAAAAAATATCCCACTGACTATTGCGGTAGATAAAGTCGCTGCGAGTGGTGGATATATGATGGCGTGCATCGCAGATAAAATTATCGCAGCGCCATTTGCCATTATTGGTTCGATTGGTGTTGTCGCTCAAATTCCAAATATTCATCGGTTATTAAAAAAGCATGATGTTGATGTTGAACTTCACACCGCTGGCGAATATAAACGTACATTGACCATGTTAGGTGAGAACACGGAGCAAGGTCGTAAGAAATTTGTTGAAGATTTAAATTCAACACATGAATTGTTTAAACAATTTGTTCATCAAAATCGCCCATCTTTAGATATTTCTGCAGTTGCAACAGGGGAGTATTGGTATGGTTCACAGGCGCTTGATAAAGGGCTTGTGGATAATATTGGTGTGAGTGATGATTTTATTATTAATGCGATTGATACTAAGGAAATAGTTAGTATCCGTTATGTATTAAGTAAAAAAATGATGGATAAGTTTATGGGAAGCGCGGCAAAGAGCGTGGATAATTTATTATTGCGCTGGTGGCAGCGTGGGCAAAAACCACTCTTGTAATTTCGAATTTTGCCTAGCGAATAAGCGTTTTTAAATCTACTATTAATTTACCGGCTTTTTAGCCGGTAAATTATATACAAAGAGCAAACGTGTTAATTAGTTATTATCACTCAATTGGTATTGTTCTGATAGTACATGAGCAAGGTGTTTGTACATATTAAAAGCAGCGGTACTCTTTAAGGTAGGGATATTGTTCTCATCTAAGAAGAACTCCCCTTTAAATACCAATGTACCTCGATGCTGCTCTACAGTATCAACAAACATACCATGAATATAATCATCATGTTTCTTTATGATATCATTAGCTTTTTCAAGTAACTCTTTTTTTGTGATGAACGGTAAATTGTCTTGCATAACTTGGCTTCCTTGAAAAAATAATTGGTTGCTTCTAGCATTTTATCAGGTAGAGTGTGTGGTTTTCAATTGTGACTAAACATCTTTATATGGTTAAAATCAGTCGACTAGAAGACACTTTGTGCCTTTTAGAATAACGTGATTGAGTTTATAAGTTTTGTTTCAACACAAATAATTGTTTAAAAATATATTGATATATTGTGATTGTGTCGCAATATAAAAAAGAGATTCTCATTTTGCGCATTTTAATGTAGAAATGCGCCATTGTTGATATTTAGGTAAAGGTAAATATGGGTAAAGCTCTTGTTATAGTGGAGTCCCCGGCAAAGGCCAAAACGATTAATAAGTATCTTGGCAGTGGCTACGTTGTAAAAAGCAGCGTTGGCCACATTCGTGATCTGCCGAAAAGCGGCTCTGGTTCACAAACCGGCTCACAAAAGAGTACAGGCTCATCTACCGACAAAACAAAGAAAGTGAAAAAAGATCCGCGTGATGCATTAGTTAAGCGCATGGGGATTGACCCTTACCATGGTTGGAAAGCGAATTATCAAATTCTACCAGGTAAAGAAAAAGTGGTCTCTGAACTTAAATCACTGGCGGAGGATGCTGATCACATCTACCTCGCAACGGACTTGGACCGCGAAGGGGAAGCTATTGCGTGGCATTTACGTGAAGTGATTGGTGGAGACGATTCTCGTTTTAGTCGTGTTGTATTTAATGAGATCACCAAAAATGCGATCACTCAGGCATTTGATAGCCCTGGGGAATTAAATATAGATAGAGTTAACGCACAACAAGCGCGTCGTTTTATGGACCGAGTTGTGGGTTACATGGTTTCTCCACTGTTGTGGAAAAAAGTGGCTCGTGGCTTATCTGCTGGTCGTGTTCAATCAGTTGCTGTGAAACTGATAGTTGAACGTGAACGGGAAATTAAAGCCTTCGTTCCTGAAGAATATTGGGAACTGCATGCCGACTTAGCCGATAAAGATATCGCTAATTTGCGTATGGAAGTCACTTCACAAGGTGGTAAGGCATTTAAGCCAGTCAATAAAGCGCAAACAGAGGCGGCGGTTAAATTACTGGAAAATGCCCGTTTTGCGGTTACTGACCGTGAAGATAGGCCGACATCCAGTAAACCGAGCGCACCGTATATCACGTCAACGCTACAACAAGCTGCTAGTACCCGTTTAGGTTTCGGCGTGAAAAAAACCATGATGATGGCTCAGCGTCTTTATGAGGCGGGTTACATCACTTATATGCGTACTGACTCAACAAACTTGAGTCAAGATGCACTTGACATGGTTCGTGGCTATATTAATGATAATTTTGGCGCGAAATACCTGCCAAAAGATGCTAATGTGTATAGTAGCAAAGACAATTCGCAAGAGGCACACGAAGCCATTCGTCCTTCTAGTGTCGATGTTTTACCTGAGTCACTAAAAGACATGGAGAACGACGCGAAAAGGTTGTATCAATTGATTTGGAATCAGTTTGTGGCTTGTCAAATGACACCTGCGAAATATGATTCAACAACCTTAACAGTCAAAGCAGGGGATTTTGAACTAAAAGCCAAAGGGCGTACTCTGCGCTTCGATGGTTGGACGAAAGTCATGCCTGCACTGCGTAAAAATGATGAAGACAAAACGCTGCCACCAATACAAGTCGGTGCGGAGTTGTCTTTGGTTGAACTATTGCCTAGCCAGCACTTTACCAAGCCGCCAGCACGTTTTAGTGAAGCGTCTTTAGTTAAAGAATTAGAAAAGCGTGGTATTGGCCGTCCTTCAACGTATGCAGCGATTATTTCGACGATCCAAGACAGAGGTTATGTCAAAGTTGAAAACCGTCGTTTTTATGCAGAAAAAATGGGTGAAATCGTCACAGACCGCTTAGAGGAAAACTTTAACGATCTGATGAACTATGATTTTACTGCACGTATGGAAGACCAACTGGACCATGTTGCAAACCATGATGCCGAATGGAAAGCCGTATTAGATGAATTCTTCTCTGATTTTAGTAAGCAGCTCGATGTTGCTGAAAAAGAACCAGAGGAAGGGGGAATGCGCACCAACCCAATGGTAATTACCTCAATCACTTGCCCTGATTGTGAGCGTCATATGGGTATTCGTACCGCATCAACTGGGGTATTTTTAGGTTGCTCTGGTTACGCATTACCACCCAAAGAGCGTTGTAAAAAAACGATTAACCTTATCCCTGAAGACGAAGTCCTTAATGTCCTTGAAGGGGATGATGCGGAAACTAATGCGTTAAGAGCCAAACGCCGCTGTCCAAAATGCGGCACCGCGATGGACAGCTATTTGATTGATAATGGCCGTAAATTACATGTTTGTGGTAATAACCCTGCGTGTGAAGGTTATGAAATCGAAGAAGGCGAGTTTCGTATTAAGGGTTATGACGGCCCGGTCATTGAGTGTGACAAGTGTGGTTCAGAAATGCACCTGAAAATGGGGCGTTTTGGTAAGTACATGGGTTGCACCAACGAAGAGTGTAAAAATACGCGTAAAATCTTACGAAGTGGTGAAGTGGCACCACCGAAAGAAGATCCAGTGCCATTGCCGGAACTTCCATGTGAAAAATCTGATGCGTATTTTGTGTTACGTGATGGGGCTGCTGGCGTTTTCCTTGCGGCGAATACATTCCCTAAATCACGAGAAACACGTGCACCACTAGTGGCAGAATTACAGCGTTTTAAAGACCGTTTACCTGAAAAACTCGCTTATTTAGCTGAAGCACCGGCTGAAGACGGTGAAGGTAACCCAACTGTCGTCCGTTTTAGTCGTAAAACGAAACAACAATATGTTTCTTCAGAGAAAAACGGCAAAGCAACGGGTTGGAGTGCATTCTACGTTGACGGTAAGTGGGAAGTAAAAGAAAAGTAATAGCTCTCTTTTGTTTCCAAACAAAAAAGCCAATCATTTAATTAGATTGGCTTTTTTATTAACTTGTCAATTTCATATCAATGCCTATCAGTGAATAACCCGCTGTTATACTGTCCATTCCTTTATTTCTTATCGTTCACTGTGATACAGCCACCAATTTTTAACTAAACTCAAATGTAGCACCAAAGTGATAACTAATTTGTGTTAACTTAAGATAGAGTCGTTGTAGTTATCAATTGGCAGTAATAATCCTTACCTTGCTGAAATATTTAGGTAAGTCGATGGAATGATAGATAAAAGTTATCCACCGGAGGCAAAATGAAGTTAAAAATGTGTTTACTGGCTGCATTATTGACAGCGGGGACAGCGTACGCTGCTCAGTCTACTGTTGTATTAAAAGAAGCGACACCCACAGGTGATGGTAAAGCAATAGGTGAGGTTGTTATCTCAGAAACGGAATATGGATTACTGTTCACGCCTAAATTAACAGGACTACAAGCAGGCATTCATGGCTTCCATATTCATGAGAACCCAAGCTGCGAACCTGCAGAAAAAGACGGTAAATCGGTACCTGCATTAAAAGCAGGTGGTCATTTAGACCCAGCCAAAACAGGAGTTCATAAAGGCCCTTATGATAACACAGGGCATTTAGGCGATTTACCCGGCTTAGTTGCCGATAGCCAAGGTAATGCTAATTATGCGGTACTAGCGCCACGTTTAAAATCACTCAAAGATGTTCAAGATCGTGCATTGATGGTGCATGTGGGTGGTGATAACTATTCTGATGACCCAGCGGCGTTAGGCGGTGGTGGGGCTAGGATGGCCTGCGGCGTCATCAAATAATACGCGTCATATTTCAAGCTGTGGCGTTGTTAGCTGCGCTTGCTAACCCTAGTCACATACTGATGTATGCTCCTAGGCCTTAGCGCCGCTTGCTAACCCTAGTCACATACTGATGTATGCTCCTAGGCCTTAGCGCCGCTTGCTGCCTAGCCACAACTTGAACTATTTAGCGTATTAAAACGTTTATTTATTAATATTTCAAAGCTGTGGCGTTGTTAGCTGTGCTTGCTACCCCTAGTCACATACTGATGTATGCTCCTAGGTCTTAGCGCCGCTTGCTGCCTAGCCACAACTTGAACGATTTAGCGTATTGTATTGATTAAAAAGTTATTTAAATAGCAGTATTGTTAGTTGGGCTTGCTAATTTTAAATATACTAATATATGCCACTAGGGCTTAGCACCGTTTGTTACCTAGCTATGAAGGGCTCAGAAAATAATCTGAGCCTTTTTTCTATTACCAAATACGAATACGCTGTTCTGGTGCCAAATACAGGGCGTTATTTTTATCAACACCGAATGTTTCGTACCAGTCATCAATATTGCGTACTACGCCATTTGCGCGAAATTGGTTAGGGCTATGAGGGTCCGTCATAATCTTATTACGTTCAGATTCTTTATTTGACAGCTCTTGCCACGTGCGTGCCCAAGCAATGAAGAAACGCTGTAACCCAGTTGTTCCGTCAATAATTGGAGCCTCACCATTTGGGTAATTTTCTTTGGCAAATTGCTTATAAGCACTTAAGGCGATATTTAACCCACCGAGGTCACCAATATTCTCCCCTAATGTAAGCTCACCGTTCACCTTTAAGCCATCAACAGTAAAGCCGTTATATTGTTCAACAAGCTTAGCGGTTTTCTCTTTGAAGTGGGTTTTAGCGCTCTCACTCCACCAATTACGTAACTGCCCGGTTCCGTCATATAAACTGCCTTGGTCGTCAAAACCATGGCCCATTTCGTGGCCGATGACTGCACCTATTGCGCCATAGTTATAGGCTGGGTCAACATTAGGGTCAAAGAACGGTGCTTGTAAAATTGCAGCAGGGAACACAATTTCATTTTGAACAGGGTTGAAATAGGCATTGACTGTTTGTGGCGTCATTCCCCATTCCCATTGACGAACAGGCTGACCAATTTTGCCAATCATATCATCATATGACCAAGCTAAAACTTGCTTATAATTATCTAATAATGAATCGGGCTTAAGGTTAATCGCACTGAAATCATTCCATTGGTCTGGATAACCCACTTTAACCGTGAATTGTTCCAATTTTTTAAGGGCTTCTTGGCGAGTAGGCTCATCCATCCAGTCATTGACTTTTAAGCGTGAATTAAATGTTCCTCTCACATAACTAACCAAATCTTTAATTTTTTCTTTAGCTTGAGGGTCGAAATATTGTTCGACGTAAATTTGCCCTAATGGCTCACCTTGGAGTGAGTTAACGGTTTGCAAAGCGCGCTCTTGGCGGGTGCGTTGCTTCTCAATACCATTGAGTTTTTTCGAGTAAAAATCAAACTGAGCATCTGCGATGGTTTGGTTTAAATAACGTGCGTGCTCACTAATATACTGAAAGGTTAAGTAATCTTTTAATGTCGAAACTGGGGTATCTGCAAAAATCTTTGCAGTTTGTTCAACTGCGCTGTCCGTTTCAACGACCACTTTCGCAAGTTGCTTATCAGTTAACTTGCGGCTAGTAATAAAGCTATCCCAATCAAAACCTTGGGTATGGTTTTTCATTTCAGCTAAGGTCATTGCATGGTAATTTTTGATAGTGTCACGGCGGGCCTCAGGGCTCCAATGTACAGTTGCAATCGCTTTTTCTAAATCAAAAATTTTCTGTGCTTTTTGTGTGACATCTTTTTCACCGGCTAGCTCTAACATGGTAGCGATATAAGCGATATAACTTTTTCGAATATCTTCCATTTGCGGTGTGTTATCGAGGTAATAAGTCCGATTAGGTAGCCCTAAGCCGCCTTGGCCGATATAAAGCACATAGGTATCCGGTGCTTTAGCATCTAAGTCTACCCAATAAGAAATCAATGATTTGTAGTCGGGTTGGGTCATTAACTGGCTAATATCACTATGGCTTTTAGCTTTCTTAATGGCATCTAAATCGGATTTTATTGGGGTAATTCCTGCCTGTTCGATAGCCGTTTCATTCAGGTAACTAAGATATAAATTTCGAATATTTCGTTGATTATGCGTAAGTTTGTTTTCGGGGATCTGCTGTAGCTGGTCAATTATCGATTGAATTTGTTTTTCTGTATTTAAGTATAATTCCACAAAAGAGTTAATACGTGGCATACCGGTAGGGATTTGCGCTTTATTTATCCAATCTTCATTCACATAACGGTAAAAATCATTGCCGGGTTCAATCGTGTCAGACAAAACAATTTTTTGTTGTCCATAACTAACTTCTTTTGCCAATAGTGACGGGGCAAAAGAAATAGTCGACATACCAATAATTAAAGCCAAAACATTTAAACGCATGTAACCACCTCTCTTCGTTGAGAATTACGATATCCACTCTAATACGTTAAACCTTGGAGCGAGTGTTCTGCAAAATTTATTTCACTTATTGAACCACATAATGAAATAAAGTTAATCCGTCTTTGCAGTACCTTACTGCTTTTCTTCATTGTAGAGGGTATTTAGATGAAATTTTATCATCATACTGTTTATTCTTCAGAGAATGATGTTATATTGGTTATATCAAATAAATCAATTATAACTATTAGCTATATGTAATATTCTTTAGCTATAGATAGCAAATGCACATTATTCCTGTATGAGGTAGACTGAAATATGAAATTGCAGCAATTACGTTATATTGTTGAAGTGGTTAACCATGACTTGAATGTCTCCTCAACCGCTGAGGGGCTTTTTACGTCACAGCCCGGTATCAGTAAACAAGTGCGGATGCTTGAAGATGAGCTTGGGATCCAAATTTTTGCGCGTAGTGGTAAGCACTTAACGCATGTTACTCCCGCAGGGGAAGAAGTGGTACGGATCTCCCGAGAAGTGCTATCAAAAATAGAAGCGATCCGCTCGGTTGCTGGGGAGCATACTTATCCAGATAGAGGTAGCTTGAGTATTGCCACGACACATACACAAGCTCGTTATGCTTTACCTCCAACAATAAAAGGTTTTATTGAGCGTTATCCACATGTTTCATTGCATATGCAGCAAGGGTCACCAACGCAAATCGCTGAGGAAGTGTGCAAAGGTAACAGTGATTTTGCGATAGCAACCGAAGCATTGCACCTTTATAACGATTTGATTATGTTGCCATGCTACCATTGGAATCGCTGTGTGGTCGTGCAAAAAGACCATCCACTTGCAACGAAAAAAAATGTCACTATTGAAGATATCTCTGAATATCAAATTGTAACCTATACCCATGGGTTTACTGGTCGTTCAGAATTAGATGTGGCATTTCAGAAAATTGGCCTTGAGCCCAAAATTATTTTTACCGCAACCGATGCTGATGTGATCAAAACCTACGTTAGATTAGGGCTAGGGATTGGTATTATCGCAAGTATGGCGGTTGACCCTGTTAGTGATAGCGATTTAGTTGTGATTGATATGCGTGATAAGTTCAGCTATAGCACAACCAAGATTGGTTTTAAACGTACTAGTTTCTTGCGTAGTTATATGTATGATTTTATGTGGCGTTTCGCACCGCATCTAACTCGTGATGTGGTCGATAAAGCGGTTTCTATACGTAACAATGAAGAAATTGAAGAGTTTTTTAAAGATATGAAACTGCCTATCATTTAATTTCTTTATATTATATTTTTGCCTTGTCATACTTTGTAAGTAGGAACCCTAGTGATCGTATTTCTAGGGTTTTTGTTATTAATACCGAGTTGATGTACTTGGTTTTTTCCTGACTTATTTCCCTTCTTATCTTAAATTTCCTATTATTAGTAGAGAAAAATTCAATATTTGGCACAAAATCTATAAATCAAATTTCTAGAGCAACTAAGATTACAATTGGTTAACAAAAAATAATGGTGGTAAATACAAATATTGCCATAGCCATAAAAACCAAGGAGGAGTTATGTCGTTGAGTCTAAAAACAACGAGTGCTTCGACACTCAATGTTGGAAACAAGCAGTATAATTACTTCAGTTTAGCGATTGCTGAAAAAAAGCTCGGTGAGGGGACTAAATTACCTAAGTCATTAAAAGTTTTACTCGAAAATCTATTACGTCATATTGATGGCACCTCAGTTGTCGAACAAGATTTACAAGCAATAATTGACTGGCAAAAAAACGCGCATGCAGATAGAGAAATTGCTTATCGCCCAGCGCGTGTTCTCATGCAAGACTTCACGGGTGTTCCTGCTGTTGTTGACCTTGCCGCTATGCGTGAAGCAGTTAAATCCCTTGGCGGCAATGTTGAGCAAGTAAACCCGTTGTCACCTGTTGATTTAGTGATTGACCACTCGGTGATGGTGGATGAGTTTGCAACCGAATCCGCATTTGGCGATAACGTTGAAATTGAAATGGCGCGTAACCATGAACGTTATTTATTTTTACGTTGGGGCCAAAAAGCATTTAATCGTTTTCAAGTAGTGCCGCCGGGTACCGGTATCTGTCACCAAGTTAATTTAGAATACCTTGGCAAGGCAGTATGGTATGAAGAAATTGACGGTAAATTATATGCCTATCCCGATACTTTAGTGGGTACGGACTCTCATACGACGATGATCAACGGGTTAGGTGTGTTAGGTTGGGGTGTCGGTGGTATTGAAGCTGAAGCCGCGATGTTAGGCCAACCGGTTTCAATGCTGATCCCTGATGTTGTTGGTTTTAAATTGACAGGGAAATTATCCGAAGGGATAACGGCAACCGACCTTGTATTGACGGTAACACAAATGCTACGTCAACATGGTGTTGTGGGGAAATTTGTTGAATTTTATGGTGATGGCTTAGCGGATTTACCATTAGCAGACCGAGCAACGATTGCAAATATGTCACCTGAATATGGCGCAACTTGTGGTTTTTTCCCTGTTGATGAAGTGACGCTATCTTATATGCGTTTAACTGGGCGCAGTGATGATGAAATTGCGCTGGTGGAAGCTTATAGCAAAGAACAGGGTTTGTGGCGTTATGCAGGTGATGAACCTATTTTTACCAGTACACTTGAGTTAGACATGTCGACGGTGGAATCCAGCCTAGCAGGGCCAAAACGTCCGCAAGATAGAGTTGAACTCAGCCAAGTTCCGAAAGCATTTCGCGGTGCAGTAGAGTTAGAAGTTAATAAAAAAATTCAATCGAGCTATCCTTCTGTTAAATATCAAAATAAAACTTTTGAGTTAACCGATGGTGCAGTCGTTATTGCGGCAATTACATCTTGTACGAATACGTCAAACCCAAGTGTATTAATGGCCGCGGGGCTATTAGCGAAAAAAGCCGTTGAAAAAGGGTTAGTTCGTCAGCCATGGGTTAAATCATCATTGGCACCGGGTTCAAAAGTCGTCACTGATTATCTTGCTGTCGCGGGTTTAACGCCTTATTTAGATAAGCTCGGATTTAATCTTGTCGGATATGGATGCACAACCTGTATTGGTAACTCAGGCCCATTGCCAGAACCAATAGAAGAGGCGATTAAACAAGCGGATCTTACCGTTGGCGCTGTGCTATCAGGTAACCGTAACTTTGAAGGGCGAATTCATCCATTGGTGAAAACCAACTGGTTAGCATCACCGCCACTTGTTGTTGCATATGCTCTGGCGGGTAACATGAATATCAACTTGAAAACCGATCCTATCGGTGTCGATAAATCAGGTAACGATGTTTATTTGAAAGATATTTGGCCATCGAGTGCTGAAATTGCCCAAGCTGTACAGCAAGTTAAAACAGACATGTTCCGTAAAGAATATAATGCGGTCTTTGAAGGTGATGACGCTTGGAGAGCATTGAAAGTTGAAAGCTCTTCAACTTATCACTGGCAAGAAGACTCAACTTATATTCGCCATCCACCTTTTTTTGAAGGTATGCAAGTCCAGCCAGCACCGGTCAAAGATATTTATGGTGCAAATATTTTAGCGATCCTCGGCGACTCGGTAACGACTGACCATATTTCTCCTGCAGGGAATATCAAAAAAGAGAGTCCAGCGGGGCGCTATCTGCAAGAACACGGCGTTGCTGTTGCAGATTTCAACTCTTATGGCTCGCGTCGTGGTAACCATGAAGTGATGATGCGAGGAACATTTGCGAATATTCGTATTCGCAATGAAATGGTGCCGGGTGTAGAGGGGGGATATACCTTACATATACCGACAGGCAAACAAATGGCGATTTATGATGCGGCAATGCTGTATCAACAAGAAAATCACCCACTGGCCATAATCGCCGGGAAAGAATATGGTTCAGGTTCTAGCCGAGATTGGGCAGCGAAAGGTACGAATTTGTTAGGTGTGAGAGTTGTCATTACTGAATCATACGAGCGTATCCACCGTTCTAATTTGATTGGCATGGGGATTATACCTTTAGAATTTAAAGATGGGGTATCTCGTAAAACTCTCGGGTTAAAAGGTGATGAACGCATTGATGTCACAGGGCTTCAGTCAATTACCCCAGGGCAGGATATCACGGTGAAAATCACTTATGGTAATGGGGATATAAAAGAAGTTATAACTCGCTGTCGTATTGATACTGCAACGGAGATGGATTATTACCGTCATGGTGGTATTTTGCATTATGTGATAAGGCAGATGTTACATTAATCATTAAATCATGACACTTCAACGCCTGTAAGATTGTATCCTACGGGCGTTTTTATTTTTTAATATTTAATCTTATTTATCAATCTTGTTTTTTCTCAATATTTTTGATGGCAATCTACGTTATGGTGTTAAATAGACGGTAAATTAAAGGAGAAAATAGTCGCAACTAGGCTAAATGAAAATAGGGTGAAGTTCGCCATAAATAAGTTTCTTTGTGCAAAATAATTGAATGTAATAGCTTTAGCATGGGTCACCATGTGACTGAGCTTATCGAAAACACTATTAAGGAAATGAGTATGGCAGATATCAATGAAACCGATTTCTATAAAGGGGCATTGTGGGCAGCAGATATCTTATTAACCACATCCCATTTTGATGGTGCGAACGAAGAGGTTCGTGACATTTTGGAGCACATACCTAACTTATATTCTATTGTGATGAGAACACCTGAAACGGAAGTCCATGATTTGCGTTTATATGCAGACAAAGAATTTCCACTCGGCTTAAATGCAGATTATACCGCCATTACTATTGCGCCATTACAAGACTACTTTGATATTCTGCCGATGCCCGATCAAAACCCTGAAAGTATTACGGTTGAAGTTGATTACTGGGGAGTGGTCGCAACAACATCTGCGGGTAAACAAGATTTATTGATTGCTGGTTTGGCAACGGCAGAGCAAGCACAGCATTATGCGCAAACACTAACTCAACAACTTGAATTGCAAAGAGCAAAATAGCCATTTGGTTGTTAATTGGTCGATTTAAGTATTATTATTCAACAAAAATGACAAAAACCCGCACTACTGTAATTATATACAGTGGTGCGGGTTTCTTTAACTGAATGAGATTATAACGCGTTGGCTTCGGCTAATTGTAAAGCGAAATAAGTGAAAATAAGATCAGCACCTGCGCGTTTGATTGACCCCAGTGTTTCAAGAGCCACACGAGTTTCATCAATTGCACCCGCTTGAGCAGCAAATTTAATTTGTGCATATTCGCCACTGACTTGATAAGCACCGATAGGTAATTGGGTATGCTCGCGTAAATCACGAATAATATCCAAATAAGCCCCAGCAGGTTTAATCATTAGCGCGTCAGCACCTTCACGTTCATCAATTAGTGATTCATGTAGTGCTTCACGGCGGTTCATTGGGTTCATCTGATAGGTTTTTCTATCCCCTTTAAGGCATGAACCCGCTGCATCTCGGAATGGGCCATACAGTGCTGAAGCAAATTTTGTGGAGTAAGACATAATAGCGGTGTCTGTAAAACCAGCTTCATCAAGTGCATGACGAATTGCGGCAACTTGGCCATCCATTGCAGCAGATGGGGCAATAAAATCAGCACCTGCGCGTGCAGCGGCAACCGCTTGTAAACCTAGGTTATGGATGGTTGCATCGTTATCAACGATATGGCCGTGCATGACACCACAGTGACCATGGGAAGTGTATTCACAAAAACAGGTGTCAGACATCACTATCATTTCAGGGACGGTTTCTTTACAGATACGTGACATACGTGCCACTAAACCATTTTCTTGCCATGCATCACTACCATTATCATCAAGATGATGGGAAACCCCAAAGGTCATCACTGATTTTATTCCTGCATTTGCGATACGCTCAATTTCATAAGCAAGGCGTTTTTCAGGAATACGCATAACACCCGGCATGCTGTTGATTGGCATATAATCGTCGAGTTCTTCTTCAACAAAAATTGGCAAGCAAAGGTCATTAATAGAAAGGTGAGTTTCTTGGAATAAAGTGCGGAGTTTTTCAGTTTTACGCAATCTTCTCATGCGTTGAATGGAATGCAGGTTGTTCACAGTATCTCCTGGTAGTATGCGGAATAAACCTCAAAAACTCAGTTTATTCGTCAGGGTAATCAGATGGCTAACAGTATAAACCTTATGGAAAGAAAGTGAATATAGCCGTGGATAAATGGCACACTTTGAATGGTGATAATGAAATAGGAAAAATAAAGGGAAGAGCAGAACACTCTTCCTTTGCTGAGGTCATTGGTGCTTAAATAGCATATGGCCCATTTTTTCTGCTTTAACGTCAAGATAATGTTCATTACTTGGGTTGCGGCCAACGATCAACGGAACACGTTCTACCACGTTAATTCCAGCTTCACGCATGATATCGATTTTTTTCGGGTTATTCGTCAATAAGCGGACTTCATTTATCCCCAATAACTTATACATATCAGAGCATAAGGTAAAATCACGTTCATCCGCTTTAAAGCCTAACTTAATGTTAGCTTCAACCGTATCTAAGCCTTGATCTTGCAATGCATAAGCTCGGATTTTATTCAGCAAGCCAATATTTCGGCCTTCTTGACGATGGTAAAGTAATACCCCTCGGCCTTCTTTACTAATCTGAGAGAGTGCGGCTTCTAATTGAAAACCACAATCGCAGCGTAGACTAAATAACGCATCTCCTGTTAAACATTCGGAGTGGATCCGGCTGAGTACCGGTTCACTTCCTGAGATATCGCCAAAAATTAACGCTACATGATCACGACCGGTTGCGATTTCTTCAAAACCCACCATCAAAAATTCACCAAAAGGTGTAGGGAGCTTAGCTTCGGCAACGCGTTTTAGCTGCATATTTTCTTTCATTAGTTAAAGTAACTCTTGCTTAATTAATAACGTTTATCGATATAAAGTAGCTTAACTATAATACATCGATGCTATATGACGTTTAGCATATAGAGGTTGGTATTCTTTGCACACGACCAACGCTGTATTACTATAACAGAGTTAATAATAGGTGAATGGAATATTTGTATATTTAATAGAACTTTATTTGGAACACGTTGAATGAAAAAAACTGTTTTGGTCGTTTGTACTTTTGCATTGTTATTAATTATGCCTCCCATGGTGATGATAGTTACAGGGTGGCATTGGTCACCAGAAACCCAGTTTAACTCAATGAAATGGATACTCTGGCTGACAGACACTGCGGGAGCACCTTATAGTATTTTAACGTCTCTGTTATTTCTTGGAGCTGTTGTATTTATCTTTCGTTCAGAAAAAAAACAGCGACTGAAAATATTGCTTGTTCTTGTTGGCATTGTATTACTGCAGCAAGGTTTGAAGACGGCATTAAAAAGTACGTTTAAAGAGCCTCGCCCTTATGTGGAATGGCTGGCAACCGAATATCAAATTCCTTCATCAGACTTTTATGCGTTAAAACGTAGTGAACGAGCAAAATTAATTAAAGACACCGTCAAACAAGATGAATATATAGCGAAATGGCAGCGTAAACACTGGCAAGCAGAAACCGGATATTCTTTTCCTTCTGGTCATATGTTATTTGCAGCTGGCTGGGCATTGTTTTTAATTGCGCTTTTTTGGCAACAACGTTTATACGTTTTATCGATAGGGCTCGCTATTTGGGCTGAGGGGATTGCATTTAGTCGTATGTTGTTGGGCATGCATTGGCCTATTGATATAATTACTTCAGTGATCATCAGTGCGTGTTTTGCCTTATTTGGTTATTATATTTTGCGAGCATGGGGAATACTGAGTAAAACCGATTAATCTTTCATCAAGTTAACCATTATTAGGGGAGATCTGACTTAAATCTCTCATTGTATAAAATAAATTGCTTTGTCTGAATGCGTTGGAAATGCTACCTTAACAGGTAGATATTATTGGATGAATAGAACTGATAACGGGAATAAATGTGAAATATTTTCTGATTTTATTACTAGCGGTCGCTTTTTTTATTATTTCGATTACGCTAGGTTCAAGCAATGATCAGGTTATTACATTTAACTACCTGATTGCAAAAGGGGATTTTTCATTATCGACCCTTCTTGCATCACTTTTTGGTGTCGGTTTTGTGCTAGGTTGGCTAGTTTGTGCTGTGTTTTATTTACGAGTCATTGTTAGCCTGAAAAACGCACGTCGTAAAATTAGACGTTTAGAATCACAATTAGGTGCTGGAGAAAGTCATATTTCCGATTCAACCTCATTAGTGACGACTCAGAACAAGGAATAATCCTGTATGTTCGAGTTGCTGTTTCTGCTGCTACCAGTTGCTGCTGCTTACGGTTGGTACATGGGGCGCAGAAGTGCTCAACAAGATAAGCAACAACATGCGAATCGCTTGTCACGTGATTATGTGACAGGCGTTAACTTCCTATTGTCTAATCAACAAGATAAAGCTGTCGATTTATTCCTCGACATGCTGAAAAATGAAGATAGCTCTGCTTTTGAAGCACACCTCACGTTGGGAAATTTATTCCGTTCTCGTGGTGAAGTTGAACGCGCCATTCGTATTCACCAGTCGCTGGTGGAAAGTGCCGCTTTATCATTTGAACAACGCTTATTAGCAACTCAACAACTCGGTCGAGATTACATGGCTGCTGGGGTTTATGACCGAGCAGAAAACATGTTTCAACAATTGACGGATGAAGTCGATTTCAAACAAAGTGCCTTACAATCCCTGTTAAATATTTATCAATTAACTAGTGATTGGACAAAAGCTATTGAAACAGCAGGTAAACTGGTTAAATTAGGGCATACAGAGCTACGTGAGCAAATTGCACACTTTTATTGTGAATTAGCGACTCAACAACTTGCTAGCGATGATCTCGAAGATGCACTGACCTTTTTAAATAAGGCAGAGCAAGCCGACAACCACTGCGCTCGGGTCTCAATTATGAAAGGGCGCTTGTTCATCGAACAAGGTAATTACGACAAAGCAATTCATGTCCTAAAACAAGTCTATGAGCAAGATAGAGAGCTCGTCGCTGAAACGCTACCTTTGCTGTTTGATTGCTACCAACATACTGGCCAAGCCGATGAGTGGGAAGATTACCTACGTCAGTGTGTTGCGGGTAACTCAGGGGCTATTGCAGAGCTTTATTTAGCGGATATTATTGTTGAAAAGCAAAATCACGAAGCCGCTGCAAATTATATTAATGACCAAATTCAACGTCATCCTACCATGCGTTTATTCTATCGTTTAATGGATTACCATCTTGAAGAAGCTGAAGATGGAAGGGCAAAAGAAAGTTTGATCTTGCTACGAAAAATGGTAGGGGAGCAAATTCGTACCAAACCCGATTATCGTTGCCATAAATGTGGGTTTACATCACGTGCATTATATTGGCATTGCCCATCTTGTCGCTCGTGGGACACGATTAAACCTATTCGTGGGCTAGATGGGCAGTGACAGCGTCACTTTTTAAATAATAACGACTCTTTAAAGGCTAAGAAATGATTTCCTCAACTGAGAACCACACACATTCACCAATTATTGTGGCACTTGACTATGAAAATGCTAATGAGGCTTTGGCTTTTGTGGATCGCATTGACCCACGTGATTGTCGCTTAAAAGTAGGCAAAGAAATGTTTACTTTTAATGGCCCTCAATTTGTTAAGTCACTCCATGATCGTGGTTTTGATGTTTTCTTAGATTTGAAGTTTCATGATATTCCAAATACTGTTGCCCGAGCGGTTGCAGCTGCGGCTGAAATGGGGGTATGGATGGTTAATGTTCATGCAAGTGGTGGTGCTCGTATGATGGAGGCGGCACGCCAATCTCTTGAGCCTTATGGTAAAGAGGCGCCATTACTCACAGCAGTAACCGTATTAACGAGTATGGATGAATCTGACCTCATTGGTGTTGGGATTAACCTGTCACCAGCTGCTCATGCAGAGCGTTTGGCCTTATTAACCAAACAATGCGGGCTAGATGGTGTTGTTTGCTCTGCTCATGAAGCCCAACGTTTAAAACAAATTTGTGGTGCCGATTTCAAATTAGTTACCCCAGGTATTCGCCCAACGGGAAGTGATGTTGGGGACCAACGCCGCATTATGACACCACAAGATGCAGTGAAGGCGGGTGTGGATTATATGGTGATTGGTCGTCCGATTACGCGTAGTGAAAACCCAACTGCCACATTACAACAAATCAATCAGTCTATTGAAGGTTTGCTATGAATGATTCAAATAGTCGTCTTGTTTACAGTACAGAAACAGGGCGTATTGCTGAAGATAAACCCAAAATTGAAAGGCCTAAAGGTGATGGTATTGTGCGGATCCGCCGTGAGACATCAGGCCGTAAAGGAAAAGGGGTTTGTGTTGTAACTGGTCTTGACCTTGAAGACAGCGGATTAGCTAAATTAGCGGCTGATCTTAAAAAGAAGTGTGGCTGTGGCGGAGCTGTCAAAGACGGTAACGTTGAAATTCAAGGCGATAAACGTGATGTTATCAAACAGTACCTTGAGGCGAAAGGTTTTCAAGTTAAGTTAGCTGGTGGCTGATAGGTTCGAAAATTTTACTGTTTGTCATGAGTGGCTACTTAGAAAGCCACTCATTTTATAACGAAGAAGTGGTTAAATTGCTGCTAACTCAGCAAATAAAGCTGGGTTACGTTTAATGGCGATGAGTATTTTAGCTGCTAGCCCTGTTGGGTTTCGTCGTTTAAGTTCCCAACTTTTAATTGTATCGAGGCTAGTTCCTAGTGCATGAGCTAATTCGCTTTGGGAAACATTCAGTTGCTCTCGAATAGCTTTGACATCAGTAATTTCGTAACGAGTAACATTAGCGGCTTTTTGATGGCCTTGTTTTATTTCAACAGCTTCTTCTAAAGAGGCTTTTAATTCGTTGAATATACTCATTTTATACCTCATTTTTTAGTAATTTCGTTAGTTTCTTTAATTCTGCTTTTTCTAAGTCATTTAGCGTATCTTTGACATTTTTTGGATAAGCCATTATAAAATAAATAATTTCTGCTGTAGCTAGGAAATAAATAACTCGTACACTTGCACTTTTTCCTTTATTACCAGTTGCCATCCTAATTTTACGAAGCCCACCCGTTCCTTGGATGATATCGCCTTTATCTGGCCATGCGATAAGTTCATTTTGTAATATCCTAAGTTCTTCTTGTGTGGCGATAGATTGGATTTGTTTGGTAAAAAAGCTGGTTTCAATAAATTCAATTGCGTGACTCACAGGGTTCCCTCCCTTTGTATTAACTGCAAGTGTACTTTGTACACTTTTTGCCGTCAATAGTTTAATAGATTATCGGATATAAAAAATAAAATAGCGTTCATACTGAACGCTATTTTAGATTAAGGAGAGCGACTAAAGGATATTATGAGATTTATTTGCCTACTTGGTGTCCAATAATTCCGCCAATAGCCGCACCACCTACGGTTCCTATGGAACTTCCGCCTGTCAATACAGCGCCACCAACAGCTCCTACACCGGCACCAATCGCTGTGTTTTTATCGCGTTTAGACATATTTGAACAGGCACTGACGCTGATAGCGACAGTAGTTATCACCATGAATGATAAAATACGTTTGCTTACTGTGTTCATTTTAATGACCCTTAATACAGATTTAACAGTTAACAAAATATCATGATAGGTAAATTTACGAATAAGAATAATCAGGAAAAAATATGGAAAAGTGTTTGCAGTTTAACGTTTAATGCGAATTTTAGGTTGTAAAAAAGTAGATAGAAAAATAAAAGACCATAGGTTTCAAACTATGGTCTTTAAAGAGTAGCAGAAAAGCTGTTATTCGGCTGGTCTAGCGACGATATTACGTGTTTCCATACGAACTTCATTAATGGTGACATTGATAATATCGTTAAGTTGGTAAGCTATTTCACCTTTAACAAGTACATTACCTGTTTCTTGGCTACATTGGATCTCATCACGAACACTATGAATAAAAGGCGCAGGAACAAAAGCTACAGCACCATTATCTACCAAACGGACTCTTACGCCACCACGAGTGATATCAATAATTTCAGCTGGGAATTTGGTATCCGTACCTTCAAAAGGTTTTAAGTAACGAGAATAGAGCCAATCACCCACATCACGTTCAGCCATGCGGTTTGCACGACGACGTTCGGCTAACTTGATTGATAATTCTTCGGATGGCTTATTCGTTGAAGGTTTACCAGCAATAATAGATTTGATTAAACGGTGGTTGACGATATCGGTATATTTACGAATTGGTGAAGTCCAAGTCGCATAAGCTTCAAACCCTAAACCGAAATGCGGGCCGGGCTCAGCTTTGACTTCTGCGAAAGTTTGGTAACGGCGAATGCGGCTATCGAGGAATTGGGTCGGCTGTGCATCTAGTTGACGGCGTAGTTGGCGGAAGCCTTCTAGTGATAATAATGATTCAGCCGTTGTTTCAATGCCATTATCTTTAAGCGTTTGCACGACTTGGTCAATTTGTAGGGGTTCAAAGCCCATATGCACATTAAATACGCCAAATCCTAATTTTTCTTTCAGTACTGCGGCAGCACAGAGGTTAGAGGTGATCATGGCTTCTTCAACAATGCGATTAGAGCTGCGGCGACGTTCAGTCACGATATCAACCACAATTCCTTTATCATCTAATACAAAGCGGTAATCAGGGCGATCTTTGAACACGAGTGCATTGTTTTCGCGCCATAGTAAACGCCTATCTGCCATTTCTTTAAGCAGCAAAATTTGTTGTTTGTCAGTGTCATTTTCTGGCTGCCAACTGCCTGTATTTTCAAGCCAATCAGAGACTTCGTCATAAACTAATTTAGATTTTGATTCGACCCAAGCGCTGAAAAACTCAATATTATCGTCAATGCGACCATCTTCTTTGATGAGTGCAATGCAGACTAAAGCAGGGCGACGTTCATTTGGGCGCAAAGAGCACAGGTCGTCAGATAATTTGCGCGGTAGCATTGGAATATTAAAACCCGGTAAATAGTTGGTGTAGCCACGGGCTAAAGCCAGTTTATCGAGTTCGCTACCTTCTGGTATATAGCTTGTTGGGTCAGCAATAGCGATATACAGTTTTAAGTCACCATTATCGGTTTTTTCAACATAGAGTGCGTCATCTATATCTTCAGTACTTGCATTGTCTATGGTCGTAAAGTGCAAGTGAGTTAAATCAACTCGTTCAATACCTTGGTCATCACGTTCGCTATCAACCATTTGCGGTTCATTACGGTCTAATTGGTGACGGCGTAACGTTACCCACCATGGTGCAAAATGATCATCTCCGTCAGTGATAAACTCAGTAATTTCAGCGTAGAAGGTTTTATCGCCTTTTAATGGATGGCGTCGCATTTGTGCAACAACCCAATCATCTTGCTTAAACTCATGAGTAATGCCATTGATAGGACGGCAAGAAATCATATCCTTCAGTAATGGGTGATCGGGAATGACAAATAAACGGTTATCATTTTCTTTCTTTTGTATTTTCCCAACAAACCTATCTAAAAAAGGTTCTACCAGTTCTTCTGGTTCTGCAAATTCACGGTCTTTATCGGTATGAACCGCAGCAATAACACGATCACCATGCATGACCTTTTTCATTTGAGGAGGCGGAATGAAATAGCTTTTTTGGCCATCAACTTCGAGGAAGCCAAAGCCTTTTTCTGTACTTTTTACCAGCCCTTCGACGCGTGGGGTTTGGGCATGTAGTTTTTGTTTAAGCTGTGCGAGCAGTGGGTTGTCTTGGAACATACTTACCGTTTAATTAATATTGGGTTTGGCTCTATTGTTACGTAAGACAAAGTCTTAGAGCAAGGAAAAAATGCGTTACCGGCTAGATTCATGATTAAAAGTATCGTTTATCTATAACCTATTCAAAATAGTATCTTGGTCAATCTTCTGGATATATTTTATCTTTAAATTCGCATAAATCTTCGATAATACAAGAGCCACAGCGGGGTTTGCGGGCAATACAAGTATAACGTCCATGCAAAATAAACCAATGGTGACAATCTACTTTAAACTCTGCAGGTACAACTTTAAGGAGTTTGTCTTCAACTTCAACGACATTCTTACCAGGAGCAAAGTTAGTACGATTGCAGACACGGAAAATATGCGTGTCAACGGCGATAGTCGGCCAGCCAAATGCGGTATTAAGAACCACATTTGCCGTTTTGCGGCCAACACCCGGTAAAGCTTCTAAAGCCTCTCGGTTTTCAGGGACTTGGCTGTTGTGCTTTTCGATTAAAATTTGACAGGTTTTATAGACGCTTTCAGCTTTGGTATTAAATAAGCCAATGGTTTTAATGTACTCTTTTATTCCATCCACACCGAGTGCCATAATAGCTTCAGGCGTATTAGCTACAGGATATAGCTTTGCTGTCGCTTTATTGACACTCACGTCAGTAGCTTGAGCTGATAATAAAACGGCGATTAATAGCTCAAAAGGGGAGTTAAATTCTAACTCCGTTGTAGGGTGTGGGTTGTTATCCCGTAGACGAGTTAGAATTTCAATGCGTTTTGATTTATTCATTGCTCACAAAATATCGTTGTTAAGAAATATGGCTGCCGCAACCTTGCTGTTTTTCATATTCACGTTCTGGTTGAATACCAGATTGTCGTGCGGCTCTTTTTTTCATTTTTTCATCAATTAAGTATTTCGCAGCTAATAGTAGTGCTAGGCCAATGAAGGCACCAGGCGGTAGCATAGCGAGTAAAAATGGGGAATCAAGGTGTAACACTTCAATACGAAGGGAGGTAGCCCAAGAACCGAGTAACAAGTCAGCGCCATCAAATAAGGTCCCATTCCCTAAAACTTCACGAATTGCTCCTAGAACAAGCAAGGTCGCGGTTGCACCTAAGCCCATAGCAAACCCATCAAGGGCAGATAGCCCAACAGGATTACGAGATGCATAGGCTTCTGCGCGTCCAATCACAATGCAGTTGGTAACGATTAACGGAATAAAAATCCCAAGTGACTCATACAAACCAAAAGCATATGCGTTGATTAACATTTGTACCGCGCTAACAACAGAAGCAATAATCATCACATAAATAGGGATGCGAATTTCTGATGGCACCCAACGACGTAAAGCAGAAACGGCAACATTAGTACAAACTAAGACTAATGTGGTCGCTAAGCCTAGCCCTAATGCGTTGGTTGCTGTTGATGACACAGCGAGCAGCGGACAAAGCCCTAATAATTGAACTAATGCAGAGTTGTTTTTCCACAAACCTTGCACTAATAAGTCTTTAGATGAATCGCTCATTATTCGTCCCCACAGCGTGGATAATTCGATAATTGTTGTGGAATTTGTTGCATAAATACCGCAGTACGTTTAGTGGCATTGACGACTGCTCTGGGTGTAATTGTTGCTCCAGTAAACTGATCAAATTCACCTCCATCTTTTTTAACTGCCCATTTAGGGTCATTATCAGAGGTTATTTTTTTACCACTAAAATAAGTAATCCAATCAGATATTCGTGTCTCAATTTTGTCACCAAGCCCAGGTGTTTCATGATGTTCTGTAACACGAGTTCCCAGTACTGTACCGTGAAAATCTGTACCGACTAATAAATGTATAGCGCCTGAGTAGCCGTCTAATGCTGTTGTTTCCAAGGCAGCAGCAACAGGTTCGCCATTTTTACGGGCTAGATACAAGCGCCTAGGTTGTTTATTACCCAGTATGGCCTCATTAGTGACTAAATAACACTCTTTTGCGAGGTCGTTATCGTATAAATCACTTGGTATCACTTGGTCGAGTAGTTTTTTCTGAACAATAGCAGCTTGCTCAGCAATAGTCTCTTTCGTTAACGTGTACACAGCAGCACTAAGCGCAGTGGTTCCTGCTGCAAAGATGGCTAACGTTACCCCATGGCGTCTCATCGTGTTCAACATACGGTTATCCTTACTTATGTCCATGACCGTACGCACGAGGCTGCGTATAGTAATCAATTAATGGAACAGTAATATTGGCGAGTAACACGGCAAAAGCAACAGCGTCAGGGTAACCACCGTATACACGGATCACCCAAACAAGAAAACCGATAATCACACCAAAAATAATCCGTCCCTTAGGCGTTGTCGATGCGGTGACAGGGTCAGTGGCAATAAAAAATGCCCCTAGCATAGTGGCACCAGACAATAAATGAACCCATGGTGACGCATGTTGGCTATCATCAATTAAATAACTAACAATAGATAAAACTGCCAATGTACCTAAGAACGAAACCGGAATATGCCAGCTAATAATACGGCGCTGTAATAAGAACAAACCACCCACTAAATAGCCAATATTCACCCATTGCCAACCAATTCCCGCTAAGGAACCTTGTAAAATAGGTTGTTGTAATACTTCAGAAATAGAATGAGTCAGTAGGCCCGTTTTAAAGCTATCAAGCGGGGTCGCTTGGCTCATGCCATCAATGCCTGTACGTAGTTGCTCGAGGGTAATACCTGTTGGAGTATGGCCACTGAGAATAATGGATAGGCTATCAAGTGCAGAAATCGACATATTTTGTAATTCATGCGGAGGTAGCCAGTTTGTCATGTGAACAGGGAATGATATTAGCAAAACGACATAACCCACCATCGCAGGGTTAAAAGGGTTTTGCCCCAATCCACCATAACATTGCTTAGCAATCGTAATAGCAAAAAATGTCCCTAATACGATCATCCACCAAGGTGAGAGCGGAGGTAGGCTGATAGCTAATAATAATGCGGTCACAATGGCGGAATTATCTTTTAGTACAGGAACCACAGGTTGTTGGCGTAAACGAATAGAAACTGCTTCTGTGATAACCGCTGTTAGCACCGCTAAAATAATTTGGTATAAGGTGCCAACGCCAAAGAAATAAACTTGAGCAGCAATACCCGGTATTGCTGCTAAAAGTACCCAAAGCATCACTAAACTGGTGCTTTGATTGTTATGAGTAAATGGTGCGCTAGCAATTTTTAAACGGCGATTTTTCGCATCAATTGGCCTAAATTTCATCTCGTTGTCACTTACTCTGTAGTCGTTTGTTCATGTTGTTTTTGTGCTTGCTTTGCTTTTACTCGCGCGATCGCTGCGGCAACGGCAACTTTTCGAGGGTCGGTTTCCTCTTCAATGGGTTGTTCAGCGGCGGGTGTAAGCTCTTCTTGTGCGAGTTGTTCTGCTTGAGCTGCTTTTTTGGCTTTCGCTCGTGCAATGGCGGCCGCGACAGCCGCTTTACGTGGGTCAACCTCAGCGTCAGTGACCGTTACAGCAACTGGCTCAGTTGCAGATTGCGCTTGTGCGGCTTTTTTGACCTTCGCTCGTGCAATGGCGGCAGCGACAGCTGCTTTGCGTGGGTCAACCTCTGCATCAGTGACGGTGTCAGCGACTGGCTCAGTTGCAGGTTGCTCTTGAGCCGCTTTTTTGGCTTTCGCTCGTGCAATGGCAGCTGCGACAGCCGCTTTGCGCGGGTCAACCTCAGCATCAGTGACTGTGTTAGCGACTGGCTCAGTTGCAGGTTGCTCTTGAGCCGCTTTTTTGGCTTTCGCTCGTGCAATGGCAGCTGCGACAGCCGCTTTGCGCGGGTCAACCTCAGCATCAGTGACTGTGTTAGCGACTGGCTCAGTTGCAGGTTGCGCTTGTGCGGCTTTTTTGGCCTTCGCTCGTGCAATGGCGGCCGCGACAGCCGCTTTGCGTGGGTCAACCTCAGCGTCAGTGACGGTGTCAGCGACTGGCTCAGTTGCAGGTTGTTCTTGTGCGGCTTTTTTGGCTTTCGCTCGTGCAATGGCGGCTGCCACAGCGGTTTTGCGAGGATCATCCGTGGCCTCTATATCAGTAGGTTCTACTGGTGTATTGGCCAGTTTTTCCGCCTGTTTAGCACGTACTTGTGCTTTACGGGCTTCGCGAGCAGCAATCACAGCACTATTGTCTGGTAATTCACCGGAAACAATCTTAATCGGTTCGGTTGTCGCACTTTGTTTGGCTTTAACCCGGGCTAAAGCTGCATTAACGGCATCTTTATCCGCGCTATCAACTTGTACCGCGGCTTTTTTATGGCGTTCTTCTCGTGCTTGTTTATCACGTTCCATACGCAACTGTTTTGCTTCAAAACGCAATTTAGCTTCAGCAGCTCGGCGCTCTTCTTGAGCAATTTCACGAATTTCCGCTTTTTCTTGGCGATAATATTGCACTAACGGAATATTACTTGGGCATACATAAGCACATGCACCGCACTCTATGCAGTCAAATAAATTATGTTTTTGCGCTTTTTCGTGTTCATCCCCTTTACTGAACCAATAAAGTTGCTGAGGAAGTAACGCGGCTGGGCAGGCATCGACACATAACCCACAACGAATGCACGCTTCCTCTAGTGCTTTAGGTCCCATTTCTTCCATTGTGGGGACCAGTAAACAGTTACAAATTTTTACGACAGGGACATTCAGGTCGGGTAGGGTAAAGCCCATTAAAGGCCCCCCCATAATCACCATTTGTTCTGGCTCTGGGTTAAAACCGGATTGCTGTAATAGATGTTTAACTGGAGTCCCTAAACGAGTCCAAAAATTACCCGGTTTACTGATGGCTTCACCAGTAACGGTTACCACACGCTCAATCAATGGCTGGCCATCAACAACCGCGCGTTTAATGGCGACGACAGTACCCACGTTTTGCATTAACACACCAATTTGTGACGAACGCGCACCGGATGGCACTTCTTTTCCCGTCAAAATTTTAGTCAGCTGTTTGGCACCACCTGATGGGTATTTTGTTGGTATAACTCGGATGAATATTTGTTTGTCTTGCGAGGTGACAGCATGTTTTAGGGCACGGATAGCCTCGGGTTTATTGTCTTCAATACCAATTAATACTTGGTCTGGGGTTAATAAATGCTGTAAAACACGACAGCCTTCAATAACTTCCTGTGCATGTTCTTGCATTAACCTATCATCAGCTGTGATATAAGGCTCACATTCAGCTGCATTAATGATTAATGTTTTAATCGCATCTTGACCACCGGCCAATTTTGATGCGGTTGGGAAACCTGCACCACCGAGGCCGGCTATCCCAGCTTGTTCAATTTTTTGCAGTAATTCAGCACGGGTTAGTTGAATGTAATTAGGCTCTGGGGACAAAGTACACCATATATCATGGCCATCGGCTGCAATACGCACACACAATTCTTTTAAGCCTGAAGGGTGTGCCGTTACCATAGGTTCAATTGCAGTGATCACCCCTGAAGTTGATGCATGAACAGGTACAGTACGCCCAAGCCCTTTAGTCAATGGCTGGCCTTTTAATACGGAGTCGCCAACCTGAACAATTAGCTCTCCTTCCGGGCCCAAATGCTGTTGTAATGGGATAATCAGCTCATTGGGCACTGATGCAATACGCATCGGTGTTTGGCTAGATTGTAGCTTCATTTCAGGCGGATGGATCCCACCTTTAAAATCCCAAATATTATCTTTTTTCAACCAATTAAAGAGCTTAAGCATGAGTTTCACCTCTTGCTTTAGTGACAAGCTGTTCATTGGGTTCAACACTAATATTTTTTACTGGGATAGTGTTTAAATCCCATTTCCAATTGGCTGTAGTCGTTTTCACAGGAACAAGCTCAATACAATCTGTAGGACAAGGGGCGACGCATAAGTCGCAGCCTGTGCACAAGTCTTCAATCACAGTATGCATGGCGCGGGTTGCACCAACAATGGCATCAACAGGGCAAGCTTGAATGCATTTAGTACAACCAATGCAGTTTTCTTCGTCGATAATAGCCACTTTACGAACGGGGTTTTGAGCGGCTTCATCGCCATCAATCGGCTGAGGGTCGACATTAAGCAACTCAGCGATTTTTAGCATGACTTGCTCGCCACCAGGGGCGCATTTGTTGATCATTTCCCCATTATTTGCAACCGCTTCGGCGTAAGGGCGACAGCCAGGATAACTGCATTGACCGCACTGGCTTTGAGGCAATATTGCTTCAACTTGTTCGACAATAGGGTCTGCTTCAACTTTAAAGCGTAATGAGGCGTAACCTAACATCAGCCCAAATATCAGGCCAAAAACGGCTAATATACCGATAGCAATCCATACAGACATCATTAGAATTTCACCAAACCACTAAAGCCCATAAACGCGAGAGACATCAAACCAGCTGTAATTAGCCCAATTGATGATCCTTTAAATGGAGCTGGAACATTGGCAACAGCTAAACGTTCGCGAATAGCGGCAAATAAAACCATTACTAATGAGAAACCCACAGCAGCGCCAAAACCGTACACGGCAGACTGCATAAAAGTATGAGACATATTAATATTTAATAAGGCAACACCAAGAACCGCACAGTTGGTGGTAATTAAAGGCAGAAAAATACCGAGTAAACGGTAAAGCGTTGGGCTCGTTTTCCTGACCACCATTTCAGTAAACTGTACAACAACAGCAATCGCTAAAATAAAGCTTAGCGTCCGCAGATAGACAAGGTCGAGAGGAATAAGGACAAGTGTGTCAATCAACCAAGAACTGATTGACGCTAATGTCATAACAAACGTCGTTGCTAAGCCCATTCCAATGGCCGGTTCGAGTTTTTTTGAGACGCCCATAAAAGGGCATAAGCCAAGGAATTTAACGAGAACGAAGTTGTTAACCAGCACTGTTCCAACAAAGAGTAATAGATAATCAGTCATGCTATTGCCTGAAATGAAAAAAGAACAAAAACTGGCCGAAGCCAGTTAAACTATCATTATGATATCAAGCAATTTATGTGATGCTTATCGATCTTGTGTGAAAGTCATTTTCACACGTTGAGAGCGTTTTAGATAAGGGACAAAGAAACCCGCGCCAATTAAAGGCCATGCTAAGACCTGCAAAGCGGTTTCATCGTCAATAGGTGAAAATGCGAAGGTTTTTATACCTAATAATAACAAAATGAGTAGCCAAATAATAAAACGGCGGGGGAAATGCTTTGAGCGGGAAAACATCAGTTGCAGTACATGAATACTGAAAATAGTCATCCCAACAGCGATGGCAAATGACAGATACCAAGCGGCAGGAATAAAACTTGTCCAATGATCAACAGTCGTGACAATCTCATAAAATTTAATGCAATACATAACAGTCATACTGCAAACAGCTAAAAAGGTTAATAACAAATAGATCGCTGGAACTAATAGCCAGCCAGTGATGCGGTTAGCGTCATAAACTGAAGTCATAATTAATCAAACCCATTTTGGCAAATTCGCTGGACAATCTACAATCCTATCATAGATTTATTTGCCATTTCATTCCTTCTGATGGTACTTTTTATCTCTACCTGAGTTTATCGTTGTATGAGGTCTAAATGTCTAAACCAATTAAAGTCGCGATCATCGGATATGGCTATGCCAGTAAAACATTTCATGCTCCCTTCCTTGGTATTTTAGAAGGGTATGATTTAACAACGATTTCTAGCAGTGACCCGAGTAAGGTTAAGGCAGATTGGCCAAATATTCATGTTGCCGCCTCTCCGGAAGCTGTTTTTGCTGATAAAGATATCGAACTAGTCGTTATTCCTACGCCTAATGATACTCACTTTCCTCTTGCTCAAGCGGCATTAGCAGCAGGGAAGCACGTCGTTGTCGATAAACCATTTACATTAGATGTCTCACAAGCAGAACAATTAAAACAACAAGCGGAGCAAGCAGGAAAATTACTGTCGGTTTATCATAACCGCCGATGGGATTCAGGTTTTTTAACAGTTAAAAAAATATTAGAAGAAGGTAAGCTAGGCGATATTAAATATTATGAATCACATTTTGACCGTTATCGTCCGCTAGTTAGGCAACGTTGGCGTGAAGCTGATATTCCTGGAGCAGGTATTTGGTACGACTTAGGGCCGCACTTGTTGGATCAAGTCCTGCAGTATTTTGGTAGGCCTTTAGGGATCAGCGTTGATCTTGCTATGATCCGCCCTAATGCACAGGCAGTGGATTACTTTCATGCCGTTTTGCAATATGCAGATAAGAAGGTTGTATTACATGCAACAACATTAGCTGCTGCACCAACACCGATATATGTTATTCATGGAATGAATGGTAGTTATGTTAAATATGGTTTAGATCCCCAAGAAGACTGTTTAAAAGCTGGCCAACGACCAGAAGGGACTGATTGGGGAGTTGATACCAATATGGGGAGCGTGACGTTGTCACAAGGTGATGAGCTTATAACACAATCGTGGCCAAACCAACGCGGTAATTATGGTGGTTATTATCAAGGGATATATGATGCGATTCGCCATGGTAAACCAAACCCCGTCACACCGAGCGAAGCAATAGATATTATGAAGCTTATTGAAGCAGGTATACGTTCGGCAAAAGAAAAACGCACAATCGAAGCAATATTTTAACGTCATTAACGCACACTATAAGGCCAGTTAACATAACTGGCTTTTATTATGGATAATCGAATGAATTTGCTAGCTAAACTGAGAATCGACCCATTTTTACTTATCATGATTGGCGTTGTCATTCTAGCCAGCCTTTTTCCTTGTGAAGGCGATATAAAAACGGGGTTTCAATATTTAACTACTGCTGCAATTGCATTATTGTTCTTTATGCATGGGGCTAAGTTATCTCGTGAATCAATAATGGCAGGGATAGGGCATTGGCGTCTCCACCTCTTGGTTTTTGCGAGTACATTTATTGTATTTCCTATCGTAGGCTTAGGGCTTGCGGTGATTGTACCTAAATGGATGTCACCTACCGTATATATGGGCTTTTTATACCTATGTGCTTTACCTGCAACTGTACAATCAGCAATTGCTTTCACCTCGGTGGCCGGGGGAAATATTGCCGCGGCTATTTGTAGTGCATCAGCGTCAAGCATTCTTGGGGTTTTTCTTTCACCAATCTTAGTTGGTTTATTGATGGATGCTGATGGCAGCCAAGCCATGGATACGCTCAATGCAATAGGGTCTATTTTAATGCAATTGATGCTGCCATTTGTTGTGGGGCATTTATCTCGACCATTGATTGCCAATTGGATAAACCGGAATAGAAAATTAGTTAATATGACTGACCGGTCTTCAATATTATTGGTTGTTTATGTGGCATTTAGTGAAGCGGTTGTCGAGGGGATTTGGCAGAAAATAGACGCATTTTCACTCTTTATGATTGTGGTTGTCACTTGCGTTATTTTATTTATTATCATTGTATTCAATACATTGGCTGCACGGTTGCTAGGTTTTAGCAAAGAAGATGAGATTACTATCGTGTTTTGTGGCTCGAAAAAGAGCCTAGCTAACGGAGTCCCAATGGCGAACGTCTTGTTTCCTGCTGCGACAGTAGGGGTCATCTTATTGCCACTGATGATTTTCCATCAAATACAACTTATGGTCAGTGCTGTACTTGCACAGCGTTATGCTAAACGATTATCGACCAAATAAGCACAAATATTGAGGGGATTAGTAACCCCTCATGTTTTTTGCTGTTTATTTATAAGGGTACTTATTTAGTTACAACATACAATAGGGCTTTATAATTGATACATTAACAACAGTGTTTATACGTTAAGTATAAAAAAGCTAACTAGAGAGGGAGTGATTGGTAAATGATGACGGTCTATTGGTGTGTAAAGAGATGTGAAATGTTTGAGAGAGTTATCAGGGTTATAATAAATACCCTGATAACATTTAAATTAACGGGTAGCGGCTTTATGTAAGAGCGCTTTTTTCTCACTTTCAGATAAAAATGCCATACTTAGGCCATTACGTTGCGCTTGTTCTATTTCTGCTGAAGTTAAACCTGCTTGCGGGGCTGCAACTTCATACTCATAGCGTAACTCAATACCTTGAACTGCTGGGTCATCTGTATTAATTGAAGCCAATACACCTTGTTGCAAAAAGGTTTTTAATGGGTGTTGAGCAAGGGATGGCACAGTGCTTGTTTGAATATTTGATGTTAAACAGCTTTCCATACCAATTTGATGTTTTACTAAATATTCAATTAAAGCAGGGTCTTCTATTGCCTTTACACCATGGCCAATTCGTTGTGCACCTAATACATTGATAGCATGCCAAATACTGTTCGCTCCAGCCGCTTCACCTGCATGAACAGTGATATTTAACCCTGTATCTCTAGCTTTGATAAAGTGTGACTCAAATAACTCTCCAGGGAAACCTAGTTCATCTCCAGCTAAATCTAAAGCACATAAGTGATGACGATGAGCTAATAGTCCTTGTAATTCAGTTGTACAGGCTTGTTGGCCAAAAGTACGGCTCAAAATTCCAATTAAATTAATTTTAATGTCGAATTGTTGGCACCCAGTACGCACGCCATCAATAATAGCTTCAACGACACCTTCTACAGGTAGCTGGTGTTTCATTGCCATATAGTATGGAGAGAAGCGTAGCTCTGCGTAATCGATACCAGCATTAAAAGCATCTTCGACATTTTCAAATGCCACACGGCGGCATGCTTCTAAATCTGCTAAAACAGCGACTCCCCAATCGAGTTTTGCTAAGAAACCGACTAAATCAGCTTCTTGTCCTATAATTTGGACGTGAGGGCGCAAAGCTTCAAGTTCTGTCGCTGGTAATTGAATGTGATGCTGTTCTGCTAAGGAAAGAATCGTTTCTGGGCGGATATTGCCATCAAGGTGGCGGTGTAAATCGGTTAAAGGTAAATGTGTTTTAATCACGGAATGATCCTTTATCTATTTTCTATCCTCATTTTGGCTTTTATTTTTCCAAATGCAATTCCAAATCACGAAAAATGTGAAACGTGATCAATAATTACATTTTAAGTGTGATGTATCTCACACTTAAATGGGTGTCAAATAAAAAAGCCAGCTATATGGGTTCACTTCACTTCATATTAACTGGCTTTTGTGACTACATTGTATCGATTAGATTAATTAGTTAGCTGGCGCTGCATCTTGTGGTGCTAATTCAGGCTCAACTTCCATTTCTGGTGCTGGTTCTGCATCTGGAGCAGGTACAGCTTCATATTCTAATGCATCTTCTGGGTTAGACATCACTTTCATCTTAGTGAGGAACTCAGCTAAGGTATATTTGTCATTATTGAATGTCAGGTCATTACCTGCAAATTTGATAGTCATAGTTAAATCATTTTCGCTATCAATCATCCAAGGTGATTTTTTCTGTTTAGCTTTTTCAGCACGTTCTTCATCTGTCATAAACATTTCTTCAAATGGAGAAGAGAACATATCTGAAGTCAGCATTTGCTGAACACCTTCAAATTCAGAAGTAACCATACCTTTCATTTCTTTCTTAGTTTCAGCATTAACTGGAACACCTTGATCTAAAATCATTGCTTGAGTCATTGATTCGATCATCATTGGCTTGTTCAGTTTTAAATTGAAATCAAAAGAAGTAATGAGTTGCTTGATAGCTTCATCAACTTTGTTAGACATTGCTAACGCAGTAATTTCATCTTGGTTCCATTTATTAAATGTGATGTTTAGGTCAACTGAACTTTGGCCAGCTTCATTTTTCCAGTAGAAGGGGCTAACAGTGAATACAGGCTTGCTTTTCATTAGCTCTGGCAATGTTGTAGACATCATTTCCATCGCTAAACGCTCTGTTGCTTCAGTTGGGTCACCATTAGCTAAGCCTTGAGCTAATGCTTCATTATATTGTTCAACGAATTTACCTAATGCTTTAGCATCTAATTTTTCAATAGCAACAGTCAGTTCGCCAGAACCTAAGTTTTGCTCTAATGCCTTTAAGTCAGAGATGCTATAAGAAATATTCCCTTTCACATCTTCGCCAGTAATAGAGGTGTCGCTTGAAATTTTGAAATCTTTAAAAGAAAATTTAGTTTCAGGAATGTTGAAATCTGTATCAGCAATAACAAATGACTGGGTTCCAGTGTAGAAGCCATATTGTGATTTTGTTACATTAGAGACTAATTTTAAGCCTTTTAATGTCATAGATTCAGAGTTATCTTTTTTACCAATAACTAAATTATCAGTGACTAAAGTTGCATCAACGGCAGCAAGATCAGAAGTTGTTGATACATCAAACTTAGAACCACTGAAAGATAATGAAACGTCATCTTTCTTATACTCGACAGGGATCAGCTCTAAATTGGTATCAATACTTTTGCTATAGCCAATGACAGCAGAACCATGAATAAATGGTTTACCTTGAGTCGCTTCGAATAATTCTTTTGTCGTCGCGTTGTTAGCTAATTCAATTTGCGTCGCTGCTAATTTTGGTAATAAATTAAACTTAGCGACTTGTGATAATGGGAATGGACCGTGGTCAATATTCGTTTTGAATACAATTGAGTCTTCTGGTGATACTGAATCCGCAGAGGTGATTACGATATCTGCTTTAGATGAAAAAACACCTTTTTCATAATTTTCTACTTTAAAATTCAAACCTGACTCAGGCACATTTACAGCAAAAAAATCGTTGGTTTTGAGAATTACTCTATCAAGTTCATCTTTTACTTTAGAACCTGTATACCATGAAGCTCCAGTCCACACTGCCCCCAGAGCAACAATAACACCAACCGCGACTAATGACTTTTTCATTATAAACATCCATCCTTTCAGCACGTTATTGCCGTACTTATAAATTTATAAAAGTTTTATATAATCGTCTTCATACAATGAAGACGGTTAAATACAGAATATGACACTATTTGTTAAATACCCGGGCTAGTTTGCCACTGCCATTAATGGTTATGCTTTTCTCATAAGCAGGCAAGAAAACAGATTCACCTGAATTAATGCATATTTCATCATTACTAGAATGTAAAACTAACTGGCCTTCAATACAGAACAAAATTGAGGCACTATTGTTAGATAGCGCAACTTCCGAGTGGGTTATAGAATATATATTAAATGCAAAATCTTCTACTGGAATATTATATTTCCAGATATTTCCAGATTTTTCGGGAATACTTAATAAATCCTTTGCAAACGTAGGCTTAAAGTCAATGTTAGCAATCAGCTCTGGGATATCTATGTGCTTATTTGTTAACCCAGCACGCAGTACATTATCTGAGTTTGCCATCACCTCTAACCCAACACCTTCTAGATATGCATGTGGCGTTCTGGCATATAAAAACATCGCTTCACCAGGTTCTAATTCAACGATGTTAAGAAGAAGAGGGGTAAATAGCCCATTATCTTCAGGATATAGGCTAACCATTTGCTTTATTGAGTTCCATGGCTCGCCTTGTCGGCTGTTTAAAGCGGCTTTCAATACGCCAAGTGCTAAATCTTTTTGTTCACCTGTTAAATTAAGAATTTGTGCAAATAAACGAGATAACTTTTCTTTTGTTGGGTCTTGAACAAATAATTGGATATCAGGATGTGCAGCTGAAACAAAATCCAGTAATTGCGCGATTTCATTCAGTGGGCGAAACGCGTTCATTGCCTTAAAAGGTGTTAACGCAAAGATTAATTCAGGTTTATGGTTGTCATCTTTATAATTGCGTATTGGGGAATCTAGTGGGATGCCAGCCGAATTTTCTTTAGCAAAACCAACTTCAGCATAAGTTTTGTTTGGATGTACTTGAACAGACAACGGTTGAGCAGCACATAACACTTTAAATAAATAAGGTAAACGATGATAAGTTTGTGCGACATGCTGACCTAAGTAGGCTTCAGGATCACTTTCAATTAAGGCGTTAAGTGGAATACTTTGATTTTTTTCCGCATCGAGAACTTCGGAGCTTGCTTTTGGATGAGCACCCATCCAAAGTTCAGCCATAGGTAAGCTATCAGGGTTTGAAATCCCATATAACTTAGTCAGGGCCGTTTTACTGCCCCAGTCATAGTTTTGGACTTTGTTTATCATTTTAAGCATAGCAAAATTCTCTTTTTCATAAAAATCAACTGATTTCCTTTTCACTACAATACAATAAGCTCGACCAAGTCTCATAAATGAAATTCAATTTGTGGCATTATACTGCTCGGTTATTTGCTTACCTGCAAGCAGATGATTCTAAAATCAATTATTCTGTGTATGTACCTAAGGAGATAGTAATGGCAGCCACTCGCATTGAAAAAGACTCAATGGGACCAATTGAAGTACCTGCTGACCAATTGTGGGGCGCGCAAACGCAGCGTTCTTTAGAACATTTCCGTATATCTGTAGAAAAAATGCCTGTTGCGTTAATTCACGCACTCGCTATCACTAAAAAAGCCGCTGCTAGTGTTAATATGGATCTTGGATTATTAGCTAAAGAGCGCGGCGATGCAATCATTGCTGCTGCTGACGAAGTTTTAGCTGGTAAACATCCAACGGAATTTCCTCTAGCTATTTGGCAAACCGGTTCTGGTACGCAAAGTAACATGAACATGAACGAGGTTTTAGCTAACCGTGGTAGCGAAATTCTCGGTGGTCAACGTGGTAATGATCGTCTTATTCACCCTAATGATGATGTGAATAAAAGTCAAAGTTCAAATGATGTTTTCCCAACGGCAATGCACGTTGCTGCGGTCGTCGCAATCCGCGAACATCTTCTCCCTGAACTGAAAATTTTGCATCAAACATTAGATGCAAAAGCGAAAGAATTTAAAGATATTGTAAAAATCGGTCGTACTCACTTGCAAGATGCAACCCCGTTGACGCTAGGCCAAGAAATTTCAGGTTGGGCTGCAATGTTAGCGCATAATGAAAAACACATTGAAAATTCTGTTCCTCATGTGTGTGAATTAGCGCTAGGTGGTACAGCAGTAGGGACTGGTTTAAATACGCATCCTGAATATGCGGTACGTGTTGCGAAAAAAATCGCAGAATTAACTGGCCAACCATTTGTTACGGCACCTAATAAATTTGAAGCATTAGCAACTTGCGATAGCCTTGTACATGCACATGGTGCTTTAAAGGGCTTAGCTGCCTCTTTAATGAAAATTGCCAATGATGTTAGGTGGTTAGCATCTGGTCCTCGCTGCGGTATTGGTGAAATATCTATCCCAGAAAATGAGCCAGGCAGTTCAATCATGCCAGGTAAAGTAAACCCTACACAGTGTGAAGCACTGACTATGTTATGTGCACAAGTTATGGGGAATGATGTTGCTGTTAACATTGGTGGGGCATCCGGTAATTTTGAGCTGAATGTATTCCGCCCAATGCTAATTGATAATTTCTTACAGTCTGTTCGCTTATTAGCTGATGGTATGCGTAGCTTTAATGAGCATTGTGCGATTGGAATTGAACCAAATCGTGAGCGTATTGAAAAATTACTTCATGAATCGCTAATGTTAGTGACAGCTTTAAATACTCACATTGGGTACGATAAAGCCGCAGAAATTGCTAAAAAAGCGCATAAAGAAGGACTGACGCTGAAAGAATCCGCATTGAAATTAAACTATTTAACAGAAGAACAGTTCAATGATTGGGTTCGTCCAGAAGATATGGTTGGCAGCATGAAATCTTAAGCTAGCTTATTAAACTGGCTTTATATAACACCCATACTGTTTGACAGATGGGTGTTTTTTTAGCGTTCTATATACAAATTTAAACGTGGTATTAATAGTTCAACTGCTTTTGCTCTGGGCCGATTACGGATTGCAATGTTATTGGCATGGTAATCGGGAAGTTCACCGACTTTAATTTCTGCCACCGTTTTTTCAAGCGCAAAAACAAATAAAGGCGTTGCACAAGCAAACTGGGTTTGTTTCTGTTGTTCTTTATCCCACACACGAGCGATTGGCTGAACTTTGACTGGCCGTTGAGTTTTTAAAACCGCATTGTAAGGTAGGGCGTCAATTAAGCGAATTTCATTTTCCAATTGTAAGCGCCAGTGCTCTTTTGGTAAATGAAGAGGGCAGCGGCCACTTTCTAAGCTTGCTTGTAAGCGGTCTCGCATTGCTTCTTTTGTGGCTTTATTGATAACTTTTTTATTTGCCCAGCCAAAATTAATCGTATCGACATCAATCAATGAAGAGAGGGTTCGGTAGGTATTCAATGTTAGTAGGCCATGTAAACTATCACGAATAAATTCGAATCGATGAGGTTCGTCAACTTGTGTGACAATGGCTTTTATATGCATTTTTAACTCATTGATCTTTAAAATTAATGAATTAAAGTTACGATAAGTTTGCAAATTAGTTTGTACACATATAACCCCCGGTAAACGGATAGCGGCTTTGTTGCTGACCTCGTCTGGTTTGTTTTGTAAAAACAATAAATTAACTAACTTTACTGTTTCACGTATCGCATCATGACCAACTAATGTTTGTACTGAGATTTGTTCTATCTCATTATTCTCTTCACCTTTAATTACTGAAGGTAACTGGAAGACATGAGCTGTAAATGGAACTTGTTTTGATTGTTCCAATAACAACAGGCTAAATTGGTTTATTTGTGATTCCAATTCATTGAACGTATTAATTAAATCTTGTTTTTTCATAATTTAGTTACAACATTCAAATAGGTGATAAACAATAAATAACATAAACTCTCGTGTTTATCTATAAGAAAATCAGAGTCAAAAAGGGCAAGTGAGGCATTTTAACACTTGCCCCTTTCTTATATAAGCTTTCCTTTGACGTTAATTTATTTCTGCATCAATAACTTGATAAAACGCATTTTGCGTATCATCTATCGTCCAAATGGCTAAAATGACATGGTAACCTTTTTGATTTTTTGGCAATACACACTTGTGCTCAACAGTCTCTTCTGGAAATTCTACACGCTCAAATTTACAAAATGGCGTTAGTGTAAATTGATTACGAGATAGCAAGGCGTTTGACTGCCAGTCTGGCTTAGTTATGAAATATTCCCATTTTGTCGTTTTATGTTTTGCCGTGATGCGCCATTTAAACCTAACATCAGGTGAATTTAAGATAACCCGTTGCCATCGATTCGCAGTTTGTATGTCTAAGGGAGAAAAAGCAGCAATACCGGCGCTAGCAATTTTTCCATCAACTGGGCCATATTGAGGAAAACCTTTTTGGCCTTCAATAGATTGCGGTTCATATTGCACAGCTCCGCAGTGGGTATTTACCCCTTGCTTGCAGTAATATGAACGACTTTCAGGGGATTCGACATAGCCATGGGACCAAACAAAAGAACTACAGCATAGGAGTAATGGGGCAATTAAAAATGGTTTTATAGAGAATGGTTTCATTGGGTTTCCTCGTAATTAATAGACTTTTTTATCATCTACTAATCACGAGAAGGTATGGTAGTTTAACCTTTATTAGTTCCTAATCTACTGGTTATAACAAATTGATTTCAAACGGTAAGCAATGACTATGCCGATAAATAATATTCCAGCAATAAATAGCGCAACGCCATTCCAGCCAAAGTGTTGCCAAAATAAGCCACCAACCGTACCTGCAATACTTGACCCAGCGTAATAACTAAATAAATACAGAGAAGACGCTTGTCCACGTGCTCGTTTAGCTCTGCGTCCCACCCAGCTACTCGCTACAGAGTGCGCTGCAAAAAAACCCGTTGTTAGTATTGTCATTCCTAGCAGCACTAACCAAACATTTGAATATAGTGTGATTAAAATACCAACTAACATCATAGTAATAGACGCTATGAGCACTCGTCCAAGTCCATACTTGTGAATTAAACTTCCCGTTTTAGTCGCACTGTAAGTCCCTGTTAAATAAATAACGGATAACAAGCCAACAGTAGACTGAGAAAAAGAGTAAGGCGCTTCAAGTAAACGATATCCAATGTAGTTGTACATTGTGACAAAACCACCCATCAAAACAAAGCCTTCAATAAATAGAAAAGGTAAGCCTTTGTCTCTAAAGTGTAGATGCAAATTAACCCATAGATTCTTAGGTTTTAAAGAACTCGCACGAAAATGCTGAGAAGGGGGCAATAAGCGCCAAAAACCAATAGCCGCGATCAAAGCTAACGAACCTAAAATCACAACGGCAACACGCCATGAATAAAAATCAGCAATCACTCCCGTCACCAAACGGCCGCTCATTCCACCCAATGAATTACCACTAATATATAACCCCATGGATAACGCAACATAACTTGGATGGATCTCTTCACTCAAATAAGTCATAGCGACAGCAGCAACGCCACTTAACGATAAACCAACTAATGCCCTCGCAATTAAGATCCCTTGCCAACTCTGCATGACTGAACTGAGCAGAGTAAATAGTGCAGCACAAGCCAATGCAATAACCATCACATTTTTGCGACCTATTGCATCTGAAATTGGCCCGGTAATCAGTAAACCTAATGCCATCAAGCCAGTACTCAGTGATAATGATAAGCTTGCAGTTGCAGGGGAAATATTAAAATCCTCTGACAGCATAGGTAATATTGGCTGAACAAAATATAGCAAAGCGAATGTGGCAAAGCCCACCGTAAAAAAAGATAAGGTTACACGTAAATACAGCGCATCATCTCTTTGTATATAATGTTTTTTGGGTGTGGTATTTCCCTGCAAGGGTGTTCTTATTCCTTCATTAGGCCGCTCAGATGTGAGGCTATTTTGTGAGTGTTCCATGTTTATTCCTTGTCATACCAACACGTTTGATTTCGATCAAAGAATAGAAACTTTCTAGTTTTTTGTCTAATATATTAATTATTAATAATAATACTTTAAACATATTAATGGGTATTAACCAAAAGATGAGTATAGAACTTAGACATCTTCGATACTTTATTGCTGTCGCTGAAGAGCTTCATTTTGGCAAGGCAGCTGAACGTCTGCATATTTCACAGCCTCCTTTAAGCCAGCAAATACAAATGCTTGAAGAGAAAGTTAATGCAAAATTGTTAGAAAGGAATAATCGAAACGTTGCGTTAACGCCTGCGGGGGCAATGTTCTTAAAAGAGGCATATCAAATTTTAGCTCAAGTCGATGCGGCTGCGACAAAAGCAGCTCGCATGGAAAAAGGCGAACTTGGGGAGTTATCTATTGGATTTACGTCAACTACGCCATTTATGCACAAAGTTACCATGAGTTTACGGCAGTATCGGGAAGCTTACCCTGAAGTTTCTATTCATATGCATCAGATGAATACCAAACAACAGATAGCGCCATTAATTACGGGGCGAATTGATATTGGTATTATGAGAAATACGGTGTTACCAGAACAATTGGATTACCAACTATTATTTAAAGAACCATTTATGGTTGCCGTCTATGAAGGCCATCCATTATTAGAATTTATTGATGTTGGTGTTGATATTCAACAACTTGCTGATTATCCATTCATTTTCTTTGAACGTGATGTTGGTACCGCACTATATGATGAAATAAATCAATTGTTAACATCTGCGGGAGTGGTACCCACCATTTCTCAAGAAGCGGGGGAAGCCATGACCATTTTAGGATTAGTTTCCGCGGGAATGGGAATTTCTGTGATTACAGAATCATTCACACGAATGAAAATTGATGGTGTAAAATACTTAAAACTCACTAATATTAATGCTTCATCTGAAGTTTGGTTAGTCTACAATACTCGTAGAACGTTACCTGCCGTAGCCAAAAAATTAACAAATCTTTTGATGGCCAACATTGTTGGCAACCAAGAGTGAGCTAGTTCACATTTTCAATGTAAACGAAATCATTCATACACAGATTAAGGCATAATAACTCATTGCTTTATAAAGGAATTGAATTATTACCATGGTGAATCAAACTGGTCACATTGACCAAATCAAACAGTTAAATACGGGTATTGTATATCGTATCATTGATCAACATGGTCCAATTTCGCGTATTGCCTTGTCAAAACAGGCTCAGCTTGCGCCTGCCAGTATCACTAAAATTACACGTGAACTTATGGATGCTCACTTAATCAAAGAGTTAGAGTTTCCAGTGCTTGGTTTACGTGGGCGTCCAGCTGTAGGGCTGGTAATTGAAAGTGAAGGGTGGCAATTTCTAGCGATCCGTATTGAAGGCCAGAAACTGATTATTTCCTTGAAAGAAATTAACGCAGTTACCTTGGCTCAAACAGAATATCCATTCACACCGTTAGGCAATAGTGAATTCATGGATTCGCTTACTGAATTAATCAGTCAATTTTTTGCTAGCCATCAAAAAATATTAGAAAGAGTCACTGCAATTAGCATTCTTATTGATGGTATATTAGATCCTCATACAGGTGTTATTTATCAGCATCCATCTTTTAAAATCCACCAACTGGCCATAGCGGAATCTCTTACCAAGCAAACCGGTTTACCAGTTTATTTACACCCTCCTGTGGATGCTTTAGCGTTAATGGATCATTTCTCTCATCAAGAGAAAAGAAAAGAAAAAAATATTATTTACTTACAGCTACAAGATGTTGTTAATGTCATGGTGCTAAGCCATGGAACAACATTAGATACAAATACCCATCGGCCTATTTTATTCGGCCATACCCAATGTGAACCCTGTAACCATAACTTTTGCTATTGTGGTAGCGATGGTTGCTTAGAAACCCAAACTTCTATTCCTGCAATATTACACCAAGCTGAAAGTTTGCTAATAAACTACCCTGATTCGCATTTACATCAGAAAAATATCTCAATTGATAACATTTGCTCTGGAGCAATATCAAACGATAGCCTTTGTGTTTATCTTATTAATCAGGTTGCTCAACGGTTGGCAAAACCATTAGGATTGATGGTGAATTTATTGGGGAGCGAGCTAATTTTGGTAAACTCCCCATTGAATCAAGATTCTGAGTTATTTTTAGAATGTTTACATAATCATATAAACAAACATACAATCCCTCTATATTCATCTAATTTAGTAATAGAAAAATCCATATTTACCGTTAAGGATAGTGAAACGTCATTAATACAGAGAGCGTTATATGATGGTTCTCTACTACTACAACTATTACAAGGCTAAAACAATTCGATAATATTTATACTATCGTACACAAAATTGAGCTAACGCAAACTTCTCACTTACCCATTCCAATAAACTGAATCCATATCATTTTTGCAGCTTATTGCTGTATAAGTCTGTCACTTCAGGATAGAAAAAGACCATGATCAATCTATTTGTTACCGGGACAGATACAGATGTCGGGAAGACAGTATCGACGCTTGCCATCCTGCAAGCACTAAATAGCCAAGGAATTAAAGCCGTGGGCTATAAACCTATTGCGGATCAATGCATTGATACCCCTGAAGGAATCAGAAATAAAGATGCATTGCTAATCCACAGTGTTTCTCAAGACCTTGTTTCCTATGATGAAGTTAATCCTGTGCGTATCACAGATAATTACAGTCATGAAAATAGCATTGATTTTAATAAAATAAAGCATGGGTTAGACCATTTACATCATCAATGCGATATGGTTGTTATCGAAGGTAATGGGGGATGGCGCTATCTACTTGATGATAATACTTTTTATGCAGACTGGTTAAAAGATCAGCCGGTCGGTGTTATCTTAGTCGTCGGTATTCAACATGGCTGTGTTAATCATGCATTATTAACCGCTGATGCAATTCGAGCCGATGGGTTACCATTAATAGGTTGGATGGCAAACCGCATCAACCCAGGGTTGGCACACTACGCCCAAATAATTGACCGGTTGCAACATCATATTAAGGCTCCATTAATTGGAGAAATTCCATATTTATTGCGCCCTGAAGAAAAAGAGTTAGGGCATTACCTCAATACAGATAAACTGCAAGAACTTATCGCTATTCCTAACTAATTACTTAATAAGCAATAAAAGAAAAAGGGCGCCATCATCAAATAGCGCCCTTGATTCTATCTAAATTGTAACCTAGTGACGAGTATAAATGATTTTATAAGAATCATTTTGGCAGTGCCCGACAACTTGGCCTTTAGACGAGTCAACTTCATCATTAGGCACTGCAACCAAACTAAAGTTATCAGCAGGAACGCCATTATTGATAATCTTTTGTTTAATTTCCTCAATCACACTTTCACATGAAGCTTGGGCAAAAACTGGCACTAGCACCAGTGCAAATAAGGGTAACAACAATTTCTTTTTCATCTTCTCTCCTTGATCAACAGCTCCATAAGACAACCTATTATAAGGTTATGGATTATTAATTGGACGGCCATTACTTACATCAAGGCAACGTTTAGTGCTCGGTTCCCAGTAAGCATTTAGATTGAGGCTTTTTTCGCATTTATCTTTTGCATCAAAAGCCTGATCTACTTTATCAAACTCTTTTTCGGTACGAGTATTAACCTTTTTGCGCAACATACGGGTATCATCCCATTGTTCCTTTTCTTGACGCGCTTGCTCTTTATTAAGAGAGTCATCGCCTTTGCCCACAGAAACGCAAGTACTGCCTGCAGTGCATGATGTCGTGGATTGTGCCGCAGAAGACGATGTAGCCCAAAGTAAAGGGAGACATAAACAAATCGCAGTTAAGCCAGTTTTCAACATTTTGTGTGAACTCATGTAAATTCCTTACTAAACAGGACAGATAACCTGAGTATAGCTAAAAAAGTGTCAGTGCGTCTGTATAGAATAGTACTAAAAATTAAATCTGTTTATGTACTGTTAAACCTGCAAAAGTTTGGCAAACAGGCATCAATTCTAATGTATTTACATTCATATGTGCAGGTAATGTGGCAACCCAGTATACCGTTTCCGCGATATCTTCAGGGGTTAGAGCGTCAGCGCCTTGATAAGTACTAGCCGCTTTATCATCATCTCCTTTAAAGCGAATATTTGAAAATTCTGTTCCACCGACTAGGCCTGGTTCAATATCAGTCACTCGGATTTTTTTCCCCTGTAAATCAGCACGTAAACCAAGTGAAAACTGTTTAACAAAAGCCTTGGTTGCACCGTAAACATTGCCACCTTTGTAAGGCCAGCTCGCCGCCGTAGAGCCAATATTAATAATATGACCGTGATTGTTGGCAACCATGCCTTGCAATACTTCGTAGGTCATATTGACTAAACCTTTGGTATTCGTATTAATCATAACGTCCCAATCATCAGGATTGGCGTCAAATGCAGGTTCTAAACCTAATGCTAAACCTGCATTATTTACTAAAACATCGATTTTTTTGAGATGTGCAGGTAAATTTGCAATCGAATCATGGATTGCTTTTCTATCTTGGATATCTAAAGTTAACGGATAAAATTTATCACCTAACTCTTTATGGAGGGCTTCTAAACGCTCTGTTCTACGTCCTGTACCAATAACAGTGTAATTATGTTTGATAAATCGACGGGCAATTGATTCACCAAAACCAGAAGAAGCACCCGTTACTAAAATAATCATTGAAAACCTCATAGTTGTTATTGTCGTGTTAGCGTGATTTCATTTTAACGCTATCTATTGGGAACCACAAATTTAGAGCCTAAACAAGCCAACACGATTACCAGCCAAAACACTGGATTTCTTTATTTCACACTTTGATTCGCATAATGCATATTATGTTAAATAGAATATAGTGACTCAATAATGCCATAACATGGCTTACTCCAAGGGTCGTAAAGCTTCTTCAAACCAACCTACCTGATATTCAATTAGACAAAATTCGTACGGGTGATTTACCTCTATTAGAGAAAGAAATTAAAGAACATATCCGTAATCAGAATAAAAAAGTTAATTTCAATCTAGCCGTCAATAAAAAAAGAGAACAATAGAGCCACCAGCAATAACAGTCGACGACTTTTTTAAGGTCGTTTCATAATTTTGATTGAGCGAGTTTTTTGGCTATATCCTAGCGTATTGTGCGAACCGCCCATCTCTGTATGGTATTTGCCAGTATAATTATCGCCTTCGTAAAAACGGACAATCCAGCCGTCAGGGATAGTATAAGAGGCTATTTTATCTGAGAAATGGTGACGGGAAAGATACGGAATATCGTCAAATACTTCAATATAATCGCCCTTTTGCCACGATTTAGCGTAAACAATTAGGCTTTCTTCAATATATTGATCACCAAACGATAATTTACTGGTGCTGCATTTCGCATCTTGAGCTTTACAGAAAATACTGCCTTGCCCTTGCCCTAATTCACAGCGTCGAGAGGTTTTGTGTCGCGCTGTTTGCTCAGACATTGCAGCTTCTGCATAGAAGTTAGAAAAAGGAGATAAAGCGCAAACATGCACAACAACAGAATCATTACGGGATGGTTTCCCATGATAATTAGATTTTGCGACAATAAAACTACTGAATAACAATAATAATAACGCAATCTTTTTCATTTTTGAGGTCTTTTAATGATTTGAATGGCGTAAAATTACAATTACTTAATGCAAATCACTAGCGGAACACTCTGATTAAAAATTAGCGATACCCTCTTTTATGATTTTGAGAAGACCAACTGTAACTTGCATCGCTGGGAACTAACTTATCTTTTTTCTTTTCTGCCCGTAATTTTTTCGCTTGCTTTTCGACTTCTTGAGATATTTCGGTAATGATTTGTTTCCTTACTTTGCTCTGCTCGGAATTTGTTAATTCACGGCCAAGTTTTTTCCTTTCTTGAGCAAGCCTTGTACGCACTTGGATTTTTTGAGTTTCGGTCATTTCTTGAATCGTTAACATCTTCATTGTATTACCCCTTACTCATATTAAAATACCTAACAACAATATATCATTATTAGGCAATAAAACACTAACCATTGTTTTAAGCCTAACATTAATGCCAAGCAATAGGATTAAGAGTATAGTAATCTCATTGCAACTTTAAAGAATCTCGCTGTTATTATGGAATTAACCTCGTCTTCGCAAAATATTCGCCAAATCTTAACTACTGACACACCACTCATCGATGTCAGAGCTCCTATCGAATTTCAACAAGGGTCGATGCCTAATGCGATTAACCTTCCGTTGATGAATGATGATGAACGTGCTGCCGTTGGTACATGCTATAAACAACAAGGTTCTACTAAAGCCGTTGAGTTAGGCCACCAACTTGTCAGTGGTGATATTAAAATTGCGCGGATCACAGCGTGGAAAGAAGCCTGCCAACAAAATACCCATGGTTATATTTGCTGTGCGCGTGGTGGAATGCGCTCCCATATCGTGCAATCGTGGCTAAAAGAGGTGGGAATTGAATACCCTCTTATTAACGGTGGTTATAAAGCATTGCGACAAACTGCAATTGATGCCGTCAATGAGCTGGTTCAGCGGCCTATCGTTTTAGTGGGCGGCTGTACCGGTAATGGTAAAACCACTTTAGTCCATCAACTCGCGAACGGAATTGATTTAGAAGGTCTCGCACATCACCGAGGTTCTTCTTTTGGCCGTACATTACAACAACAACACTCCCAAGCCACGTTTGAAAATTACTTAGCGGTCACTTTATTGAAGAAAGCCCAATACTGTCAACATTGGGTACTGGAAGATGAGGGACGTGCCATTGGTGCAAATAGCCTACCTCTTGAACTACGCACACAAATGGAAAAAGCGCCAATCGCTATTATTGAAGACCCCTTTGAGCTACGTCTTGAGCGTTTAAAATATGAATATTTTGATCGTATGACGCAAGATTTTTTAGCAACTTTTGGTTTTGAGCGAGGCTGGCAGGAATATAGTGACTATCTGCACCATGGCCTATTAGCCATTCGCAAACGTTTAGGCTCACAGCGGACAATCGAATTAACCCATTTACTTGATCTTGCTTTAGCAGACCAAAAAACAACCGGTGATACCCAAACACATTTTTCGTGGTTAATTCCATTGTTGAATGAATACTATGACCCAATGTATTGCTATCAATTAAGTAAAAAGCAGCATCGCATCATTTTCCGTGGTAATTATAAAGAAGTTGAACATTGGCTAACTGATCAACAATGATGCATTTTCTTTCACCACAAATAGCCTCATCGTATGGAGTCTGAGGCTATTTTATATCGTAATGGCTTGAACATGATCATAAAACCTAGAATGGTGATTTTTTTACTACCAGCTCGCTAACCCCTTGGTAAATCAACCTTGTAGCCAATCCTCCAAGAATTAGCCCGACGCCTTTGCCGACAACTTTATGAACGCGTGAATAAGTTCTACGCACAGAGGTTAAAGAGAATGTTTGGCATAAAATTATCCGCCAAATTAGTGATGCAACAACAATTCCCATCCAAATAACTAACTTAGTCCATAATGGTGTTGATGGGGAAATAGTCGTTGAAAAAATACTCATAAAAAATAAAACGGTTTGTGGGTTTGATAAATCAGAAATCAAACCCCGCCTAAAGTAGACACCTGATGGAAAACTTTCCATGGTATTTTCGGTGGACAGATTGAGTTGTGTTTTGTTATTGAAAACACTCACTGCGTAATAAAGTAAATATAAACCACCCAGAATCTTAATGAGTGAGAATAATGAGCCGAATTCCGCCATTAATGTGACCAAACCAAATAAACCGAGACCTGAATAAATGGCATTGCCTAATACCACGCCATAGCCACAGGTTAACCCCGCTTTTTTACCTGAGCTTAATGTGGTTTGCACCACAATAAACAAATTTGCCCCAGGATTAAAAAAGGTCAGTATAAATAAGAATAGCGTGATGATAATGCTGTGTAATGGATCCATTATTTTTCTTCAAAAATTTAAGGTTAACCATTATAGTCACGGCATAGAGAGTAATTCTGTTTTACTATGCACATTTTCTGAGCTTAAATCAGAAAATGTGCTGGCTTATGATGACGCTAATGATTTTTTACGTTGCAACAACCATTTATCTAATTCATTAGCAAATTGCTGCCTGTCTTTCTGGTTTAAACTTGCAGGCCCCCCAGTTTGGATGCCACTGGCTCTCATGGTATCCATAAAATCACGAATATTAAGGCGCTCACGAATGGTAGCTTCGCTATAGCGTTCTCCTCGAGGGTTTAATGCATTCGCGCCCTTTTCTATAACCTCTGCGGCCAATGGGATATCTGCGGTGATCACTAAATCATCTTTTTGGGCTCGCAACACAATTTCATTGTCAGCTACATCAAACCCTGCAGGTACCTGTAAGGTTTTTAAAAAAAGTGACGGAGGTACCGTTAAACGCTGGTTTGCAACAAATGTTATTTGCACTTTTTCTCTATCTGCTGCACGGTATAAAACCTCTTTAATTACTTTTGGACATGCATCCGCATCTACCCAAATTATCATTATGATTTCCCAAATAGTGATTATATATAATGAGATATGATACCAGACAACAAAATCACAGGCTTAAGAAAATACATTTTACAATTTCATCACCATTTCATGCCACGTCATTCCACCATGATCGGATTCTGACGGTTTAACATATTGGTAGCCAAAGTGCTTATACAGGTCAATATGGCGTTCTTTGCACATAAGATGAATTGTTTCTTTATTCTTCTCCTTCATGGAATTAATAAATGTTTTCATCAGTAAGGACGAATAACCTTTACCTTGATATTTGGGATGCACGACCACTGACATAATAACGACATTCGGTGCTTTTGGGTCATGTCCAATGAGCTCTTTAAATTCCTCATCAGACATCACAACCTCCCATGCACAACCCGCATTAATAAAACCAACCACTTCTCCAGCTAATTCCATACATAAAAAACCGTCTGGATATTGTTGGATACGCGTGGCTATTTTTTCTCTTGTTGCCGCTTCATCCCCTTCATAGGATTCGACTTCAATCGCATAACAGGAGTCAACATCACCGAGTGTGGCCGCTCGAAATACTGGAGAGTACATTAAGGTTACCTCATTAAATTATTTTTTATGATTTTATCACTACATGGTTTATTTTTTCGTTGTTTTTAATGGCCATTTTCGCATTCAACTGCTACTTTTTGTTGGGTTTTATCGCGTAAGTAACTCAACCATGTTGAAATTAAAACTAAAACACCGCCAGAGATAGCAACGGCGTAGCCTGCGTAAGAGCCGTAGGTATCCACCATTTTACCCGTTAACATTGCACCAATTGCAACACCGATATTTAACCCAGCAAGTAACCAGGTCATTCCTTCTGTTAATTTATTTTGTGGAACAATTTTCTCAACTAATGTCATCGCAATGATCATCGTCGGTGCAAAGAACAACCCGGAAATAAACACCACCACAGATAAAGAATAAACCCCTACGACCCACCACATTGGCACAATAGAAAGAAACGTCATTAAGCCGCTGAGGAAGAGTAAGCGTGGCAAAGGTGTGTTAAAGGTTAACCCTCCAAATACGATCCCCATTGCACATGAACCGACTGCATAGGCCGATAACACTAAACTGGCCATCGCCGGTTGCTGTTGTAATTGAGCCAAAGTGACACTCAAGATATCCACACTGCCAACAATCACACCTAAAGCAATCATCAAAACAATCAATAACTGCAATCCAACCATTGAAATAATTGATTTATTCGGGATTACAAGATAATCAGATACAACTACTTTAGGTTCAGTGCTGCGTTGTGAAATAAACAAAGCCATCCCCACAGCGAGTAGAATCGCTGCAACCAGTAAACCCGCTTGAGGAAATAAAGCAACACTGATCCCGACAGATAACGGTGGGCCAACAATAAACGTAGCATCATCAAATACGGTTTCTAATGAATACGCCGTTTGTAATACGGGCTGATCTTTATACTGTGCTGTCCACCTTGCCCTTACCATGGCAGACATACTTGGCATTGCTCCCGTTAACAGTGCCCCGATAAATAAGCCGATATCGGGTAATGATAACCACGTAGTGATGATGATAATAAAAACACCGAGTACACTGACAGCAGTTACCACCGGCAAGACGCGAAATTGACCAAATTTATCCACTAAGCGGGAGACTTGCGGAGATAGCAACGCATAAGTTAATACAAAGGTGGCAGAAACAAGCCCTGCCAAGGTATAGCTCCCTTTCAATTGTGCTAACAGGGTAATGATCCCGATCCCCATCATTGGTAACGCTAAACGTGCCAATAACCCTGCTATCACAAAGTGCTGGTTTTCTTTTGCCTGAAATAACTGCTGATAGCGACCTATCATATGAACTCCAAAATGAAATTTAATTATACATACGATACGTATGTATAATTATGATATAATCATACACATTGAATGTAAATAATTATACGCCATGTATGTAAGAGGTTTTTAATGGCAAGAAGAACACAAGCGCAAATGGCGGAAACACGTGCAAATTTGCTAACTACAGCACGAGAGCACTTTAGCCGACTCGGCTATGCAGAAACTTCAATGGATGAAATTGCAGCAAGCGTTAATCTCACACGCGGTGCCCTTTACCACCACTTTGGCGACAAACAAGGCTTATTTACTGCCGTTGTTGAGCAAATCGACTCACAAATGAACGCACGGTTACAAGGAATTACTCGCCATACTGAAGACTTATGGAACAGTTTCTGTCAACGCTGTCATGCTTACTTAGAAATGGCATTAGAGCCCGAATACCAACAAATTATTTTGCGTGACGCGAAAGCTGTATTAGGCAATTTTTTAGCTAAATCAAACTTACAGTGTACCGAACAGATTGAACGCTTACTTTATGAGCTTGCCAAAAAAGGCATTATTAAAGATATTGATACCCATGCATTGGCTTTTTTAATTAATGGCGGTCTCGCTGAAGCAGCATATTGGATTTCACAAAGTGATAGTCAACAGCGATTAAAGAAAAGTATCGCTGCCATCGATATCATGTTATCAGGGTTGTTACTCACAAAAGGCTAACTTTGCGTGGCCTTTCGCTGGCGCTGATATTTTATCAGTGCAAACAATATACTTGCTGTAAAAAAAACAGGAACTAGTAGTGTTAGTTCTAAATATACAAAGCGATTGAAACTAAATACATCCCCTTTCATGTCTAATTTATAGGCAAATGGTAAGGAAATACATCCTGAAACAATGGCAATCTTGAGTAATGCCATTAACTTTTTCGCATACTCTTGCTGCTGAATTGCAGATTGCCGACGGTAGTACTGCGTGTATTTTATCAACAAGTACAACGCTCCCAATAAAGAGCCAAGGTGTTGCAGTAATTTATAAATAGCAATTTCTTGGCTATCCGTCATGTTAAATACGACAAGCTGCAAAAACTCAGCGTGCCGAACAAAAGCCCCTGACTGATGAGTAAAAGCATCCCAGATAATATGGCTTGCCGCACCGATATAAAAGGAAAGCACGACAATACAAAATTGTCGAAATGAACCTACACTCCTGTTTTTCAAGGGAAATGGCACAGCATAGTGGAGATAAAAAACACTTTTTTGTACAAAAATAGTGATGAGTAAACATAATGGTAAGCCAGTATATAACCAGCCTATCAAGTCATGAGCCGTAGTGGCTGCCGAGTACCACATCATTGAATAAAATAGATCTGGGCTTAGGCTACCTAAAATTAAGGCAGGTAAGCTTAAAAAATGCCCAAATCGACTTTGTTTTATCGGAAAAACGACTGCAGGATGGGAAAAAGTCCAAGGCATGGTAAATTGCTCATTAACGTCATCAATAAGCCACTATCATGATAAATAAAACCCAATAAATATAGGCGAAATATCGGAAATATTTACTGGGATGATAATTACCTAAAGTAAAGCTTGGAAAGTCTGCTTTAATTTGTCTACATCTTGCTGAGTTGTTGACCACGAGGTACAAAAACGAATACACGTGGTTTCCGGTGTCGGCTTACAAATTAAGCTTAACTGATAGTGTGTTAATAATTTATTCGCCAGTGCATTTGGGAAAATAACGAAAACTTGGTTTGACTCTACGGGCGCAAGAAATTGGAATCCCTTTTCAGCAAAAAATGAAGCGAGTTGTGATGCCATCTCATTAAGATGACTTCCCAATTTAAAATACAAATCATCATTAAACAGTGGTTCGAACTGGGCGGCGAGCAGCCAACCTTTTGCTTGTAGCCCACCTTTTTGCTTAATACTAAAACGGAAATCTGATTGCAATGCAGGGTTTACAAGCACCAAAATCTCCCCAGTTAATGCACCTATTTTCGTTCCACCGATGTAAAAAATATCGGTCAACTTCGCGACATCTTCAATGGTTAAATCACTATATTTCGACATTAAACCAGAAGACAAGCGAGCACCATCCATAAATAACAGTAAGTTATGAGCGTCACAAACCTCGCGTAGCGCAACTAACTCTTGTTTACGGTAAACAGTGCCAATTTCGGTTGAATTACTGATATAAACAAGCTTAGGCTGGACAGTATGTTCATCATTATGTTCAGACAGCACCTTGATGATATGCTCTGGTGCGAGTTTTCCTGATGGTGAGTCAACAGTAATAACTTTATGTCCTGTCGCTTCAATTGCCCCCGTTTCATGAACGGCGATATGCCCACTATCTACGGTGATAACCGCTTGGTAAGGTCGTAAAACGTGGGAAATCGTTGTCAGATTAGTAATTGTACCGCCATTAAAGAAATGAATATCAGCACTAGGTTGGCTAATTCTTAATCTAATTTGAGCCGCGACCCTGCTACAAACCTCATCAGTGCCATAACCTTTGAAACGTTTCCCTGATAAATCATTTAAAGTCTGCATAACTGCAGGGTGAGCTATTTCATTATAATCATTTAAAAAGCTATACATTCACTTACCTACCAATACCTAGTTATATTAATTTATAACCATCATTTATAGGTGCATCTAATTTATTATTCAATGATATTTTTTCTATATAAATACTAAATTTAACGATTAGTATTATTTAATCTACTGAGATGAAATATTAAGTCATTCATGGTCTATTTAATTGATAAATTGGAATATTGTAAAAGGCGAATTTAAGGTTGAGAACGCCTAAACGTCAAGTTATAGCGGTAAGGCCCTAACAACGGGTGTACACCTGATTTAATACGACGTACTCCATGATAATTTAACCGTGACCGACCGCCCCATACCAAGACATCCCCATGTTCTAAATAAACAGCGATTTTAGGCGCATCACGGGTTGCCCCACCAAAATCAAATATTGTGGGTAGCCCTAAAGAAAAAGAAACAATTGGATGAGTGAAATCAGCTTCGTCTTTGTCTTGGTGCAATGACATTGCAGCGCCAACTGCATACCGGTTAATTAGCAAGCATCAGGGATAAAATGTTCGAAGCCAGCGGTACTCGCTGCTGAAGTTGCCAATTGAACAAACGAAATAGGCATAGGTTGCCACGGCTGATTCGTGACAGGGTCACGCTGACTGTAACGATAACCCTTTTTATCTGTCACCCAACCCCAGTCGCCGCAGTTAGTCATTGCTGCCGACATTTGATAACCATTGGGTGTTGCCATATGCCTTAATGGATTAGCAGTAATAACGTTGCTTAATGACTGCAATAATGCATCACTTTGCCCCAGTAAAAAACCTTTGAGTAAAAAAGCCTCTGGTGCAATTTGTACGATATTATCTTCATCAGGAAATAACATATTAGTCACTAGTCACTTTTTTATAATCCAAGTGAATACTCTAATGGATATTAACACAGGAAAAAAGGTTGCTTAGCACAACAAATAAGCAACCATCAAAATACCTTTAACGTTGATAAGCTAAAGTGACTTTTCTTGTTTCCGCTCGTTGGCTCGCCCACACACTGAGTAAAATGACAACCATACCAATAAATTGCAAGGTGCTAAGTTGTTGATTGAGATAAAACCACCCTAAAACCACCGCACTCACAGGGCTTAAGAAACCCAGTGACGCAACTGAACTTGGGCCTAATATTGCAAGCCCACGGAACCATAAAGCGTAAGTCAATGCTCCACCAATAAGCGTTAGATACCCCAACCCGATTAAATTTAATGAACTTAACGGTGGCAAAGCCGGCTCAAACACAATGGCAAATGGTAATAAAACTAAGCCTCCCGCAGTTAATTGCCATGAAGTAAAGGTTAAAGCGCTCACTGGTGGCTGCCAGCGGCGACTCAAAACCGTCCCTGCGGCCATTGAAAATGCGCCTGCTAACCCTGCAACAATGCCTAGAGGGTCTAAGGCGGCATTCGGTGTTAAAAGTAATATTGCTACCCCGAATACCCCCGCTATTGATGCGATAATGGATACCGCTGATAACCGATTATTTAACAACCAGTAGCTTAGAAATAGTACAATTAATGGCTGTACGGCGCCAACCGTTGCAGCTACACCACCAGGTAAGCGATACGCAGCAATAAACAGTAACCACCAAAATAAAGAAAAATTTAAAACACCTAATATCACCACACGTAACCACCAAATACCCTCGGGAAGTTTTCGCAGCACGAGTATCAATAGTAACCCTGCGGGTAAAGCGCGCAATACCGCCAATGTTAATGGTATCCCTGCGGGTAACATTTCTGTTGTCACTAAGTATGTGCTCCCCCATACAATAGGTGCCAATGCAGTCAATCCTAAAACTGTTATACGACCCATATTTCTACTCTCTTAATTTATCTTGACCTCAAGATATGTGCATTTTACCTTGACGTCAAGATAAATAACCGCCATTATTGACCTATGGATAGAATAGATAAAATCACTCAACAGTGGGAAAGAGAACGCCCTGACCTCGATATTAGCCCAATGGGATTAATTGGTCGGTTGGGTAATGTCGCGTACCACTTAACTCGGGAAATGGAAAAGGTCTTCGCTCAGTTTGGTCTTAACCGTTCAAGTTTTGATGTGCTTGCAACTTTGCGCCGTGCAGGAGCCCCCTATACGCTAAGCCCAGGGGAAATGCTCTCAACGTTGATGGTTACATCGGGGACAATGACTAACCGAATAGACCAATTAGAAAAAGCGGGGTTAGTCATCCGCCATACCAACCCGGATGATGGCCGCGGTTTTTTGGTTTCATTAACAACTGAAGGCTTAACGCTAATCAACCAACTTATTGAAGTACATACACAAAACCAAGCTCGCCTCGTTGCTAAATTGTCACCACAAGAGCAACAAGCATTGAATCAGTTATTGCGAACATTCTTAGCGTCATTTGAGCCTAATGAAAAATAACACGCTGTCTTGAGAATAATACGAGGGGGAAATATCTCCCCCTCGTATTATTCATTGAATTGAAAAGGCAATGGCATTTGTAACCTTTCAAAACGGTCACATAAATAAACTAACTGTAATAGTACTTGGGGTTGTAAGTCACTGGAGGTAATCAATGGCTTAAACTGATTAGCCAACCAAAGAGCCCCCAAATCCTCAAGCGTTCTAATGACATACGCGATTTCATTTTGTTGAGTTTGGGATAAACATTGCCTTCCTGTACACGCTTGCGTTTCTAGTACTGAAAGTATCGGCCGAACAAGCTGGCTAGCTAACGTTAATTCAGGCACAAAAGCTTGGCTTTTTTGCTGTTTTTTCGCCATATATTCGATAATTTTATTAAAAAAACCGGAACGTTGCTTCTTACGTGGTGTACTTTCAAAGTCTAAGTAGAACAACTCAATGCTGTGTTCTTTTTTTAACCATAGCGTTTTAGGTACCAACTGAATCGCCTCTTGCGAATGATTTACCTGCACCGTAACAGCACAAATTGGCCATTGCTGTTTTGTAATAAAACGCAATTCTTCAATTTTATGGTCATCACTCCCTTGCCAGTTTAACCGTAAAAATGCTCGGTTTTTTTGTGAGTCAGTCACCGCCCATAAGACACATTGTTCTGTTTCATCCCAATAGAGTGGCTCATAGTCATCAATATGCAATAAAACGGGGGAAAACCTGTTGTCTTGTGTGAGTGTTGGCAACTCATTCGCTGCTAACTGCCAATCGGTATAACCAAATTCAGCTTTAATGTTAAGGTAATCATTGGTTGTTATCCCATTTTCTTGACTGCTAACGGCATAGCTTTCGCCACTGACTGATAATTTCCCCTCCTCTGATAACCGTGGTGAATGCAATTTAAAGGGAGTTTTCATCAAACTCTCGGCGGTATGTTTCCATAACGCCAGTGTTTGCCAAACATTTTGTCGATTAAACGTTGGGTCAAGGCTATTACTACGACCTTGCGTGCATTGAATGATTTTTTTATTTTGTCGATCCCAAAAACTCAATGTAGCACCAATCGCACCACTTTCGGTTTTCCACCAATTTGCATCGATAGGCAATAAATCAAATTCTATGGGTTGATCGCTATACTGCCGCCTTTGCAACCCTTTGAGTTCAATAAGCTGATGTTCATTTGCTACTGATAATTGATGCAAATAAGCTGATATTTCAGCTATCAACCGTAAAACTTGCCCTTCATCCATTGTAAAGTGCTTATCAGCTAACCGCCTGACTTGCTGGCTAAGGCGTCTCATATAATTGGCTAAGCGAGGCAACCCTTCCGCACGCGCTGACATATTCAGTAATTGTAACTGGCTAGCACTGCTTTGGCTAATATGCGATAGCCCTTGTCGTAACATATCCTGAATGAATTGTTCGATTGAACTCATCACTATTTTATCATCTTGGCTAAGCGCCTGTTGATGAGTTTGACTTGCGGTTAATTCCTCTGGCCAATGCCACTCTTGGCCATGCTGAAGCATTAATTTTGCAATAATAGCAAGATGAACCGCATTTTTTTGTTTTTCGGGTAGTGATGAAATCATGCCCTGCAAACCACTACCACGCATATAAATAATTGGCTCATCATATTCTGGTAGAATGATTTTTAACTGGTTCGATTGCGCTTCATAAACTAATTCTTTTTCTTGCCACTCCTGTATAAATCTAAACGCTAAACGCATATCAGGCTTAGAAGCTTGCTTGATTAGGCTTTCTGGTAACAATGCTAATAATTCGCTTAGCACCGTTTCACTGGCTATCGGCTCCGCTGAATCAATTTCTGTGGTTGCATTCGATTGTACCCACAAAACGGCCGCTAAAATGTGTTTACAGCACCCTGTTGCTGGGCAATCACAAGTGGCTTTTTGGATCCCTTGTGCATCTAAAGAAACACGTTGCCCATCACTCGTGAATGTTCCAGCGTCTAAGTCTGTTGGGTTAACTTTTTGGTTTTCAACGTCTTTACGTGCACGTCGAAGTAACCCCACATTCGCAAATACGGCTAATGCATCGTCATCATACTGTAAGTAACTGTTTTGCCAACTCATTGCATGACCTCTGCTAACCATTGTGCAAAATGTTCCGGTGTTAATGCCGCAACATGCATCCCTCTATCTGCAAGTTTTTGGGCAATGTCTGGATCATAAACGGGCAGTGCCTCATCATCCAACGCCGCTAGACCCAATAACTTCACTTGTTGGCTATGTAGGCGTTGTGTGCAATTGAGTAAATGATTGAGGGCGCCCCCCTCTTCAAAATCACTGATTAAGCTAATCACGGTACGTTTTGGATTGCGGATTAAACTTTCGCAATATTGCATAGCTTTAGCGATATCCGTTCCGCCCCCCAATTGCACTGTCATTAACACTTCAACAGGATCATGAGCAAGGTGGCTTAAATCAACCACTTGAGTATCAAAAATCACTAAAGATACACGTACTGTCGGTAATGCCGCTAATATACTTGCGCATACAGCCGCATACATAATAGAACTCGCCATCGAGCCACTCTGGTCCACACACAGGATCACATCCCATGGTAAATGTTGTTGCTGACGAGAATTAAAGTGAGGCGTTTTTATCACTAACCGTTGATTTTGTTTATCATAATTCTTTAAGTTGGCGGCAATAGTTCCTCGCCAATCAAAATTACGGCTGTTTGGTACCAGTGAGCGTCGAAAACGGTTACGCCGCCCTGTTAATGCATGACGAAATTGGTTACGCATTTGACTCAAAATATCATCCACCACTTTGCGTATAATATTTTTAACGGCATCACGGGTTTCTTCGTTCATCTTCCCGCGTAGGCTTAACAAAGCTTTTGCGAGAGATTTTGTTGGCTCCATGGCATTTAGCGCTTGTGGGTCCTTTAATAAGCTACTGATCTCATAACGTTCTAATGCTTGGGATTGCATGCGCTCAAAGGTACTATTGGGGAACAATTTACGCGCTTGGTTTAACCAATTAACCGCCGTTAATTGAGAAGCATCTAAGGAACCATGGCGCCCAGTTTCTTGCTTTAAACCTCGGCGTTGGTATTCCCGACGATATAAAAAGTCCAAAGAGCGTTCTATTTTTAACTCTTCAGCACTAAAGGTGGCCTGGCCAAGTGCGTTATCGGCATATTGCCCAAGTATTAAACGCCAGCGCTTAGCCAATTGAAGCTGTTCAGGGGTTAATGTGACATTTTTCTGACTCATTATTTGCCTTCCTGAGTGCTAATAAGCCAATTTTGTAACCCTAATTCAGTGAGCTGGCTTTGTAATTGTTGTTCAAGTTGAATCACTTGCATCATTTGTTGTTCATTAAATTCTGTTTGGTGCAATGTGAGCTCTTTTGCCTCAATCGCTAAGTCTTGTGCCACATATTGTGCCATTTGTGCATTTTGTTTTGGTGTTAGCTGGCTAAACGCAAACCGTAAATCAGGTAAAACCTGAATAAAACGCCCTTCATCCCATTCACTAAGCAACTGATTTAACATATCAATGAGTAATGGTATACGTAAGATCAACTCAGGTGCAGTTCGCATCACACCAATAAAATAGCCAATTGCCATTTCGGGATCACTACCGGTGCTGAACGCGCGTTTAATTTCCTCTATCAAGATGGTTTCATCAATTTTCGCCCCAAGGTAACGCAAAGCATCAACGGCACCTTTTAAAAGAGGCGCATGGTTTAACTGCCCTTCACAGCGGTCTAATTCATGATAAAAATCGATGCTATAATCATGATTTTTATTAATTTCAGGCATAAAAGTGATTAATTCACGGCAAGCAAGTAATGCTGAAAAATGGTGTTCCTGCTGCTGTTCATCCCCTTGTGTAATTTGTGCAAAACAATAAAACGCTTGTTGCAACAGGGCATCTAAACGTGCTTCGATAGCAAAACCATCTTCAATATCAAAGAATTGGCGCCCTCGCCACAGATGAACAAGCTTATGACCACAAGCTATCAAGGATTCAAACTTTGCATCCTGTTGAATATAGCCATCCAACAATGAAAATAATGCAGGCATCCGTTGATGCAGCCCAATTAATGCAGCTTGCATAAGTAGTACGACCGCACCTTGGCTTGAACGACTAACGCCTTGCTGTTCTAGGTTTTTTTCCATTTCAAACAAACGGTTTAGCGCGATAGTTTTTAATTGTGTTCCTTGTTCCGATAAGGCAATCAATTCCCCTTCAACATTGGACGTCCACGCGTATTGCCATTCTTCAAACAATAAATCCATTTGGTTACCAGACAAAAAGCTTGGCCCAGATAGATGCTTAGCAAAATGGATATCAAGAAATGCTAATAAATGCAGAAATCGGCTACGTGCACGATGTTGTTGATTACGATAGACATCTAAGCGACTCACCTTACTTAAGGTGTCATCAAGCTTGAAACGAAAACTTTTTGCCATTTCATAAGTTTCAGTGACCAGCGGAGGTGTTGCTGTCCCTTTGGGGATTTTCCCGAGTAAAAAGCCAGAGAAACAGGTTTTTATTTCCTGCCAAAGCTCAATTTGGCTTTCATCTAAGCTACCTTTGATAAAAACACTTTGTAACCCATCTAACAGATCATATCGCCCAGGGCCTGCATGCCCACGAAAGGCGGCAAGACGAATGCTTTGCTCTGCGGCCAGTTTAACCGATAAAAAACCAGGAGCAGCTTCAAATTGCTTTTCACGTAAAACATTCGCAACTTTAGAAAGATAGGCAACACCTAGACGATTTCGATAAGCTTGCGTAGGCTGGTTATCTCCTGTTATCTGCGCTTGGCGTTGTTGTAACAATGACAACCATGATTGTTGGTAAAATGCGGGGGACGGCATTCCTGATGCATAGCCATTTAATGCATCGAGTTTGTCATAGCTATAGCGAATGAACCAAGCCTTGTCTTGTTCACCCAGTTTTTGCTGTTGGATAAACGTTTTTTGTTGTGCCGCAGAAAGCTTAAATTGTTGTTTGTGAGCCACTTCCAACCCTTCAAGAAGAGCAAGGGTATGAAAGCCCCCCGTTACCACCACAATTTTAGCCTGTGGATGTTGGGCTTTAATGGTTTGGATATGCGCTTGCATATATTGCTCACGCTGTATAGAACCTTCTGACTCAAGGACTTGGGGTTCATAATCAAGTCGTGCCAATGCACACCATATAAAGCTGTCCATAAAAAATACAGGCCAATCTGCCAGTTGTTCAATCGTTCTTAATTCAAAAATTTGTTCCCATAATTCATCATGGTCACGGCAACCACTTTTCTTCGCAAGCTGGCTAATAAATAAGCTATGTGCTAAGTAACGCTCTTTCTGCAAACTTTGAGATTGCATATCATTAGCTTCGTCTTCATTAACTTGCGCTGTCCATGGTAAGTCAATAAAACGTAGCTGGGCTTGGTATTGCTGACCTATTTGTAAAGCCTGCCATTCTGGGGAATACTCACAGAATGGGAAATAGGCAGAACGAGTGACAGTGTCACTTTTATCATCTGTCTGTGTCGGTTTTAATTCTGTTTGCGCCATAATGGCGACGGGGGGCTGGGTATCATGATGTAATAAGCTCGTCAGTAGCTCATTAAAACTATCGGGTCCCTCGATTAAAACATAGTCAGGTTTGATTTGTTCAATCAAAGACAACGTGCTGTATGCACATGCGGGACTATGATGCCGAATAGGTGCAAAGTAGATACCGGCTGATTCAAGTTGTTGCCTGTCGTGTAATGCATTTTCAATGCGTTCTGGTAAAGGTATAGATAGCAAGCTCACCGCTGATTTCCCTAAGGGTTATTCGCCTTGAATGGCCTTTGCTGATTTAATCATCGTGACAATAAATGGGTAGAACCATAGCGGTTCTACCCTTGTTATGAAAACTTATTGCCAAAATGCCCTCGATGCATCAAAAAAGGCTTTCCAGTCTTGGCTATGTTTTGCCCTTTCTCTCGCGACATTATCAATGTAATAACGCATCCGTTTAATATCATCAGGGTTATCTTTTAAAACCACGCCAATGAGCTGCCGTGCAACTGCTCCTGCATTGAGCGTACCATCGCCTAAGTAATGAGCTTCAAGCGCACATGCATAAGCAATATTAACGGCCTCGGCTGTCGACATAACCGCGTCTGGCGTTTTAATATTGCCCCCATCTTTAGTATTTCCTGAGCGCAATTCTTGAAATGTCGTAACCAACAGTTCGATCACGTTGCTTGGGATTGCCACTTGGCCGTTCAGGTCAGCTAACTCTGTGGCTAATTGCTTATTAATCAGTTCAATTTCAAATGCAGGGTCTTGGATTGGCCGCACGGTTTCAAAATTAAATCGGCGTTTTAGTGCTGATGACATCTCATGAACACCGCGATCACGCAAGTTTGCTGTACCAATTAAATTAAAGCCTTGTTTCGCGCTGATCCGTGCATTGTCTTTCATTTCAGGGATCATCATTTGCTTTTCTGACATCAAGCTAACCAGCACATCTTGTATTTCAGGGGGGCATCGTGTGATCTCTTCAAAACGCACAATTTTACCTTCTTGCATACCTTGGTATAACGGCGAACTCACCAGAGCCTTTTCCGTCGGGCCTTCCGCCAATAGCAATGCATAATTCCATGAGTACTTAATGTGATCTTCTGTTGTGCCCGCGGTTCCTTGAATGGTTAAACCTGAATCACCACTAATTGCAGCAGCTAATAATTCAGATAACATGGATTTTGCCGTCCCGGGTTCCCCTACTAGCATTAGTCCTTGCTTACCTAATAACGTCACAATTGCACGGTCAACCAAAGCATCATCACCGAAAAACTTTGCAGAAATATTGAGTGATTCATCACCTAAAATAAATTGCCTAACGGCACGAGGTGAACGCAGCCACCCTTGTGGTTTCGGGTTTTGTTTATCCGCTTCGGTTAAACGTGCCAATTCATCGGCAAAACGAATTTCTGCGCTTTCACGCAGAACATTCCCTTGTGTTGTTTTATTTTTAGTCATTCCAAAATCCTACGTTAAACCCGCTTACCAAGGTGTTTTCTTTTCCCACTCAGGGTCAAAACCTGCACACGCATCCGCAACTTTTAAATAATCCGCATAGCTTTCAGCTAATAAAATAGGCGGGATATCTTTTAACTCGATATAGCTGCGGTTCCATGAGCTTTGTTGTGATTTTTCAAAGCTTAGTGAAAATAAGACGGCTGGGATATTTTCCTCTGGCACATAGCTACCACTAAACTCGATATAGACATAAAAACCTAAACTAGCGAAATGTTTTGCATAATGGGTAAAGCTTCCACCATCTTCCGCTTGCCCACGTTGGTAACCCATTTTTGTCAAGACGCCACGCAAGGTATAGGTGTCGGTTAACCAACCTTTACGATCTTCAATTTCAGTTAATTTCAGATCCAGTTCAGGGATTTTATGTTCCATCTGCGAGAATAAAAATTTCACTTTGTAATCTTTAAAATGCGCTATCCACGCTTTTCGCTCATCTTCACTGACCAATGCCGCATGGGCTAATTTGATATAAGAATCAGTGGATAACGTAATTTCATCGTCATCTAAATTTAATAAACTGCCATCGTCTGATGGACGAAATACATTTAGAATGTTGTTGTCTTTCGTTTCTATCCAAACTAATTTTTCGATAAGCCCACGCATCACTGGGTGTGCTTGAATATATTCCTGCCAGTCTGCGGTTGTCCAAAGGCGCTCTGCACACATCGCTTCGTACAAACGTGCAGTTTGTAATTCAATCACTTGCTTGAGTTCTTTTTTACTCGCAGTAAATAGTTTTTTAGATTCTTTAGCTAATTCTTCATTGTCTGTTTTGCGTGCAGCAGGTAATGCTTTGATTTCTTTACCTTCAGGATTAAACAAAACGAGTTTTTGTTGTGCGTCCAGTTTCGCGGTAAACGTGCGGTCACCGTATTCAAGTGCCAAGATACCTGTTTCATCCATTCCGGCTGTCGGTATCGTTCTATCTGCGAGTTCATCTGCGCTCCAACCATTACGTTCAGCAATTTGAGCAACAAGCCCGCGTGCTTTTTCCTGAACTGACGCGGTACGATAACGACGAGAAAGAGACAATAATAGTTGGATAATCAGTGGGTCATTACTCGTTGCAACCGCATCAATCATGGCTTCAATTTGTGCACGGCGCTGGTAGTGATCACGCATATAGTTACGCAATGTGGTCACGGCAAGGTGCCCTTCAATACCACAGATCAGGGCTAACATTCCTTTATCACTAATAGCGGAACCTAAATAACGGCGCAGAACTTCATTTTTTATCTCATTAAATGTCTGTTCTAAAGTATAGTTTTCATACTGACTATAATATTCAGGCCAGCGTTTCACCCAATCTTGATAATTAGCTAAGCGTTTTGGCGCATCACGTTCTGCTTCCGCCATTGCCATTTCTAATGACGGCCCAGCAATATCTTGGCCGATAAAGCTATTTAAAATAAAACTGCCTAGTTTCTTTTGGCTCTCCACCGAAAGCAAACCAATATAACGTTGTAGCAGCCCATTCCCTGCTGGCATTTTTAATTTAACCGCTAGGATCACCCACCAGCGAATAATATCTGCTTCTACGGGTTTATTATTTTGCCAAGTTAATGCCGGCAAAGAATCTAGGTTAAACCATGCCATGCTGGCAGGCGCTTTCGCTTTTAGCCCTTTTTGCGCTTCAGCTAATAACACTTTAGGTGCAAGGTAACCAGAAATATCTTCCCCAAATTGTTCCAAAGCGGTTAATAAGGCCGCCCGCACAACTTCCCGTTTTTCTTTCTTTAATAAGGCGTAGAGTGGTTTTAATGAATCTGGATTATTTAAGCGTGCCAGCCATTCAATGGCAGTGACACGAATTTCTTGTTTGCCTGAGTCTAACCCTTCTGCCGCATTAAGATGAATATTCGGTAATGTCTCTAGTAGTTTCTGCGCACTCAGACGATGGGTTTTATTTTCCCCTAGGGCCAACTCCATAATACGTGGAATAAATCGCGCAGGAATGGTCGGCAACATTGCAAGCACATCAATTCCACTCGCCGCATCATATTCTTGGTAATAGCGCTGAGTTTCTTGTTGAGGGATTAAACCCAATGCTTCTGCAATAAAATCTGGATTTTGAATGAAAAACGGCCAAACTTGTGCTGGCTGGTTAAAGATGGCTAACCCATTGGCATATGAGCGTAAGCAAAGGTCTGCAATCAACCGTGTTGCGTTTTTAAAATGACATTGTGTTAACGTTTTTTCTAATTGGCGCAATTCTATTTGCCCAAGAATTCTTGGTGGAACTTCCCGAGTAAGATGATAATGGGATAAATGCTCTTCATTTGTTCGGTTATGGCTAATCAGACGTAATGCATGGAATAACGTAAACTCAGGTAAGTTAGTAATACGTTCTTTAAATTTCACCACGCTATATTCATGATCAGTAATAATTTCTTTACCTGAATTCAGTTTATCAATCACTTTGCAACAAGCTTGCGCATTGAGCTTTTGGAATTCTTTGTAATGGCGTTGCGCCCAATTGTAACTGTGCTTCTGTTTCTTATTTTCTTCAATTTCATTTTCTGCATTTTCTTTTGCTTTTTGCAGCATTTCATTGAAATTATTAACTAAAATTTCTTTTGCACTTTCAGGCAGTGGTGTATCTTCTAATTCAACGAGTTCAGGTAACTCAGTCTCTTCAACTTGGCTGGCAGTATCCATGACTGAGAATCTCGAAATCGCACTTTCAATACTTTTAAGTACCGTTTTATTGGTTTCAGTTGTTAGTGCAGCTTCTAATATCTCACGGTGTTCCCCTATACGGGCAAATAAATCCGCGGCTTGGGTACGCTGTTTTGGTGTTCCCTCTGTTAGAATTTTTGTTAAATGTTGTGTGACCGATTGCGCAGGTAAAATTGCCATTGTCGGTTCCGCAGCCGCACGTACTGTTTTTAAAGAACTAGTAGCAAAAGCAACTAATATATCTGCGAAAAGCGTATAAAGCTCAACATCTTTCTTCAAAGTGTTGATTAATTGAATTTGCCCAGCAGCGGATAAATGATTGGTTAATGTATGCTTAATAAATGCTTGCTCTGCGATTAAATACGCTTTGAAACCTGGAATGGAAAATAGCCGATTTAAGTTATCATAATGATAATCGGATAAATGATGACGGTCGAAAATAATATATAAAATAGTGTTAGCCGGTTTATCAGTTTCTTTTGCGATGATTTCCGTTAATAGGTCAAAATGCCAATGTTTTCGATGTTCTAACTTAGTATCTCGCGAATTATCATAGGTTTTTGCAAAAGCATCGCCCATTAAATAACTCATCCATGACGGTAATTCAGGTGTTAATACTTTGATATTGATATCTTGGCATGCCGCCGCTAACACTTTAGCAAAACGGGCTATCTGTGATGCAGTAATGCCATCACCCACTTTTGAATATAATTTATGCCTTGCGTTTGCCCCTTGGCGAATTAATTTATTATATTGGCTCGAGTTAAAGTTATTTCCCCCCCACCACCAATCTACGGTGCCAGGTTTATCGAGTAAAATAACCGCTTTTTCGTTATCTAATTGGCTTAGTTGAACCAATACTTCTGGCGATTTTCCATCTAGCACATACTCTAAAACAGTTTTAGGCAATGCTTCATCTAATACTGACAAAGGCAAAAGCGCTTCTTGTAAATATTGTTCTGCAACAGGTGATTCTTTTTTCCCAAAAATTGAAAGAAGATTAAATGTGAACTTCGCCATGTGATATCCTTAAAAGTATTTATATAACAACTTCTTATCATTTTAATGATATCGTCACAATTTGATTATTCTTAATCATTTTTAATTAAGATATATCGCTCAATCTGCCCTGCCAATTTAAATTCTGCCTATAGGAATATCCCAGTAGATTTACTCTTGATAATTAACTTTTGCCCAGTAAATAATTTAATTAACTGTCTTATATCTCTATTTTTCTTTTTATTCTGTTGATGGCAATTTTGATAACAGTTTGTTGTTATTTACATCAAATTTATTTCGCGAAGAAAAGCGTTGACTAAACACATAATCTAATATTAGACTAAAAATCCAATCAAGGTATTTTATGCATAATGAGGTAAATATGAGTCAACGGATTGAGTGTGTGAATGCACCGACACTCATTGCCCCCAAAGGGCATTATTCACACTGTGTTACTGCCAATGGTTTGGTTTTTATCTCAGGACAATTACCCGTTGATAAGCTCGGCAATGCGGTGATTGACGTGTCATTCCAAGAGCAAGCCTTGCTTGTGCTTGATAATTTACAAGCATGTTTAGATGCCGTTAACTGTAGTAAAGCACAGTTGGTTCAAGTCCGAGTTTATATCGCAGATATGGAAAATTGGCCGTTATTTAACCAAGTTTATGCTAATTGGATAGGTGACCATCGCCCAGCCCGTGCTGTCGCAGGTGTTGCTGAACTGCATTTTGGTGCAGCCTTAGAAATTGAAGCCGTTGCAGTGTCTGCTTAATTAATTATTATTCATTGGGGTTATATATGTCAGAATTAATATTACCGACTTATCAAGATGTGGAAGCAGCTGCACGACGCATTGCGGGTTTTGCGCATAAAACCCCTGTTCTCACATCAACCACCGCAAATAAAGAATTTGGGGGTGAACTGTTTTTTAAATGCGAAAACTTCCAGCGTATGGGGGCTTTTAAATTTCGTGGAGCCTTTAATGCCTTGAGCTTGTTAAGTCCCGAGCAGAAAAAAGCAGGCGTTATTGCATTTTCATCTGGTAACCATGCGCAAGGTATCGCTTTAGCCGCGCAACTTTTGCGCATTCCAGCCACCATTCTCATGCCCAACGATGCACCTGCGGTGAAAGTGGCTGCTACACAAGGTTACGGAGCCACCGTTATCCGCTTTGATCGTTATAAAGAAGATAGAGAAATACTTTGCCAGCAACTCGCAGCCCAACAGGGGTTAACCATTATTCCACCTTATGATCACCCTGATATCATCTCTGGCCAAGGCACAGCAGCCAAAGAACTGATTGAAGAAGTGGGTGAATTAGATGCCCTATTCGTTTGCTTAGGTGGAGGAGGTTTACTCTCAGGGTGTGCCATTGCAACCAGAGAATTATCGCCTAATTGCCAAATTTATGGGGTTGAACCTTTAGCGGGCAATGATGCACAACAATCATTTCGTCGAGGGGAAATTGTACATATAGACACGCCAAAAACTATCGCAGACGGTGCCCAAACCCAACATCTAGGTAACTACACCTTTGCAGTAATCAAAAATAAGGTTGATGATATTTTCACTGTAACCGATGAACAGCTAATTGACCGCATGAAATTTTATGCAGAGCGCATGAAAATTATCGTTGAGCCGACAGGTTGCTTGTCCTATGCTGCTGCCCTTGCCCACAAAGAACAGTTCCAAGGTAAGCGCGTGGGGATCATTGTCAGCGGTGGCAATGTTGATATTCAGCACTTTGCACAATTAGTTTCATAAGTAGCTAACTAGTTTTATAAAGAATTAGTTTCATAATGATCACCACCCTTCATCTATTAGCAATACGAAAAATAGGTTAAAATTAGGGATTAACGCTTGATAGATGAAGGGAAATTGCATGTCAGATCAAAAAAATAATTCATTACTGGCTCAAGTTGAAATTATTGCAAAAGGTCTTAGTGAAACATTCGCCCCTTTTTGTGAGGTTGTTGTACACGACCTTAAAAATCCAGAGCACTCAATCCTGTCGATTCATAATAACTTATCTGGTCGCCAAGTTGGTGAGCCGACTACCGAACTCGGCCATGCAAGAATTGAATCTGAAGATTTTCCGAACATCATAGCCAATTATACCAACCAATTTTCCGATGGGCGCCCAGTAAAAAGTACTTCGATTGGTATTAAAGATGAGTCAGGGAAATATATCGCAGCATTATGCTTAAATCTGGATATGACGTTATTTAGAAGTATGCAAAGTATGTTATCGCAATTTATTGACGTGGGAAATAGCCCAATAAAAGAGCATATTGAGCCTAATGGGACCGAAGCGATTCGCATACGTATTGACCAATATGCAGCAGCCTTAGCAGCAACCCCACGCACATTGAAAGCGGACGAAAGAAAAAACTTAATTGAAGTGCTACGCAATGAAGGCCTGTTAGATGTGAAAAAATCCATGGAAACGGTGGCACAGCACTTAGGAATATCAAGGGCTTCAGTTTATTTGTATGCCAAAAAAGAAAGTTAACTATTTGCCTTTCTTAATATCTGTTTAATACTGATAGGGAAAAAATCATTCACATCTACGCCGACATTAATGGCTCGGGGCCCTAATACCGCTAAACGCTTAAACTGCTCAGGGTCTTTACCTGAATTATGAACATGTCCATATAAATGAATCGCATCACGGAAGAAGCCTTGCCATTCTAATATTGGGTAATGGAATAACACTAATTTCTGTTTTTGATATTCCAACTCATAATAGCTTTTAACCCATTCAAACAACGATTGGTCGAATTCAGGGTCGTCTAAAAATTTATCATGATTGCCGCGGATCAAATATTTTTTCCCCGCTAAACGGCGTAATATTTTATTGGCATCCGCACCACTACCCTTGTATAAAAAATCACCTAGTATGTAAATCTCATCATGATCAGTAACATACGCATTCCAGTTATGAATTAATGTATCATTCATGTGACTGGTGCTTTTAAACGGGCGATCACATAGGTTAATAATGTTCGAATGGCAAAAATGGGTATCTGAAATAAAGTAAATCATATAAAACCTAAAAATATATTAATAATTATTCTACTCAAGCAAACGATTTGCTTGCTAGCTATCATATCTCAATGATTTTTAATTGCTTTACAGAATTGACTGAAAAACAGATTTATATTGCATTGCCATGGTATATTTCAATTATATCATAGGTAATCATTGCCATTTTTTATGGCTCGCAATTACAACGAAACTACGGCATATAAATAGTTCTATTTATTAATAACAATTCCGGAAGAAAAATGACCGAAACCAATTCAGTTCCACTTTTTTACGATTCATTTGGTACACCAGATAATCCCACCATTGTTCTGATCCCTGGCTTAGGTGGCCATAACATTAGTTGGACGTCAGACTTTTGTCAGGAGATTGCAGATGCCGGTTTTTATCTCTTACGTATAGATAACCGTGATGCGGGTTTATCTCATCATATCAATGAGTTCCCACCTATTGATTTAGGGGTATTGATTGAAAAAATGCAAAAAGGTGAACCTTTCCCTATTCCTTATACTTTATTCGATACGGCTGAGGATATTATCCACCTCTTGGATACATTATCTATTGATAAAGCCCACGTTATCGGCCGTTCCATGGGCGGAATGATAGCACAAATAGTGGCTGCAAAGTTTCCTGAGCGTACACTCTCTCTTTGCGCGATCATGTCATCAACAGGGAACCCAGCACTGCCACAAAGCGCTCCCGATGTTATGCAAATGCTGATGAGCCCAAGTGCTAACCCAAAAGAAGATTTAGAAGGGTATTTATCAGGACAGCTTGCGTTTTATCGCCGGATCAGCTCAACGTTTGGCCCATTTGATGAAAATTATTATCGTGAATATATACTGCAGTCACTCACACGCAATCATTCACCGGAAGGAACAAAACGCCAAATTGTTGCTGTTGCCGTCACCGGAGATCTGCGTCCTTATATTCAGCAAATCAACGTCCCTGCATTGGTTATTCACGGTTCAATTGATCCGCTCTTTCCTTTAGCTGCAGGAAAAGACATTGCTGACAATATTCCTAATGCAAAATTGGAGATTATTGACGGTATGGGCCATGAAACGCCACCAATGATTAATCCACTAATCGCTAAATTGATAATTAATCACTTAAATCAATAAATTAACATACTAAGGCTCTAAAAATGAGCCTTAGTCATGCTTATAACCAACCTTGTTTCTTATGCTGTGCACAAATTGGACAAATATGGGTATTTTCTTCCCAAGAAGAAAAAGGTAAATGGCAGGTATGACACTGCGTATCATAATAATGGAAGATTTTCGGCACGTTATTTTTAGCTGTATAGCTTTGTACATGAATAGATTTAGGAAAACAAACGACTTGGCAACTCATACAACCAGTACAACGTTTTTCATCTATCAAAAATTGGTTATTTTCAATTTCTATCGCATGCTCATCACACATCTTGGCACAAGCGCCACAAAGAATGCATTTTTCCGTGTCTAGTTCGACCTTAAACCAGCTATCTTCAGGGTAAAATTGTTTTCTTGCATTTAATCCTGTTTTCACCTGCCCCTTATCTAACGGCTTTGAATCCAATTTTTGACGAAATAGCATCATCCGACGACCGCTATCGACTTGTTCAGGCTGAACAATACGTAATTGCCAAATAGGTTCTTGTAATGTTTTGAGTTTTAAATTTAATGCCGCAATCGTTGGCAACCATTTATCAACCCAGGGTTCAGCGATTTGCATACCACGAATGCCATATTGCCGGTGCCAAACAATCAGTTCGTCCGCATTAGCAATCGGCTCATCATGGTTTACTATCAAAAATTCCCCTTGATAACTACGTTCATGGGGTTTGATATTTTCGATGGCATCTACAGGGCAAGCAAATAAACAATTACCACATTGAAAACATAATTCATTATTAATTTCTGCATCCATATGGCTAAACGATACCGCCCCCACAGGACAACTGGTGGCACAATTATCACAGATGCTATTTTTCAGGCGTTTTCTTACGCACTGACCGTTAATTATGGGTTCAGGAGGCAGCTCTAAACTAATAAAACGTCTCATTGCTCTACACTCTCCCGTTACAACAAAAATAACTTATTTAAAAATTGTTATATTTAATAGTTAAATTCTAGCATTAATTTTTACACTATTTTAGTACAACACTCTGTAGATAAAGATGATTTGGGCTAAATAATTACTTAAAAACTACAAAACTCTCTGTATTTTGGAGCCTTGTGGTTTACGCCTCCTTTCTAACTCGCTTTTTTCATATAATTATCAACAAGGTTGGTGGGCTCCCAATTCTTCTGTAAATATTCAATATCCTGAATACCAATACAGTTTTCTTCGTCTTGTAGGCGTAGTGTCGCTAACGTCTCCACTAAATGATTCAATTTTTGTTGGGTAGAATGCTCATTTTGCCCCTCTAAAGACTGCACATGAACTACAGTGGGAGCTATCGTATTCGGATACTGAAATATTTTCACACTACGTCCCTGATCTGAAGTATAAATATATCGAGTTGCATTACTTCGGTGGTCAGGTTCTTCTCGAATAACGTTCTTATTAAAATTAATGAGGTAAATCGTGTTTTCACCGCCAAGGCTATACAACGAATTCCAGCCTACAATTTCGCCATTGATAATAAAACTATTTTTTCCGCTAGCATCTGTTAACAACCCATTTGAACCATTAGAGATGAAGACATCATTCCCTTCACCACCATATAAATTGGTATCACTTGTTGATGCATAAAGAACATTATTTCCGTAAATACCATCTGGAATTGAAATGGCTCCAGTTACCGCTTGCGCTTTAAATACCCGCCCGACCCCACTTCTATCCCAAACTTTTTGTTCTGGTCCCCTTGTCCGAATAAACAAGCGCCTAAATGGTGTATTTTCACTAATATGTATATTTTTTGTCTTTGTATCAAGAATTGATGAAAAGCTTAACTCGTTAGAAAAATTTTTAAACTCATCCATAGGGTGCCAAATCTGTTCTGGCGCTAATTCTCTTTTATATTGGCGCTGTTCAGCAAGGTAGCGAACTAAATGTGCCATACCATCATTATGAATATGGACTGGCATATGGGAGGGTAACCGCTGATGATGATAAACTTGATTATTGCTATTTTTATTATTTTGGGGCATCTTTACTTTGACTGTGCGCAAATTAGATTGCGATGTGTAAAGATGATAAGTATCTTCCCGTTCGTCTATGACTTCATACTGTGTTTTAAAATTAAATAAATGAATATTATTAAATCCAACTTGATCTAATATTTCTGTATTACCGCCCCCTTTACTTCCATCAATTAAATAGTGGTCATCCCCTCCTTGTCCATCAAGTTTGTCATTACCCAAGTCAGATAGAATTAAATCACTATTTTCACCACCATATACATAATCATCACCGTTACCTCCATACAAAACATTCCCTCCTCCATTTGTAATAATAATATCATTACCTTCCCCTGAATTTATGATATTTCCTATCATACTGTTGTCTTCAATTAAGTCATCACCATTATTTGTATCTAGAATAGGATAACGAAAATTATATCCCTTAGGAATTTTTATGTAATCATCATTTTCTGTGGGTAATTCCAAACATTCAATTGGTTCAATGTTATAATAATCCCTCCCCATTTTTATCCTAAATAAATTTCCATGACCGTCTTTAATATAAATTTCTTTACTTATTGGGTATGATAAATTAATGAAGCTAATTTCAATTTTTTCATTACTGAATTTATCATATAAAAATATTGATGTTCCCAGTGCCTTGATATCAAATCCATTCTCATAAGGTAATAAAATGGTCATATCAAACTCATTTTCCATTTCTGATTTAATATTTGAAAAGTCAAAAATGATTTTACCTTGAAAAATCTGATCTGGGTTAACTTGATAAACATCTCTTCCTTTAGTAACCATAATATGACTGTTTCTACTGACCATTAAAAGGTGGTCATCATTACTCTCTCCTTTATATTCTAACTTACTCGCTAAACCATGAAATTTAAAATCTCCCCATAAAGGTTGACCATATATTTTATTATCAACTGAAATTGTTTTTTCACTCTCATCGATACTTATTGTAGAGCTAGCGCCTCCCTGATAAGTAATATTAAAAATATTTTCACTTATAATGTGTGAAGCACTTGAATCCAAATGGTTTAGCTTAGTATTTAATACAAATCCGTCCTTTGTATATAATTGATATCTATGAAATATTTCCCTACCATTATTATCTATTTTATACGTGTTTTTTAAAGTAACATTCAGTGTTAAAACTTTCGTTTCTGACTCTGCCGATTTTATTTCAATATTTAATATGAGATCATTACCAGAAATACTGGCATCCTTTATTTCGCTTAACATATACCCTAAATTTACTCGGCTTTGGCCTTGTGTATTTTCAATAATTACAGCTGATAATTCTAATAAATTATCATTTAATTCATCTTGATTATTGTGCCAATCAACACGACGTAGAAAATAACTATCATTACCTTCTCCACCATTGACTATCCCTGATTCAAATATTAATTGATCATCCCCCTCCATACCTTGAATAAATGCAGTCATTGCCCCTACATCTAATGTGTTGGATTCTTTATTACCTAATAATTCTGCTATCGTAGAGCTATCTCCAATTAGCATCACATCATTAACATTGCGTAAATGAATCTTCTTAACTTTATGATTAATGAAGGCCACCTCTGACGTTATATTGTTCAAATCGATATCTATTTTACTGTTGGATGGAATGTCTTTAATGATTATACTATTATCCCCCCCATTGCCATCAAAATAAATTTCGTTACTTTCTTCAATGTTATTATCAAATAATAATGATAAGTTTATAATATCATCTTTTTCGCCGCCTACGAGAAATTTACTCCCTGCATTGATGTTAAATAAATTTTTTGAATTTTTTTTCCCAACGATAATATCTGTTCCATTCCCTGGGTTAAAACTAATGTTTTTTTGCTTTGCTTCATTTTCATATCGGTAACCAATATTTTGCATGCCTTCATAAATAACCCTAGGCTTCTCACTTAATAATTCTCTTGCAATATCAATAGGCTGGTTTAAAAATTCATTCCCTAGTCTATTCACTCTGATATCATTATTTATATCAGGGTGAATCGTATTGGTATAATTATTTCTGGCCTGGAATAGCCGTAGCTCTGATGCTGATAATGAACTTAGTTGTGTAGCAACCGACTGTTTTTTCTTTATGTTATAAAAAGTAGTTAGTTCGTTTTTATGTAAAAATTGTTTTAGTAATAAGCTATCATACTCAGGATTAAGTACAATAATGTCATTGGCAACCTCCTCGCCAATATTTTTATAAGCGATAGGAGCCGTTTTATTCACTAGTCTAAAACGATAATTAAAATTCAGTTCATTGACCCTCTGTGTTTGAAAGCTTTTTACCCAATGATTATCTTGAGAGTCATAATGATAATTTTCCCGAATAAAATTAATTTGCTCGATGGTATAGTAAGGCCCTATTTCATCACTATCAATATGACTAAGAGGTCCACGGTTATCCACATCAGCAAACTCTGCACTACTAATTATTTTTGAGTTATTTCTATAATAAATATAATGTTTGATATGTTCAACAAGGATCGGTTTACCAACCAATTGTAAGTGTTCATCAAAACCTTGATATAAAAATGACGACTTGAACGTATCTAAGTCTTGCTGCCAATTTATATTTTTGAAGTATGCTAAATGCTGTTTATAACTAAATCGATTTAATATATTGTCTGATGGAGGAAAACCAAGTGCAGCACGAATACCTTCTCTGGCTTTTTCATCCCAGCCTAGAGATTCACCGAGTTCCTCTTCAATTTTTTCTACTGCGCGAATACCTGTATATACCATCCCTCCAATTAATAAGGAACCAGCAACAATTAAACCAACGACAGGTATTGCCGATGAACCAATGATTATACCGATCATGGTTACACCCCCCACAATAATGTTAGCAATTGACAAAGAACCATTCACAATTAAGTCTTGGCGCTCTTTATCATTTGTAACCCTGTCTAGTTGTTCAAATGCTTCACAAGCTTGATAAATATCTAACCCCATTCCAATTAAATTAAATATAATTGTAATACGAGCTGTAATTTTTGATGATACATTAAACGATCCAGCTTGTTTATAAGCGAGCTTAAGTAGAATAGGTTGTAAGACCATATCCCCATAATTAAAGAATGCATTTGCGCAGGCTAGATCAAGGTTTTTCTGTATTTCTCGTCTTTCTTTTTCTGATAGATTAGGATTATCTAATTCATCTATTAACTGGTAAACAGAGTTGATTGTTAGAAATATCCCTGTAGAACCAATTCCTTGCCCAAAATAATTAGCTATTTTTGCATAAGTTGGTAATTTAATACCGATGCGTCGTAAATCTTCTATAGTCTTATTCATACCAACTGGATTATCGAGTTGTGATTTTTGAATAATTTGGAGCTGTTCTTGTAGTACGGCCCTTGGTTTGATCATTGAATTAACATCAATTCGTCTTGTTATATGATCATCTTGTAAACTCTTATTAATCATTTTAATTAAATTAATGTCTTTTTCATTTTCAGTTAAAAAGGTTAACTGAAATGCTAATTTATCAGGATTAAATTTAACATTATCCTCCCAGTTTGGAAGCTGAGTATGTTTAAAATCTAATGGTTCGCTATTTATTGTAGCCCCAATATCTCTAAGTTTTTTTAATGATGTTACCTGCTCGCCAAAAATAATTTCCGAGTCATTAGTCACTGATATTTCTGATGACTTGAAAAAGGTATCCAGCTCACTCATAATGCTTTGCCGCATACTGAGGTATGCTTCGCTCTCTGTATTTATGATTTGCACTTCACCAAACAGGGCTTCGCCTACTTTGTGTTTAAATCCCGCAATACTTCCTCTGGTTAATACTGAGCCATCCTCTTGCGTTATTTCTTGGTTAATATAATCATTAAAAACATTAGATAAGTGTTTCTTTGCTTGGCTAAATTCTGAATGACTAATAATAAGCTCAACACCAGTAGTATCGGATAAAGTTAAAAAGTACTTATCATTACGAGAATAGCTTGTAACTGTATATATTTCTTCATCACTTTGAAAAGTGATAATCTGATTATTCCCTATATTTTCAAATAATAATATGTGAGATTGCTCGTTTATTTCATTAGAAACAGCTCCTAATAAATCAAAATTCGATTGATATATTTCATCAAATCTAGTGAGAACTTCTTGTTCTTTATCAGTAACATTATCTATCTTTTGTTTTCGTGTTAGTTTGGTTAAAACTTCAAATTTTTCCTTAAGTTGTAAACTTTGTTCGTTAGTTAAATTACTATGCTGCAAAAGGCGTAAAAAGCAGATATTCTCAAATGAATGTATTTCAACTGGCAATTTATTTACTGTAACATCGAACCCCTCTTTATATGATAACTGAGATAATGCTGCATAATTAGATTTTAGTTTTTCATGTAAATCTAAAATTAATCTAAATTCTTTTTTTAATGACTTTTCGTTTCCAAATGGGGTTTCAATATCTATATAGAGCATTAATAAATCATCAATATATTGATTATATTCTCTTAATTTTATTGGATCTTGGACTAGTTTTAAAACTTCTGCATGATTAAAGCCTTGCCCACTAGGAAATAACGCACTCAAACGGTTTATAGACAGCTGACTTAGGTAGTTTAGTTTTTCAGGCTGGTGGCTCAAAAATTCTAAAATATCTTTTGCTTCAATGGCTTGCTGTTTAATTCTAGTGGTGTCATCATCAATAAATATTGAATTCCACATATGAGAAAAATCATTTTCATTCTCAGCGTCACAAACTTTATTAATTTTTTTACTGATAATGGGGTCATATGCTGCAATATTTAATTTGTTCTTATCGATACTTCCATCTTGGAATGTAAAATACCCTTTTAAATAAAGGTGTCTATTAATATCAATATTCTCTGCCTGTAAATTACCCATACTAATATCTTCAAGTAATGCTATTATTTTATATCTTGGTTCAAAATAATTCTCTAAAAAAACCTTAGTATATATTCCATTTATTTTCAACTTACTCGTTAGTTCCTCACTAAAAATCACCTTTTCTTCTTTTGTCAAAAGTGCCTTTTTATCGGTTAAATATAGAATAATATTTTCTGGCATTTTAAAATCATATCTTGTTTTTAATACATTTAATGAGTTTGCATAGTTTTGAATAAAACCAGGTTCAGAGTGAAGATTATCTATTAATATCCACTGTTGTTTAGTTGCTTTTAGTAAATGCTCTATGTCGCCATATTCTGAGAAAAATTCCATTGTATTCGGGTTTAATTGAAGCAATAATGTGCTATTAGGAAGCTCATTAACGAGATCTTCAGAATATTTTTTTCCTACAATACCTCTTCCTGAACGAATAATAATTTTTACAGTATCGTTGATTTTTTGTGGATTAGCATTCACATTAATTTTATTAATCATTAACCATAATGGTGTTTCTAATATTCCAATATTTTCATATTCACGAATTAGTTCTTTTCTAAAATCACTATTAAATTGAATATCTTTCGCATTTAACTTCTGTTTAAACATAGCGTATGCATCATGATTAAAAGCCACTTTTTTAATCAAATCAATATCAATTTTATACTCATTATTTGGATCCTTAAAAATATCCATAGCAGTAGAATGGTAATCTTTTATTAATTGCCAAACTTCTAGCTCACCACTTCTTAACTCATCGATAAAATATAAACTGGCATGTTTTCCATTAATATAAGCCTGTTGATTAGTTTGATTAATATTAATTTCTAATCGCCAATTTTCAGTAGATTGTTTCTCTTCTATTAAATTATATGGCCAAACTATTTTTTTACTCTCGTTCGTGACACTGATAGGCCTATTATAACCCACAACTGGAAGATATATTCCATGCTTAGCTAATCCTACACTTGCCCTAAACACAAAGTTTTCATTTACCCCCCCACAACCTAATTGGCAACCTGCCAAAACAATTTTATTGGGAGGGTATGCTTTCAGCACATGGCTTTTAAGGTATATCAACCCTGCAATAAGTTGGTAAGCTTGGTACCCCTCAAAGAGACTTTGCTGGTTATGCCCGTTATACTGACCATGACCGATAACCGTCCAACGTATTTTTCCGTTAACTTTCGTTTGTAAATCACCATGTAGCACTTTCCACTGCTCACTCTCAATATCAAACTGTATAACAAGTGAATTACTAGGAAATTTTGCTAATAATCTCCCCGTTGATTTAGCTGCTGTGTCATCATCTCCTATTTGGATTAAAACATGATAATTATATGTCGAGTCACTTGTAGGCCGACTCATTAAATGATGAAAAATTGTAAGCCTTGTGAATTCATCTATAGGATTAAACCAGTTAGATATATTTTTAAGTTCGGAGGACTGCTCCCCTACTAATGGCCTACCATCTATGTGTTCCGTTAAAAATATCAAATCATCATCTTTATTAATTATTTCATCATTAGTTTTCTTGTCATTTATATTTATCATATGAATTCTTTTTCCATGTCAAATTAAAGCCCACCTTCAACTTAACAAGGTTGCCACATCAGTAAAATATATAAAAAAACAATTAAGATTAACTACAATTAACAACGCTCAAGATAATTTCCCTATTAAAATATAAACCATCAAATCGATATGATACACAATCATTTTAAGATTATATTATGTTTACTTGTAATTATATTATATGCGTGTAATTATTTGGATTCATTTCTACTTTCTACGAAGGCCATATATGAACAATTTCGAATTTTATAACCCCACTCGTATCATGTTTGGTGAAGGTAAAATCAGTGAACTTGACCGAGTTGTCCCTAAAAATGCTAAGGTTCTTATTTTATTTGGCGGTGAAAGTGCAAGAAAAACAGGAACCTTAAATGAAGTTGAGCAAGCTTTAGGATCTCGAACATTCGATCATTTTGGTGGAATTGAGGCCAATCCTCGCTATGAAACATTGATAAAAGCTGTCGATAAAATTGAAAAAGAAGGTTTCGATTTCTTGCTGGCGGTGGGTGGTGGCTCCGTCATTGATGGTGTTAAATTTATCGCAGCCGCGGTAAATTACCCAGGCGATAAATGGGAGGTGGTCACAAATAGAGGCTCGACTATAAAAACTGCGCTGCCCTTCGGTACAGTGTTAACATTACCTGCTACTGGTTCCGAAATGAACAAGGGTTCTGTAATTACTCGTGAAGAACTGCATTCTAAACTTGCTTTTATGAGCGACCATGTATTTCCTCAATTCTCTATTCTTGACCCAGTAAAAACCTATACTTTACCGACTCGCCAAATAAGTAATGGTGTTGTTGACGCTTTCGTTCATGTTATTGAACAATATTTGACTTACCCAGTGAATGCTTACGTACAAGATGCATTCGCAGAAGGCTTATTGAAAACATTAATAGAGATTGGACCTAAAGCGCTTGAGACTCCAAAAGATTATGATATTAGAGCCAATTTAATGTGGACAGCCACCTTGGCTTTAAATGGTTTAATTGGTGTTGGGGTACCACAAGACTGGTCTACTCACATGTTAGGCCATGAAATCACTGTGCTGTATGGTTTGGATCATGCACAAACACTCGCTATTGTTCTACCATCCATGCTGACGGAAAAATTAGCCCAAAAACAGGCCAAATTGGTGCAATATGCAGAACGAGTTTGGGGAATTACGTCAGGTTCTGACCAAGAGAAAGCATTAAATGCCATTGAGTTAACTCGAGAGTTCTTTGAAAAAATGCAAGTAGGTACTCGTTTTAGTGACTACCAACTGACCCAAGAGGTTATTGAACCATTAGTTAATAGCTTAGCTGCACACAATATGGTGAAATTAGGTGAGCACCAAGATATTAACTTAGAGATTAGCCGCCGCGTATATACGGCCGCTTTATAATTTCCTCCCACTCGAAAAGGTGCAAACTTGCACCTTTTTCTTTTTTATCACCGAAAGCCCTTTTCCTTATAAGTCATTTAAATTTATCGGTTATTACAACAGCATATAACGTTTAATTGGCTAGATTGTATTTCATATTGCCAGATTTTTAATTGAGAATGGCACATTAGCATCAGCAAAATATTGTTTTCAATTTTGAGCATTAATCACCATATCTCACCACTGTAAATTTAGGTATTTTATAGCTTACAGATAGTCCGAAACAAATATATAACAACAATTAATAAGTTAGGTTGTGAGCCATGTTATCTAAATTTAATATATCAAACAGTGCATTACTTGCATCGTCTCTGCTCTTAACGATTGGGCGTGGTGCAACATTGCCCTTCATGGCTATTTACCTAACCCGTGAATATGAAATGGCTATTGATATTGTCGGTGTTGCAATGTCAATGGCTATGGTGGTTGGTGTTTTATTTAGTATGGGATTTGGTATGTTAGCAGACCGCGTTGATAAAAAACGCTGTATGCTATTCGCAGTTATCGCCTTTATTTGTGGGTTTATTGCGATACCTATCGTGAATAATGCTATTTTAGTCATTATTTTCTTTTCGTTAATAAATTGCTCTTATTCCGTATTCTCAACGGTACTAAAAGCCTATTTTGCAGATACCCTTACGGTTGCATTAAAAGCAAAAATATTTTCCTTAAATTATACCTTCATTAATATAGGCTGGACTGTTGGTCCTCCCATTGGCACCTGGTTATTAATGTATAGTATTAACTTACCATTCTATTTAGCTGCAATTTCAGCCGCTTTTCCAATCTTTTTTATACAACGGTTTGTACAGAGCATAAAACCGATACCATTAGAAGAAGGCCAGACCCGCAAATGGAACCCTGTCTCTATGCTACGAGACCAAGTGCTGGCATGGTTTATTTTATCAACTTTCTTAGGTTCATTAGTTTTTGGAACTTTTACCACTTGGATATCCCAATATGCCATCACCGTTGCTAACAGTGATTTTGCCCAAGTGGTTATCGGTGTTATTTTGCCCGTAAATGCTATTGTCGTAGTGACGTTACAATATACAGTCGGTAAACGTATCACTCCAGATAACTTAAGAGAATTGATGACATTAGGTAGTCTATTTTTTATTTTAGGGTTGGCAACCTTTATGTATGCCCATGAAAACTTATACCTATGGGCTCTTGGCGCCTTTATTTTCACTTTAGGTGAGTTAATCTACGCCCCTGGCGAATACATGTTAATTGATAGTATTGCTCCAGACGGAATGAAGGCCAGTTATTTTTCGGCTCAATCTTTAGGGCTACTTGGCGGTGCATTTAATCCGATGTTAACAGGAGTTGTATTAACTGAACTTCCCCCCTATTTTATTTTCATTATTCTTATGTTTATTACATTTTTAGCCTGGCTATCCATGCTAAATGGAATGCGTCTAAGAAAAAAACAATTATTAGTTACCCAATAGCATTTTTTCTCCACTGAAAAACATTTTCGGTGGAGAAAAATGACCAATCTACTGCCTTTTTATTCTCTGTCTTATCGGTAAAACTAAACAAATAGCTGAACTCAATAATACAATAGTCATGATTATAGAAACCTTAAGATAATTTTTCGAAATAAGTAAAGAAAATATTGGTAATGCAGATAATAAAATCAAGTTGTTAACACTCTCGGATATAGACAAGACAAAACCTTTATTCTCTGCACTTTGCCTTGCTAACATTGCGGTGCTTATCGGAGAGGCCAATCCTAACATCCCACCAATAACAGTTAAGCATAATCCATGACCAATTAACGAAAGCCATCCACTAAGAAATAAGATAATCGTTACTATGATTATTAAAATAATAACCACGAGTTTTGTATTATTTGATACTTTAATTTTTTCAATTTTTGCAACTAAGCCATTGCCAAATAATAATCCCATCCCAAATAATCCCATTAAGCTACCAACCTCCGCACTTTCTAAGTGGGATCGTTGCCTTAATATTTCACCTGCAAGCAAAAATATACAAACTGATACCCCATTCCATAAACCTTTCGCTAATATGAGCCTGATAATGCCTACCGGTTTAATCGCTTTAAAAGATAATTTTTTTCTGACAGTTTTTTGAGAGTACGGTAGTATAAATAGCCCTATAATGAACACGACTAAGCACCCTATCGCGGTATAAATAAAAGGGGCGTACCAAGCAAAATACTGGACTGATATCCCTGCAATGATAGGCCCCGTAATAATACCGACAGTCATTCCCATCATAATACTCCCCATTGCTGTAGCTTGTTTACTTTCACTAATTACATCAGCAATAAGTGCGAAGATAACGGGAACAAGTGCAGCAGAAGCCAATCCTCCGAAGACCCTTAAAACAAGTGCAGTCAATAGATTAGGTGAAAAAATAATGACTAAACTATCGAGTGATAATAGTAAAAGAGCCATAAGCACAATTTTTCGTCTATCAATTCTATCTGATAAAAAACCAATAATAGGAGCTGCCAAGGTATAGGCCAACGCATAAGCCGATACCAACCACGTAATTTGGTCAGGTTGAACATGAAATACCGTTGCTAACGGCGATAAAATAGCCGACAACATAAATTCTGCGGTACCAACAAGGTATACCGCTACTGCCGACAAAAGCAGTAAGTAATGAGTAGAAGTCATAGTTTTCTCGTTTTGATATATATTGCATTATCCAATCAGTGCTTATGATTGGTATCGATATGGTTTTATTTAAAAAAAATTAGGGGAGTTTTTTGGCAGTGAGTAGCTAGTTGTAAGTAACGTTTAAATACTGGAAGTATTGAGATGATTAATTAAGGTAACAAACTGAAAGATAAGAGCGAATAGAGGTCTATTAAATCTTAAACTTTAATTAAATTCAAGAGATTCCTGCAAAGTTAAATATATATTAACAAATATTCCATCTTCTTAAATTTAGCAAAAATAATTACTATCTGATTTCCTTGTTCCTATGCATTTAATACGTAATATTACCCATTCAAATACACTAATTCCTACGATTAATCGACTATTAGCCACTTCTATGTCAAAAAAAACTCTCATTATCTATTTTATAATGTACAAACAATAACATGATAGTTGCTTCCATATTTGGTTATTAAATCAATAGAATAGTTTATTTAATAATCACATTAAAGCATGTTTAGGCTAACGGAAGGTATATAAACATGAATATTATCACTCGGCTTAAATTCGTTTCATTTCTACAATTTTTTATCTGGGGATCATGGCTAGTTACTTTTGCATCTTACCTATTCAATACATTACATTTCAAAGGCGGTGAAATCGGCTTAATTTTTAGTACATTAGGTATCTCAGCCTTATGCTCACCGATTATCATCGGATTTATTGCAGATAAAATTGATAACAGAAAACTTGTATACACTACATCACATATCATTTCTGCTGTATTTCTAATCGTAATGGCTCATAGTGATTCAATAACCCTACTATTTATTGTGACATTAGTTCATCTAATGTTTTATATTCCAACTATTTCTATTTGTAATAGTATTGTTTTTGAAATGTTGAGCGCTGAAAAGCTCGATTCTGATGTTTATTTTCCTAAAATACGCGTTTACGGTACCTTAGGCTTTATTGTCGCTATGTGGACAATTAGCTTATTAAAATTGGAAATGAGTTTTTATCAATTATATATTGGTGCTATTGCATCGATTGTACTCAGTATTTTTTCTATTTTCTTTATTTCAACACAGAGCTGTAAAATTGAGAGAAAAGAAGAAAAACCCAGTTTTAGTTGTCAAAATATTATTTTTCTCTTTAAAAAAGGACGAGTTGCAGTATTTCTATTCTTTGCCATGTTATTAGGCTCTGTTTTACAAATTACCAATACCTTTGGCGTTCCCTTTTTACAAGATATGGCATTAATGCCTGAAGCTAGAGGCTCGGTTTTTTCTGAATATCCCACAATCTTTTTATCAATATCGCAATTTTCAGAAATTATATTTATTTTGCTTTTACCGCTATTACTCAAAAAATTCAAAATTGAAGCTATCCTATTTATGAGTATGATCGCGTGGATTTTACGATTAGGTTTATTTGCTTACGGTGATTTCACTGTGATTGGTACTATCGCTTTATTTTTATCCATGGTTGTATACGGCTGTGCATTTGATTTCTTTAATATCGCGGGAGCACTATTCTTAGAAAAAGAAATTGCCCCCGAATTTCGTTCAACAGCACAAGGTGTATTCACCACATTAGTGAACGGTTTTGGCACATTTTTAGGCGCTGTATTATGTGGATGGGTTATCGAACTTAATACGGTCAATGGTGTGGTGGATTGGAAAACTTTCTGGATGATCTTTACCGGCTACACTGCGAGTTTTACACTTTTCTATGTCATTTACTTGTTCTATCCTAAAAATAGTCAACCGAAAACTGCCATTCAATGACTCGTATTCCCCTTATTCATGAGCCATATATACAGAATAAGGGGGTTATATTATTTCAAATGTGTGATTTTGAAATAGTCATATTAGGGTTACTCTTCATTTTTAGTGCAATTTAATTATTATCTGCCTTATACTTCGCCTCTTTTAGCAATAACGCTTGTTTTCGGTCAATACCCCAACGGTAACCAGAAAGATCACCATTACTCCTAACAACACGGTGGCACGGTATTGCTACCGCTAACATATTTGCACCACAGGCATTAGCTACCGCTCTGACTGCACTAGGCTGGCCAATTTTTTCTGCAATATCACTGTAACTCTTTGTTTCCCCAACTGGGATATTACGTAAAGCTTGCCAGACGCGTTGTTGAAATGCAGTACCTTGAATGTCTAATGGTAAATTTAAACCAATTTCAGGCGCCTCAATAAAACCCACCACTTGAGCGACTAGTTGTTCAAAGTCGTCATTTCCTCCAATGAGCTCTGCGTTCGGGAATTTATCCTGTAAATTATTCAATAACTGCTCAGGGTCATCCCCTAACAAAATGGCGCAAACCCCTATCGGACTTTGTGCAACTAATAATGTTCCCAACGAGCAAACCGCAAGAGCAAAATAAATTTTACTGCCTCTTCCTCCTGATTTCCATTCACTCGGCGTCATGCCTAGTCGTTGAGATGAGGCTTCATAAAAGCGACTATTTGATTGATAACCTGCATCATAAATAGCATCCGTAATTCGTTTTTTTTCTTGAAGCTGTTGCTGCAATGTTTTATGGCGAAATGCATCCGCATATGCCTTTGGTGTTAACCCTGTCTGTGCTTTAAATAAACGGTGTAAATGATAGCGACTCATACCAATATAATCAGCTAACTCTGCCAAGCTCACCGTTTGTTCCTGCTGCTCAATATAACGACAAGCCTTTTCAATTTGTTCTTGATAAAATTGGGTTAATTGTGACGTTTCTGTCCGAAAGCGTTTTCCAGCACAGTAGCCTTGTTCAATAGCTTGCTGTTCATTATCGAAAAACTCAACATTATCTCTATTTGGTAAACGCCCCGCCGCAGATGGATGGCAATAAATAGCAGAGGTTCTTACACCGTAAACAAAATGACCATCTGCGGATTTATTCCTTTCAACCACCGCTTGCCACCTCTGTTCTGGCGTTTTCCACAAATTTTTAGTTATCATCATGTCGCCCTTCGCTGGTTAATTACATTAATTATGACAAACTTCAGTCCTAAAAAACTCCGAACATTGCTTTTTAATTCTAGCTTTATCCGTCCAGCACAAGGCCATAATTACATGAATTCCAATGTGTTATTGCGTTTATAAAAAGCACTCAACAAAAATTGAACCGCATTAGTATTATTTGTTTTTCAGCTCTTTTTGTGCAATGCGTTTTTTAAATCCTGTTAACGTCATTCCTGTATGCCGTTTAAAGTAGCGACATAAATAAGATGTATCTTCAAAGTTTAATTCATCAGCAATTTGCTTAATGGATAAATTACCAATTTCTAATAATGCTTTTATTTCTAAAATAACTTGCCTATCTATTAATACTTTTGGTGGGTCATTAAAAAAAGTTTGACTAATTTTGGACAAGTAGAATGGTGTAATAGACAATTGTTCAGCATAAAATTTCACTTCTTTATGCTGCTTACAGTGAGTTGTAATTAAGTCCCAAAAACGCCAACACAGCTGCTCTTGGCGGCTTTTATTTTCTGGTTTTATAGAAATGTGTTGTGCATGATTACTGATTTCTAAAAATAAATTTTGTAAATGGTTTTTTAATTGTAATACCCCATATTTACCCCAATTAGACACTATAGCTAAAAGAATGTATCTCCAGCTTTCAAACAGTGCAACTTTTTCTAATGGAATTGAAATAACAGGAAAATCATTAAAAAAAGCAAATAATTGATTTGGTAGTACATAGGCAATTTCTGTTGCTAGCTTTTTATCAATCAACCAATATTCCAAACGAAATTTACGTGATTTGGCTTGCAGCATTGCAAAAGAATCATCGTATAAAATGATAATATCGTTTTTGCGTATCAGATGCCGTTTGAAATTAATATTGAAGACTCCATATCCTTGCTCGCATACACAAACCGCCACATAAGATGTTTTAATCGGTTTAAATTGCATCTCATCCATATTACTTTCACCAATCCGAATGGCTTCAGGTAAATCAATTTGATAATTTTTTAAATGCTGCATGATTGTTGTGTTTTGATTTGCTTCATATAACGCCATCATAACAAAAAAGTTGTCATAAGTACCCATAATGTACAAGTTATGCCCTTATTTTATTTTCATAAATACCTAAAATAGCCTTCAAATTAAGGGATACCATAACGGGGAAGATTAGAAAATGGTACTTGCAACAAATAGGTTAGTATTGCGTCCTTGGCAAGAAACAGATGCCGCTGATTTATATTTCTATGCAAAAGATGAAAGAATTGGCCCTATCGCAGGTTGGCCTGCTCACAAAAATGAAGAAGAGAGTCTTTCTATCATCAAGAATATTTTTATGCGAGATGAAATTTACGCGGTAACGTTAAAAAAAGAAAACCAAGCTATTGGCCTGATTGGATTATCATTTAGCCATGAAAGTAATTTTCCCATTGGGGAAAATGATGCAGAAGTCAGTTATTGGATTGGTGTACCGTTCTGGGGTAAAGGCCTTATACCAGAGTCAATTAACGCCATCATGCACCATGCATTTACTAATTTGAAATTAGATAATTTATGGTGTGGTTACTTTCAAGGTAACGAACAATCTAAAATTGCCCAAGAAAAATGCGGCTTCAAATACTATGCAACTCTTGAACCACAATTTATTGAATTAATTGGTGAAACTAAGACAGAAGATATTAGTAAAATAACCGCTAAAGAGTGGCAAACTCGACAGTAATATTTGATTCTATCTATACATGTGGCCAGCATTTATCTGTTTGGCCTTTTTCTTATTAATTTATTGTCACAACTCATTTCAATGATGAATAAAATTATTCTACCGTGTTCCTATTAATGCTATGATTTTTCAATAATTATAAAATTCATACTTTCACTAGGATCACAGGTAAACACATGCAGGACTATGGTATTTGGACCGTTATCACTCCCATTGTGACTATAATTTTGGCGATATTAACTCGCCAAGTCATGCTTTCATTAATGCTAGGAATATTCGTTGGTTTTACTGTCATTAACGATCACAACCTATTATTAGGTGTGCAAGGTACCGTTGATGGTATTATTGATACATTTTCATCTGCAGGGAATACGCGAACAATTGTCTTTATGGTCATGATCGGAGGGATAATGAGGCTTGTTGTTGTGACAGGCGGAGTTCGAGCATTAGTTCAGCTACTAACCAATAAGACAAAACTGATTAAAAACCGTAAATCTACCCAGTTTCTTGCCATTATCATTACTTCTCTTATTTTTATTGAAAGCTCCATTAACCAATTAGTCGCTGGTGCCTCAACTAAAAATCTAGCACGACAATATGGTGTTGCTCCTGAAAAAATGTCCTATATTATCCAAACAGCATGTGTTTCTGTTTGTTCCTCCGCCATCATCAATGGTTGGGGTGCAGTAATAATGGGATTAATCGGGGTACAAATTTCCCAAGGTCTGATTCAAGGCGAGCCCTTTGATATTTTAATTACTTCGATTGGTTACAATTTAATGGCATGGTTATCTATTATAACTATCCTATTCTATGTATTTACCAATATTTCATGGGGTCCCATGAAAAAAGCTGAAGATAAATATCAACAAAATTTTATTGAGGGGAATATTTCCCAGTTACAAAGCCAAGATAATGAAGAAGAGATTATTGATCACCCTAACGCTCATTCTTCATTAAACTTCTTTATTCCTATTTTATCTACGGTGTTAATGGTCCCTATCGCACTATATATCACTGGTGACGGTGACTTTAGCAAAGGAAGTGGTTCGACATCCGTATATTGGGGAGTCATGTTTGGTACTGTGGTATCTTTCTGTTGGTTTATCGGTCGGCGGTTACTAAATATTGATGAATTCTTTAAAGAATTATTTATCGGCTACGCCAATATGCTAAAAATCAGCTCAATTATGATCTTAGCGTTCTTGATGGGAAATGTCTCTGCTGAGTTAAACACGGGAGCCTATATTGCTGAAGTCACTCAAGGAGTTATGGCCCCAGGTTTTTCTATTGGATTTATCTTTATAATTAGCGCCATTATGTCTTTAGCAACAGGCACCTCTTGGGGAACTTTCGCGATAATGATACCTATCGGGGTTCAATTAGGTTTATCTGTAGGAATGCCTGTTGAATATATGATTGGTGCAGCAATTTCTGGCTCAATATTTGGCGATATGACCTCCCCAATTTCTGCGGATGCTATTGTTGCTTCAATGGCGACAGACTGCGAACATATTGAGCATATTCGTACTCAAATGCCTTATGCGTTAGTAACTGCCAGTATTGTTCTTGCTATTTACCTTTACCTTGGTTTTTCTTATTAATTATTGGGAGTTTAGATGTCTATCCAACAACAACTAACACAGTACGCAAAAATAGATTTACTTAACTCGTCGACTCCACTTAATCGATTGAATAATTTATCGCATAAGTTTGGTCGTGAGATTTATATAAAACGTGATGATATGACTCCCCTTGCTATGGGGGGAAATAAACTGCGTAAACTAGAATTTTTAATGGCTGATGCATTAGCCAAAAAAGCAAAAATTATTGTTACCGCAGGGGCAATTCAATCAAACCATGTCCGCCAAACTGCAGCTGTTGCTGCCATGTATGGGCTTGAATGCGTTGCGTTATTAGAAAATCCAATTAAAAGTGATAACCCTAACTTTCTGCATAATGGTAATAAATTATTAACTGATTTATTTGCCACCCGTTGTGTGATGTGTGATGAATTAACCGACCCACAATCCCAAATGGAAGCGCTAATTAAAACACTTTCTCTTAAAGATGCCTATATTGTCCCTGTGGGTGGGTCAAATACATTAGGTGCTTTAGGCTATGTCCAATGCGCTATTGAGATAGCTCAACAGAAGCCAGAACATATTGAATTTGATAAAATTATTGTTGCTTCGGGAAGTGCTGGAACCCATGCAGGGCTTGCCATTGGTTTACAAGAATTACTACCACAGAGCCAAGTTATTGGCGTGACAGTGTCACGAAAGCAACAAGACCAAGCCCCTAAAGTTGAAAAATTACAAACTGAATTGGCTCAATGGCTGTCTCTAGCTAAAACCCCAAAGGTGCAGCTGTGGGATAACTTTTTTGCCCCTATGTATGGAATGCCAAACCAAAAAGGCCTCGCTGCAATCAATTTATTAGCGAGGCAAGAAGGTATTTTATTAGACCCAGTTTATACCGGTAAAGCCATGGCTGGGTTAATTGACTACTTGGAAAGCTCTGAAGAAAAAACTCCCGTTCTGTTTATTCATACGGGTGGAGCCCAAGCATTATTTGCTTACTCAGATATTAGCCAAACAATTAAATAATCATCATCAGATAAAAGGGCTAAATAGTCCTTTTATCTTCTCTCTAATACCAAAAATGCTCTACTTTTCCTCTTCTATGACATTTATCAATTGATTGCTATACACTGATAAAGCACAGGAGAAAACATTTATGAACCAAGTTCCCCATATACTAAGAAAAGCAACGAAACACGACGCGTTATTGCTACATAAAATAGGTACGGAAAGTTATTTGCATCATTTTGCTACATTATGGAATAGCCAAAATGAACTTAACACATATTTAAATCAAGAATACAGCACAACTAAAATCACTGAGGACCTTAATCAACAGCATATTGATTGGTATATTATTGAAAATACGAGCCCAATCGGTTTAGTAAAACTAACCTATCACTCCTGTATACCTGAAACTAATTTAGTTGGTACTTTGTTAAATAAGCTTTACTTTTCTCCTGGCGCTACAGGTAAAGGTTATGGAAAAACCGTATTTAAATTTATTGAAGAGCTCGCAAAACAACAAGGTGACTCTTTGCTATGGTTAGATGTTCTCGCAAGTAACACTCGAGCAATGGCATTTTATCAGTCAAACGATATGCATATTCTAAAAGAAATGTTATTTACAAGCGAAACTCAGCAATCTCTTGAATATATTATGAGCAAAACACTTTAACTGAATATATTGTCACTATAGGATATTCATGAAAAATACAATTCTTATTACTGGTGCAACAGGCCAGGTTGGTCATTACCTTATCCAATCATTACAGAACAAAGGCTATCATGATATTGTTTTAGCGGTTAGAGATCCTGCTAAGTTGAAAAACACACCTTATCGAACTGTTGTTATGGATTATGATAAGCCAGATACTATTGAAACCGCTTTACAGGGTATAGATTCCGTTTTCATGATGACGGGCTATACCATTGATATGCTTGTACAAAGTAAGATCTTCGTTGATATTGCAAAAAAATCGGCCGTGAAATATATCGTGCACTTAGGTGCCTGTGGGGACGATAGCGCTCAAGTGGCCCATTGGGCATGGCACCAGCTTATTGAACGCTATATTGAATGGTCAGGAATACAATTTACTCACCTTCGCCCCGAATCTTATATGCAAAACTTACTGGGTTATCAAGGGGATGAAAACTTACAAAAAGGAGTCTTGCGCTCTTATTTTGGCAATGCGGTACTCAGTTGGGTAGACTGTGCCGATGTTGCTGAACTAGCGGCTTATTGCTTACTTAACCCGCAACAACATGCAGACCAAATTTATCGTCTTGGTTATGAAAACAAAAACTACACACAAATAGCTGAATTATTAACAGAACAATTGGGGATCCCTTTCAGCTATCAGGCAGAAAATCCCAATCAGTTTTGGCAACATGCCGTTAAAAATAATTTAGAACTCGCTTATATGAAAAGTATCTATGACCATTATGTCGCTTTTACCAATGGGGAATTAGACCGTTCAGGAATAATTTTTGATAATTTTCAAACTATAACGGGTAAAGCGCCAACATCACTAAAAGAATTTATTTTAAAACATCAAGAAAAATTCAAATAAACTTAAAATAGGCCTCTAATTTGGCCTATTTTTATATTATTTTTTATTCGCAATAAGTATTCCCAAAAAATTAATATTCCGCCAATAAAGGTCACTGTACTGAGTTGCTCATTAAGAAATAGAGTTCCCACAATAACCGCACTCAGCGGATTTAGTGCAATAAATACCCCTGCACCCGCAGCCACTAATGGTGAACCCCCTTAGCCCACCAGTTAAGCGTAGTATTGCTTTTGCTGTTATTAACGAGAACCAAGCATCACCGGCAACAAAGGCATTTTTACAAATTACCAAAAAACTATATTCGTGATCAGTCAGTGCTATTCAGCAATTGGTAAGTAATCACGTATAAATATTGCTCGTTTGGGTAAATCTCTTTGATAAGTGCTTTCAACGTCTCTAGGTTCATGGCTTCTTGTTTAGCATGGTATTCAGAAATGTCATCATAAGAAATGGGCTCTACCGACAATATTTTAATATCAGTATAATATTCACCTGTTTCCAGCGCGTATACCTTCACAATACTCCCAGGAACATAATGGCTCTCGCTTTTATCACGAATAGTGATAATTTTTTTACCGGAAACTACCAATGGAAGCAAGCGTTCAAAAAAAGTTATCGTGTCTGGTGCGTTATTCATAATAATTCTCTTATTTTTATACAATCTCTTTTCTAGGAAGACCTATTTTCTTATAAATCCAATAAATTGCAATAAAATGGTTCTTTTTGTGCTTTCAATTATACGAACACTATAGCGATCATTCCGTTTTATATACAATCAGGCCATAAAAATATTATCTACGCCTATAAACTGAGTACACATAATGGATAACAATGAAAATTTGTTCTATCAACAAGAATACTATTTTTGGTCTGCAATATGTGCAAATACGGTGAAAATTAGCAACCAAACTAGTGCTTATTTTTCTGAGCTACCATTGCCTATATTTAATTATATTTACCTCCACCAAGGCGCACTCATTTCAGATTACGAGAAGGCCGAAGCGCTATTCAAACAACAAGCTAAACCTTATGCACTGGTTGTTCATGACCAAATACTTTCACTATTTGAGTCAGAAATAATAACACGGAGATTAGTCTTTGATGGTGAATCAACCGCAATGATTTTGCCACAAGGGGCTCTGTCTCAATACAATTCACCACCACCGCTTAATACTGATTTTCAGATAATACAGAGTAATGATCGACTCGAAGATTGGGCTCAGCCGTTAATTACAGCATTCCCTGTCGATTTTGATACAGATGAAAGTGACTCAACTGTTACTGACGAGTATATTCGTTATCACCAAAGAGCACTTGATAAACAAACTAATATGGTGCATTTAGTCTTATTTGCTGATCAGCAACCAGTCTCAACCTTAACTATGACATTTAATAATGAAACAGCTCGACTTGATGATATTGGTACTGATATTCAATACCAAGGTAAAGGGCTCGCGACTTCACTTATTAAACATGCGCTATACCTTTGCCATCAACAAGGGATTAAACAGTGTGTATTGGAGTCATCCAGTGAAGGGTTATCTATCTACAAAAAACTGGGTTTTGAACCTATTTTTAATTACTACAGCTATATTTCGGCGTGATTTTATTGAATGCATCTTAATAATCAAGATGCATTTTACTTTACCTAAAAAAATAAGGTTTAATGTAATCACTAATCGCAAAACTGCACCTAGTGACACAATCATGGGGATTAATATAATGATAACTCCCAGTATATTTATTTTGTCACCGTTTGGTACCAATGTTGAATATCTGTCACAATTTGTTCAGTGTGCAACTGCCCATCTTTATCTTTGAAATAATGGTCTAAATCTTGATAAGAACGGTAACTAACATGGGTATTACGAACTTGTTTCATCATATTATCTGTACCATGAGCATCCACGTTGGTATCCGCCATCGTTTGTATCACCAAATGTGGGGTTTTAACTGACTGGATAAGTTTTAAATTGTCAATGGTGAGCATCTCATACCACCATTTCGAGCCATGGCCGCTGACAAATTGGTCGTTATTTAATTGCTTTTGTTTTACCGCTTCTGCAAATTGTTTAAAACCTTCCTTTGAGTTAGCAATTTCTTCTTTAGGTGTATTATTTTCAATACTATATAGAACATCATTAATGAAGTATTGGCCGCCAACATTCAATGCAACGGATGCGGTAATAAAGTTTTCTTGTGCAACAATTAAATTAGTTACCAGCGCACCTTCACTTCCGCCTAATAGCACTATGTGTTGGTAATCATTTTTTAATTGCTTTAATACTGTTACATAATTATTGGCGCGTTCTAATGGCGAGTCTTTCGACATGTAGTCAACAGGACATTCTTCTTCTGAAGCTTCTTCGCCATTAACCCCCACTTGGCTGTTTAATCCTGTTTTTTCAACTAATAAAATATCATTATGAGGAAATACAACCCCGAAATTTTTCAACATATTGGGGTTATTAATGACGCTTTTACAATCTGAGCCTTGTAATAAAACTAATAAATCCTTTGATTTTTTGGCTTGTTTTTGGATTAAATAATAATTTATATCTTTGCCTGCAAAGTGCATAGTTTGCATACTCACAGGTAAATTCTGTGCAAATACACTTAATGGATAAATTGAAAACAACAAAGGCGTAATTTTTAGTTTCATTGCACACTCATCATGTTCTATAAGGACCTTTCGACGATATTATATTGAGTTTTTTATAACAAATAGCGCCTAAAATGCCCTCGTAAAACAAGATTAAATATAGATATACGGTTTAGACCTGTACAATTTTTTTATGGCGCTTGAGAAACAAGTATTAATGACTCGCTATGGGGGGAGAATGCTATGCAATGGCAATGTTAGCAGCGGGTAAAATCGATATTTGTGTCGAATTCGCACTGGAACCTTATGATATTGTTCCATTAATCCCTATTATAGAACGTGCTATTGGCAAAGTGACTACATTAGATGGTTGCTGAGCTGAAATTGGTGGTACGGTTGTAGCAACAGGCTACCCAAACCTTCATGAACAAATTCTGGCTATCTTAATACAGGTAGTTAATTTTATCTTTTAAGAAGTATTATAAAATGCAATCTACTCAACAAGTTAATAGTCATGTTTCCTTTATGCCTGCGAAAAGGGAACAAGTTTCTACTCGAATTATTTTTTTTATTGCCGGTTTTGTTACCGCGGCCTGGGCAGCCATTGTTCCTTATGTCAAACTTAACACAGGGGCAAATGATGCCACCCTTGGCATGCTACTATTATGTTTCGGTGGAGGGGCACTTATTGCTATGCCAGTAACTGGTGCATTAGCTGCCAAATTTGGTTGCCGCCGTTTAATGGTGTTTTCTACCATCGCCTTTAGTTTGTTATTCCCCATTTTATCCTCTTTATCGCAAATTAACTTTATTATCATTGCCTTATTATTATTTGGAATTTTCATTGGCTTAACAGATTGCGCGATGAATGTTCAAGCGGTGATTGTTGAAAAATCATCTGATAAGCCAATTATGTCCGGCTTTCATGGTTTTTATAGTGTCGGGGGGATAGCTGGTGCAGGTACCATGAGTTTGATCTTGTTACTTGGTGTTTCCGCGACAATGGCATCAATCATCGTTTCAGTTATTGCCGTAGTTTTATTAGCTATTTGCTATAACGGTTTAATCCCTTACGCTAACGCCCCAACAGGCCCTCTTATCGCTATACCGAAAGGCATTGTTTTGGTTATTGGGGTTGTTTGTTTTGCCGTTTTTCTTGCTGAAGGCGCAGTTCTTGACTGGGGAGCTGTATTTTTAATTGAACACCATGGATTAGAAGAAACTTTAGGCGGCTTAGGGTTTGCTGCTTTTGCCACAACTATGACGATTGGCCGATTACTGGGCGACAAAATTGTTATGCGAGTCGGTTCCTCTCGCGTCGTATTTTTAGGTGCTTTACTCGCTTGCCTCGGTTTTGTTATTGCTGTTTTATCTCCTCATCTTATATTTGCCATCATGGGTTTTGCATTAGTCGGTGCAGGTTCATCTAATATAGTACCGGTGATGTTTTCTGCTGTAGGGAAGCAAAAAACGATGCCAGAGGCTCTTGCCGTACCTGCAATTTCAACTTTAGGCTATTTAGGTATTTTGGCGGGACCTGCAGCTATTGGTTATGTTGCTTTTCAACTGTCCCTGGCAACTGCATTATTATTAATTTCTGCATTATTAGTTATTATTGCTTTTGTGACTCGTTTTATCCGTGTGTGATTTTTTGAATCTCATAAGGCTGCCCTTGCAGGTTCAGGTAAAATACTCTGTGCTGAAGATTATATTGATGATAAGCCTGAACACAACGCGTTAGCTATCGCACAAAACGCCCTTACAACAATTAAAAATTCATTTATAGGTAGTAACACGCTAAATCTTGAAAACGCTTTCACAGGAATGCGACCTATGCCTAAAGATGAGATGCCAATTGTCGGAAAAGTTGCTGATTTCGAAGGTTTATATATTATCAGTATGCACGCTGCGATCACGCTAGCACCTTTGATATGCCAATTGGCTCAAGATGAAATCTTGCATGGGATAGGACAAGCCGCATTAGGCCCATATCGATTAACTCGTTTTGTATCAGGTAACTGACAAATGAATATTCCGTTGTACTATTTAAGACATTATCAATCGATTGAAAAAACATTTTGGACATCTATTTGTGAACATAGTATCCAGATTGCACAACACACAATTTGCTATTTAACGCCCCTTAATTCGCCAGCGTTTAACTTTATCTATTTACAGCCTGACTCGACCAGCCACGCCTTTATGCAGGCTCACAACCTGTTTATTTCACAGAATAAAAACCATACCTTAGTGATCCCCGAAGAGATGCTCCTGCAGGTGGTAACTGAGGCTGAGTCATTAGGGTATAAACGTGACAGCGTCACGACCGCAATGGCACTGACCTTAATAAAGCAAAATGAAGTTGAACTGCCTGATAACCAAGTCGATATCGTCTTAGCCAATCACGATTTGTCTTTGTGGGCAAAGCCACTGGTTTCTGCGTTTTACCTGTCAGAAGAGCACGATCAGGTTATTCAGGAATATGTGCGTTATCATGAGGATGCATTACAACAAGGCGCCCCGCAGTTTCACCTTGTGTTACTCGTTAATGGTGAACCAGCGACCTCCATGACGGTGACGATCGAAGGTACGTTAGCGCGTTTTGATGATATTGGTACCGAGCCAAGTCATCAAGGTAATGGTTATGCTTCACAACTTATTGATTATGCGTTAGCATTTTGCCGCCAACAAGGTGTAGAACACTGTTTCCTAGATGCGTCTGAAGCGGGATTTGATTTGTATAAAAAATTTGGATTTGAACCTCTCTTTCGCTATATCAATTATGTTTGGTGCAAATAATTTATAACCATAATGTTATTTGTAGAGCTATCTGAAGTGGGATCATTGTTCACACAATGGTTCCAAGCTCAGTCATTCCAGATTAATCATAATGACAAAATTATCTAATATTTACATATGAAAATTAATATTATTGGCACTAGTGGTAGCGGTAAAAGTACCCTTTGCCAACAACTTTCGCTGTTGTTAAACGTCCCTTCTATCGAATTGGATAGCTTGTATTGGTTAGCGAATTGGCAAGGTTCTTCGGATGATGCGCTTAACCAGAAACTCACCGCTGCATTAGATAAAGCGGTATCTGGATGGGTTCTTGATGGAAACTATACGCGAACCCAACCCATTAAATGGAAAGAGGTTGATATGGTGGTATGGCTGGATTACTCCTTACCAAGAACGCTTTATCAGTCGATTACGCGCACATTGTCGCGCATTCGTTCAGGACAAGAGTTGTGGGCAAATACAGGTAATAAAGAACGTTGGAAAAATGCTTTTTTCAGCCGTGATTCGATAATTCTGTGGCTACTAAAGACTTACTATCCAAATAAGAAAAGAAATCTAAGTCATATGGCAAATATCAACTTACGCCATATTCAGTTTGTTCGACTCACCTCACCAAAAGAAACAAACTTATTTTTACAACAAATGAAAGCTCAAGTTCAGGGTAAATAAACATCTCGGTAGCCATAAAAACCACCGAGATAGTATTTTTTCAGCAATTAAAGCTCATCACATGCCGTTTTCAACATCGCAGTTTGTTGGAATTTTTCAATTCCTAACTCAATCAAGCGGCTGATTAATTGCGGGTATGTCATACCAGCTTGTTGCCACAATTTTGGGTACATACTGATGTTCGTAAAGCCAGGCAATGTGTTGATTTCATTGATGACCACGTCGTTGTTTTCCGTTAAAAAAACATCCACACGGGACATTCCACTGCAATTTAATGCGCGATACGCGGATAAGGCAATCTCGCGTATTTTATCACTCACCGCAGCATCTAACTGTGCAGGAGCCACGACAGAGGCGCCATTTTCATCAATATACTTAGTGTGGTACGCATAGAAACTATCGTGTAATACGATTTCACCACAAGGGCTGGCAAGAGGTTCTTCATTACCCAGTACGGCGCATTCAATCTCACGCCCTTTAACTGCACTTTCAATAAGGACTTTCATATCAAATAAGAAAGCAAAGTCCAGTGCTACGTAAAATTCTGATTCAGTGCTGACTTTACTGATCCCGACAGATGAACCTTGATTTGCTGGTTTAATAAAAAGTGGTAAACCTAATTGCGCCACGGTCGCTTCATATTCAGTTGTTGCGCGCTCATTTTTGAGCACTGTTATAAACGGAGCAATATTTAAGCCTGCATCTCTAAGTAATCTTTTGGTAACGTCTTTATCCATACAGGCAGAGGAACCTAAAACCCCCGGACCGACAAATGGTAAATTCGCCATGCGCAATAAACCTTGTAACGAGCCGTCTTCACCTAAGTTACCGTGAACAATAGGGAAAATAACATCGATTTGTGGCAATGGCTTAGCATCTTCTAACGAAATAAACTGTTCGCTTGTTTTACCTGGAACAAGTGCGATAGCTCGCTTAGGCGTATTCAACGCAATACGAGAGGGATCATCACCATGCAATAAAAAATCAGATTCGTTATATTCATGCCATTGCCCTTCTTTATTAATCCCTAAAAGGCATACATCAAATTTATTGCGATCTAACCCATTGATAATATTTTTAGCAGACTGTAGTGAAACTTCATGTTCTGTTGATCGGCCACCAAAAATAACACCGACTCGTATTTTGCTCATTATTTGCTCCGACATAAAACACCAAACCTAGCCGAGAAATATAGCACGCAAAGAAAAGGTTATGGCATAAATTATTTATTTTTCATTAAGATTAGCTGGCTTTATGACCAAACCTTCTTTTTTTGATAGCTAATTATCTTTTATCTATCAGAGTTTCAATACTGATATTCACCTGTTCAATTAGCCACTGCGTAAAAATAGCCGCTGCACTGCCTTGCTCTACAGGTTTAGATGACAATAAATAATATGCTGAATTATCTTCAATAAAGCCATATGGCGCGGTTAATTGTTTCGATTTTACTTCATCCGCAACCATCAAAAATGACGCAAGCGCCGCCCCTTGCCCAGCCAAAGCCGCTTGTATACACAAATAAAAGTGTTCATATGTAATAGTTTTACTATTTTGAAACACTATTTCTTTTATATTTTGCCAAGTTTCCCATGCAGTTGGCCTAGATAGAGTTGACAGTAGCGTTATATGACTAAAGTTTTCTTTAAAATCAAGTTCAGGCCGAACCACGATGCCCATACGTTCTGAGCACACTTTCACCGCGCAAAGGTTGTCATTCCATTTGAAATCATTACGCCTCAATGCTAAATCAACATTCGTTTTTGTGAAATCGATAACACCACCTGCCGCCACTAAATGCACTGTAATATGGGGATATTGTTGATAAAAATGTGTAAGCCGAGGAATTAACCACTTCATTGCGATTGTAGGTTCACAAGACAAACTAACAACATCAGGAAAGGTACTGTTTTTTATCTTTTCAACACCCTCCTTGAGCTGTTCAAATATTGCACTGGTTGTTTGTAACAATATTCGTCCATTCGCCGTTAAAAATACAGCACGGTTCCTTCGTTCGAATAGCTCAACACCAAGGTGTTCTTCTAATAAACGAATTTGTCGGCTAATCGCACTATGAGTCACATTCAGCTCTTGAGCCGCTTGCACAAAGCTACCTGCTTTCGCAGCAGTGTCAAAAAAACGTAATGACGTTAACGGTGGTAGTTTCATATATAGGTAATAAAAACTGACAGATTTATGTCAGGATAAATCGCTTTTTAGTTTTATTCAATCTATTGATAATAAAAACAATAAATGAACAAACAATTTCAGAATAAATCTGTTTTTGGTCTGTTTTCATTACCTTTTAGGAAATTAATATGAATGAAATTATTGCAGTTGCAACTATTACCATTTTAGCAGTCATTAGTCCGGGGCCAGACTTTGCTATGGTAACTCGTAATAGTTATACCTATGGCATTAAAACAGGCTTACTGTGTGCGCTAGGTATTGCTATTGGTGTGCAGGTTCATGTGTTTTATACCATTTTTGGCATCACTTTGGTCATTATGAGTTCACCCGCATTATTCTTAATCGTTAAACTTATTGGGGTGTTTTACTTGGTATACATCGGATTTAAATCATTGACCAATAAAGTAAAAATATCCTCAGATAAAGCAGTATCAAAGCCATTATCGGCCCTAAACGCGTTTAAAAATGGTTTTCTGACAAATGCATTAAACCCAAAAACCATGTTTTTTGTGGTTTCTGTGTATAGCCAAGTTATCAGTACACAGAACTCAATTTGGCTAAATTTGAGTTATGGCCTATTTATTTCTTTCACTCATTGGCTTTGGTTTAGTCTAATTGCTATTTTCTTTGCAACGCCAGCAGTCAGAAACAAAATTCTTAACTACCAATTTATTATGGACCGAACGATTGGAATTCTACTGATTTTATTGGGATTATCTCTACTATTCTTTAATATAAACTAACTCCACATTCACATTCACATTCATGGTAGTTATTTACCCTGCAATCGATAATATTCATTGACCACTTTCGCCAACTCAACCACATCGGTTGGAATATTGAGTTTGGCGAGTTGGTCAAATGGCACCCATTCAAATGGGGCAAAAGGCGATTGTGATGAGGGTAATAGCTCACATAAGTAAATCATATCAATATGCCAATGGTTCCCTTTCTTTTTATCCGCAATAAATTCTTTCAAGATAGCGATGGGCAACGGTAATACTTGTGTATGGGATGAATCCTGCACTTGCGATACAAAGGGGAAACCGCAACTGACCACTTGGCACTCTAATCCAGTTTCTTCAAGAACCTCTCGGAAAACAGCATGTTGTGGTTCTTCATTTGCTTCAATGTGACCGCCTGGAGGTAACCAAAAACCAAGTTTTTGATGTTCGTGTAATAAAAACTCACCATGCTCATTACGGATCATTGCTGTTGCCGTAAAATGTTTAACTTCCTCTCTCATCTCACCACATCCCTTTTTTATTTTGTTATTCTTACATTGTATTTCTGGTGTTGAGCCTAACACCTTGTTGCCTTCCAGTCACGGTAACCATTTCAACTTACATGAGGCATTTAAAGCGCAGTCAGCGGAAAGAAATTATCGTATGCTTAGCTGATAGCGATTGATTATTAACTCAGGTGGTTAAATTGAAAAAAGAATTTGATTTTTATAAGCAACAAGCTATGAACTTTGAGAATGGGGAACAAAATAAGAACCCATGAGATTTGTTATTGTTCATCATAAAGATGCGCAATAAATTGAACAAATTAGAGGAATAGCCAGCACATAGACTGGCTATTTCTGATAAAACCATTACGCGGTTAATGCAAGTTTTGCTCCAAACATCAAGAATACAGCACCAATACAGCTATTAGAGAACTTCGAAAGCTTTTTATTATGTTTAACCATGTTCGTTACGGCAACAGCACCAAAAATCAGCAGTGATAAATAAATCATGCTACAAGTTTCTAAAATTAGGCCAAGTATGAAAAATGGCACACCTGCACTTGGGTAAGCTGGGTCAATAAATTGGATAAAAAATGAAACATAGAAAATGATCATCTTAGGATTTAGTAAACTTAAAAAAACGGCTTTCTTATAGGTGCCCTTGGTTTCTAAGATAATTGAATCAACATCACCTGTATTTTCTTTCTTATGCAATACGCTATACAGGGTTTTAATCCCTAAATAAAATAAATAAGCCGCCCCTGCGTATTTTATAACACTAAAAAAGATAGGTGATGTTTTTACTAAAGATGCAACGCCTAAAAATGATAGAAAAATGAGCACAGCATCCCCGGTAAAGACACCTAATGCGGCTTTATAACCATTTTTCACACCATATTTTGCACTGCTAGTTAAAACAAATAAAGAATTAGGGCCTGGTACCAATGTAATAAAAATAACACCGATAAGATAAGTCCATAAGTTTGTAATACCGAGATTTTCAAGCATAGGAAACCCGCTAACTCAATAAAAGTTATAACAAAAAATTCACATCATTTATTTATGACTATATGATACAGGCTTTACATTACTTATAAAAGATATCACCACATAATAATGTCAATATGAAATATAAACCCAAATAATATTAAAATACTAGATAAACAACAATGAGTGAAGATCAAAAAACAGAATAACAACCCAAAACGAGAACCTTAATTAGAAGCTAACTATAAATAGCTAATCAAGTAGTTGCAAATGCTAATATAGATAATTAAATTAGCATTTAATTTTATAGAATAAATAAAAGTAGTAGTGATTTGATTATGGTTTCGCGTTATAACATAAAAGTTCGTGCTATTTAAAAGTAAAATTGGATAAAGCCAGTATAAAGCTAAAATAGCTCATTACTAATATTTCATCTCTTTAAAATCAATCAAGTTATATAAGTGTTCAAAATTACAATAAGGTTAGCGTAAATGGTGTCACAACAAAGTAATCAATGGCAAAAAGCAATGATGGCAGGCGCTGTTCATACCGCTCCTCTTAATCTTGCTGTTATTCCTTGGGGAGTTTTAGCAGGTTCAATGGCGGTCGAAACTGGTCTCGATTTCTGGCAAAGCGTAGCGATGTCCGCGATGGTATTTGCAGGTGCGGCACAATTAGTCACTCTTGGGTTGCTTAACTCGGGTGCTGGCTATATCACGATTGTTATTTCTGTTTTTTTTATCACTTCCCAGCATTTACTTTATGGACTGACATTACGCCCCCAAGTTAAAGACTTTACAACTCCTCAGCGCCTTAGTATCGGTTTCTTATTAACAGATGAATTATTTGCGATTAGCGCTGCTAAACGTCAGAGTTTAAGCTTTCCTTATTTGTTTGGTGCGGGGTTTAGTTTTTATCTCGTTTGGTTAATTACTAGTCTTTGTGGGATTGCAATGGCCAATATTGTGGGCGATTTGAGCCGCTTACATCTCGACTTTTCTGTCGTGGCAACTTTGCTTGCAATCGTCGTTCCATTAACAAAAAAAATAAGTACGTTGTGTGGCGTGATCTTTTCACTCGTTGTCGCTATCGTACTTTCAATGTACTCCTTCAGTAGTGCTATTGTTATCGCAGGTGTGGGTGGGATGTTTGTTTCGGTAGCCGTTTCACGTTTATTGAAGGAGGAAAAATGATTTGGCTTTTAATTATTACCTTAACAGCGGTTGTTTTTACTCTACGTTATATTTTTCTAATACCACAGTTGCCAATACGCCTTCCTCTTGTGGTTCGTCAAGCACTAGGGTATTCAGCACCTTGTTTATTAACCGCAATTTGTGCCCCTGTTATCCTATTAGAAAACCATGAATTGCGAACCTTCCCTGATAATCCTTATTTATGGGGAGCGCTATTCTGTGTCATCGTGGCTTCTGTATTAAAAAACATGCTGCTAACTGTCGGCCTTACCTTAGTATTTTTCTATTCTCTTATTTATTTTATCGGTTAACTTATTATTTAAGATAAAGCATCGTTCAGCGCTTTGCTTTATCTTGGTTAATCCCTCATAATATGGCCCTCTCAAAATACATTCCTTTTCAATTTCACCCTGTCATTGATTGTCATAGTGAATACTTTATTGGCCTTACTCAATAAATAGCCAATTAACCTTTATAGATAATGGATAATACAATACCATGCTTAATAATTATGTTTTACGCAGCGTTCGCTATATGTTGGACTTAAGCGACGCCCAAATGGTTAAAATCGTAAAACTCGCAGATTTGGCTGTAACAAAAGAAGAAATGGTGGCTTGGTTAAAAAAAGATAATGAACCTGAATATGTTGAATGTAACGATAATATAATGGGGCATTTTCTAAATGGCTTAATCTATCACCGCCGTGGTAAAGATGAAAACCACCCCGCTCCCGAAGTCGATAGCCGACTTAATAACAATATTATGCTCAAAAAATTACGCGTGGCTTTTGAATTAAAAGATACGGATATGATTGAAATTTATCAGCTTGTTGATTTTCGTGTATCCAAGCCTGAGCTTAACGCAGTTTTCCGTAAACCTGGGCATAAAAACTATCGCGAATGTGGAGACCAATTACTGCGTTACTTCCTAAAAGGCCTGACAATTCGCCTACGTGGTGATAAATAACCGTTATTTTTGTTTGTTTTTTATTCATTAATTTTGCATTCTCCTGACATTTGTCTATAATAGAAGTGACAAATGTCAGGAGATTCAAATGAGAAACTATATCCCCACAACCCCACTTCAACCGACTGCTTCATCCTTTAAACCACTGTGGCGCCATGTAGGGTTACCCGCAGAACGTGGTATTGAGTTAACTCATTTCTTGCGTCAAGGCCTATCTGTCTCTGTCTTAGACAATATCCAAGAATGGTCAGGAATGAGCAAAACTGAATTATTGCGAATATCCGGCATTAATGAGCGCAATATTGCTCGACGTAAAAATGCTGGCCAGCCCCTTAATGCTGATGAAAGTGAGAGAATTGCTCGTCTAGTGCGGGTATTCGATGCTGCGGTGCGTTTATTTAATGGAGATAAGCACGCGGCAAGTGATTGGCTTAACCACCCAGTTAAAGGGTTAGGACATTTACGCCCTATTGAGCTTATTGCGACAGAAAGCGGAGCCATTGAAGTGATTGATTTGATTGGCCGTATTGAACATGGCGTATTCTCATGATTTTATATCGATTGGTTAAATCCAATTTTGCGCATGATGCATGGTCGGGCCAAGGAGCTATGCTCTACGGCGGGCGTTGGAATCATAAAGGGACTCCTGCTGTTTATACTTCAACAAGTATTTCATTAGCGACCCTTGAAATACTCGTTCACATCAATCAAGACAGACTATTGAACCAGTTCAGCTTACTATCCATAGATATCAATGATAAGTACGTGATGAAATTGTCGTTAGATCACCTTCCGACAGATTGGCAACAAGACCCCGCACCAACCTCCACCATGGATATTGGCACTATATGGCTTAATAACCAAGATAGTCTAGCATTATTAATTCCCTCTTGTATTGTTCCCTATGAATACAACGCAATTATTAACCCGTTACATCCGCAATTTCAAAAAGCTTTACATACCGTTAAACCACTAGATTTTAGTGTTGACCCGCGCTTAGCATAATTAGATATTTGCTAATAAATACTGTAAAAAAGCATCTATTTTCGGTGATAATGCACTACGGCTCGCATAAACCGCGCGAAGTTCTATAGGCGCTGGCGATACTTCATCGAATGCTATCCGCGCTAATTTCTTCTGTTTAATCTGTTCTTCGCATGCATCTAACGCCAAAATAGCATAACCTACCCCATTCACTGCAGCAGCATGAGCCAAAATACCACTATTCACTCGGTAGCTGCTGTCAATTATCACTTTTTTCTGTAAGCCAGATGAATCAATAAATATCCACGGTTGCCCCTGTAATGCACTCAAGCTCGAAATGCACGGCATATTGGCTAAGTCAGAGTATGAACACGGTTTTCCTACTTTTTCAATTAATTGGGGTGATGCAACCACAACGCTTTGCCATGATTTGATCAGACGTGAGTGATAACTACTGTCTTCAAGATGACCACGATGAAAAGTGAGTAATAAATCAATATCATCACTAATAACATCTTGAGGTATTAGTTGTGTATCACAGTGAATATTCAATTGTGGGTGAGATAATGCAAACTTCGCTAATAAATCTGCTAATAATAAACTACCGGATTCACTGGGAATAGTTAGCCTTAACGTACCTGTAATTTGTTGTGGATGACATATTTGCACTACAACTTGCTCTAATTCACTGACTAGTTTTTGGCTTTGTTCAAATAAAATATTTCCTGTTTCCGTTAGCCGCATTTGCCGGGTTGTACGTTCAATTAACTGGCTATTAAGTTGTTGTTCCAACTGTTTAATATAACGACTCACATTCGATGTTGGCATTGAAAGTAACTTTGCCGCATTGACAAAATTTCCTTGTGTCGCGACGGCAATAAACACTTTCAATAAATTCAGGTCAACAGCCATTTCTAATTCCTACAGTTCACGCGCTATTAACTTGAACTAATAGCACTAGCAGTAACCAAAATCCATTATTTTTTGATACCGCTGTGCCAGTAATTCGTCTATGTCTAATTGAGTTAGCTCATTTAAATCAGTGAGTAACTGTTGTTTTAATTGTTGTGCAGCTAACTGATAGTCGCAGTGAGCCCCACCCAAAGGCTCAGAAATAATGGTATCGATAATACCTAACTCTTTTAACCGTGGAGCGGTCATTCCCATTACTTCCGTTGCAATTTGTGCCTTCTGGGAATCTTTCCATAAAATAGAGGCACAACCTTCTGGAGATATCGCCGCATAAGTACTGTATTCCAACATATTAATACGATCCCCCACACCAATCCCTAATGCACCACCAGAACAACCTTCACCTGTAATGACACAAATAATAGGGGTTTTTAAATGAAACATTTCTATAATATTGCGTGCAATAGCTTCTGCTTGCCCGCGCTCTTCAGCACCAACACCGGGGTAAGCCCCAGCAGAATCAATAAATACCATCACTGGTAAGTGGAAACGTTCCGCCATTTTCATTAAACGAAGTGCTTTACGGTAGCCTTCTGGCGATGGCATCCCAAAATTACGCATAACTTTCTCTTTTGTTGTCCGCCCTTTTTGTTGCCCAAGCACCATAACCGGCCTACCATCTAAACGAGCAAGGCCACCCACCAGCGCTTTGTCATCAGCAAAAGCGCGGTCACCCGCTAATTCCTGAAACTCAGTAAATATTAATGGAATATAATCAAGGGGATAAGGCCTTAATGGGTGTCTCGCTAATTGGACAATCTCCCATGCCCCAAGCGATGTAAATATGGTTTTCGTAAGTGAATGACTCTTTTTTCTCAAGAGCTGGATTTCTTCTTCTAATTTAATCTCTGATGGATGTCCTTTTTGCTTGAAGGCTATAAGCGCTTCAATTTTGTCATTGAGTTCAACGATAGGTTTCTCAAATGCAAGAACATGATTAGTCATAACGTTCCTAAAATGGTAACAGCAATCTTAGGAGTGTAATCAGAGAATCAATCCCATTCTATGCTTAAAAATAGGATTGATTGTTATCAAGAATGGGATAATGTTTTAACGCTGACTTTTCTTTAGCGAATTTGATTTTAAGCTGTTTTCCATAATCTTTTGAAAATTAGGGCATAAAAAGTGATTTTCTTCAGGACAATTCGCAATATGCAAAATACCCTTTTTTAAGGCTAGTAACCCCTGTATGGTTTGCTCAATTTCTTCTGCTTTTTCAAGTAGGCTCGCACGTTCAATATTAGGGCCATCCTTATGGTTGAGCATGCTAGCAATTTCATCGAGTGAAAATTTAGCTTCTTGCCCCAATGCAATTAAAGACAAACGGGTTATTACGTCTTTCCCGTGATAAACCCGTTTTAACCCTTTACGCCCTATCGGCTTAATCAGCCCTCTCTCTTCATAATAACGTAGGGTTGATGCTGCTAAACCTGATAATTGGCTAACTTGAGAAATATCTAACTCATCAGACATGAAATACTAACCCGCTATAATACTCGCTAATCAGGCTAATTGTTGGCGCAGTAACACCGTAATCGTGCCATTCATAAAAATTTCACGGTCAACAACGTAACCTAACTTTTCAGCCACACGTAAAGAAGCTAAGTTCCTCGGTTCAATAAAACAAATAGATTGCCGATACTTATTTTCTTTCGTCAGCCAAGACAGTGCAGCCTGCATAGCCTCTGTTGCATAGCCTTTTCCTTGATGTTCAGGTGCAATGACCCAACCCGCTTCTGGAATGCCTTTAACATGGGGTTCGACCATACGATGAAAATCCGCGAAACCTAAATCACCAATATATTGACCACTCGCTTTTTCACGGACAGCCCAATAGCCAAAGCCTAATAATGGCCATAAACCACCATAAGCTAACATTCTCATCCATGATTCGCGCTCACTAGAAGGCATACCACCAATGTAACGAACCATTGACTCAGTCGCCCATAACTTCGCAAGTGCAGGAAAATCACTTACTTGGTGTTTATTTAATATCAGTCTATCTGTTTCAAGTTCAGGTATTACAGCCATTGATTGCTTCTCCTTGCTATCTAAATGGGGGTTCATCGAACGTTCTTAATTTCCTTGAATGCAATTTATCCCCTTCTTTCCTCAATAAATCAATAGCACGAATACCTATTTGCAAATGTTCTGAGATTGCACCTTCATAAAAACTGTTTGCTTGACCGGGCAATTTAATTTCACCATGCAGAGGCTTATCAGAAACACATAACAGCGTGCCATAAGGAACCCTGAAGCGATACCCCTGAGCTGCAATTGTGGCACTTTCCATATCCACGGCAACCGCGCGGCTTAAACTAAAACGGCGAGCTGTTGCAAAAAAACGTAATTCCCAATTTCTGTCATCTGTTGTAACAACGGTTCCAGTTCGTAGACGTTGTTTTACCAATTCCCCAGGCATATTGCTAACTTGTTTTGTAGCGTCATATAGCGCACGCTGGACTTCCGCAATACTTGGAATAGGAATATCTGGCGGTAATACATCATCAAGAATATGGTCATCACGCAAATAAGCATGAGCCAAAACATAATCGCCAATTTTTTGGCTTTCTCTTAACCCGCCACAATGGCCAATCATCAACCAAGCATGTGGTCGTAAAACGGCTAAATGATCGCAAATATTCTTTGCATTTGAAGGACCAACACCGATATTTACTAAAGTAATTCCTGCCCCATCTCTAGCGATTAGATGATATGCAGGCATTTGAAATTTTTTCCATGTTAAATCAGAAGTCGCAATTTGTGGATCTGCATTCTCAGCGGTTAAATAATTATGTCCAACACAAGATAATGCAATATAACGACTTTCAGGATCACGTACCTGTTCACATGCCCAATTCACAAATTCATCGACATAACGGTTATAATTAGTGAAAAGAATGTACGGTTGAACATGTTCAGGTGGGGTTCCTGTATAATGCTTTAATCGCGCTAATGAAAAATCCACACGTAATGCATCAAAATGAGACAGCGGCATTTCATCCGTAGCAGAGTTCAAACCATCTGTAATATCATCACTGATATGAGATAAATCGGTTATCGGAAAATGTGCAGCTAAATTACTGCTCATACTCCTATCTAATGCTAAATCTGAACCATCAATGACAAAAGGATAAGGAATTTCAATTTTTGAAGGGCGAACGGAAAAAGTGACATCATAATCCTGTTGTAGGATAGATAATTGCTCAACTAAATAAGCACGGAATAGTTCTGGCTGAGTCACCGTAATGGTGTAATCACCCCGTTTAACAAAACGTGCATAAGCACGGGTTTTTTCGCAATGATCAACTTTGCCTTCCCATGTAACACACAGTTCGGGATAAGCAAATAACCCATTTTCCCTTTCTGTAATATCGGGTATGCGGCCTTCTTTTACATAAATAGCGATAGCATCTCTTAATGAATCAATCGCATTGCTATATAACAACGAAAGTTTATCTAAAACATCTTCAATAGATAAATTTTCATATTTCTGGCATTTTTCCAAAGACACACACAACTCCTTATCATCAGATAAAATTATCTCCGATAACATAGAGTATCAATGTGACAGTTGCAAAATATATCGCGATTAACGTACTTATATCACAGTTAATGTACTACAAAGGATAAAACAATTGGTAATGTGAATACCGCAGCCACGGTTTGTAATGTAATTATACCTGCCATTAGTTGGCTGTCCCCATTTAACTGACGCGTTAAAATATAAGCGGTTGGCGCAGTAGGAATAGCAAAAAATAGTACTAATAGAATTGTTTCAAGGTTTGGCAAAGAAAATAAGCCCGCCACTGTTAATGCTAAAATAGGCATAAGAAGTAAACGTAACAATGTTGACGCCATAATAGGCTTAAATTCATTTCTTAGTGTTGAGGTTTGTAATGCGGCTCCAATACAGATTAAGCCTAATGGTAAGCTGGCAGCTGCGAGTAGTTTTAAAAATTGGTCCGAGCCAAAGGGTAATCCCACTGGGGATATATTCAATAACACGCCAACGACACAGGAAATGATCAATGGGTTTTTTATGATTGGTAATAAAATTTGCTTAGCTGAAACCTTTTGTCCTGAAGATAACGAAAGCACAGCAATGACATTACAGCTTGGTACTAAAACAACCATAATTACCGCAGCAATAGCGATCCCTTCTTTGCCAAATAAATCAGCAACAATAGCCAACCCTAAATAAGTATTAAAACGCGTGATTCCTTGGATATGCGCGCCAAATCTCGGGATAGGTATTTTGAATAAATATTTACAACCTAGAACTAGCACAGAACTAATTGCTAAAACACAAAGGATGGCGCTCGCTAAATAGGGTAATTTAGGGTTGTCCAAAGGTGCAGTTGCGAGACTGTTAATTAATAATGCAGGAAACAAAATAAAATAGTTTAATTTTTCAGCACTCGGCCAAAAATCAGTGGTGAATATTGTCGAGCGACGCAATACAAATCCCATTGCAATCAGAGCAAATAATGGCCACAAAACTAATAGAATCTTATCCATGAGAACGTAATCTGTTTTTATTTGAGCATTAAGTGAGTTTGTTAATCAGTCTATCGTTAAATTTTTGTAGCTGATAGGTAAAAAAAGCGCTATTCCTATGTTTTGCTTTTCTTAGCTTATTTTCGATTAAATCGAGATTGTATCGACTTTCTCTTATTTATATTTAAATAATATATTTTTCCGCCCTTAAAACACAAGCTCCTAAACTTATCTCACTTCGACATATAAAAATCATTTGCTTAGGAGTTCAATATTATGTATTTTTATTCATTATAAATGCATAATTAAAGAGGTTGGTATGTTTAAAAAATTAGTTTTTGCTGGCTGTATGTCATTGGCAGCCTTCGCCGGGAATGTTTACGCAAAAGAAAGCTATACCGTTGGTGCTGGTGGGACTTACCGTCCGTTTGAATATGAAAATAGCCAAAAACAGCTCGAAGGCTTTGATATTGACATCATTAAAGCAATTGCAGAAGCAGAAGGTTTTGACGTTAAACTTGTCAATACCCCTTGGGAAGGGATTTTTGCGACCTTATCGTCTGGTGATAGAGATATTTTAATTTCGGGGATCACAATTACAGATAAACGCAAAAATATGGTTGATTTCTCTAACCCCTATTTCCCGGCTGAGCAAGCGATCGTCATCAGTGAAACATCTGATGTTAAAGACTTAAATAGCTTAAAAGACCTGAATGTAGGTGTTGTGAACTCCAGCACTGGTGATATTGTTGTTTCTGATGTAATAGGTAAAAACAGTACAGCAATCAAACGTTTTGACAATACTCCTCTTTTATTACAAGAACTATTCGAAGATGGCATTGACGCTGCAGTTGGTGATGTCGGCGTAATTAAATATTATATAAAAACGCACCCTGAGAAAAAATTTAAACTGATTTACGATAACCATTTCGAAAAACAATATTTTGGTATTGCTGTCGCTAAAGGGAATAGTGAATTACAGCAAAAAATAAATAATGGCTTAGATAAGATTATTGCAGACGGTACATACAATAAAATTTACCAAAAATGGTTTGATGAAAATGTTCCTCAATTACCAAAACAATAATTAAATTTAACTTAAAGCCATCTATGGATGGCTTTTTCACGTTTTAAATCAGGGTGAAAATTAAGATGTCTGCGTTTCGTTGGGAAATAATTGAAGAGTATGCTCCATTATTTGCTGAAGGCGCAATGATGACGATAAAAGCAACCATCATTTGCGTTATTTTAGGCTCACTATGGGGATTAACCCTCGGTTTAGGCAGAACGGCCAAAGCTGAACAAGGGATTTGGAAACCTATTTTACACTATTTTGTACAGTGGCCAGTTCGCTTCTATGTCAGTGCCTTTCGTGGTACTCCACTATTTGTTCAAATAATGGTTGTTCACTTTGCCTTAGTGCCACTGTTTATTAACCCTCGTGATGGCTTATTTGTTACATCAGGGTTAATGTCTGTTGATACCGCTAAAATGCTCCGCTCCGATTACGGTGCTTTTCTATCTTGCGTCATTGCAATTACTTTAAACTCAGGAGCTTATGTCTCTGAAATATTCCGTGCGGGTATTCAATCCATTGATAAAGGGCAAATGGAAGCCTCTCGTGCGCTTGGTATGAGTTGGGCAAAAACAATGCGCAAGGTGATTCTTCCGCAAGCTTTTCGGCGCATTCTTCCCCCATTGGGAAATAATGCCATCGCAATTGTCAAGGACTCCTCCCTCGCTTCCGCAATCGGTTTGGCCGATCTCGCCTATGCTGCAAGAACGGTCTCCGGCGCTTACGCAACTTACTGGGAACCCTACTTAACAATATCTGTGATTTATTGGATGCTGACATTTATACTTGCTCAGTTGGTGCAATATATGGAAAGAAGGTTGGGCAGAAGTGATTTACGTTAATAATTTACAAAAAAAATTTGGTGATGCTCATGTACTTAGAGGTATTTCTTGTGAAGTTAAACCTCAAGAAGTTATTTGTGTCATTGGCCCTTCTGGTTCAGGAAAAAGTACCTTTTTACGCTGTTTGAATGCGCTAGAACGCCCTGACGGGGGAGAAATTCAAGTCAATGGTTTTAACGTTCATGATCCTAAAACTGATTTAAATAAAATGAGAGAAAATGTGGGGATGGTGTTTCAGCGTTTTAACCTATTCCCCCATATGACCGTGTTAGAAAACTTGATGATGGCGCCAACCTTAGTGAAAGGAATAAAAAAGGAATTGGCACTTAAACAAGCAGAACAACTTCTGATCAAGGTAGGGTTGTTAGATAAAATTGATGCATGGCCAGCCAGTTTATCCGGTGGGCAGCAACAACGAGTCGCTATTGCTAGAGCGTTAGCCATGCAACCATCCATTTTGTTATTTGATGAGCCGACATCTGCACTTGACCCCGAATTAGTTGGTGAGGTTCTTTCAGTGATGAAAACCCTTGCAAATGAAGGTATGACAATGGTTATCGTCACCCATGAAATGGGGTTTGCACGTGAAGTTGCCGACCGAGTCTTGTTTATTGACCAAGGTATAATTCAAGAAGAAGGCACGCCAGAACAACTCTTTACTGCACCTAAAAACCCACGGACTGCGGAGTTTCTAAGTAAAGTACTTTAATTTTATAGCCTGCTTAGTATGCTAAGCAGGTTTTTCTGATAGCCAGGTCTTTTTATTATCGATACGCTAAGAATATTCGCTCTTAATAAAGATTAATTTATGGATATCAAAAGCCTCTGCAAACAATACCGCTCAGGGAAAAAATTTAAATATGTTTTCTTCTGGGGCCACCAAACCAAACAAAATCAAATTACAAAAAGCTGCTTCAGCCAATGGTACCCTTCCCCATTTATTGTTAATAACCACCGCTTTGCCAGTGCAGAACATTTCATGATGGCCGAAAAAGCACGCTTATTTGGTGATTTAGAAACATTGGATAAAATCATTCATGCACCAAATCCCGGAGCGGCTAAAGCATTTGGTCGTGAAGTTCGTGGGTTTAAGCAAGATGTTTGGGATGAAAACCGTTTTGCTATTGTTGTCAGCGCTAATATGGCAAAATTCTCTCAACATGAAGAATTAAAACAGTTTTTACTCTCCACAAACGAACGTGTTCTAGTTGAAGCTAGCCCCGTCGATAAAATTTGGGGAATAGGCCTTGCCGAAGATAGTGAAAATATTGAAAACCCATTAACATGGAAAGGGTTAAACCTTCTCGGTTTCGCATTAATGGATGTTAGAAGTCATCTAGCCAATTAACTCTCTAATTTTTGCTTATTTTCTGATAAAATGAAAAACCCGTTGTTATTAAACAGCGGGCCCGTCATTATTTTATCAAAATATAGAATATACTACTGAGCTTTATTATAAAGGCATTCTGTATTCAATTACCCCAGGCTTTTCTGCCACCCAGTTATACAATTTTTGGCCTCGCAAATTGGTTTCTTGTGTATGCCAATATAGACGGCCACATTGTTTCTCTTGCGCTTGTGCGTGTACAAATTCAATTAATTGTTTTCCTACATGACGTCCTCTCATTTCTGGCGTCACATATAAATCTTCAAGGTAACAAAAATCATTTTCAGCCCATGTTGAGCGGTGAAATAAATAATTCACAAAACCAACAACTTTTCCATTTTCCAACGCAACAGCACAGTACATCGGCTCACTCTCATCAAAAAAGCGCTCCCATGCTTTTAAGGTAATTTCTTCACTTAAATCTACCTGATAAAATTTCTGATACTCTAACCAATACACTAACCACTCTGGGTAATGTTCTGGCGCAACAAATTCCACTGTAACTGGTAATGCTGTTTTATTCATAATAACCCTTCCATTTGTAGACATATTACATAATGGCGCTATAGTACCTAGCAATCTGGCTCTATATAAGAGACACTTTTGTTATTTATTTAGGATCCACTTTATGCGACGCCAACAGCATGCCCAGTTCCCATTACTATTACTTGAAAAAGGTTACATTAAAGAAAATGTTTATCACACAATACGTAATGCCATCTTAGATGGACGTATTGCTGCTGGAATTAAACTTCCTTCCTCTAGAGCATTAGCAGAAATGATGGCGATCTCACGAAATTCGGTAATTGCTGGGTTTGAACGACTAATTGATGAAGGATACCTTTATTCCCAAAAAGGCTCAGGGACTTATGTTTCCCCCCATATTCCTGATGAGTTAATTGGTGCCATAAGTAGCACTAAACAGGGTGACCAATCTGGATATCCTGCATTAAATCTGAATCCTAGAGTTTCCACTTTATCGAATTTATGGGAAAAATCGCGTCCAAATACCAACAAACACCAAATGTTTAATATCGGTATTGGTTGTGTGGACCAATTCCCGCATGAATTATGGGGAAGATTATTAGGTCGAGTTTGGCGTAAGTCCAAACAAATTATTACGCATTTTAATCACCCTGATGGGTATACACCACTAAAAGACTTATTGGTAGATTACGTCCGTTCGACTCGGGGAGTTCATTGTAAACAGCAGCAAATTATTATTGTTAATGGAACACAGCAAGCCATTAATTTAGCGGCAAAAGTCTTATTACAGCAAGGGGATAAAGTATGGTTAGATGACCCTGGCTATGATAGTGCGAGAGCTATTTTAACCGCTGCTGGTGCTGATATTGACGCTATTCCATCCGACAAAGAAGGAATGGATATTATATATGGTGCGAAACACCATAAAACAGCAAAATTAATTTATACCACGCCTTCTCACCAGTTCCCTCTGGGCACAACTCTCAGCTTACCTCGGCGTTTAGCATTATTGGATTGGGCGCAACAAAATAACGCATGGATTTTTGAGGATGACTACAATAGTGAATTTCGCTTTTTATCAAAGCCAATTCAAGCATTGCAAGGCTTAGATAATCATCAACGTGTTATTTATGCAGGGACATTTTCTAAAATGATGTACCCCGGCTTTCGTTTAGGTTTTTTAATAGTGCCAGAAATTCTGAGTGAGGCATTCACCATGATGAAATATTATAGTGATAGCCACTGTGGTTATTTAGAACAGGCCGCTTTAGCTCAGTTTATCCAAGAAGGCCACTATGCACGCCATGTCAGAAAAATACGGAAGATATGTTACGAGAGGCAAAATACTTTTATCAATGCCATCAATCACTATCTCCCTCACCTATTTAATGTACAGATGACGGATTCAGGCATTCATACTGTTTGTTGGGTGAAAGATGGTTATGATATTAACGTGATCCTTAACCAATGCCGTCTGTTGGGCTTTGGCGCACAACCGTTATCGCGCTACTGTATTCAAAGTACTCACCAAAATGCAATTCTATTTGGCTATGCTGCTCATTGTGAAAATGAGATAATTAACAATATAAAATTACTCAGTGAACAATTGAGTAATATATACCCTAGTTAAACAAAAATGATTTTCAGCGTTTATCCGATAGCGCGAATTCTTCTAATCTTTATAACTATACCTTAATAGCATTGTTTATATTGAGGTACTTTTATGACAAAAATAAATTATCCCCATGAGTACGAAGTTGGCGATGTTGTCTTTACCAGTATTGGGACTGAGCTATTTCGCCAAATAGCCTCGGCATCTTTATGTTGGAGTAATCATGTTGGCATGATTGTAGGTCACAATGGTGAAGATTATTTAATTGCAGAAAGTCGCGTTCCCCTTTCAACAACCACGACCTTATCGCGGTTTATTGCCCGTTCGTCTGACAATCGTTACAGTGTACGCCGATTTTCCCATACATTAACAAGTGAACAAAAATCCGCATTAGTCGCCGAAGTTCCTGCTCGTTTAAATAAGTTTTATCACACGGGATTTAATTATGAGTCTTCTAGGCAGTTTTGTTCAAAGTTTGTTTTCGATATTTATCAATCTGCGTTATCAGTTCAAATAGGGGAATTAGAAACCTTCAAGGAATTATTAACTAAAAACCCGAATGCAAAATTAAATTTTTGGAAGTTATGGTTTATTGGGCAAATTCCATGGGAACGTAAAACTGTTACTCCTGCAAGTTTATGGCATCACCCTGAATTATCATTAATTTATCGCAGCCATGATGACATTCATTAATTAGCGATATTGATATTTGACTAAGCCACTCAACGTATATAAGAGTGGCTTAACATGATGCCTTAATCTTTATCAATCAATAAGCATTGCATCGCCATTAAACAAATTTGCTGTAATAGCCAGTTATTATAGTAAAGCCTCTTCTATTAGAGACTTTACTTTGCCTACCTGTACTGGAATTGCGTGGGTTATCGCGATTATTTTTTCTTATTTAGCATCGATTTCAAGTCAGCAAACGGGTTATAAGTTGCTGCTTCAATATCATTTTGTGCATCTTCCCCTGCCACGACATTAGTGCCATACATTTCAGCTTCTGTGTACTTCGAATGCTCATGATCATGGCAAAATAAACACAATAGTTCCCAATTGCTGCCATCTTCAGGGTTATTGGTATGATCATGGTCGATATGATGCACAGTTAATTCACGTAAATTTGAATACACAAACTCACGAGTACAGCGTCCACAAACCCATGGGTAAATTTTAAGTGCTTTTTCACGATAGCCACTTTCTAATCGCGCATAGTTTTTAGGGATCAAAGCCATTGCCGATATTCCTATTAAAAATAGTAATTTTAAGATAATACGCCTAATATACCTCAATTCAGAGCAAAAAAAGAAACTCAAAACAACAAAAAACCCAGATATGATGACATCGCCAACTTTATAGGGCATGTCATCAACTCCGGGCTAATTTATTAGTTAGTTTTTACTTAGATTACTTATTCAACAATTCTGTACGGATAATCTCAGCCCCTGCACTTAATGCATTAAGTTTACCCGTTGCGACCCGTCGAGATAATGGTGCCATACCACAGTTTGTTGATGGATAAAGTTTATCAGCATCCACAAATTGCAACGCTTTACGTAACGTATTGGCGACTTCTTCTGGTGTTTCGATGATATTGCTAGCCACATCAATCGCCCCCACCATCACTTTTTTACCGCGAATAAGCTCAATTAAATCCATAGGAACATGGGAGTTATGGCATTCTAAGGAGATAATATCAATATTTGAGGTTTGCAGTTTTGGGAAAGCCTCTTCATATTGCCGCCACTCAGAACCCAGTGTCTTTTTCCAGTCAGTATTAGCTTTGATGCCGTATCCATAACAAATGTGAACTGCTGTCTCACATTTCAGCCCTTCAATGGCTCTTTCTAACGCAGCCACCCCCCAATCGTTTACTTCATCAAAAAACACATTAAAAGCCGGCTCATCAAACTGAATAATATCAACGCCCGCGGCTTCAAGCTCTTTTGCTTCTTGATTCAATATTTTAGCGAACTCCCATGCCAGTTTTTCACGACTTTTATAATGGTTATCATACAGTGTATCAATCATCGTCATCGGCCCAGGAAGCGCCCATTTAATCGGCTGTTTTGTTAGCTTACGTAAAAATTTAGCATCTTCCACAAAAACAGGTTTTTGGCGTTCAACCGCTCCAACTACCGTCGGCACGCTCGCATCATAACGATCACGAATTTTAACCACTTCACGCTTTGCAAAATCAACACCACTGAGGTGTTCAATAAATGTCGTCACAAAATGCTGGCGTGTTTGCTCGCCATCGCTAACAATATCAATCCCAGCACGTAGTTGATCTTCAAGGGATAAGCGCAATGCGTCTTGTTTTCCCTCGATGAGTTCTTCATTTTGCAGCTTCCAAGGAGACCAAAGCGTCTCAGGTTCAGCAAGCCAAGAAGGTTTTGGTAAGCTGCCCGCGGTAGATGTTGGTAATAATGTTTTCATAATAATTGACCTTAAATTTTTATAATTAATCAAAGCGCGTAGTTAGCAGACCATTGCTCTAGAATATGCTTATAGGGTTCAATAAAGTGTTCTTCCGTATATTTCCCTTGCTCAATAGCCAATCGGCTACGTTCTTCGCGGTCATAAACAATTTTTGTTAATGAATAATCTTGGTTCGTCAAACTCGGTTGATAGCGTGGTCCCGCAACGGAGTTCGCATTGTAAATCTCTGGGCGATAAATCTTCTGGAATGTTTCCATCGTGCTAATCGTACTAATTAATTCAATATTGCTGTAATCACTCAGCAGATCTCCCGTAAAATAAAATGCCAGCGGTGCAACACTATTTTGAGGCATGAAATAACGAACCTGTAATCCCATCTTTTTAAAATATTGATCCGTTAATGAAGCCCCATTTTGCTGATATTCAATACCCAATATAGGATGTTGATTCCCAGTTCGGTGATAAATGTCTTTATTGGAGACGCTTAAACATATTACTGGCGCCTTACTAAAATGCGCTTTATATTCGCTAGAATTCACAAAATATTTAAAGATATTCCCATGCAAGTCACCAAAGTTTTCTGGAATACTAAAACTTGCTTGGTCCTTATTGTGGTCTAACAATAAAACACTAAAATCATAATCACGCACATAAGATGAAAAGTTATTTCCGACAATACCCTCAGTTCGTTCACCTGTTTTATGATCAATAATATTAGTTTTTAATATTTCAATCACAGGGAACCTATTACTATTTTCTTCAACACTCATCTCGACAGAAATAATTTCCAACTCGATTGAATAACGGTCGCTTTTAGGGTTATCCCAATAGGCTAATGTATTGAAACGGTTGTTCATCATGACAAGCGTGTTACGCAAATTTTCTTGGCGATTTTCCCCTCTGGCTAAATTAGCAAAGTTAGTTGTAATACGTGTATTTTCAGAAGGATTATAATTTTCATCAAAAAGACTACTTTTAATCGTAAATGTAAAATTTTTGTTCATCGTCTCGTCACACCCTAAATTCCAAGATGGAAACTCAATTGACTTCTTGATTTTTTAGAAGTTTTAGTTGCCCATTCATCAATCTTTATGTTGTAAATACGTTAATTCGTTTACGTTATCTAATTTATGCCAGAGCTGTTGATTGAGTGAAAGCGACTTAATTTCATTTCGAACATGAACGATTTTCATGATCATCTATTTCACTTATTTTAATTATGTGACGAAGAACTAAGAAATATTATTTTTCATTATAATTCATGATGTTAAGTATATTGCATGGACAATTTCCTAGAGGGGATGAATATTCGACTCGAAGACTTAAACATTGGTTAGTGAAATAAATTTATTTAGTGCATTTAGAAAACACTTAGGTCATACAGTCTAAGTTACTAACTAAAATTAACTACAATAATAAAAGGTGGCACAGTATTATGCACAAAAAAAAGGCACTCGCCCCCGAGTGCCTTTTGACTACAACTCACTGAATATAAAGTAAATTATACCTATTCAGCGGTTCTGGTACTTGTGCGGATCAGGTAATCAAATGCGCTAAGTGCGGCGTTCTAAAAGTGAGTTAAACAATTGATTTAAATGGATTTAGTCAATGGTTGATGTCCACATATTGACCACACTTATAAAGCCTCTTTTGATAAGAGGCTTTGTTTTTGCTTATTTTTCAATGGGTGGGAGGAGTTTTTAGACTGTTTAATCAAGGCTTCGATGTCTACCATTAAAAATATAGTTCAATTAACACCTACAAAACTCGCCATACATAAATAAGGTTTATTATTCATGGTATTATTTGATTGTCGTCACATTAATATAAGCTGTAGATATGTTACAAATATTACATTAATTTTTTTAATGTAATATATAATGGAATGTTATAATGACGCTGCAAAAAATAGTTCAAGAGAGAAATATTACTAAATTATTTCACTTCACTCATTCTGATAACTTATCTTCAATCATTCAGCGAGGCCTAAAAAGTAAAAAAGAATTGGATGATGAAAAGATTGCACATAATCATAACGATGATAAAAGATTAGATGGGCATACAAATGCTATTTGTTTATCGATTAGTTATCCTAATGCAAAAATGTTCTATAAATACAGGCAAGAAAAACAAGGTGATTGGATATTATTAGAAATAAGCCCTACTATTTTATGGGATAAAGATTGTGCATTTTATCCAACAAATGCGGCCTCAAATAACGTTAGAATGAATAAAGTTTCATTGATGCAAGGTGTAAGTGCTTTCAATGCTATGTTTGAAGACAGTATATTTGCAATAGAAAGGTGTAGTACACTACCCACTGAGTTTACTACCGATGTGCAAGCGGAGGTACTTGTTTTTGATAGAATAGAAGCATCATATATTCAAAAGGTCATTCATCCAAATGAGGCCTCTGCAACTCGTTTTCGTTGCTTAGATACAACATTACAACATGATCATTGTGACCCTAATACTAAAACTTTTTATTCTCAAAGAGACTATTTTTTAGGATAAGTTATGGCTGTTAGACCTGTTTTTATACCTATGTTTTATGAAAATGCATTATCTGTCACGAAAGATATTGATTTTAAATGGGCTGCTGGTATGGCTAAAGTACAAAAGCAAAAATCAATTAGGGCATTACATGAAGCTGCCAGTGCTCAAGGATTAAATAACTTATTAGAGATTTCTAGTAAATCAGAAGATGAGCAAGGTATAGCCCTAAGTGCATTTAACCTTAAAATCAAAACTAAATTACTTGCCAAAGAATTCACTGTTGAATCAGCATTTCAAGCAAGTAAGGTTTTCGAAAATGGAGGACCTTATGTTGACTTATTAGATAAAGATTCAAGAGAGTCAAAGCAAGATATAAGGTTAAAAGAATCAGGAAACCTTACAGCTTTTAAATTTTATAAAACTACTTGGCCACTCATTCCTCGTACTGCCTTTTATGATTGGCTGTATTTAAGTGCTCTTAATCAAAATAAAAAACTAGCTGAATATTTGTTAAATTTTGATGGTTTTACGGATATAGAATTTAATCCAGCAAAATCGATAAACTGCCAAGCTAGATCTGCAGCATTATACGTATCTTTAGTAAAACGACATATGCTGAATAACGCATTATCATCTCAAAAAAATTTCTTATCCGTTTTATCATCTCATTACGGAGTTGAAAGTTTTTCTATACAAAATCAGTTATTATAAATTATCAAAACATCTCCATCTGTTTCTCACCCCGATGTGACCTAGGTAACTTTTCCATCGGGATTTCAAAGCCTTCTGGTAACTCTTGTGGGATTGTTTTGGTTAGATAAATTTCAACTGAAGTAATGGTCGTAAAAGAACAACCACACAACAAATTTTGGCATTGGTGGTAACTTCTACGGGTTTCACTACTCATGGATTTACTGGTTTTGGTATAAGTCACAGCGCCACACTTTGGACAATTGAACGCCATTTTATAACCTTGGGTTATGGGTATGCCTGACGTTATTATAATCAATTATCCATCGTTTTGCTCGTCATCCGTCATTTGAATATCTTTGATTTTTACTTCCAGTTCCAAATGGGTAATAAATCCGTTCCCATCAATGGTGTGTGTTACTCGGCTAATCACCCACTGGTGACTATCAATAGTCGGTTTAAAGCCAGTTACCGTCACGGGCATTTCAGGGTATAGGTCTGCGCGCCCCTCAGCCAAAGTGATATTAAATTCTGCCACGCCCCTTTGTAATTTTGACCACTTAGCCACAGCGGCACGTTTAGCGGATTGCTCGTTTTTAAAGGTTTGTCGCATCACAAAAACGTTACCCTCAGCGCCCTCGATGTAATCGCCCTCTTTTTTGCTCGACTTCTCTTTTTTGGGCTTTTGCTTGCGTTTAAGATTGGTTTTCTTTTGTTTGCCGTAGTTCAAATCAAGCCAATAAGCTTGTACGCCGGTGTACGCTTGCCGGTCAGCCAACCTGAAATAATGCTTATCCCCACTTTCGCGCATGATGGTAATGACGGGCAATGGCTTGCCGCTTTGCGTGACTCCCTGATTAGGCACAATAAATAACAGACTGCCGTTTTTAATGGTGGCTATCGCGCCGAGCATTTCAGCCATGCGCGTTAAAAAGCTAATATCACTTTCATTGGTCTGGTCAGCGTGGTCAATTTCAATGTGCATCAATTGTTTGCTGACCGCAGGTTTTAAGTTATAACGCCCCGCTATCGCACTCACCACGTCAGGCACTTTGATATCGTGCCAGCTGTATTCCCGTTTGACGTTGAAGTCTTGCCGAAAGTCCGCGCTACGGGCAGTTACCGTGATTTGGTCGGGAGGGCCTGAGTGACTAATTTCATCAACGGTATACACCCCTTTATGTATTAAGGCTTCCCCCTGCCAGCCAAGGGAGACGGAAATCTCAGCCCCACGCGCCGGTAACGCAATTTTGCCGTCGGTATCATCGATAGTAAGTTCTAGCGTGTCAGCCTCAAAACCCCGATTATCCGTTAATGTTAATGACATAAGCCGGTCATTGACGCCGAGGAGCTGCACGCCGCCGACCGTTAAATCAAATGCAGGAACTTTGACTAAATTCCCCTCTGCCCAATCCATAAAAGACATATTCACCACCTAACCGATTCAATATGCCTAGATTGTCGTCGCGCGCGTAGGTGAGCAATCATCCGTGGTTCTCATGTGCCTATGAGAACCCTAAGTACATGATTTGTTATCAAACATCCCTGAGAATAAAGATAAATAGACATCAGGAGATAATAACGATGGCCGTATATCATCACGGCGTTGAAGTCGATGAAACCACCGACCTCAGCACCCTTATTCGAGATATCGACACTTCTGTGATTGGTATTGTCTGCACCGCAGAAGATGCCGACCCCGAAGTGTTCCCACTTGATACCCCCGTGTTAGTCACGCGCATTAAAACGGTACTCAGCAAAGCGGGTAAAACCGGTACGCTTTACACCACACTAAAAGCGATTGACGACCAATGCAGCCCCAAAGTGGTCATTGTGCGCGTTGCCGAAGCAAAAGAAGGCAGCGAAAAAACTCAAGACCAATTAGTGATTGGGGGTACCGGTGACGATGGCCGCTACACTGGCCTTTATGCCCTGCTAACTGCCGAGGCCAATACCGATGAACGTCCGCGTATTTTGGCGGTACCGAAACTAGACACTAAGCCTGTTGCCATGCAGCTTGCGATTTTTGCCGAGCAAATCAAAGCCTTTGCCTATATCAGCGCAAACGGCTGTAAAACTATCGCCGAAGCCAAGAAATACCGCGAGGATTTCAATCAGCGCGAGGTGATGATCATCTATCCTGAATTTATCGCCTACAACAAAGAAAGTGGCCAAAACGAAGTTATCCCCGCCACCGCTTACGCCATTGGTTTACGCGCCAAGATTGATGCGGAACAAGGCTGGCATAAGTCGATTTCTAACGTGCCGGTTAATGGTGTTTTGGGTATTAGCGCGGATATTTACTGGACGTTACAAGGTAAAGACACCGACGCCAACGATTTAAACAGCCACCAAATCACCACGTTGATTAAACGCGATGGGTACCGCATTTGGGGTAATCGCACCGGCGACAAAGAAATCTATACCTTTGAAGTGTATACCCGCACCGCACAAATCTTGGCTGAAATGATCGCCGAGGCGCATTTTAGCTATATCGACAAAACACTCACCCCCTCATTGGTGAAAGATATTGTCGATGGGATCAACCGCAAAGGCGCACAACTCGTCACGCAAGGCCGTTTATTAGGGTTCCAATGTTGGTATGACCCATCGGATAACCCGAAAGAAAATTTACGCGATGGTAAGGCGCACATTCGCTACAAGTACACCCCCGTACCGCCACTGGAAAACCTGTCTTTAACGCAGGAATTCACTGACGAGTATTTCGCTGTTTTTGACCAACTGGGCTAAGGAAATTGAATTATGGGTATGCCTAAAAAACTTTTTATGTTTGACCTGTTTATTGATGGCCAAACCTACCTTGGACAAGTAGAAGAAGTCACCCCACCAAAGCTGTCATTAAAAACAGAGGATTATCAGGGTGCCGGTATGGTGGGCTCTGTGGCTGTCATGATGGGCTTTGATTCTGGTGCATTAGATATGGAGGCCTCTATGGGGGGCTTAATGTCTGAATTGCTGGAAAGCTGGGGCGCCACCATTGACGGTAAGCAATTCCGCTTTGCGGGCTCTTACTACAATGATTCAACTGGTGAATCCGTTCCGTGTGAAATTCAAACTCGCGGACGTTTTACCGAATTGGATTTAGGCAGTGCGAAAGCCGGTGATAACACGCAACACAAATACACCATCAAAAATACCTACTGCAAAATCACCATCAATAACAAAGAATCATTTGAAGTGGATTTGCTCAATATGGTGTGGAAAGTCAACGGCAAAGACATGTTGGAAAAACACCGCGCCAACATTGGCCACTAATTAACACGGTGGGTTTAATCACCCACCCATTTCACGTTTATTTTAATAGGAATAGTAACCATGGCTGAAGTTATTCAATTCGACGCACCTATCAAATTAGAGTCAGGGCAAGAAGTCACTGAAATCACCATCACCGACACCATGAAGCAAGTCGGCGCATTACGTGGCTTAAAACTGTATGACGTGATGACCTCCGATGTGGATTCACTGATTAAATTGCTGCCACGTGTGACGTCACCGCGTATGACTGAGCGTGATGTTATACAACTGCCAATCCCTGCATTAAATGCACTTGCTACCGGCGTTGCCAATTTTTTAGTACCGAACTCCCCGCAAGAGACGACAGACAACGCGGGAGAGTAATTGAGTGCCCGAACATTGAAACGGACGAGTTAATCGCTGATATCGCCACCGTTTTCCACTGGGCGCCGTCTGAATATGACGCCATGACGGTTGGCGAAATCCTGTTATGGCATAAACGCGCAGCCGCCAGAACAGGAAATGAATCATGAGTGACCGCAATTTAAATATCAAAGTGTCGTTAAGTGCGGCGAATAAGTTATCATCCCCTGTCAGTGCTGCACAGCGCAGCGCGGCAGGGTTAGCAACTCAAATCAAAGCCACACACGCTTCAATCCGTAATTTACAAAGCCAGTCGAAAACGTTCGAACGGCTTTCTAATTCTGTTAATAAAAACTCACAAGCCTACGAAACAGCTAAAAATAAAGTTAAGGCGTTACGTGACCAATACCCCCCGCTAACCCAGCAAACCGAAGAACAAAAGAAAACCTTGGCTGCTGCACGGTTAGAGCGTGACCGTTACGGCCGCACGCTTGACAAAGAAAAACAAAAACTCAATACCGTAACGGCCACATTATACCGCCACGGCATATCCGCACGACAAAGCGGTGATGCCACGGCACAAGTGACACGACGCACTGAAATCTATAACCGGCAGTTAGACGAACAACGCCGCCGGCTTAATGCGGTCACTCGGGCACAAGGCCAATATGCAAAATCAAAAGAGCTACGCAATAAATTAGCCACTGGCGGTGCGATTGCTACCGCAAGCGGTGCGGGTGCGCTGTATGCCGGCGCGCGGATCACGGCTCCTGGTCGAGACTTTGATGAGGGCATGTCAACGGTTCAAGCCCTCACCCGATTAGATAAAAACTCGCCACAACTGGCCATGTTACGTCAGCAAGCGCGAGAGCTGGGCGCCAGTACAGCGTATACCTCTACTGATGTGGCGGCTGGCCAAAAGTTTTTGGCGATGGCCGGTTTTACACCGGATGCCATTAAGGCCGCATTGGGTGGCGTACTTAACATGGGCTTAGCCGGTGACATGGATCTCGGTGATGCTTCCGATATCGGCTCAAACGTTCTGACGCAATTTCAATTGAAAGCGGAAGACATGAACCGCGTTTCTGACGTGCTCACGGCTACATTTACCCGCAGTAATACCGATTTACGCCAACTCGGTGAAACAATGACGTATGCAGGCCCGATTGCCGCACAACTTGGCGTCAGCCTTGAAAGTATGGCAGCAATGGCAGGAACCATGGCAGATAACGGTATTCGGGGCAGTATGGCCGGTACGTCACTTCGCGCGGGCTTATCACGCATGGTTGCTCCAGTCGGCAAAGGCCAAGCCGCCCTTGATAAACTGGGCGTCAGTGTTAAAGACACTAGCGGCAAACTCCGTGACGCCGACGAAATCTTAAAAGACGTTGGCAAAAGCATGCGTAAGTTTGATCAAGCCAGCCAAATTCGCATGAAAAAAGACATTTTCGGCGAGGAAGCGATGGTCGGTATGGGCGCCGTCATTGATGCCGTAATGAATGGCCGTTATGACGCACTGAAAACAGCCAATATGGGCGCCGAGGGTGAAGCCGATAAAAACGCTAAAGTTAAGATTGATAACTTAAAAGGCGACCTGAAACAGTTGCAATCTGCATGGGAGGATCTCGGCATTGAAATTCAAGAAAATGTCAATTCCCCTTTACGCCGTGTCACCCAATCATTGACAGGCTTTATTGGCAAAGTTGGCCAGTGGATGAAAGAGCACCCCAAAACCACGCAAGCCCTTGCAGTTGGGGCAATAGCAATTGCCACCTTAGTCACTGCCCTTGGCGCGTTAGCCCTTGCCGCGGCGGCGGTGATTGTGCCGTTTGCCGCGATGCGACTTAGTCTATTTATGCTTACCGGCAGTCAAGGTTTTGGCGGCTTAATGGCCGCGGGCAGTAATGCCATTAACCTTATTGGTGGCGGGTTTTCTTTGCTATTGAGCCCTGTGGGTTTATTTGTTGCCGCCATCGTGGCCGCTGGGGTATTAATTTATCAATATTGGGAACCCATTAAAGCTTTTTTCAGTGGGTTTTGGGATGGTTTTACGTCTGCCCTTGCGCCAATTGGTTTAGCTTTCAGCGCCACCTTCGCACCATTTGCCCCGATATTCGACGGTATTTCAAATGCGGTCAGCAAAGTGTGGAATTGGTTTAAAGAATTACTGTCACCGGTTCAATTATCTACTGAAGAATTGAAATCGTGCACCGAAGCCGGCCAAGTGTTCGGCGAGGTAGTGGGTAAAGCTATCAGCGCCCTATTCTTTCCCATTCAGCAAGTCGCCAAAGGCCTTGGCTGGATATTAGAAAAACTGGGTGTTATCCCCTCCGCGGCCGAAGCTGCCGCCGATGCGGCACGTGCCATGGGGGTTGACCCGAACGAAAAAGACCCATTCAAAGTACTGAACTCCGTTTCCGCTTATGCAGGGAAAACCGCCAAGGCCAACGAACAGGCACAAAAACAGCAAGCCGAGGCAACCAGTAAAATCACCAGTAGCGTCACCGTTGCCGGTAAACAATTAGAAAAAAACAGCGAGCTACAACAAAAAGCCAATGACGTTAATCCGTTAGAAAATACGGAAAAATACGGCACGTTGGTGTATGACGGCGCAGAAAAGAAAAGCAAAACTAAAGGTAGTAAATCCGCATTAAGTGATGCCGCGGAGAGTGTTGATAGAAATAAACTCGGCGACATTGTGTTTAAAAACTTTCCGGCAGTAACGGCCGTTAATGGACTATATCAAGAGCCCCGTATAGCCGCGAGAAAAACCTCATTATTTCCACAATTCAATGATACGTTGATTAATACCTTAGCCCCTATTCAACCCAAATTAAATGCGGTACCGGTGGCAGTATCGCCGACACGGCCAGAACGGCAAATCATGCAGCCGGAATACAATACTTTTGAGTTGAATTTTTACGGTGTTGATATGAGCAATAAAAAAGAAATTGCCGACATTGTGAAACAGCAATTATCCACCTTGTTACGTGAACGTGATAGCCGCCGCCGTTCCAGCTTAAAAGATCAGGACTAAATTATGATGATGATTTATGGCATGTTTGTGTTTGAGCTACGCACCGCCCCTTATCAAACATTTAACCACTCACTTGACTGGCGCCATGTGAAAAATGACCGTGTTGGCCGCAGTGCTAAATGGCAGTATGTTGGCGCCGGTGAAGATAAGATCACGCTGGCCGGCACACTTTACCCCGAAGTGACCGGCGGTGATGTATCGCTGGAATTACTAAAAACCTCTGCCTATGTTGCCCGCCCACTACCGCTGATTGAGGGCACTGGTACCATTTATGGGATGTATGTGATCACCAATTTAGTCACTGATAGAACAGAGTTTTTTTCGGATGGTAAGGCAAAAAAAATTGATTTTACGCTGTCGTTGAGTCGGGTGAATGAGGATGTTAGGGAAAGGCTGGCAGGTGTGGATGTTGGGGAGTTGATTACAATACAATAACCAAATTATCATTCCAGCTCTATCAACTGGAATGATATTTTTTTAATATAACTATGCAGTAATTTGAACTATTGCCGAAACATACTCATTCCAATTCACTTTACCACCTGAACAGTTTTCAATTGACCAACATTGATTTCTAGAACTGTAAAAACATACATATAAATTAAAATCTTCATCAGAAAGTGCATTATTGACAATACAAAGCCTATAATCAGATTCATTTTTTAAGAAGTGTCTATATTCATTGGGGGTTAGCTGAATTTGTTTGCCAAGGCCAAATAAACCTTTAACTTCGATTCTTAATAGTTCATCAGATTTATATGCTTCTAAATCCCAACCAACATTGTCACGCTCAACACTTTTTATACTATAACCCTGTTTCTCATAGTACTCCGTCGTTCTTGCAACTGCTGATTTTTCTGTTTTCCTTCTTAGCTCAGGATTACTATTATAAATAGCAGAGATAATATCTTCTTGCGTCATACTGTCTTGTTGTTCATTTATTAAAGAGGTTCTTAAATTTATAATTCTCTTCACTCGTTCAACAAAGTCAGCGCCTTCACGGCTATCCCCATACCAAAAAGGTGATGTTCCCATTAAACCTTTTCCATTTCTAGGTACTCTCAAAGTTCGTTCTTCTACAGGAAGCAGTAAGCTATCTTTTGCATCAGCTTCAAACCAATAACTTTCCTCTTCATCATAATGAGCTCTTGGTTTAGCAGTATTCTCATCTAGTTTTTGAATATTCCTAAAAACACGTGCATTTCTATACCACCCAATGACAACATTCCCATCACTAGGACTAGTTGCGCACCAGATAACATCAACACCATCAATGTATGGCTCTTTTATATTATCATTGCCTGAAATCCGTTCTAAATTAAAAGAAGAGCCTCTGTTCCTGACGTAACCATAATATTTACCGCCAAACTCCAAAAAATTTCGGTTTTCATGACCTGTTTTCATCTCACTAACGTAAGAACCACCATTGACTATTTTATCCGTAGTTTCTCCACGGTAATTTTCCATCCATCCAATATTACAAAATAAAATCGCCATATATTTCTCCTTTTTATATATGATTACTCTATAACATTAATTATGATTATTCTGTAAGATAAATTGCTTAGCCGTTAATTCTATGAGACCAATTTATTGTCTTGTGTTTCCTATTTAGTATTCATATATTTTTCATGTAACATACTATGCAGTATAAAATTACTTTACTGAGTTTATTGCTAATGAAAAAAGCATTTCAACGAATTGGTTCTGTATCTAATGCGCATGTTGGCCTTGATTTTGAACTCAAAGCTCAATTGTTTTTTGAAAAACAAGGCATTTTGTTGGAAAAAAATCACAAAGTAATGATAGGTGTTGATAAAATCAAAAAATATCATCGGTTTGATTTAGGTTGTTCTGAACAAAAAATCTTAGTTGAATGTAAATCGCATCGCTGGACAACAGGTAATAATGTACCAAGCGCAAAATTAACAGTATGGAATGAAGCTATGTTTTATTTTCATTCTGCGCCAACTGACTATCGAAAAATAATGTTTGTACTTAAAGACAAAAGAAAAAAATCTGGTGAAACATTAGGTCAATATTATGTAAATAGATTTAAACATCTTATTCCTAATGGTGTAGAACTATGGGAATACGATGAAGTTTCGATGAGTGCTACTCAGGTTTATTGATTTGACAGAAATATTTTAATAACAAAGCCCCATTGGTTGGGGCTCAGAGTAGATTAATGTTATTCGGGTTTTTCAGGCCAATCAATATCTGGTGCGAGTGAAGTATCAACACGGTTTAACAAAACACGGTATGTTTTCCACGCTGTTAATTTTGCGTTGTAATCGTCATCATCAAGACCAACTTCAATGGCATCTTGCAAATATGTGATAGTGGCATTCGCTTCCTCTAATCGCTGCGCCTTTTCCTGCTCGGCTTGTGCAACCAATACCGCTTTTTGAGCTTCAGTATCTGTTACCCATTTTTTGCCGTTCCACTTATCAAATTCTGTTTTCGGCTCTAAGAGAGTTAGCGTATCGGGCAAATCGCCAATAAAATCAATTTCAATCGGTTGGCGGGTTTCTGTGCTGTACGCTGTTTTACCTCTGTTATCTGTCACGATTTCCCACTTAGAGCCATCTTCACTACGCACCACCGCAAAGCCCGCTTTTGTCGGTAGTTCTGGTGCATCAATATAAGCGCCAGCGGACACGCTCACATCAAAATAAATATTCTCCATGCTCGCGTTTAAATATTCACGCGTTTGTGGGTCTGCTATATAAACTTTAATCCAACCCGCTTTTGTTGCTAAACCATTTTCGCCAATTTCTGCTTGTTCAATATCTAAATTATAGTTTTTCATTATGCTGCTCTCACGATATATAAAAATGCAATGTTGCGCGGACGTGTTTCAGTTCCGCCTTCAAGGTTCATCGCGTCTTTTGAAATTGCTCTACGGTTACCGTTACCCCTACCGAAATAAGCAGTACCAGAGCCAGAATCCTCACCAATTACCGAGTGGTTATGTGCTCGAAATGCATCACCTTGAGCCGATAGAACGGCACGACCTGAATCAATACCGCGCCCCGCATCAAGACCTCGAAGGAACTCTGCTCGTAAATCAGGTAAAATTCCTGTTGAGTATGCTTTTGCTAAAAGTGGATAGGTTGTTTTATTAAATGACTGGCCATTACAGACTAAATAACCCGCAGGAGCGGTAGCTTGAGGCCAAGGGATTGGGCATCCCACAGGGTAATCACTTCGTTCAAGATAGCCGGGAATTTTTACGTTACCGTTATGATCTCTCTGAGTATTCGCAGTTGAAAACATGGTATACCACGGGTTAACCACATTATTTGTGATTGTACGAATTCCCACTTTCCCTGCCAAAGTAACCGCAAGTTGAGCACCGTAAGTATTGGATGTATATCCAAAAAGATTAAGGAGAATGTGATTTGTACCATCAAAAGAATCCGTAGATACATTTCCATAAGCGTACCCAATTGAATTAAGTCTATAGTCTGATAGCTTTGGATACCCACCGAGCGAAACTCCGACATCACGCATCCAGCCGCCATCACCCACTAACATAGTTGTGCCTGATTTGTTCGGTATGGTGACTACATTTCTATTACTACCGCTAGCAGTTCTATCAACAATAGTGAGTAGTGACTTATCATCGGTAGGATTTGTTTCAAGAATCAAGTTGCTCGAATCTGCTCTGGTGAGACCTATCCCAGAATAATTACTTGTTCCACCAATTGATAATCTAGCGTATTTAATAGTCACGCTACCTGTTATGGTTCCACCTGTTTTATCAAATTTCCCATTCAGCCCGTTAGTTAATGCTGTATTGGTTGCATAGTCACCCGCAGGGGCATAATTTCCCTTGGGTTGATATCTGCCATCTGATTCAATTTTTGAATAGCTGTACCCAATAGCTGCAAGCTTACCAATTTCAGTAGTGAACAAATGCAAACTAGGCACTTTGTCGTTATCGTTGCCTTTTTGTCCTGAAATATTCGCTTTATCGAATTTTTTATTTAAATCCAGTTTGGTTTGTGCTGATAGTGCATCAATTTTTTTGTCCAGCACGGTGATTTCAGTATTCACATATTCACGAGTTGCCAGAACAACTGACGGGTCAATTTTTAACGTTACTGATTCAGTGTGGCTGACAATTAACACTATACGAATAGACTGCGTGCGACCTGACCCCTCCGCTAATTGTGGCTTATACGTTTCGGGGCAGTTTGCTACCGCAATTAAATTACCGGCTTTATCAAATAAGCCAATCTCACGTATCCACCAACCGCCATCCTGTTCAGGAATAATTTGTTCAGCAATGATTTGATTTTTATTTTTATCATCAATAAATAATGTGTTAATGGCGGCTCTGCGTTTTTCAGCAATTAATTTAGTTTGATTGGTATCCGGCGTTGGCAAACTCCCGCCACCATCACCCACCGCCATTTGAGTCAATTCAAGCTTTGTACCCAGCGCAGTTGCTTGGGCTAATAAGTTCTCACCTAATTTTGTGAGTAAGGCAAAGTATTTCATTGTGGATTAATCCTCATTTCATCAATTAAGTGAATCGCAGCGCCTTGAACATCAAGGCCAGAAACCGAAATTAAAGGCGGTGTATACGCGTAAACAGTCAATGAATCACCGGTGTAACTGGATGCCGCGCAATAAAATTCCCCTCGGGTTTCTAGTTGAATAGTGAGCCCGACAAGGTGACGGCTTGCCGGCTTGGCATCAAAAATTAATGCCTCTAACTCTTGATACATTTCCTCGGTGATACCCGTTTCAAGTACGCCAATATCAAGGCGAAACGTGCCGGCGATTTCGTTGGTTTTCCACCACTCAATCACGCGAATTAAATAGCCCAACGGCTCCACTACTCGGCGCAATGCACCAATGGTGCCCTTGTGTTTATGAATAAACATGGCGGCTTTCACCGCATCCCGTTTGGCTTTTTCTGTCCAGTTCTTATCCCACCGGTCAACGCTGAACGCCCACGCCAAATACGGCAGCAAATGCACGGGGCATTTATCAGGGTTCCACAATTCACGAATAGGAATAGGCACGCGCTCAATCTGTGCCAATGACTCTGCCGCGGCAAGCTCTAACGGTGATGAGCCGACAGGCAATAACCGGCTATTCATCCGAGCCCCCTAAAACGACATTAATTTGCGTGCAGAAACTCGCCTGTGTTTTGTCTAGCTTGATATCTGCAACCGGCTTTTTCAGCTCCACACGTTGCACGCCTTGAACATGCAGCGCGGCATAAATGGCACTAAGGACAATGTCACGGCCTAGCCGGTGTTGCTGTGTCGCATAGCGTTTCACTTGCTCCTCTGCCGCCGCCATGATGGGCTCGTATTCAGGCGAGGGATAACAGTAAATCACCGCGTCGATTTCATAATTAACGATGGTTGCCGATTGCACAGTCACACGGTCAGCCACGGGTCTAATATCTTCATCGTTTAGCGCCATATCGACTTTTTCAATTAAATCAGCCGGTGCGCTGCCGTTCCCCTCACGAGATAAAACGGTGACAGTGACGTGAGCCGGTAATGGGCTAATCACAGAGGCGTCAGAAACCCGACCATCGGCAGAGCGTGCATGATATTCATAACTGCCAATCGGGCCAGCTACGCTTAACGCTTCGAAAGCGGCCGGTATACGCATGCGCAAATTAGAATCGGACTCATACACCGGTGCAATCGGTGGGATAGCGTTTTCATCACCGGCTGATAACATCAGGCGTTTCACGTTGTTATTGGCCGCGAGTTGGTCAAGGTCGGCACCGGTGGCAAAGGCCACCATACTTGCGCGAGCCGCTTCATTAACGCGCTGACGTAAAATCAATTCACGGTAGCAGCTCTCTTGCAATAATTTGGTTAACGGCTCAGATTCCAATTCTAAGGTGCGGGTGATGGCTTCCCGTTGTTCTGCTGGCATCGCACCAATTAGTGCGGCTTTGCGTTCGGCAAAGAGCACCTCATAATCTAACGTTTCGACCACATCCGGTGCCGGTAATAAACTTAAATCAATACTGGCTGCCATACTGTTACCTCACAGGAATAGAAATCGAAATCGGTTCACCCGTTTGCATGATCACACCGGATAAACTCACGCCCATTTCGCCAACATCAGAACGAATATAATCAATAGTTTGCAGCCTAACGCGGGGCTCCCACTGCATTAACGCCATATAACACGCACTCATAATTTTGAGTCTCAGTGCAGGGTTTTGTGGCTGGTCAATCAAGTCATACAACAGTGAGCCGTATTGCCGGCGCATCACCCGCGAACCAATGGGCGTTCGCAAAATATCAGCGATACTTTGGCGAATATGCTCATTATCAGTAAGGCTTTGCCCTGTTTTCGCATTCATGCCGCAATATTTCATACCGGTTCCCCTGATGTATCCCCACCCGAACGCACACCGCTATGTTGGTGAGTATGTATAACCACACCATTAGACGTTATCGCCCCGCCGTTATGGTTAAAATTGCCGGTCATTTCACCGCCCTTTTCCACATTCAACGTGGCGGTGGTGAGGTTATTGGTACAAATCACGTTCGGTGTATCGAGCTTGATTTCGACAGAGGCTTTGCAAATCACTTTTTTGGTTGTTGCACTAATTTCATCGCTAGCCTCAATCACCGCTTTTTTAATACCAACGGCCTTTAATGTTCCGTTTTCTGGCTCATACTCAATCACCGCACCATCGGAAAAAGTGTGGTGTAATGCATTGGCTGAATGTGTCGGCGCTGGGTTCGCATTGCTATACAGCGACCCCAAAACAAAACCGGTTGTTAGCTCACCGCCTATCGCCCCAATCAACACTTGCTCCCCTACCGTCGGCGCCCAGTAACTCCGAGATTCACCGGCGCGATGCACTAACCACCTAATCCAATCTGTAACTAATTCCCCCACTTGAACACGGCAACAGTTATTGTCTAAATCCACCTCAGTGACCACGCCTTGTCGAAAAAGGTTACTGAGTAAACGGTATAGCTCTTGTAAATTCATAACTGCCCCACCAAGTCGAGATAAATCATTTCCAATAAACCTAAGCGTTCATGCTCTGATAGCCCCAATAACTCCCGTTTGGGGTAACGTGCCCGTGCCAGTTCATTCACTGCCCCCTCAAGCCCGTATTGATGTTCCCGCGCAATTGCCGCAGCTTTGCCTTGAAAACCCACTATCGCGCTATCTTGTGTATTGCGGGTATGAAGAAAACGCGCAGCCCTAAGCCGCCTGAACATCGGTGCGTTACGTTTGGTACTGCGCTTGACCGAGGAAAAATTAATATCTAAAAAACGGGTAATATCTTGGCGATAAAAGGTTCTTACCGCGCCTCTATCTTCATCAAAACCGGTAATGGTTTTACCGCGACGACCTTTTGACCCTTGCCAATTTCGCAGGGTGCGAACATCACCACGGTGAATAAATCTAATTTGCTGCTGTGCGCGTAACACTTTGCGTTTACGGGGTTCATAGGCCGAGCCGTCCGCATTTTGTTGGCTACGAATGCGCTTTTGTTGGTCAGCACGAATTGCCCGCGCTAATTTTCCCGTCAGTTTTCGCCGGTAAGCCGCTGAGGTTGTCGATAACAAGCCGTTAAGCTCATTTTCAAGTTGCATAAACAGGCTGTTATCACTCATGAACCATCACCCCCTCATCGATCACGATATCCCATGCAGGTAAGGCAATTTCAGGCTCGGAAATATGCTCTTGCACAATTTTTCCATTCACTTTTTTAACAATCACGCGCTCGGTGGCCTTGATGGTATACAGCACGTCGATTTTTTCATTGTCGAGAATGTCGGCCTTATAGCGAATGCCATTCGCCCGTTTATCAGGGTTAAATAACAAATCTGGTTGATGTTTTCTGGCAAAAGTCAGAATGGCCAATGACAATGCGCTCAATTCGCCGGCGTAATCCATGGCCAACACCTGAATTTGGTACTCATTCAAGTAAGATGCGGATTGTGTACCGGTGGCCTGTATACCACCCTCAGTAATATAGACCTCTAATAAATCAGGGTTTTGTTTAAACTGGGGTATCTGCTCAACAATAGTTTGGCGTAATAGATTTGGCTTTAACATTATCTCCCCCGAGTGTCATAGAGTGCTTTTTGGCAACGCATTTCAATGCGTTCTTGTAGTGGTGCCGTGGCGCATTTGGGTTCTTGCAATAACACCACGCCGCCCAACAAAATCAGGCTTAAAAACAAAATAAAAACAATGAATATCAAGATATTAATTAATGTTTTCATCTCACCCTCTTGCACTGGTCTACCACCTCACGGATATAGCCCTGTAAATAACTTATTTTGGCTCTGTCTTGTTTAATTCCGGTTCGGATATCGTGAACAATAAGTCCACCTTTTCGAGTGAGTCCGACGGTGGCTGCATCGCCCACGCTGCCGGCGCGGGCAGTGTGATTGATGGTGAGCTCACAGGTTGCAAGGTCGGCGCTGGCGAACTGCACGCGACGACGCTCAGTGAGCAAATCATCACGCAAACGTTGAGATTCATTTTGTTCATCTAACAACCTCTGGTTATAAGTCACATCAAGCTGGTGCAAGGTCTCTTGTGCTTTTTTTAACTGGGCGAGTTTTTCATTTGCATCAATAAAGGCTTGGGCGCTTATCGCACTGAGTGCCATTTGGTGCCCCAGTTCACTCACACTTAACTTGGCTTTGAAGTCCAAACGTGCAATGCCAAACACCGCACCGCCGCTAACTAATGCAGCAATAAAGGCAACCGCTAAATATCCCCCAAAAACCTGACAATAATTCACCATTACCGCCCCCATTCGCCGCACAGTAATTCGGCCTCTTGGTCACGGCGGATCACTTGGCCATAACAGCCGTTTGGCTGGCCTTTAGTTTGGCGACAATCTTTACCGCCATCCCGCGTCCATTTAGGAAGCTCCGCACAGGCGCCCTTGATATCTCCCGCATTTAACTTGCGGTAGAACGTGGATGAGAAACATTTAGATGGCCCGATGTTGTAAGGGCAAAATGAAGCAATACCGGCGATTTGCGGCTCGGTCAGTGGTACGTGAACATGGCGTTTAACCCATGCAATCGCTTTGTCAGCTTCAATCTGGTTTAGCCAGTCACATTCCGCTGGGGATAATTGGGTACCCATTTTTACCGGTTTTCCGTCAATACGTGTTACACCACGACAAATAGTGGCCACGCCGCCCCCGTCACGATATGCCTTAAGCGAACTCCCCTCTTTTTCATTCAAAAAACCAGAAAGGATCGCGCCGCCACTGGCACCTGAAATAATCAACGCAATAACAGCCTGACTTAATCGTGATTTGGTATTCATTTCATAAATCCTTTGGTGATTGCTCGGTGACTTTCACAATATTTTCAATATCGCGCTCACTGATGGGGTGACGAGAGAAATAACGTTCTAATATGCGTGTGCGTTTCATTTGCTCACGGCGGTTTAACCGGTAGGTCATTACGCCCAATGAAACACTGGCAATTAACCCGATTAAAAACCCCCACTCATACACGGAAAAATCACCAAAAAATCCTAAAATGCCCGACCCACTGAACAAACCGCCAAATCCAGAAAGTGCGTAAGTTAGGCGGCTCCACCAATCATTCATGCTATTAATCCTGTTTTGTTAATCCCAAAGTTGGATCATGTCTTGTTTTGCCACCGGTGCGAGTTCGGGTAATTCCACCCATTGTCCCGCAGCTAGCTGTATGCCGCCCTCAACCAAATTCGGATTGGCTTGTAGTACTTGCTCAACGATGCCCTGAGTGCGCCCGTAATGCCGCCAACACAATAAATCAACGGTGTCACCTTGCAGCGCCTGCACTTTCATTAGACGAGCTCCGCAAACATGCGTAACTTACCGAGAATATCCCGCACGGCGTTTTGGCCATCACGCCTCAGATCATCAATTTGCGTGCTCAAGGCTTGAGCGTGTTTTTCACCCTCGCGTGTGGTGTCAATATCGCGGTAGTTTTCAATCAATAAGGCCTTAGTAAAGCTATACACCGCATGGTGATAACGAAAAACAACAGCCGTGGTGTCGTTAATTTGTGGTGATGGCACCGCAGATAACTGATTAAACCCTTTGGCTTTTTGTTCCTGCCGCCATTCATCCAATAGCTGATTAACATACAACACCGCTTCAGTGGCCATATGCTTTAAGCGGCTTGTGGTGACATTACCTGTCAAGCGCATGGATTGGCGTAACAGGTCTAAACCAATGTCAGGCCAAAAGTCACCCGATGTGATTTTTTCATCACCATCACTGATGCTTTCGTCTTGCACGCTATGAATTTGTTTTGATGCCACTAAGCTCATGATTACCCCTTTGAAAAAACGGAGGTGGACAGCGACAGTACAGAGGGTTAGCCCTTTATTATTGCTGTGCCTCCGTGGCACGCGGGTGCAACTCGGTTATTGCTATTTTTTAGGCGTTTCGTCTTCTTGCTTACGCACTGCCCGTAATAGCTGTTCAATCTCTTTTTTCACGCCAATATCTTTGTCGATAAGAATGGCTTTTTGTAGGTATTCAAGGGCTAAGGCTTGTTGCTTATCATCATTTTTGAGTGTTAAACCAATGACTTTGTACAACTTGGCACGCGCCCCATCAGGCATATCTGATTGCGCTGTAATACGCTCTAAACTCAGCAAATCATCAAGTGACGCTGTCACTTCATCGTCTTTGCCACTTGCTTTCACTGCTAATGACCAGTCGCAGATTTCATCAACTAAAACAGTGGCTAAGGTGCGGTTATAGTTATCGGGCAATGGTAAATTAAATTGGATGGCATATTCGGCCATGTTTAAAGCTTCTGTGTATAAACCCGCGTCGATATGCCACACCAAAGTACGAGTAAAGACCTCATCAGCCACACCGCTCTGGCTTTCCAACACGCCCTCAATCCAACCGCGATAATTAGGTAAAACCTTACGCTTATAAGCCGCTTTGCGGTCATTGCCTTGGATATTGCTTAGTTGCGCTTGGTCAGCCCGTAAACGGTGCAAAATATTTTCATAGGCGGTCATATCGGCCCGTGACATTTCGGCAGGTACCCCACCGCGACGCGATGCCATTACTTTTTGCCAGTGCTTCTGTGCCGGTGTTAAATGTTCCATTTGCGTTCCCCAATGTTGGCTTAAATTTCTTTGCTTTCGGCGTAGTTGATGCCTTCAATCAGGCAAGATAGACCGTAATCTTCAATCATATAGCCCTCATTACCCGACGAGTAAGTCGCTACACGGTTATATTCCGGCTCATCTTTGATCACACGGCGGTACTTGCCTTTCTGCCAGTACACTGACAGGTTCTTAAAGGTCGTTATCAAGGTTGCGCCATCGGGGAAAAATGGCACTTGTAAGGTCGGTAAGTTACCCATTGAACTCAATTTCAACAGCTCATTACCCGCGAGCATTTCCATGTTTGGGTTTTGTTCACTGTGCTGGTTCATGATTTTGAAGTTTTTATCGGTATAGAGTTGATAACCGGTGATCACCACTAAGCCCTGCGCACGGCGATGCCACGGGTCTAACAATGAATTCACCGCATCGAATACCATCGCATCTACGTTGGCATACATCCCTTTGGCAATGATTTTCCCGCTTTCATCACGGCTGGTTAACGTGACATCTTTCATCACGCGTTGTGGCGCCGCATTACGGATTTTTTGCAGCCAACCTATATTGACGTCTTGTAACAATGGATTTTCGGCTTTATTAGACTTTTTCACCCGTTTCACACCATTGAACCCAATCATTAAGCGGTCATTGGCTTCTTGTTGTGCAATCAGTTGGCTGATCATAGGTTGAAATTCAGGGTGCCCCGCCCATGCGTCTAACCATGAATACGGGATAAACGTATCCCAGTTGGTTTTATCACAACGGTAATCGTCGCTGTTTTCCTCATTGACTTGCTCAGGCTGACGGCGCTCGGTCGTTGAGTCATTCGTACCGGCAATAGGGCCATTGACCGAACCAAAAACCTTTTGCCCCTCCTGGTCCGTCACTCCAAATGAGTTGATTTGTTTTAAAAATGGGCTGTTTTCCATTTTTGCTTTTTCTAAGCGCTGCTGCACCGCAGGGTCAACGCTAAAATTTAATGACGAACCCTCACGGCGTACTCCATTTAAGCGGGCTTGCTGGTCAAGCCATGAGAGATAATTCGCCAGTGATTCATTACTGATACCCATAGTAAAAACCTTTTATTGATTAAAATTGAAGAAAGTAAAACGCGGCTTAATACTCAGCCAACTTAGTCGAACCACCGGTGACTTGAGGGCGTGACTCCCCTGAACCATCAGTCACTGCAAGTTGCTGCTTTAAGGCGTTAAAATCATTGGTTAGCTGTGATAACGCTCGTTTTTGCGCTTCATTTTCGGTTAACAAGGTGCCGCATTGCTGTGCAGTCAACTCAATGGCTGTTTTTAGGTTGGTGGTTTCTTCTGAGTTGTGATTACGTTCAAGCCCTAGCCACTGTTTTACCGTCGATAAAAACTTCTTACCGGCTTCCTTTTCCTCTTGGTGTTCGGTGTGTTGCTCACTTAACAAATGGCACTGCGTTTCTAATGAAGCGGTAAAGTAATTGCCGCTATCTGGTAAGCCGCGAGAAACCGCACTTAGTTCAATAGGTCGAGAACCAATAGCCGCTGGGTAATCAGTCAACGCTACCCCCGTTAAATACGCGCGTTTGGTTTGTGGGAATGAGGGGTAATATTCGATACTGGAAAAAATCTTTTGGCCTGACTTATTCAGATTAACAATGTATTCATCTTTTAAATCATCAATATCAATGGTGACTTCAAGCCCTAATTTGCCTTTAAGTTCACCCTCAGTTAATTCAACGGTATTCACCGCTGAAATCATGCTATAGCTGCGAAATTGGCTATCTGGAAACAAACTTTTAATGTGATCCAAATTCACACGACCACAGTAAAATTTTGGGTCGTAATCTTTCGCCATCTGCTCGATATGTTCACGCTCAACGGGAAAACCGTTTAGTGTCATCCCCTCTGCACAAGCAATCAGCTTTATCTGGCGCGTATTTTTACCTTGCGACATAAATCAATCTCCGTTTCTGACGTAACTGTCATTTCGATAACGCCACTATCTCAATCATCTTCTTTTTACTCAAAGGGTTACGGTTCTCATAGCGCTATGAGAACCCATATTCATAGAGGGTTACGCGCGGGCGTGACAAAGTGACAGCATGATGAAAACAGACATTGACCCACGACAAGAAGCCAAAGAACTTTATTGGCAGGCTTACAGCGTTTCGCAGATTGCAAAGCGGCTGGGCTTAAGCATTCACACCATTTATTCATGGCGACGACGTGATAAATGGGATGATGCATCCCCTATTCACCGTGTCACCGACCAAATACATGTAAAAGTGCTGCGTATCATGGCGAAAGACACGATGACCGCCCATGACTTTAAAACGGTGGATTTCTTTAACCGCCAATTAGACCGCTTTGAGCGTTTGGAAATGAAGAAACAAACGGCGGGAACAAGTAAAGTTAAGGCACAAAAGAATCACTTTACCCCTGAACAAATCGAACAGCTTAAAAACCTAGTGCTAGGTAGCTTATTTGAGTATCAGCGCCAATGGTGGGATGAACGCACGCAGCGAAACCGCTTTATTCTTAAATCACGGCAAATTGGGGCTACGTGGTATTTTGCCCGCGAAGCTTTATTAACTGCATTGGAAACCGGTAATAACCAAATATTTCTATCTGCTAGCCGTGCACAGGCCTTTCAGTTCAAACGCTTTATTCAATTATTGGCGCGCCAAGTGGGTGTTGAGCTCAAAGGCGGCGATGAAATTATGTTGTCTAACGGGGCGATCCTGTTTTTCTTGGGTACCGCAGCAGCGACAGCGCAGTCATATACCGGTGACCTCTATTTTGATGAGGTATTCTGGGTATCGCGTTTCTTAGAATTACGTAAAGTCGCCTCAGCCATGGCCACACAAACGGGATTACGCCGTACCTACTTTTCCACTCCATCCAGTGAAGATCACGAAGCCTATGAGTTTTGGACGGGGGATTTTTATAACAAAGGTAAGCCCGAGAAAGAGCGCAAAATCATTGAGCTATCCCATAAGGTATTAAAGCTTGGCCATTACTGCGCGGATAGTATGTGGCGGCAAATCGTGAATATTCATGATGCCATCGCACGCGGACTGAACCGCGTTAATTTGGAAGAAATCAAAGACGAAAACCCGCCCGACGACTTTCGTAATTTATATGAGTGTGAGTTCGTTAAAACGGGTGAACGGGCATTCAGTTATGATACCTTAATCAATTGTGGCGTGGATGGCTATAACAGTGATGTTTGGCCAGACTGGAAACCTTACGCACCGCGCCCGCTGGGTAATCGCCCTGTTTGGGTGGGTGCTGACCCAACTGGTACCGGTGATAATGGCGATGGGTTGGGGTTAGTGGTTGCCTCCCCACCTGCAGTCAGTGGCGGGAAATTCCGCATTATTGAAACTATCCAGTTACGCGGGATGGCATTTGAAAAGCAAGCCGAAGAAATCAAACGCATTACTCAGCGTTATAACGTGCAATCCATCACTATTGATGGCACTGGGGGTACTGGTGCCGCCGTGCACGAGCTGGTCGTTAAATTCTTCCCTGCTGCCAATTTACTCAACTATTCGGCTCCTATCAAACGCATGATGATCATGAAAATGCAAATGCTGATCCGTAGCGGCCGTTTTGAATACGATGCAGGGTTACATAAGCCTCTAATTACCTCATTTATGACTATCAAGAAAGTACAAACCCAAAGCGGGATTATCACCTATGAATCAAGCCGTGTTCGCGGCTTAGACCATGGCGATTTAGCGTGGGCGGCAATGAACATTTTCTCTAACGAAGCGATATCCAGTGAAACTGGCGGCGCTGGCGCACAAGTTATGGAGTTTTAACCATGGAACAAGCAACAGAATTAGCAGCAACCGAAGAACAAACACAAAGCCCTGAATTTTGTTCATTTACTTTTGACCCGCCATCAATTGTCTCTGGCATTGGTGATTTGCTGGACTGCATGGAGTGCAACCACAATGGCCGTTGGTATGAAACCCCTATTGACTTCACTGGCATTGCACGCTCGTTTACCTCGTCAGCGGCCTACCATCAATCACCGTTAGTGTTTAAACGCAATGTGATCACAAGTTGTTTTGAACCAACGCCGTATTTATCACGCCCTGATTTCACCACCTTAGCGCAGGATTTTGTGGTTTTTGGTAATGGTTACCTTGAAAAGCGCATTAACCGGCTCGGCGATATGTTAACGCTTAAACCCTCATTGGCTAAGTATACCCGCGCCGGTGTGAATGAGGGGCAATACTGGCAAGTGAAGAATTACCAAGATGCCTACGAATTTCGCAAAAATAGCGTGATTCACTTGAAAAACCCATGTATTCACCAAGAGATATATGGCGTTCCTGACTACCTAGCGGGACTCATCTCAGCAAATTTGAATCATTCGGCTACCCTGTTTCGGACAAACTATTATGAGAATGGAAGTCACGCTGGTGTCATGGTGTATCTTTCCGCGGCATTGGCTGACGACAAGGCCGTCGAGTCATTAAAAAAGTCACTCACCGAAGCCCGTAAAGGTAAGGCATTTAAAAATATCTTTGTGTATGCCGCCAATGGGGGCAAGGATGGGATTCAAATTTTACCTTTCTCCCAAATCAGCGCCAAAGATGAGTTTGTCGGTATCAAGGACACCACACGCGATGATTTGTTGGCCATGCACCGGATACCACCACAACTGATGGGGATCATTCCACAAGGCTCGGGTAGCCTTGGCGATATCGAAAAAGCCGCAATGGTGTTTTGGTTCAATGAGTTATTACCGTTGATGGAAAGCATGAAATCAATTAACGACATGCTAGGTGTTGAGGTGATCCGCTTTAAACAATATGCATTGCTGGATTTTTTGACACAGGCGAAAGGTAAAGAGCCGAATTATAAATAACTAAAGATAAGCAAACTGAGTGGTCCATTAACTCAGTTTGCTTATCTAGGCAGCGATTAAGACTTGTACTTGGCTAACATCTCATTAATTTTATTTAATTCCACTTCAATCATTCGATCACAAATATTTGGTAAACCTTTTAATTTTTGTAATAATGCTTTTTTCTCATCTTCATTAAGAGTCCAACTCTCAGCGATACCTGTAACTAAGTAGTTGTTGCAACCTGCTTCATAACTACCAGCCGTTTTCATTTCATAGTTATAATCTTCGATTTTAAACAATTTATTTTCAATCAAATAATTAATCATTTCTGCATTACCAACATAAAATGCATAAAAAATTAGATTTATTTTTTTATTTTTACTTTTATAAAAATAGGAGTCAATATCGTTAATAATTGTATTTTCTAAAATACCTCTATCATTCTTAACTTTTTCAATTACGAAAGGTAAGTTATTCGTTAATATGTTCATTGCTAATTTGTAATCATCATTACTAGGCGGCAATCTTGTTAAAAAATAATTTGCCGCATTAACTTCTCTATACTCTATCATTTTATGATAATCAATGTCTCGAAGATTAACATAACTAGCAATGTTTGGATTTAAATCAATTAACTTATCTAATCTACTAATATATATATCACTGTATTCCTTCTTACTTTCAGTTGCAATTTTATATACTAATTCCCATATTAATTTTTGTTTTGATTCTTCATCTAGTAAAGTGAAATACTTTTCAGCAAAAAGAGCCTCAAGATTATGATTTATAGTCATATTCTTTGATATTTTTTTATCAAAAAAAGACCGGAGGTAGTGTCTACCCTCTTCTATTCTATTAACATCAAAGTTATCTTCATGAAATTGGCAGCCAAATAAAAACTCTAAAGAGTCAATGGGGGCTTCAGACCGAAATAATGCATACCATATATAATCGTCTAGTTCATACTCAACTAAACTACAATTTTTCCCTAATTCTTTTTCTAAAGAGTTAGTGTCTCCATTAGCAATAAATGAATGTATTTTATTTTCAAAATCAACATTTAATTTCTGAGGAAAATAAATAATATTGTATGCAACAAAAGATATTAAGAATGCGCCAACAAATTCACTTGATTTTTTGAATCTAAAAACAACCAGAAAAAAATTCAAAAATGTAAATATGAAAAATGTGAAAATACCAAAAAAAATTTCACCTTTATCTTTAACAAAATAAATTTCAACATCACAATAGTATATAAAATTTAAAAATGGAATGAAAACAGAAGCAATAATCAGACTTCTCCATTTATAAACCTTGCTATTATTTTTAAATTTACTTTTAAAACTATTCTCTTCATCATCCTTAGCAAGAAATTTTTCAGAATGACATTCTGAGGTTTTATCCTTTGGTATTGTATCGTTGAAAGCATTTCCAATCGAAATCAAGTAGGTTATACATAAAGTAATTAAGACTACCGCACCGATCGCAACAACATAACCAAGACCATCAAACATAATAATTCCATTTATCATTAACGAATATCAGTGCATAGTCTTAATGTTAAATTTACCTTAGGTACATAAGATAAATCTCACTCACGTACTATTCCTTATCTTTGAGGCTTATTAGATTAATATATTACCCACAAAAGCGATTAAAACAATCTCAGTGCCATTTCATAATTTCCACATAGACAATACTTGTTTTTTACTCAATCTCACTGCTACGGGCTACAGACTCTCAAATAACCCCACTTATAGGCTAATCAAACCATAGCCAGCGCGGACCATCTTTACCCCTTTGCGCGCGCTTGCTCCCCCGCCTCGCCCGCACACAAAAGGTATGGGATTTTGTGCAGGTGTGCGGAGCGCTGAAAGTTAGGCTGGATATGAACTTGAGTAGAAAATAAGTTTAGATGAGAATTGTGCAGGTTTGTGAAGTATTATCAATATTTGCAACTAAACTGATTCTAATCTATGAATAGTTTTCTAGATTAGTTATTATATCAGCTCAACTTAATTTTAAAGTGATAATTATGAAAAACGATAATAGCTTAATTTATTATTTGAATCAGTTCTGCAATAACAATTTAGGTTATGCTCTACTTATAAACGGAGCGTGGGGAACAGGAAAAACATTTTTTATAAAAAAATATATGCACGAAAACAAAAGCAAGAATAAGTTCATATATAATAGTTTATATAATATCTCAACAAACGAAGATCTAAATCGTATATTCTACAATGCTGCACACCCTATCATGGAAAATGACAGTATCAAACATCTACAAAACATAGTAAAAAAAACCGTTACAATTGCTTTAAAAAGTGCAAGTATTGATATAGATACTAATGAGTTAACAACAAATCTAAAAAAAGAATTAGATGCTAAGGAATTTAATAAAATAAATGAAAAGGTTTTTATTTTCGATGATATAGAAAGGTGTACATTACCAATTGAGATGCTTCTTGGTTATATTAATAATCTATCTGAGCATTCTGATGCAAAGGTAATAATAATTGGTAATGAATGTGAAATAAGAAACAAAGAAGAATACTTAAAGATCAAAGAGAAATCTATAGGAAAGACCATAGAGTTTCATAGCAAAATATCAGAATCGTTAGTAGTGTTTAACGACGAACTAGAAAACAAAACACTAAAAAAAACAATTAGCGATAATATAGAAAAACTTGCTTATTGCTTAAGCACATCAAAAACAGACAATTTCAGAACTGTCAGGTCATTTTTGTATGAATCACAAACCTTATTTAATTTAATTGAGAATAAATTTCTCTCAAAAAATTCATTACTATCTGATTTAATTTACACACACATGATGATTTATTTAGAAGTTAAAAATAACAATCTAAATATTGATAACCTACTAACATACGAGGTACTTTCATCAGACAATAATGATTTGAAAAAAAAATTAATCAATCATTCTTTATATTCAAATGATTTAATATTAAATCCATCATTATGGTATAACATATTAAATAATGACATTATAGATAGAGATGAACTAAATAATGCCATCCAAAACTATTTATTAAGTACAGAATCAGAACCACCTGTATGGTATAAGCTATGGAATTATAAACACATTGAAATTAATAACATATATAATTTAATGAGTCAGCAGTTGAAAAAAATAAGAGAGTGTCAGTTTGATGATATGGGAGAACTATTCCATATTTCCGCATTTTTGCTATTTATGAACAATGAAGAAGTGCTAAATTTAAATGAAGACAAGTTAGTTAATAAAATCAAAAAAAATATAAGTAGTATACTAAGATCTGGTAAAACAATCTCTTTTTCTTCTATACCAGGAGTATCTACAATTACATTTTTTGGGCATGGTGTCATTGGCGAAAAACTTGATGGTATACAAAGTTGCTTCAAATTTCTAAAGTCAGAAATTAGAAAAATCGATAATAATATTTCAATGGATATTATAAAACAAATCAAAAATGAATTAAAAAATGATCCCTTTAGCTTTAAAAATACAATTACATCAAATCACAATAAAAACCATCTAAATTTACCAGTACTTTCAAATATAAACCCCAATAATTTTAGTAATGTTTTTATTAAACATACTCAACCTAATAGACTAAATATTCTATCTGCCATTCAATTTAGATTTCATAATTCAAAAAACACACAGTATATAGAAGATGAGAAGAAATGGTTGCATCAAGTAATTGAAACATTCAAGTTAAAACTAACAAATAAAAATATAAACAAGATCACAAAGCATTATTTAGAAATTTTCATTACAGAATTCAATAACATATTAACATATTAACATATTAACATATTAACATATTAACATATTAACATATTAACATATTAACATATTGTCAAAAAGCAATCTATAGAAATCATAGCATTGCTTTTTCCTCTAGAAAACCGAACTATTCATATAGTACATTGAATAATAAACTAGTTATATTGGAAATTATTCATATGAACAAAACCAATATTTATCATCTTTATCTTTTAGTGGTTCTCTTATAATACCAATTACATTTTGAGCACGTTTCACTTGATAAAAACATGTTTTTTTCTGATGGTATCTTAGAATATGAGATATAGCAGCCTTTGTTTCTTCTGGAGTTTTTAGTCCAAAAGTTATACTCGTGATAGCGTCAATATTAAGGTTAAAAATTTGTCCTCCGCTATTGGGAAAGTAGAATCTCCATTCTTGTTCATAACTCCAATCTTTTGATTTTATTGACAACATATTTCTAAAGAAATCATTAAAAGCATTTTTATCAATCCCCATTCCAATTTGTGCATAAAGTAAATAGGCATTCCTAATAATATTTAGTTCATCTTCATATGTTACTTTTTTTAACCATTCGATAGCATTATTAGGCGATTGATAGAACAGTTTTTTGGGATCATAACCTATACATATTCCTGAGTGGTTATCAGCATAATGTGACCACATAGTGCTATTTGTGGAGGTCTCTGATAACGAAAAAATACCGTATTTCTCACAATTAGAATTCCAATACTTCTGAAATGATCTCACCTTATTTTTTAATTCATATGTCGGCTTATTATTTTCAAATAATAAATCAAAAGTATTATATTTTATTCTTTTTTTATATTTATCAAAATACCAACTTTGAAAATGCACAAATGAATCCTTAAATTGCTGAAAAGACACATCAGCATCATTCAACTTAAACTGTACATCGAATGGATCGTTTAGTTGTGATGGTTTAGGTAACCATAGTCCTTTATTTAAAAGACTTAGGATTGTATATTTTTCAAAGTTTCTATATTTAAATAGTTCAGAAGGTATTTCCATTTTTACTGTTTCCTAAGACATTAATTATCAATAAATATTTCAAATAAAAATACCATCAAGTCAATCAGTAATCTAGCTAGCTAGATTGCTATTTATTTAACCTCCCCCGTTCCGGAAGCTGGTTATAATGGGATACAATACAAAGGTTAAAATGTTACTTCCTTATAAAATAATCAGTTATGTTTTTAATTTAAAGCCTCTTAAAACAGTTACCCGTAACCACGAAGTAACCCATTTGTAACCTTTTACCTTTAATATATTTTATATATATTATCAATAAGATACAAGACTATTTTATGTATGTAACCATTGTAACCAGTTTCCGACCCCCTCCTACGAATTCTGATTAGTTGTCAAAAAGATCAAATAATAGTCCATTCTTACTTCACTCGTAGCAAACGAAATTCTTATCAAAAATAACGGTGACGTGTTCGGAAAAGCGTTACAACCGTTACACCATCCAAAAACTAATCATAACCTATTGATAATAAATAATTCTAATGTAACGTTTTAACCGTTACAACGCATTACAAAACAGAGTGCTAAACGTTACATCCTTATAAAACAATAAGTTATATTTCTAGTTTGTAACCTTTTAAAACCGTTACGCGTAACGGCAAAGTAACGCTTTTGTAACGTTTTTACATGCTTAACTTTCTACTAATAATCAATGCATTACAAACTAAATCTAAATTTGTAACGTTTGTAACGCTTTTCCGAAGCCCCCCCACAAATTCTCTATTTATATAAAAAACCTCTAATAATGCTTATTTATTGTGCAATCAATAATATCTTCTTTATTTGTTATTCTGAGTATTTATGATTTTGCTTTGATGGATATCTTTAGATAAAAGAAAGGCTGCACAAGGCAGCCGATAGAAAGGAAATATACGATAACTAGCTTTCACTGTTTTCTTGGAATACCCAACATCTAAGCACATCCGGCTTCGACAAAGTACTCCCCACCGCAAGCGTGCTATTAAACTGACTGTTTACTACACTTCTCACCGTCTTAACGCCTACAAATTTACGCATACGCCCCGCTTTCAATAAGTTCTTAATATCGGTATTCAATTGCATAGACTGACGGTACTCACTGGCTACCTGTGCAATATGGTTAAAGTTCACCGCAAAAACACCCTTTTCACTACTGTGATTCACACCAAAGGCCTCGTTATCGTGTAAATAATCAAACAACTCCCAAAACTCCATCACTTGCGGTTGGTCGAGTTGGATCGCTTGAACACGTTGTTTGGCCAACTCAATAATAAAGTCACGGGTTTGGCGTATATGAGCCGCTTTTACAGGAAGAACTAACGCTAACGTTTCCAACAACGCAATTAACTGTGCGTGGTTTTTGGCGATCCGCTCATGGTTAATCGCCTTATCCGCAAATAACTGCGCCTGTAAACCATCTACACGCTCATTGTATTGCTTTAATATCGCCGCTTCTTTCATCAATACCGTAGGCAGAAAACCAGACAGCTTTTCAATAGGATAACGTTCAAGGGCAATGGCAGCATAACGAGTTTCAACACTTTGCTCCGCTTTGTCGGTATAAAGATGAATAATCCGTTCTAAAACGGCGCGTGACGCGTTAATCTCTGCATTCTGTGCAATCACAATACTGCCTTTAAATAACGGCTCGTAGGTCTCATTACCGCTATTTTTAACCCCTAGTGAACGCGTCGCACGGCCGTTATACAGTGATTTTAACTCTTCCCAATCAAACGCTTTTAGTTTTGCATTATCTTGCACGCGATCACTTTCAATTAAACACACTGGCAAATTACTTATCTGTGAAAAGTTTCGTCCTCGAGCGGCAACACTCGATTTTGATGCATCGAACCCCTCATAATCTGCACGGCCACATAAACGCCATAAAAACTCAATCAACGTACTTTTACCTGAACCAGGCTCACCGCAAATTTCTAAAAATGGGTAGCTTTTATGGGTCTTGCGTATCTGCTCCGCAAAGAACGAACCCAGCCAGAACGCCAACACCACATAACCTTTTGCACCAAACGCATCCCAAAGAGAACTTAACCAACTGGTATCAAATTCACTAAAATCGGTATTAATGGCCAATGATGGACTAAGGCTTAACGTCTTGATATCCAACTTATTGAGAGAGAAATAATCCTCCTCATTTAACGTAAAACACTTACCATCCTGCACCGCAACATCATTAAACACATACACACCATACTCTTTGTTATAACCCACATAGTTTTGCGTGATCACCTCTTTAATATCTGGCAAGGCTTGTTTGCAAATGCGGTCCAATTGCAAAGTTGTGCCGGTATAAACCGCCCCTTTGGCCACATGCAATAAACGCTTTTTGAATTCACTGGCACTGGTTAATTGCGAGGCGGTAAACGTGGCTTTAACTTGCGGTTGGCGAGGAAAATCGACGCGCATGTAATACCATGATTCGTCAGTTTCTACAGACTTTTGGAAATATAACGGAGTGGGATAACAATTAGCGATTTCAACCACCGTACCTGATTCTTTTACCGCTTTTTGTCTGGCTTCATCTTCATCTAAATCAGGTTCGGCATCATGAATACGCTCAATGGTTTTCATCATTTTATCGATATCCAACTTAAACCAATACAAGCGGTTATCATGTTGAAAATCGAACTCTGAACGTTCCGTCCAGTTAAACATTAAACGCGCCTTTTCAAACGCGGTTGAGGCTAACAACAACTTACCGTAATAGCGATAACGGGCGATATCGCGCTCCGTTAGCTTGCCTTTCATATGTAAGTCATTCCAATCGTTGCCACACTCTTTTTCAGCAGGTCTCGCGGCCGTGGCTTTCCAGCCATCATCGATACTGCGGGCAACAAACTTTTTCATGGCGCGTTCGCCGGCTGCGCCATTATCTAGCGCCCAAACCAACAACGGCTTTTTATTGTTCCCTAGTGCAGCTTTCAGCGCATTCAACGCGACTTCAGGGTAATTATGGCAAGTCATTAACGATACAGCCGCAATACCATTTTGAATCAAGCTAAGTGCATCAAAAATACCTTCCGTTAGCCAAATCTCTTTGGCTTGGGTTAAATCCTGTTGTGGCAGTGTCCACCAATGCCCTTTATAAGAACCAAAAAAGTTAGCTTTGCGATCAAACCGTGAGGGCCTATCAATAATGCGCTCCCAATATGCCCCCTCGGGTAAAGCAAATTTAACCGTTGCCGCACCTAACCCATTGGCATGATAGCTAGACTCGGAATACAACCCTTTCAATGGGGCGATATCAAGCCCTCTGGCGTGCTGTAAATAAGCATCTGCGGCTGCATTTGGTGCTTGTTGCGTCTTGGGGTAGTGTGCTGACCAGTCATCAAATATATCGGGGTAAATCTCTTTTACAATCAACTCAGCGCCGCATTTATTTTCACGGCCACAACGCAACACAAACGGCATTTCAATTGAGGTAAATAGCTCTTTTTTCTTACAATTTGGGCACACACCTTGGCGCAAATAGCCATTTTGCTCTTTAAATTGAAAGTCGTATATAAGGCGAGGCAATAACGCCTGAATATGATATGATTTCATGTGATAACCTTAGAGCACACAATCAGCGTCTATCCCGCAGGTTGTGTGCTTTTTATTTGCTTACAGAAAATGATTTCTCATACGCTGTGGTAATGTTTTTCTTTCAGTTCAAACAGAATTTGGCAGTCAATACACAAGGTGCAGCCAATCACCGCTTGGCGGCGGGCTTCTGGTATTGGGTGATCACAATTCTCACATTCAAACGCAGATACCCTATTCGCTGGCTTCCTCGCAGCTTGGATATTCTGTTCTAGCACTAATGCCGCATGTTCATTAGCGCGGTCGATAACATCAGACATAGTTAAGATCTCCCGCTTGTGACTCGAACTTATCCGCTTCATCGACTAATAATTGGTGTATTTGCGCGTAATCTAATTTCTCTGTTAACACTTTATCGGCTAATTGACGTTGGCGATCAGCAAAACGATTCATTAATGATTTACGCTCATCTTCCCTATTCGCTTTTATATTTTCAGCGACGGGGGTAAATATAGGGTCTGGAATATGTCTCATTTTAAAACCTCATTTTTAGGTAATAAAAAGCCCTGACCGATAAAGGTCATTGTTTATTAATTTGATTATTTAATTGCTATCTAACTCTAATTATTTTCTATATTAATAATCACCTTACGATATTTAATCCGATTTTTTTAACCATGATCGGCAACATGGTGTGTGGTATATTTGCTATGCCTGCAATTTCTTGACCGGAATCAGGCATAACAACCACCTACTAAAGGATATTGAACTATGACTCATGAAGAAAAAGTTAAATTTTTATTTGAACAAACGATGAAAACTATTTGTACAAAAAGAGGTGAACATACGACTCTTCCAAACATTGAGTTTGATTTTCCAATAATTTATCCTGTACTTGAAAAATTGCTCAACGAAAAATTACAAGAGAAATAATATCTGTTTAGTATCAGAGTCTTACCTAATTATATTTAAGGCTCTATTAATGTTTTCATTTATTTCACGAAGTTTATTATTTATTTCTGCATCAGTAGCTGAAGCCCAATCAATATCTTTTTTTAGGATTGATGAAATTATATTTAATTTACTTTCCAAAAATTTGTCATTTTCATCTAAACCAGCGAATGTATTTTCTATTGCATTGATCGCATCATCTAGAGATATAGCCATTCTATAATCACCAACAATCAGAGGTACGAGCGTTGTTGTAACATATTCAACAATTTCTAATTTTTTCTCTTTAATGAGTACATTTAAATTACTTTCCACTTTTCATCCTCCACAGCCCATCGATATATTTTATCGCTTCAGCCATTGCATCAAACTTGCCGAACGACTCCCCTACATGCCAAACGTGATAACGTGTGATTGGTGTCTGCTTCTTACGTGGTAACGTGATAATCATAAACCCGCGATACACCGCACAATGATGGCTCACACAAATAACCTGACTCATTGTGGCTTACCTAAACCCAACCACACCAACCAACCGTCGCGCATTTCTACTGGTAACGACTCATACGCAAGCCTTAAACCATTATTCCATGCAGGCAAATACACATAATTCTCCGCACGACTAGAGCCGGGTCTTTTCATCTGAACAATCGGTAACTTACCTGCTTTACGCATATCTGCCACTGCGCTTGCTGGCTTACCAATCAACTCAGCGAATTTTTCCTCAGTCACAACATCTGACAGACTTACGATTTTCTCTCTCATCTGCTACCCTCTTATGTCAGGCGCTTTCTAGCGCTTTAGGACTCTTTGCTTCATTGCATTGAGATATCAGTGTTCTTATAAAATAAGAGATCTCTTATATAATGTCAACGTACGATAGCGAAAGACTAAAGCTTATACGTGAGTCAGAAAGGCTTAATGTTAAGCAAGCTGCTGATTTGGTAGGTATTAATTATGTTACCTATCATGGATATGAAAGTGGAAAAGCCAAAATGTCATTGGAGTCTGCAATGAAATTCTTTAAGCACCCCCGGTTCAGAAAATACCGCGATTGGTTCATGTTCGATGAGGTTAATCCTGAAGCTGGCCAAATCGCACCGGCTTTAGCGCACACTGGGCACGAAAATTCAGGCTCACCCCACTCAGACAAGAAAACTGGTTAACAATTTATCAGGCATTTTGTGAGGTTAACTCGCAAGGCCAATCGACCCTCGGAGGGCTTTCTTATGGCAATTAAGAAACTCGAAGATGGTCAATATGAAGTGGACATTAGACCGGCTGGCCGTCAAGGAAAACGCGTCAGACGTCGATTTGATACAAAACACGAAGCCGTTTTGTTTGAACGTTACGCCCTATCAAACAAAATGCACAAAGATTGGTTAGATAAATCCAATGATATTCGGCCGCTACAAGACTTAATTGATTTGTGGTGGAACACCTTTGGCAAAAGTAGCGAATATGCGCAGGACACGTTATTAAGGGCAACACGCATTGCGACCGCACTCGATAACCCGCCGATGTGCTTATTAACCGATAAGCAATTAGCACTTTACCGCGAACTCCGGCTCGCTGCGGGTATCAAGCCCTCCACGATAAACCGTGATTTTTCAGCGATAAGCGGCATATTTACCGCTTTAAAGCGCACGGATTTATTTATGGGTAAACACCCAATACGAGGGCTATCACGGTTAAAGCAAAAAGCGACTGAGATGTCCTATTTAACGCATGAAGAAATTGGGCTGCTGCTGAATATATTAAAAGGTGATAATAAAAAAGTGGCGATTTTATGTTTAAGTACCGGCGCACGTTGGGGGGAAGCGGTTAAATTAAAACGCGAGCACGTGATCCAAAATAAAATCCGTTTCACTTTTACCAAAACGGGCAAAGCGCGCATTGTGCCGATTTCCCAAGAAGTCGCGGATGCTGTGTGTACGCGAAAATCCGGTCTGCTTTTTCCAAACACCTCTTATGATATGTTTAGAAAGCACATAAAGACCATTAAGCCTGATATGCCGCAGGGCCAAGCCACGCACGCATTACGGCATACTTTCGCAACCCATTTTATGATGAATGGCGGCAGTATTATTACTTTGCAGAGAATCTTAGGTCACTCGACATTACAGCAAACACTGACCTACGCACACTTTGCACCGGACTTTCTTCAAGATGCGATTACGTATAATCCATTAAAAGGAGGAACAGAGTTAGCTTAATAGATTGTTCGTTTTAGGATGATTTGAACGACAAAAAGCAATACAAATTTAACTTTTGCATGTCCACAAATTGTCCACACTGGGATGCATTTCTCCGCTGTAAGTACCACCAAATCAGCGTTTAGATCGTCCACAAGTTGTCCACACTTGAACACTTTTAGGCACTTTTGAGCCTTTTCTGTACAGATTATGTACAAAAAAAAGGCACTCGCCCCCGAGTGCCTTTTGACTACAACTCACTGAATATAAAGTAAATTACACCTATTCAGCGGTTCTGGTACTTGTGCGGATTAGGTAATCAAATGCGCTAAGTGCGGCTTTTGCCCCTTCTCCAGCTGAAATAATAATTTGTTTGTATGGTACCGTTGTACAGTCACCGGCAGCAAAAATACCTTTAATACTGGTTTCGTTACGTGCATCAATCTCGATTTCCCCCATACGGTTTCTAGCGACTGTGTCGCCTAACCAATTGGTATTAGGCAATAAACCGATTTGCACGAATGCTCCCGCCACTTCTAATAAATGTACGCTATCATCAGTGCGGTCTTTATATTCAAGACCCGTCATTTTACTGCCATCGCCTTTTACTTCTAAGGTTTGCGCATTGACGATAATATCAACATTCTTTAGGCTACGTGCTTTTTGCTGTAATACAGAATCTGCTTTCAGTTCCGGAGCAAACTCCAGAACGGTCACATGCTCAACGACACCGGCTAAGTCAATAGCCGCTTCAATACCCGAGTTACCACCACCAATAACGGCAACACGTTTACCTTTAAATAACGGACCATCACAGTGTGGGCAGAATGTTACACCCTTAGTACGATATTCTTGTTCCCCCGGAACACCCATATTTCTCCAGCGAGCACCTGTTGAAATAATAATACTGCGTGATTTTAAAATCCCACCCGATGCAGTTTCGATTTGGTGTAATCCACCTTCTTCTGCCGCAGGGATCAGTTTTGCAACTGATTGGCCATCAATGACATCAACATCATAGCTGTCCACGTGGTTCTTCAATGCGCCTGCAAAAATAGCCCCTTCCGTTTTGATAACTGAAATATAGTTTTCAATATCAACCGTGTCCATAACTTGGCCACCAAAACGCTCGCCAATTACGCCAGTACGGATCCCTTTACGTGCGGTATAGATTGCTGCTGAAGCTCCTGCTGGGCCACTACCAATAACAAGGACTTCAAAAGGCTCACGCTCTGTGAGTGATTTCGCTGCACGCGCATCTGCGTTGGTATCAACTTTGCTAACAATTTCACTTAACGTCATACGCCCTTGGCCAAACTCTTTTCCATTCAGGAAAACCGCAGGAACGCCCATCACATTACGTTCATCAATCTCATTTTGGAAAAGTGCACCATCAATAGCCGTATGGCTAATATTTGGATTTAAAACTGCCATTAAGTTCAACGCCTGAACAACATCTGGGCAGTTATGGCAAGATAAAGAATAATAAGTCTCAAAGTGGAATTCGCCTTCAAGGCCTTTAACCTGCTCTAATAACTCTTGCGCTTCTTTAGATGGATGACCACCGATTTGCAATAATGCCAGCACAAGAGAGGTAAATTCATGTCCCAAAGGTGAGCCTGCAAAACGCAAACCACTATCTGTACCTGGGTTAGTAATTAAAAAAGACGGTGTTCTTAGTGCGCTATTGCGCTCTTCACGTACAGTGACTTTATCTGACAGAGATGCAATTTGTTCTAACAGCTGCTTGATTTCATTTGATTTTTGGCTGTCATCTATATTAGCAACTAATTCAACGGGTTTAGTTAAACGTTCTAAGTAGGCTTTCAACTGTGCCTGTAAATTATTGTCGAGCATGTAATCCCCTTTAATTTTTATCATAAAATCGGGTACATATACCCGTCATGATCCAAGTTGCAGGCCTAAACACCTGCAACCTGAATTATTCAGTGTTAATCAATTGGGTTAGATTAATTAGATTTTGCCGACTAAGTCCAAAGATGGAGACAGTGTTGCATCACCTTCTTTCCATTTAGCTGGGCAAACTTCACCTGGGTGGCTTGCAACATATTGTGCTGCTTTAACTTTACGTAACAGGTCAGCTGCATCACGACCGATACCTTCAGCAGTAATTTCGATTGCCTGAATGATACCTTGTGGGTCAACAACGAAAGTGCCGCGGTCTGCTAAGCCTTCGTTTTCACGCATATTTTCAAAGTTACGTGTTAATGCGCCAGTTGGGTCACCGATCATGGCATATTTGATTTTACCGATAGTTTCTGAACTTGCATGCCATGCTTTATGGGTAAAATGTGTGTCAGTAGAAACAGAGAAAATTTCAACACCTAATTTTTGGAATTCTTCATAATGGTCAGCAATATCACCCAGTTCAGTTGGGCAAACAAAGGTAAAGTCAGCTGGATAGAAGAAGAAAACGCTCCATTTACCTGCAACATCTTTTTCAGAAACTTCGATGAACTGGCCATCTTTAAATGCTTGGTTAGTAAATGGTTTGATTTGAGTATTAATTAATGACATATGATGTTCTCCTGTTTGGTTGCCTATTAAGTTACTGTTTTACAGCAGCTTAATCCAATCATTACCCACTATCGATTTGATAGGCGCAACCTAATCATGTGCCAATAATTAATAGGTGAAGCATTAGAACGCTTACTGAAAAATTCAGCAAGCGTTTTATGCATTAATGGATGTTTTATGTACAGTAGGTTATGCCATGGTGGCAATCGTTTTGCGAAAACGAATGAGTGCGAGAGAAAAGAATACAGCACCAATAACAACAAGAACCGCAAATTGAGGCCAAACAATTTGGAAGCCAGCTCCGCGATATAAAATCGCTTGAGCAAGGCTAACAAAGTGCGTTGTCGGCATGGTTAACATAATGTCTTGAACAAGCTGAGGCATACTTTCTCGCGCTGTCATTCCGCCAGAAAGCATATTTAATGGCAATAACACTAAGATCATCAACAAACCAAACTGAGGCATGGAGCGTGCAATCGTCCCCATAAAAATACCAATCGACGTTGTCGCAAATAAACTCAAGGCCACCCCACACATAAACAATAAGATAGAGCCTTCGATTGGTACTTGTAGCAATGTTTTTACAACCAAAATTAAGGAAACACCAGATGCAATCAATACCACCAGCCCCATTGACCATATTTTCGACATCATAATTTCAAATGGCGTTAGTGGCATGACCATCAAATGTTCGACGGTGCCGTGTTCCCGTTCGCGGATTAGTGCAGCGCCCGTTAAAACAATCGATAACATCGTAATATTATTAATGATTGCCATAACAGAACCAAACCATGACTGTGTCAAGTTAGGGTTAAAGCGCATCCTCACTTCCAAATCAACAGGTAAACTTGCATTACTACGGTATTTTGCTAAAAATTCATTCACTTCCCCTAAGGTAATATTTTGAATATAACTATTTCCTAAGAAGGCTTGGCTCATCCTTGTTGCATCAATATTTACCTGAATTTCAGGATGCCGTCCTGCAAGCACATCACGTTGAAAATTAGGCGGAATATCTAGCGCAAAAGTATATGAACCACGATTTAACAAACCATCAATTTGATCTGGCGTGATATCCGCGGGTGGTAAGAAATAAGGCGCATAAAAGCTATTGATTATCCGATTTGATAACTGTGACTTATCTTGGTCAGCAATCGCAATGGGCGCATTATGTAAAGAGCCAGGAGTTACCGTTGCGGACGAATAGATCGATACCGTAAAAGCAAAGACAATCAACGCTAGCATTGCTTTATCGCGGCCTAAACTGCGTAACTCTTTGACTCCTAGGTTAAAAATATTCTGAATTTTACGTATCATCGCTATGCCTCCTGCTTTTTCAGGAATAAAACACTGAGCCCAATAACCAATGGAACAGTGATCAGTAATGGGATAAACGATGACTGTAAATCGAATAAATTTAGTCCCTTAGAGAAGGTTCCTCGCGTGATAGTTAAAAAGTGTGATGTTGGATAAACCATCCCAACCCAGCGGCCAATACCTTCCAATGATGAAACTGGGTCAATCATTCCTGAAAATTGTGTTGCTGGTATCAGAGTGATGATAGAAGTACCAAAAATTGCTGCAATTTGGCTTTTCATAAAGCATGAAATCAATAGCCCCATTCCTGTTGCAATACTGATATACAAAAATGCGGCCAAGGTTAACGTCAGAAAACTACCTTTAAATTCAACACCAAATATATAGACGGACAGTATGCAAAGTAATACAAAGTTAAACATGCCTAATAAAATATAAGGGAGCTGCTTTCCAAGTAAAAACTCTAATTTGGTGATCGGGGTGACATAAAGATTGATAATCGAACCAAGTTCTTTTTCCCGAACAACACTCAATGCGCTAAGCATTGCGGGGATCATCATTAATAATAATGGAATAACTGCGGGAACAATCGCCGGTAAGCTACGAACATCTGGGTTATAACGATATCGGGTTTCAATGTCGATAGCTGGCATACCAGCAACGCCAACGGGTTGGCGAGCAGCCATCGTACTTAGCCATGCTAAGTGCATCGCTTGCACATAGCCACGCACAGTTTCAGCGCGGTTTGGCATCGCACCATCAATCCACACGCCAATTTTAACGTTATTGCCGCGTGCAACGTCCCTTGCGAAGTTAGGCGGAATTTCAATCGCAACGGTAATCTTACCGCTACGCATACCAGCCTCTAAATCATCATAATCCTTGATTGGTGGTTGTTCGATAAAGTAACGTGAACCTGCTAAGTTCAGCGTATATCCTTGACTTAACCCCGTTTGGTCGCGATCTAGTACGGAAAAACGTAAATTTTCGACATCCATACTAATACCGTAACCCATAATAAACATAAGAATTACAGTCCCTAATAACGCGAGTGTTGAACGCACTGGGTCACGACGTAATTCCATCCCTTCTCGAATGGAATAACTGAATAACCGGCGTAAACTAAAACGTTTTTTTAACGCTTCGGTCGCTTGTTCTTTCAGTTCAGGGTCAACATGGAACTCAGGGGCAGTTTCTTGCCCTTGTCCTGCATCCCCCACAGCATCCTGTAAATAAGCAATAAAGGTTTCTTCAAGCGTGCCAAGGCCTCTTTTTTTGGTCAGGTTAGCAGGGGTATCACAATCTAAGACTTTACCTGCATGCATGAGTGAAATACGGTCACAGCGCTCTGCTTCATTCATAAAGTGCGTAGAAATAAAAATTGTGACACCGTCACGTCTTGATAGATCGACCATCAAATTCCAGAACATATCTCTGGCAACGGGGTCTACTCCCGAAGTTGGCTCATCGAGGATTAACATTTCAGGTTCATGAATAACTGCGACAGCTAAAGATAACCGTTGCCGGATCCCCAAAGGTAAATCGTCAGGCATTACGTCTCGCACATCATCAAGTTCAAAACGCTGGCACATTTCGTCCACTCGCTGGGGAATTTTGTCCTCAGCTATATGAAAAAGCTTGGCGTGAAGTACGAGATTTTGCTCAACACTCAATTCACTATATAGTGAAAATGCTTGCGACATGTAGCCGACACGCTTACGTGTTTCGATATCTTTCGGATCTATTTCTTGACCAAATAGCCATGCTTGCCCTTCACTGGCTTGTAATAAACCCGTCAACATTTTCATAGTGGTTGATTTACCACAGCCATTAGACCCTAAGAAACCAAAAATCTCCCCTTTTGGGATCTTAAAATTCACATGGTCAACAGCGACGAAGTTACCAAAACGCATAGTTAGGTCTTGGGCTTCAATAGCAATAATATTGTCTTCTGTGGTATCACGTGGAGGGATCACGACTTTTTTGTGGCCACTGCGTTTTTCTTCAGGTAGTAATTCAATAAACGCAGCTTCAAGATCATCACATTGAGTTTGGGCTTTTAATTCAGATGCATGACCTGTAGCGAGCACCTTGCCATCATCCATTGCCACTAACCAATCAAAGCGTTCGGCCTCTTCCATATAAGCCGTTGCGACCAAAACGCTCATATTGGTTTGTCGCAAACGAATGCGGTCAATTAAATCCCAAAATTGCGCACGAGATAACGGGTCAACCCCTGTAGTAGGTTCATCCAAAATTAATAAATCGGGATCATGAATTAGCGCACAGCATAACCCAAGCTTTTGTTTCATCCCTCCTGATAACTTGCCTGCTGGACGGTCTTTAAATGGCGCAAGCCCTGTACTTTCAAGCAAATCCTGAATCCGATATTCACGCTCAGCTTTTGATTGGCCAAATAAGCGGCCAAAAAAGTCGACGTTTTCATAAACAGATAACGTATGGTAGAGGTTCTTCCCTAAACCTTGCGGCATGTAGGCGATGCGAGGGCAAACAGCTCTACGATGCTCAATATCACTCATATCACCATCAAGTACCGTTATTTGGCCTTGTTGAATCACTCTTGCCCCTGCAATCAGGGAGATCAGGCTTGATTTTCCTACACCATCAGGGCCAATCAACCCAACCATTTTTCTTGCTGGGATGGAAAGTACAATGTCATCCAACGCACAATTGTCACCATAATGTTGGCTGACATGTTGTATATCGATAATCACATCACCCATCAGTTTATTGGTCATTGTGGTAATCTCACCTCTAATTCAGCAGGCCAAGATTCATTAGGGTCTAAACGTACATAAGCTTTTCCGGGCAGCCCTGTTTTCACATATTCTAGATGTTGCTCTAATAATTCAGGCGAAATTCGTGCACGCACTCTGAACATTAATTTTAGGCGTTCATTTTGTGTTTCTACGGTTTTCGGTGTGAATTGAGCAACACTCGCCACGAAAGTGGTTTTGGCTGGGATCACGATATTTGGTGCAGCGTCAAGTATGATGTGAACATCACTGCCTAAGGCAACTTTTCCTGCATCTTCAGTCGGTAAGAAAAATGTCATATACACATCACTTAAATCGACCATGTTCAAGACTCGCCCGCCAGCGCCAAGTACCTCTCCAGGCTCAGCGACACGATATTGAATACGCCCGTTTCTTGGCGCTTTTAGAATACTGTCATCTAAGTCCGCAATAATACGGCGTTCCGTTGCTGTCGCTGCATCAACACGGTTTTTCGCTTGGACTATACCAGCGCTTGCAGAATCAATGGCTGATGTCGCGGCGGCAACTTGAGCTTTTGATGCTTCCAGTGCTGCACGAGAGCCTTGCATCTGTGCTGTATCATCATCGACTTGTTGCTGAGATACGGCGTTGGTTCTCACCAAAGCTCTAGAACGATTTAACCGTTTTTGCGCTGCGTCTAACTCCGCTTCACGTTGACGAACAACAGCTTGGGCTGCAACTTTTTCGCTTTTACGTTGCGCTAAAGCAGACTCGGCAGTGGTCACTGCACTGATGGCTTGGCGTAATTGTGCCTGTACTTCATGGAGTTGCTCTTGGAGTGCTCGCGTATCCATACGAGCAAGTTCTTGCCCTTCTTTAACAAAATCCCCTTCTTTTACATTAATCGTTTCAATACGTCCTGCTGTCTTAGTGGCAATATCAATTTCTGTTGCTTCTATACGGCCGTTACTTTGAGAGAATCCAGCGGGTAGACCACCTGAATTAACATTCCAGTAATAGAAACCACCCGCAACAATAATTAATATTAAAATGATGTAAAAAGATACTTTTTGTTTATTTATTTTCATACCATCCCTTTCCATTAAATGAGAAAACAAGGAACAACAATTATTTTGATTATTAACCTGGTGATTATTAATAAAATGACATAACTGTCTCTATACGAAATAAATACCCTTAAAACTAAAAATATTATTTTTATTTAAAACTTGGCCAAGTAAGTGTTAGCACTACCATTAAATTGGCTATCTATTTAATTTAATGGCATTTTATCAACATTTGGTTTAAGTTTAGTTGCCTTATGTCACAAAAAAACAGAATAAACTCACAAAAATCAGGATAAGGCATTAATTGTACATATTTAATTCAAAATAAAAAAATAAAGCCAGTAACTTAATTTACTGGCTTTATTCAACGATGTTTGAATATGAATAAATATTAGCTTGCGAATGCAGCAATCACGTTTTCATCCATTCGGTAACGAACCCATTCATCTTGCGGTTCTGCGCCAATACTTTTATAAAAATCAATTGCTGGCTGGTTCCAATCTAAAACACTCCATTCCAGCCGTTGGCACTTTCGTTCTACGGCTAACACTGCAATATGCTTGAGTAACTTCTTTCCTGCACCCGCGCCACGAAAATCTGGGGAGACATACAAATCTTCTAAATAAATACCATTATTCCCTAACCATGTTGAATAACTCGTAAAAAATACGGCATACCCTGCTGGCTGGCCATCCACATAACAGATTAAGGCTTCTGTGCTTGAATTCGCTCCAAATAAGGAATTTTCAATATCAGCTACCGTGGCTTTAACTTCGTGACGTGCTTTTTCATAATCTGCCAATTCAATGATCATATCTAATATCAAAGCAGCGTCATCACATGTTGCGGGTTTTATTTCTACGTTCATTTGGGGCTCTCTTGTTTTTTGAATCATGATTTTAAACGCTACATAGCAAGAACCCAATTCACAGCAATATTATTCATTTCTTCGCGCATGATATAAGTAACATTTATACCTGTATATGCTTTTTCCTATAATAATCAGAGAGCGCATTTTCGGACCTTGTTGGTTAAATAACATATTAGCTATAATTCTCTCATCGATTAACTAAATGAATATTAAGGAGGCTAATTTATGTTGTTGTGTGATCTTATTGAATATTCACACTTCTTTGGTAATCGCCAGAGCTCAGGCTTTCACAGTTTTATACTGCGATAACCCTGCCTGAGCGAAGCCACTAAAGAAAATCTTCCCTCAGCTTACTGGGTTGTCGTTACGACTATACCCTGGCGTTTTTTCGCCTAAAATTTGAGTAAGCTATGAGCACTTTATTAACTGTAAAATCATTAAATTACGATACTTCAACCTCTACCTTATTAAGCGATATTTCTTTTACCATCCAACAAGGTGACCGCATTGGTTTAATTGGCCATAACGGGAGTGGAAAAAGTACATTATTGAAGCTAATAACCCAACAACTGTTTCCTAATAGTGGCAGTATTACCTATGCAAATCATTGTGTTACTGCTTATATTGAACAACATTTACCCGATGAAATCGCTTGTTTGACTCTGATTGATGCGCTTGTTCAAAAACTCCCTGAACAAGATAAAGTCACTGAGCGCTGGCGGGCTGAAGTTTTATTATCAGAATTAGGTTTTACACCTGAACAATGGGAACAAAAAGCGAATGCCATCAGTGGAGGACAACATACACGTTTGCTGCTGGGGCGTGCTTTAATTGAACAACCCGATTTACTGTTACTCGATGAACCTAGTAATCATTTAGATTTGCCCACACTGATTTGGTTAGGTAATTTCTTACAGTCATGGAAAGGGAGTTTTGTGCTAGTTTCCCATGACCAATCGTTATTAGATAAAGTCAGTAACTGTACTTGGATTTTACGAGATAAATCATTACATTTTTATCGGTTACCTTGCAGTGCAGCACGGCAAGCATTAAGTGAAAAAGACATCACTGATGCACGTCGTAATCAAGCCGAGCAAAAAGAAATTGACCGTATTGCATCAAGTGCCAAGCGCTTAGCGATTTGGGGGCATGTGTATGACAATGAAGCCTTATCACGCAAAGCTAAACAGATGGAAAAACATATTGACCGTCTTAAAGATGCCCAAACTGAGCTAACTGAAGGCTATCAATGGAAGCTTGCTTTAAATGGCAAAGCTATTCCTGCAGATAGAGTTTTAGAGTTGGAAAACACCGTTGTTTCAACACCGAATGGAAATCAGTTATTTAAAACGGCATTTCATCAAGTGAAAAGTGGTGATCGTATCGCTATCATGGGAGCCAATGGCTGTGGTAAATCAACACTATTACGTCTACTTTGGCAACATTATCAACAAGATTTACGCTATAGCTCACAATTGAAGTTTCATCCAGCAATTCGTGCTGGTTATTATGACCAACAATTAGAGCAGTTAAATGATAATGATAGCCTATTAGATGCACTACGTCATTTTTCACCTTTAACCGATGAACAACGAAAAATGGCATTGATTGGAGCGGGTTTTGCCTATAATCGTCACCAACAGAAAGTGGCAACACTGAGCGGTGGTGAACGCGCTAGATTATTGTTTATTGGTTTAAGTTTAGCTCAGTATGAGTTGATTTTGTTAGACGAACCTACCAATCACCTTGATCTAGAAGGTAAGGAAGCGCTTTGTGAGCAAATTAGCTTATTTTCTGGGGTATTATTGGTTGTAAGCCATGATAAATGGCTCATTGAAAATAGCTGCCAACGCTTCTGGTTTATCGATGATAATCGGCTAGAGGAATACCTTAATGCTGATGATATTTATCATAAAATCGAGCAGCAATCCCAGCAAGTGTTAACGTCTACGCTTGGGGAAAATGCCCCTTCTAAATCAACGATTGAAATTCTCAGTAAGGAAGCTACTCATGAAGATGAGTTGTTAGAAACATTGCTGATATTGGAGCAAAAGCTACTTGCGGATCAAAAACGCAAATTAAACCACCAAAAACCGCAATTACAGCAGCAGTGGATCAACGAAATAGCCCAAATACACGCTAAATTGGGCTTGTAACCGATACCCCTGGTTACGTTAAGTGATCAGGGGATTTTTTATGAAGTTATATATTGATATAGGATCATAGCTAAAGTTTACAAAATAATTATATGCACCCTAAAATTTACCTTATTGATGGAATAATAGAAGACTGAGTCGCGTTATTCATCAATAAGAAAATAAATAAGGTTTATTCTTTATGTCTTTTAAGTGAATAAAGATTTTGTAAACTATCTAATTGGTTATTTTATTTTTTGTTTCTTTGCTCGCTTAAAATATGAAGTTGGCACATTAGGGCATACAACCTCTTTAAATTTAACGTCTTTATTCGCCTTCACAGACGGTTCATTTTCAGATGAAACCGGGGCGTTGCTCTGTGGTATTTTGCTTGTCTCTTTCATATATAAACGCTCTTTTGCTTGTATAATATCATTCGTTTTAGCCATTTGATTTTCCCTCTGCCACTAACACTGCATTGACTTGCTCAATACGTTCCACTGCTCGGTTAATGATCTCAACGACTCTTGTTGTCTCTTCTTTCGTCAACTGTTGTATCACGATTTGGTGTCTCAACAATGACTTAAATTTATCTACAGCGCATTCAATTTCATTAGCGAATTGATTACCTGCTTTTAATTCCTGAGCATATTTTAATTTTAGTTGAACTTCTGCCAATATTTCAGCTTTGAGTAATAAAAAACAGCGACCTTCTGGCGTTATGACATAACACTTACGCCCTTTTCCATTATCTTTACCCGCCGAAATAAACCCTAACTCCTCTAATAACGTCAGAGTTGGATATATCACACCTGGGCTTGGGCAATAAAAACCTGCCGTTTCTTCTGCAATTTTTTTTATTAGCTCATAACCGTAATTAATTCCCCCTGTCAGTAAATGTAGGATATAAATCCTTAACTGTTTAGGGTTAAACATACGACTGACACTTTTACCGTTGCACAAACACGGCTCGAGTTGTTGTTCATTTGCCATTAAAATTCTCAGTGGTTATTTATATAAAAACCGATATATCTAATATGATAGTTACTTTTACAGAAAATGCCAGCTTTAGATATATCTATTTTTATGCATAACGTGCTAATGATAATCATTCTTATATGGATTATACCGACTAAATGTCGACACAACAGTAAAAAATGTGCGGTAAATTGTCTAACTGAGTAAAGTTGGCAATAGATATGAAATTAACCTATTTTTGAAGTGATAAAGCCAGCCGTCGGTATGTTGGCTGGCTATAGAAGCGAAGTACAATTACCCAATATTAGGTAATATGTTGAAAACAATCCCTAGCTGAACACCAATGACTATAATTCCACAAATAAATACTAATGAAAGACCTAATCCACCGCCTAACACTTGATATTTCCGTTGGTTTAATGTTCTTGATTTAAATGCCATAGCACTAGGTAATAATAAAGCCAGTATTGAAAGTGCGATTGCGGCATACCCTAACGCCATCACAAACCCTTTAGGATAAAATAAAGCAAAAACTAGTGGTGGTCCAAAGGTGAGCAAACCTGTTTGTAGACGCCCTGACGCATTATCTTGACGTTTAAATAAATCCGCTAGAAAGTCAAATAACCCCAAAGCAACACCAAGGAAAGATGTCGCAAGCGCCAAACTCATAAACATTTGTGCAATTAACTCTGTTTTTCCTGATTGAGCCACATCTTTAATTGCATCTAATAATCCATTAAGCCCTGCGTTTTCCGCCAAAATACCAACAAATGTGGTTGTACCAATACTCCCTAATGTTGCGATTTGCCATAAAATATAAGCAATCAACGGGATAGCACTTCCGATAATAAAAATAACCCGCAATTTTTTGACATCTCCCCCCATGTATTTAACGATACTTGGGACGCTACCATGAAAACCAAAGGAGGTAAAAAACACCGGTATAGCAGATAAAATAAGTACTTTTTCAGTTGGGGCAGCTAATAAATTTTGTTGCTCAACATGCGGCATCATTAATGCCAATATAATGACTAAGAAAACAATTTTTGCAGCAAATAAAATACGGTTGATAAAATCTACGGATGAAGTCCCGAAACATACAACTCCCCCACCAATGACGGTAAATACAACAATTCCCATCCAATCTGCCATTTCAATAGCAAAACTACTTTTCAAATTTGATGTAATGATTTCCCCTGCTCCACTGACATAAGCTGCTGTCAATGCATACATCAGGAACATCATACTAAAACCCGTAATAAATTTGCCACTAGAGCCTAAGTACCGTTGTGCAACACTACCGATCCCAGTTTCGTGAGATTCATGTTGATAAACTTCGACCAAAAGTAACGCCGTGTAGCACATCAATGCCCACAACACTAATAACATAGCGAGGCTCACTAAGAAACCATTACCCGCGGCAGCGATAGGCATGGCTAACATACCTGCGCCAATCGTAGTACCTGCAACAATAAATACACTACCAAGTGTGCGATTTTTCATATTGAGATCCTAACAATCAATTAAATATTAATTTTATAATTAGAGTGATTTAACTTATTTTCTTCATTAATGAGTTGTTGTAATTTGTCTTCAAAAATATTTTTTAACTCTGCCCAATAGGTTTCAAAATGTGCCCTATCACGCAGGCAATGTGTCATGACTGCCGCCCGTAGCACATAAATCGACCGTACTTTATGCCATTCACTATCAGAGAATTGTGCATCTCGACATAGATTCAATGGGTTATCGCCATATTCTTCATAAGTTAGCGAGGTTGATGAGGTGAGAAAATCATTAGAATAACTCCGGCCTGCCGCATAAGAGCATAATTCATATAACCGTTTATTTAATTGATTTTGTTTTTCTAAAGAGGTGTTGCCAATTTCACGAAACATAAAGTTAATCATGTGAAAATCAGGCGTTGGCATCGCTATAATTGAAAATTGACGTTCCTCAATAATAAAAGGCTCACATTGATTAATTTTATCAATCATCCAATTGGCAGTGATGACCCCAGCCGCAATCACTTTTCCATACCCTAAAACATTTAACGGAACTAAGCGATGTGCAGCCCATACCGCTGCTGCGGTTGCGCCCGCTTTTGACCCTTCCATAATAGATGAGCCCAATAATACATTTTGTGTTTTTTCTGTTTTACGCTGCTTTTCTTGAACTTCTTCAAATACATAAGCGGCATGGTAAGAAACTAAATCCACAATCCGCTTATCTTTCATACAAATTGCACCTGCCGCATAAGGAATAAACCCCACCTTATGAGGGTCAACGGTAATCGAGTCCGCTTGGCTTAATGCTTTAAAGCTTTCATAAACATCACGTTTTGGCCACACCATATTTTCAGGAAAAAGCCCTTCACTATGATAGCATTGGAGTAAATTCTCATACTCCATAAATTGGTTTTCTTCATCGCGAAACATCGCACAAGCGTATCCCGCGTAAGCAGCATCGATATGCACATAAAAAGAAACCCCAAAACGTTGCTCGCATTCACGTCGTAGCTCAATAACTTCTCTGACATTGTCTATTGCGCCAGTTTCTGTGGTACCAACAACGGCAACTACCGCTAAAATTGGCTCCCCTTGCTCAATTAATGTAAATACCGTTTCACGCATTTTACGCACATCTGTTCGATAACTTGCATCAACGGGTAATTGCACAATATTCTGTTGGCCTAAACCAAGAATATCCATCGCTTTCATCCATGAATAGTGTTTAGACTGCGGTACCAATAACTTACCGAGTTTTCCTTGTTCTATTCCAACACCACGGCAGGTTAAATAACGAATTTCCTCAAAAATTTGTTGTTTCTTTAACTCGTCAATTAAATCTAGAACCGCGGAAACTGAGAGATTGAGTAACTCCTTTTCAGTTTTATCCTTTAGCAAGTATTGGGATTTTGGATGCTGCATAATCGCTAACGGTAACGTTTTAATATTTCTAGCTACCCATAATCCTTCGTAGTTAGCAACCGTTCCACCAGATGTAATATGTCCCCAAGCATGTTGTACGTCATAACCAAACATGGCACATAAATCTAACCCGGCTTCTATTTCTAAAACTGTTGTCGTTGGTGAAGATTCTTGTGCACAATTATTGGGGTTGTACATCATCGCCATGACATAAGCCAAATTAGAAATCATCAGTGTATCTGCATTCATATGCCCCATATAACGGGGGGAGAACCATGGAACCGATGTTGTTTTTAATTTTGAAGAGAGTTGATTAAGAATGCCTTCAGTACGATAAAGCGTATCTCGGTACTCGGGAGCATAACGGTCAACAGTAGAGATAAGATCAGGATCTTCAGGATGATAGCTGGAACGCCAATGCATATGTTCACTAACTGAATACTCCATCATTTCTTTGAAAAAGACAGCATTTTCAGATTTAGGACCTAAAAATAATGCATCTACATTTATTTTTGAATTTTTAAAATTATTTATCATTACTACACCTTCAAACTACAATTAACGGGTGCTAATTGCACTTAAGTTACTTAACTTAATATCATTGGAAAGTGCATAACGGGCTGTGTTTATATAAAAGATATCAATATATTAATGATATACATTTAAAAATATCATTTAAGCATTAATTATTGATAAACAAACCGTTAATGGCCAACTTATTTATAGATATAATCTATTTCTATTAAATTATTAATAAACTAATGGGAATTTCATTCTGATTTGTGGACAAGCACAAAAAAACAAAATTTATTCAACTGTAAAGAGATTTTTACGCTGAAAAAGCTTGAATATGTAAAAAATTTGTTATAGATGGTGCGATTTTCACTGCTCTTAAAGAACTAAAGTAAAATAGTGAAAACCGCAGAAAGTAAATCCAATTAACTGTTTAGCAAAACAATTTTCCCAACAAGATCACCTGATTCCATATATTCATGGGCACTCCGCACCTGAGACAAGTGATATGTTTTGTTAATAATAGGTTTTATTTCACCATTTTGTAACAATCCCCAGACTTGCTTCTTTAGTTCTTGGGCAATCACTGCTTTTTCCTCAATAGTTCGAGAACGCATTGTTGATCCCGTATGAGTTAATCTTTTTACCATTAAAGGCATCATATTTAACTCTTTAGGGTTACCTTTCATCATACCAATTTGAATTATTCGTCCAAATTTAGCAGCAACTTGATAATTTTTCGCAACATAATCACCACCGATAATATCTACGACCATATCAACACCTCGAGAAGAGGTATAATTGAGTGTTGCTTCAACAAAATCATCGTTTCTGTAGTTAATAACACAATTTGCGCCTAACGATTTTGCAACTTGAACTTTGTCTTCTGAACCAACAGTAGTAATCACTGTTGCACCAAAGGCTTTTGCTAACATAATCGCCACGCTACCAATTCCCGATGTTCCACCGTGAATAAGTACCGTTTCGTCTTTTTTAAGTTTGCCTATTTGAAAAACATTTGCCCAAACAGTGAAAAAGTTTTCAGGTATCGCTGCACCCTCGATAAAAGATAAATTCCCTAACGGTAAGGCTATGTTTTTATGCACTAAACAATATTCTGCATAACCTCCCCCGGCAACCAGTCCACAAACTTTGTCTCCGAGCTGCCATTCCTCTACATCATCCGCCTTGGCAACTATAGTTCCTGCAATTTCAAGCCCCATAATCGGAGAAGCATCTGCCGGTGGAGGATAAGACCCCTTACGCTGAAAAATATCAGGGCGATTAACCCCCGCAGCTTCCACCTTAACGAGCAAATACCCTGCAGAAATTCTAGGTAACGGTATATCAATTAATCGCAGCTTTTCTGGTCCACCAGGTTCTATAATGTCTACAACTGTCATCGAGGTGGGTAAAGACTGTTGGATAAGTGCCATTATATTCTCCTTTTTGAGGTTAATTTGAAAAATTGATATTCCTAAATTTATTTTTGTGTTAAATTAATGCTAATTAGTTTAATATTTCGTGCTTAATTACGACAGTTTAGAGTAGTAACTACTATGATGATGTAAGTCATCTTTTTATCGTTTAGAGGCTAAAATTTAATCTATATCAAATTATATACTTAGTAATCTTCTTTAATTTAGCATGAATATCTAAATTCACTAATTTCTCACATGCCTTCTGATTGGCTTTTTTGTTTATTAAGTCGATTCTGTCATACATTACTACTTACTAGTTGCATTATCTTATGTTAAAATTGACTCATATCAATAATTTTAACTTGATTGAGCCTTAAATATGATCCCAGAAAAAAGAGTTGTTCGTCGCATCCAGTCTGGTGGTTGTGCTATTCATTGTCAGGATTGCAGTATTAGCCAACTTTGCATTCCTTTTACGCTGAATGAACATGAACTGGATCAACTTGATAATATCATCGAACGCAAAAAACCAATTCAAAAAGGCCAAGCTTTATTTAAAGCAGGCGATGAATTGCGTTCATTATATGCCATCCGCTCAGGTACAATAAAAAGCTATACAATAACCGAAGAAGGCGATGAGCAAATTACTGGTTTTCACTTAGCAGGAGACCTTGTTGGCTTTGATGCTATCATTCATACACAGCACCCAAGTTTTGCACAAGCACTTGAAACCTCAATGGTTTGTGAAATACCTTTTGAAACCTTAGACGACTTATCAGGCAAAATGCCTAATTTACGTCAGCAAATTATGCGTTTAATGAGCGGTGAAATTAAAGGTGATCAAGAAATGATCCTTTTATTATCTAAGAAAAATGCGGAAGAGCGTTTAGCTGCATTTATTCTTAACCTCTCTCACCGCTTTGCGGAACGTGGTTTTTCACCAAGAGAATTTAGATTAACCATGACTCGTGGAGATATCGGTAATTATCTTGGCTTAACAGTTGAAACCATTAGTCGCCTTTTAGGACGTTTCCAAAAAAGTGGCATGCTAAGTGTTAAAGGTAAGTACATCACTATCGAGGATATGGCTAAACTGACTGATATCGCTGGTAAAGTTTCAGCAATTACATGCTAATATCCCTAAACGGATCACGTTATCAGTGATCCGTTTTCATTTTTTTCTCCAGATTTCTTGCCTATTTAATCTCAATATCATAGTTTATCTATATGGAAATATCCGTGTATCGAGAGGATTTCAATATGGCAAACTATAAAAACCTGCTAGTTGCAATTGACCCAAATCAGGATGATCAACCTGCATTAAGACGTGCTGTCTACATCGTGCAGCGTAATGGTGGACGGATAAAAGCGTTTTTGCCTATCTACGACCTTTCCTATGACATGACAACCTTACTTTCTCCTGAAGAACGTAATGCCATGCGCAAAGGTGTAATAAGCCAAAAAGCAGCGTGGATCAAACAACAAGCTCATTTCTATCTTGAAGCGGGCATTGATATTGAAATTAAAGTTATTTGGCATAACAAACCATATGAGGCCATTATTCAGGAAGTAATAAATGGTGAACATGACCTGTTACTGAAAATGGCGCATCAAACCGATAATTTTGAGTCGATTATTTTTACCCCACTAGACTGGCATTTACTCCGAAAATGCCCTGCTCCCGTTTGGATGGTAAAAGACAAAGTATGGCCTGATCACGGTTCAGTGGTTGTCGCCGTTAACTTATCAAATGAGGAATCTTATCACGATGACCTCAATATCAAATTGGTCGAAAAAACAAAAGATTTAGCAACTCGCATTATTAAAGAACAGGAAATCCATTTAGTGAGTGCATATCCTGTTGCTCCTATGAATATTGCCATAGAGTTACCTGATTTCGACCCGAGCCTATATAACAACGCACTACGCGGCCAACATTTAATTGCTATGAAAGAGTTGCGGCAAAAATTTGGGATTGATGAAAAATATACCCATGTCCGTGAAGGATTACCTGAAAAAATTATTCCAGATATGTGTGAAGAATTGCACGCTGGGGTTGTGGTTCTGGGTATTTTGGGCCGTACAGGCATTTCAGCGGCTTTTTTGGGGAATACCGCGGAGCATGTCATCGATAAGCTAAAATGTGATTTATTAGCGATTAAACCTGACGGTTTTGTTTGTCCTATCAACCCTGCTGATGATGATTAGCTAATCATCTAAAACTTATTAAGCCCCAATAATATTTATGTTATTGGGGCTTAATTTAATCATGGCTAAGTTATTGCTGAACTGAACTTTGACTAAGTATCGGCCAAGCTTGCATAGCATTAAAAATGACTTGATTAAGTCTTTCAAGATCAATTCCATCACAAGCTTGTATGGTAAAACCATCAATTACCGTTATATAAAAATCAACGATAGCTTCAATCGGCGCATCTGGAGCAACATCACCATCATCAATACCTTTACGCATACGTGCCAGTAGAATTTCCTGATAACTTTTCCGTTTTTCTTGGACGTTTAATTGCACATCTTCGATTTGCTTTGACCCATTCATTGTCGCTGTAATCAGCATACAACCTGCAGGCTTGTTTGGCTGAATTAGCTTTTTAGCGCTTTCATACATCAGCAATTCAATTGCAATTTTCGCTGTTTTGGCTTGCTTTACAATAGACAAAATAGGACAAGCTTCATTCATCAAATAATAATCAATACATTGATTAAACAACGATGCTTTATCACCAAAAGCACAGTAAAGGCTAGGCGCTGTGATACCTAGCTCTTGAGTTAAATCGCTAATTGAGGTTGCAACATAGCCATTTCGCCAAAACAATAGCATGGCTTTAGCTAGTGCATCTTGTTGGTCAAAGCCTTTAGGCCGCCCGCGTTTTATTTGATTCATATTCTCACTTTACTCGCAGTCAATTCACTATACCACAACTATTTTATAGTGATCATTATAAAAATAATTGACAACGTCTAAATTCACATAAACAATAGCGCCATGATTTTATAGCGGTCACTATAAAATCATTCTTTTTTGTAAACTACTTAACTTTCATGGAAAGCGCATGACAACAACTCATATTTCTTCGCATAATGGTAACTGGCTTTCACTATTATCTGCAACTTTTGCTTGCTTCATTATTGTTACTGGTGAGTTTTTAGCCATTAGCGTGCTAAATAACATCGCTTATGATTTTCAAATATCAACAGGTACCGCAGGGCTTACAGTCACTGTCACATCTATCGCAGGTATGGCATCCTCCCTATTTGTCCCCATTTATGCAAAAAATATCGATAGACGCCAAGTTTTACTTTTCTTAGTTGCTCTCATGATATTAGCTAATGCAATTACGGCTTTCGCGTCTAATTTTAGTTTAGTTTTATTAGGTAGATTCGCATTAGGAATTGCACTAGGGGGTTTTTGGGGAGTTGCAGCAGGCTTAGTGATACGTCTAGCACCTAAAAATATGTCAATAACCACATCCGTAACAATATTCTTTTCAGCCGTCACATTAGTCACCGTGCTCGGAGTACCTCTAGGCGCTTGGTTATCTGATAATTATGGTTGGAGAATGCCTTATATTGCGCTGGTTATTGCAGGTGCTGTCGCGTTTTTAATGCAGTATTTCTCTTTACCATCATTAAAACCTTCTTCGTCTATGCAATGGAAGGAATTGTTATTGATGCCATCGCACCCTATTGCGCGTAAAGGGTTAATTATATTCACACTGATTTTTTTAGCACATTTCTCTGCGTATAATTATTTTACGGTGTTCTTTAAACAAACCGCAGGTTTTATCGAAGGACAAATTTCAGCATTATTGCTCTTTTTTGGAGTGGCCAGCGTAGTTGGCAATATACTGGCGGGTTATGTTGGAAAATATAATGTTCGTTATAATTTCGCGATTAGTGCTCTTTTATTAGCCTTAGCTTTTCTCGCATTATCTGTTTTAGATTTTAATTGGGCGACCAGTATTATATTTGTTTCTTCATGGGGGATCGCTGCGGGTATGGTTCCTGCAACAATCAATATGTGGATGCACGTTCATGTTCCAGAATTAACCGAGAAAGGTTCCGCCCTTATTACCTTTATGTTTTTAATTCTAATTACTATTGGCAGTCTAGTAGGAGGATACGTCATGGACCATTTCAATGGCGGAGTTCTCATGATGAGCATGCTGACTATATCTACACTAGCATTTTTATTAGTGTTTACCTTTGCTCGAGGGCTAACCAATTGCGCTCGATTTTGCTTCAAATGATGCGTTTATAAGACTGCATCACATAAACTGATTTAACTCTCAAATATCAAGAAGGGGTGACTGGAATTAACCAATCACCCCTTCTTATTTACTTTACTAATTATTTTGAAATGAATTAGTAACTCATTAAATTACAATGCACGTAAGATTGCATCAACGCTATCTTTTGCATCACCAAACAACATCTGTGTATTTTCTTTGAAGAATAATGGGTTTTGTACCCCAGCATAGCCAGTATTCATTGAACGTTTAAATACAATGACATTGCTTGCTTTCCAAACTTCAAGAACTGGCATACCTGCAATTGGGCTGTTTGGATCTTCTTGAGCCGCTGGGTTAACCGTATCGTTAGCACCAATAACAAGAACGGTATCGGTATCAGAGAAATCATCATTAATTTCATCCATTTCCAATACGATATCATAAGGTACTTTAGCTTCGGCTAATAATACGTTCATATGGCCAGGTAAACGCCCAGCTACAGGGTGAATACCAAAACGCACATTAATACCACGTTCACGTAATTTAGTGGTGATATCCGCAACAGGATATTGTGCTTGTGCTACCGCCATACCATACCCCGGAGTGATAATTACTGATGTTGAGTTTTTCAACATTTCAGCGACTTCCTCTGCGGTGCTTTCGCGATACTCACCCATTTCTTCTTCTGTGCCTGTTGAAGAGCCATCTGTACCGAAGCCTCCTGCAATAACACTGATAAACGAACGGTTCATCGCCTTACACATAATATAGGACAGAATCGCACCTGAAGAACCGACCAATGCCCCTGTGACAATCAGCAAGTCATTGCTTAACATAAAACCTGCCGCTGCAGCAGCCCAACCTGAATACGAATTCAGCATTGAAACGACCACTGGCATGTCCGCTCCACCAATTGAAGCGACTAAATGCCAGCCAAAAGCCAAAGCTATCGCGGTCATAATTAGCATCAAGAAGACTTGCAAGCCGACACTTTCTGTTTTAACAAAAATCACTAACAGAATAAATGAAACCACTAACGCCGCTAAATTCAGTTTATGGCGATTAGGTAACATCATCGGTTTTGATGACATTTTCCCTGATAATTTACCATAAGCGACTACTGAACCAGTGAAGGTAACTGCACCAATGAAGATCCCTAAGAAAACTTCAGTTAAGTGAATGTTTTCCATCACAACATCAGCATGCCCTTCACTGGCGATAAAGCTGTTAAAACCAACCAGCACTGCAGCTAAACCGACGAAACTATGTAAAATAGCCACCAGCTCAGGCATTTCTGTCATTTCAACTTTTTTCGCTAAGCGAATACCAATGACAGCACCAATGACCATCGCAACGATCATCCAGCCCACATTAGCACTGTGAGGACCTAAAATAGTGGCTATCAAGGCGATAGCCATCCCGATAATGCCATAAGTATTCCCACGTTGGGAACTTTCATGACGGGATAGCCCCGCAAGGCTGAAAATAAATAGGATAGCAGCAACTATGTAAGCTGCTGTCACAATTCCACTCGACAACATAAGTTACCCCTTACCCTTTACGAAACATTTTTAACATGCGTTGAGTTACAGTGAACCCACCGAAAATATTGATACTCGCGATCAATATGGCGATAAAGGATAAGAAACTTACCCAGCCACCGCTGCCAATCTGGAGCAAGGCGCCCACGACGATGATCCCTGAAATAGCGTTAGTGACTGACATTAACGGTGTATGCAATGCATGAGTCACATTCCACACCACGTAATAACCAACCACACAAGCTAAAGCAAATACAGTAAAGTGCGATAAAAACTCTTTTGGTGCTGAATTAGCAAACCAACCAAACAAGATGATAGCTAATGCCATCAAGCCATATTTTACCGTCGGTGACATCTTTTTCTCAGGCGCTTTAACTTTTTCCACCGCTTGCGGTTTCGCCTGCGGCTGAGCAGATACCTGAATTGGGGGCGCTGGCCAAGTGATTTCACCTTGTTTAATCACAGTGACCCCACGAATTACCAGATCTTCAAAATCAATGTCTATTTCACCATTTTTCTCTTTGCACAATAACTTCATCAAGTTAACGAGGTTTGTTCCATATAACTGCGATGATTGTGTTGGTAAACGGCTTGGTAAGTCGGTATAACCAATGATTTTTACGCCATTGTCAGTCACAACCAGCTTGTCAGCTTGGGTTAACTCACAGTTCCCCCCAGTTTGCGCCGCTAAGTCTACAATCACACTTCCCGGCTTCATTGATTCAACCATTTCCTTGGTAATCAATTTAGGTGCAGGCTTACCTGGAATCAGTGCCGTAGTTACAATGATATCGACTTCTTTCGCTTGTGCAGCGAACAGTTCCATCTCAGCTTTAATAAATGCTTCTGACATTACTTTGGCGTAGCCATCGCCACTACCGGCCTCTTCTTTGAAATCTAATTCAAGGAATTCAGCCCCCATACTCTGAACTTGCTCTTTCACCTCAGGACGAGTGTCAAAGGCACGCACAATGGCACCTAAACTACCAGCAGCGCCAATCGCAGCAAGGCCTGCAACCCCAGCCCCGATGATCATGACTTTCGCTGGAGGAACTTTACCTGCGGCCGTAATTTGCCCCGTAAAGAAACGACCAAATTCGTGAGCAGCTTCAACAATTGCACGGTAGCCGGCAATATTCGCCATTGAGCTAAGCGCATCAAGTGATTGAGCACGTGAAATGCGTGGTACCGCATCCATCGCCATCACGTTAATTTTCCTAGCTTTTAAAGCTTCCATTAGCTCAGCATTCTGTGCTGGCCAAATGAAACTCACCAGAGTCGCTCCTTCTTTTAATAGAGGAATTTCATCATCCAGTGGCGCGTTGACTTTAAAAACGATATCCGCAGCAAATGCAGTATCACGATCAACGATTTCCGCCCCCGCTTGTTCGTATGCTACATCGTCAAAACTGGCTAAATGACCCGCATTTTGTTCTACACAGACAGAAAAACCTAACTTAAGAAGTTGAGTTACTGTAGATGGTGTAGCTGCAACACGCGCTTCATTGGCAAGTCGTTCTCTTGGTATACCAATACGCATAATGTTCCCTTTTTAATGCCTAACGTAATGTTGTTAATAGAGTGTTTGCTAAAATAATGACTGTCATCACAGAGAAAAGTCTTATTTTGTGCCTAAACAGATTTTTAATGTTCTAATAACCTACTGAAAATAAGCTTCTTGATCCATAATTGATCACGATTCTTAGACAGTAAATGGAATTCGCAGTGAAAATCTTAGTTTTAGGTCAATAAAATACTGGATACTTTAAAAAATCTGGTAAATTTAACTAGTCAATAATTATTTATTTCTCATAAAAATAAAATCATGAGACAACAGGTTCCGTTACGTGTAATAATCACGTACATGTGATACAACTAAGATTCAGCATGTTTATAATAAATTGCGCAAGGCGGAAGGATTTTGTATGAAGCTGAAAACTACGGTCATCGCAGCCGCGGTGTTATCATTAACTAGTATAACTGCTACTCAGGCGGCTGTTGAATTGACGCCAAAACAGGCTACTGAATTAAAACCTTATGAGCGTATAACAGTCACCGGGCGCTTTAATGCTATTTATGAAGCATCCGATGCAGTCTCCCGTAGGGCTGATAAAATGGGGGCATATGCCTTTTACATTCAAAGCCTTGATGATGTAGGTGATAGCGGCAACATGCGTGTTGTTGCTGATGTCTACGCAAAAGATGCACCACAAGTTGATACACCAAAACGTCGTGTATTCGGTGGTGTTGAGGAAATGTCAAAAACTGACGCAACAGAATATGAGCCTTTTGATACTGTTACTGTAAGCGGTTTTTACCCTTCTCAACCAGACCTATATGAGGCTATTGCCAAAAAAGCACTTGAGAAAAATGCTGCCTCGTTCTATGTGGTTCGTAATATCGCAATGAATGATGGTGGAAATACATTAGCAACTGCTTATATCTATAAGAAAGATGCACCGAAACGACAAGTTCTTAATGAAGACGCAGTGGTTCCTGCCGATTCTGACGCTGGTCGTGCTCTATTAGCAGAGGGCGGTGAAGCGGCTAAAAAAGTTCGCATTCCTGGTGTTTCATCTTCTGAAGAACCAACAACCGCAGTCGGACGCTTCTTTGAAACCTCTAGCAGTCAACCGGGTCGTACTAGTGTGACTCTGCCAAGTGGTTATGTTATCGAAGAGGTCAACAAAACAGCAGCTGCACAAATGGTCCCATTTGACTCTATTACATTCTCTGGATATTACACCAATACGCCTGAAGTACGTTACCAAATAGCAAAACGTGCGGAAGCGAAAGGGGCTAAATATTTCCATATTACAAGAGAATGGCAATCTAATGGTGGAAGTGTCACCATCAGTGCTGACTTGTTTAAATAGTCCTAATTTATGTGATGTTAAAACCAGCCTACTCGGCTGGTTTTTTTGTTTTTAGACTCTCACTTTAGGTTATATCTCGTCTTTGACTCTATTCATCCTCACTCTTTTGAAAAAGTGCATAAAACATCTTAAAAAATGCATACATTACCATTGCATATCTGTCATTTCGTTCGTAGAATCCACACTCTGAAAACATGCAGTCATTCCATCTGCTTTTTTAATGGCTACTAGTTAAACTCATTATTGTAATGGCACTTTAACGTCATTTTAACTTTTGATTTCTGAACGTTCAGGATTTACTTTGAAAAATACTTTGAGTCTTACCGCACTAACTGCGCTAGTTCTTAGCTCAATGGTTGGCGCTGGTGTTTTTAGTCTCCCTCAAAATATGGCTGAAGTGGCTAGCCCTCTCGCATTAATAATCGGTTGGTCAATTACTGGTGTGGGCATCCTTTTTTTAGCATTTGCCTTATTGTTGCTTTCTCGCATACGACCTGACCTTGACGGTGGGATATTTACTTACGCCAAAGTCGGCTTCGGGGAATTAATTGGTTTTTGCTCGGCGTGGGGTTATTGGCTATGTGCGGTAGTTGCCAATGTGTCTTATCTTGTTATCGTATTCGCAGCAATCAGTTTTTTTACAGATACTCCTGACAACATTATTTTTGGTGATGGGAATACATGGCAAGCCCTAGTCGGAGAATCAATACTCCTCTGGTTTGTGCACTATTTAGTTCTTCGTGGAGTACAAACAGCCGCTGGAATTAATAAACTTGCCACAATGGCAAAACTGGTTCCTCTTGGCTTATTTATTGTATTGGCTTTTTTTGCGTTTAAACTTGATATTTTCAATGCAGATTTTAGTGGTATCGAATTTGGTGTTCCTGTTTGGGAACAAGTCAAAGATACCATGCTGATTACACTATGGGTATTTATTGGTATCGAAGGTGCCGTTGTCGTCTCTGCTCGAGCGAAAAACCGCCGCGATGTTGGCTTAGCAACAATTTTCGCTGTAAGTTCTGCTTTAATTATCTATATTCTAGTGACCTTACTTTCTTTAGGTATTATGCCTAGAGCTGAACTTGCAGAAATAAAAAATCCATCCATGGCCCCACTCATGATAAGTTTAATTGGTTCGAGTGGTGATATTATTATTGCAGCGGGCCTAATTATTTCTGTTTGTGGAGCTTACCTAAGTTGGACTATTATGGCCGCTGAAGTACCTTATATTGCAGCCCAATACCAATCATTTCCTAAAATATTCAATAAATTAAATAAGAATGATGCCCCATCATCTTCTTTATGGCTCACTAATGGTGCAGTACAGCTATCTTTAGTTCTTATTTGGCTTAGTGGGAGTAATTACAATACATTGCTTACCATTGCCTCTGAAATGATTTTAGTCCCCTATTTCCTTGTCGGTGCATTTTTAGTAAAAGTAGCTTTTGAACGTCATAATAAGGCATTACTTGCCGTTGGAGCTATTGCCAGTCTTTATGGTCTATGGTTGCTTTATGCATCAGGGTTAATCAATTTACTATTATCCGTCGTTTTATATGCCCCTGGTATTTTGGTATTTTTCTATGCTCGCCAGCAGCAAACCAACCAAATGCCATTAAAAGCGATTGAAAAAATCATGGCATATGCCATTGCTATCGGCGCTATCCCTGCGCTCTATTATTTGGTTGCCTAGTTTTAGAAACGAGGGCTTAATTTTAACCCATAAATTTAAGCCTTCATTTACTGCAACATCCTGTTTTTTTGATTACTAAATCACTCCATAATTTTCTAGTCGTAATTTCCTTCACAATTTTCGCCCTCCTTTACAATTTCCCCTCTCCTTTGCTGGTTAAAATTTCTGTTGTATGAGCTTCGATGCTTATATTTTTATCATTCATTAGTATGTTGTAACTAAATGATTAAGGCCAACTAAAAATGAAAAGCGCTTCACATACAGAATACGTGAAGCGCTAATTAGTCAAAATAAGGCTTACAGTTGTTGAGATAACTGTTCCATCGCCTGCATAATTCGCTTATCCGAAATTGGATATGGCGTTCCAAGCTGCTGGGCAAACAGACTGACTCTCAGTTCTTCAATCATCCAGCGAATTTCTTGGACTTCTGGCATATTTCTCTGAACTGGAGATAATTTTACTAACCATTGCTGCCACATATTCTGAACATGCTCTACTTTACTCAGTTGTGCACGATCTCGGTTAGGATCAATAGCTAGTTTTTCTAATCGCCGCTCTATTCCATTTAAATAACGAAGAATATCAGGTAAGCGTTTCCAACCATGAGTAGTCACAAAACCTTTAAACACTAAGTTCGACATTTGTATTTTTATATCCGATAACGCTATTGCCATCGAAAAATCAACCCGCCCTTTTAGACGTTTATTGATTGCAAACACCGCCGTTAATATTTGTTCAACTTGCTTAGCAATATTAACAACCACATCATTTAATTCTGCCCGTGCAAGCTCTTTCAGTTTTTCAAACTGTTCTTCATTCCATACCGCGCCACCAAAATCAGAGATTATTTGGTCGACACCACAAGCAATACAATCATCTATTAACTCCAATACCTTGCCATAGGGGTTAAAGTACAAACCCAATTTTGATTTATTGGGTAGTTTTTCATGTAAATACTTAATTGGCGATGGAATATTTAACAGTAATAATCGACGCACACCAGCCCACATTGCTTGCTGCTGTTCTAATTCTGTTTCAAACACCTTGATACCAACACTATTTCTTTCATCGACTAATGCAGGATAAGCTTTAACGGAATATCCGCCTCTCTTTTGCTCATAGCGTTGAGGTAATTCACCAAAACTCCAAATATGTAACCCATGTTGCTCAATACCGTCATCTACAACTTCAGACAACGTTTCTTGCACTTTTTCTTTTAGGCTATTTTTTAGCTCATCAAGATTTTGCCCTTCCGCAACGGTTTTATTTTTGTCGCCTACAACACGATATGTCATTTTTAAATGAGCGGGAAGTTGCTCTAATTGCCATGATTCACGTTCAACAGTGACGCCTGTCATACGGCGTAATTCACGTTCAAGTTTATCCAATACACTCCCCTCAGGCTCAGGGACTCGTTCTAAAAATGCAGAAGCATAGTTAGGTGCAGGAACAAAATTTCGCCTAATTGGTTTAGGTAATGATTTAATTAAAGCAACGATCAACTCATGACGCAGTCCCGGAACTTGCCAATCAAAGCCAATATTCTGAACCTGATTCAATATCGCAAGTGGTACATGGACAGTCACTCCATCTGCATCAGTTCCTGGCTCAAATTGATAACTCAACCGAAATTTCAAATCCCCTTGATACCAATAGTTTGGGTAATCAAGAGCCGAAACATTACTCGCATCCTCCTTGATCAGCATACTTTTTTCAAAGCTTAACAAGTCAGATTGTTGCTTAGATGCCTTTTTCCACCAATTATCAAAATGACGAGAGGAAATCACATCATTAGGGATCCGTTGGTCATAAAATGCAAATAACGTTTCATCATCAACTAAAATGTCACGCCGACGTGATTTATGCTCCAAATCTTCGACTTCAGATAGTAATTTCAGATTTTCTTTAAAGAATGCGTGGCGTGTGACCCAATCCCCTTCAACCAATGCATGCCGAATAAATAATTCACGGCATAATAACGGGTCAATATTCCCATAATTAACCTGCCTTGATGCAACAATGGGTAGCCCATATAAAGTCACTTTTTCTGACGCCATTACCGCGCCTTCAGATTTTGACCAATGAGGCTCACTATAGCTATGTTTAGTCAAATGTTCTGCTAAGGGTTCAACCCACTCAACATCGATTGATGCGGCAATTCTTCCCCATAATTTCGACGTTTCAACAAGTTCCGCAACCATTGCCCATTTCGGTGGTTTTTTAAATAAACCCGACCCAGGAAAAATAGTAAAACGTGCATTTCTAGCACCAGTAAACTCGTGTTTATCTGCATCTTTTTGTCCAATATGTGAAAGCAGCCCAGCCAATAACGAAACGTGAATGCTACGAAAATCAGCCTCCGCACTATTAATGGCAAAACCTTGCTCTTTTACCACTTGCCTCAATTGGGTATACAAATCTTGCCATTCCCGAATACGCAAATAATTAAGAAAATCTTGGCGACACATTTTTCTAAATTGAGCGTTAGAAAGCTGCGTTTGTTGTTCTTTTAAGTAATCCCAAAGATTTAAAAAAGCTAAGAAATCTGATTGCTTATCATGGAAACGACGATGTTTTTCATCGGCAGCTTGCTGTTTGTCTAACGGTCTCTCCCTAGGGTCTTGAATTGATAATGCAGAAACAATCACCATTGCTTCACGTACTGCCCCGTGTTTACGTGCTTCAATCACCATACGAGCAAGTCTTGGGTCAACAGGAAGCTGGGATAGTTGTCTACCCGTATCCGTTAGTTGATACCCTTTATCCGCCTGTTTATGGGACTTAATTGCACCTAGCTCCTCCAGTAATTTCACACCATCTTGGATATTGCGTTTATCTGGAGCCTCCACAAATGGAAATGCAGAAATATCACCAAGACCAATAGAAGTCATTTGTAATATAACTGACGCTAAATTCGTCCGTAAAATTTCAGGGTCCGTGAACTCTGGACGTGATAAGAAGTCATCTTCTGAGTATAATCGAATACAAATCCCGTCAGAAACACGGCCACAGCGCCCCTTACGTTGGTTAGCTGAAGCTTGAGAAATGGCTTCAACAGGAAGACGTTGTACTTTGGTACGGTAACTATAACGACTGATTCGCGCATAACCAGTATCAATGACATATTTGATACCCGGTACAGTTAATGATGTTTCTGCTACGTTTGTTGCAAGAATGATCCGCCGTCCCCCATGAGGATGGAAGATACGATTTTGCTCACTATTCGAGAGCCTTGCGAAAAGAGGTAAGATTTCAGTGTGGCGTAAAGAAAGTTTTGATAACGCATCGGCGGTATCACGAATTTCCCGCTCACCACTCATGAAAATCAATATATCGCCATTACCTTCAACCGATAGTTCATTTACCGCATCAATTATCCCATCAATTTGGTCACGGTCACTATCGTTCTGGTCTCCCATGATAGGACGATAACGAACTTCAACAGGATAGGTACGCCCAGACACTTCAACAATTGGGGCATGACTAAAGTGCTTCGAAAAACGCTCAGGGTCAATGGTTGCTGATGTAATAATAACTTTTAAATCAGGACGTTTTGGTAATAATTGACGTAAATAACCTAAAATAAAGTCGATATTCAGGCTTCTTTCGTGAGCCTCATCGATAATAATTGTGTCATATTGCAGCAGCAGTTTGTCATTTTGTAGTTCTGCAAGCAAGATACCATCAGTCATCAATTTGACTTGCGTTGTTTCACTCACTTGGTCACTAAAGCGTACTTTATAACCAACATTTGTACCTAGTTCACATTCAAGTTCTTGAGCTAAGCGTGACGCAACTGAGCGCGCGGCTAAACGTCTTGGTTGAGTGTGACCAATAAATCCTAGAACCCCTCTGCCAAGTTCAAGGCAAATTTTGGGGATTTGCGTTGTTTTACCTGACCCAGTTTCACCAGCAATAATAACAACTTGATGTTTTTTAATGGCATCTAAAATGACATCTTTCTTCTGGCTAACCGGTAAATTATCCGGATACACAATTTTAGGCGCATTTAATCTTTTAATTTCAACCTTTTGCTTTGCCTTTTCAATATCTATTTTGATAGCATCAAGTACCGCAGAGCGCGATTTTTCGTTCTGGATCTTTGCAATACCTTGCACTCTTTTTTTCAGTAACCATTGGTCACGTAATGAAGTTTGTCCAATATCAGCGGTTAATGCTGTCAGTATGGATTTCACCTGTTGAATCCTTATCTTTAATAAATTTCAATACACGATAGCCAATCAGCTTCGCAATTTGTGAGGGCTAAATTTCGCTTTTATTTTTAATTGTTGTTATCACATAAAAATACCATCAATTTTTTTGAAGAAAGCTATCTAATATTTTTCCTATCAATCAGTTACACATCACGTATTATTACCAATAAAGTTTTACCTAAAAAATAGAGGAACACATGAGTAAAGTATTACTATTGAAATCAAGTATTCTGGCTGACTATTCACAAAGCAATAAAATGGCAGATTACTTTATTCAACAATGGCAGGAAAAACACTCAGCAGATACAGTAACTGTACGAGATTTAGTCAAAGAGCCAATTCCAGCGATTGACGGTGAAATTTTAGCAGCTTTTGGTCCAAGTGACACGAAAACAGAACAACAACAAGCACATTTGGACCTGTCAAATGCATTGATTGAGGAAATTAAAGCTCACGATGTGATTGTTATTGCAGCTCCGATGTATAACTTTACGATTTCTTCTCATTTAAAACACTATTTCGACTTTATCGCTCGCTCAGGGCACACGTTTAAATATACAGAACAAGGTTCTGTTGGCTTATTAAAAGACAAGCGCGCATATGTATTAACGAGCCGAGGCGGTATTTATAAAGACACACCAACAGATACCATGGTGCCTTATTTAACACTATTTCTAAATTTCATTGGTATTACCGACGTTGAGTTCGTTTTTGCTGAAGGCACGTCGTTAGGCCAAGAATCAGTCGAAAAGGCACATCAACAAGCACAAAGCCATATAAATACCATTATCGCTTAAAATACATCCATTTAAGCAAGATAATATTAAAACCCAAAGCTACCATTGTTAAATTTTGCGCACTTTCTGAGTGCGCTTTTTATTTCTTTTGTAACCATTGACCATTAATTCCACGCACAAACTCCCCTGGATTAGCCCGTTCTACAAGTTTTTGTCCTGCTATCCTTGCGACATCATTTGTTTTTAGATTATTTTTTGCAGCAATTTCGCTGTATCTTTTTTCCCGTTCTTGGTTAATTTGTGCCGCTAGTTTAGTAGCCTCTGGATTACTCGTATTAATTGGAGCTAAATACCCCGATAACGTTTCCCCTAATAGACCTGTTTCTTTGGCCTCATCAACCGTTATTGCTATAGCCTGAAAGACAGTCAATAACGAACACAGGGCAAATACTTTGATTATTCGATTCATTTTGGGTTTACCTCACCGAACAAATCACTATTTTCTTTCAATAATTCTTCTACTTGCCTATCCGCTTTTATTTGGATTTCATGTTCAATTTTTACATTCATATTAATATTGATGGGCTTATCCGGTGTTGCGACCTCAACTCGCAAACAAGCTGATAACAACAATACAATCGATATAGCTGTAGTGAATTTTAATATTTTCACGTTCATTCTTATGCTCATTATAAATTTTTTTCCAACCACTCTTCTAAAGAGCTACCAAATCGTAAACTACGCCATAATTGAAAGATATTTTCTTCATGTTGATAATGCAAATGAACTTCGCGTTTTTTCTTTTCTTGCGTGTTATACCCTTCAAGGATTGTTGTCATCTTTAACAGCCCTAAGTTTGTGACATTAACATCTGTACGGCTGCGTTTTATTTCCAAATATTGTAACCAACCCATGGCCGAACCCGCAGATATATTATCCTCTCGGATAGAATCAACAAATTGGGTATCTAATCGTAATGTTAATGGCCCACTATTTTCTAACCACCCATCTTTAACTATCCATTCTGGGTTATTTAAATAAAAAGGTAATTCACCATTAACTTTACCAGAGACAGCAAATTGCGACACTTTTAGTATTGTAAATAACTGGCTAAGTTCAATCTGCTTTAATTTTATCGTAGAGGCTTGAGTTTGTGGCCAGCGCAGTAAATCCATCGATATTTCACCTCCTAATGTTTTAAAGCCTACATTAGTCAGTTTTAATGGCGAATTTTCCGTTGGCGGATAAGAGCCAGAGAGATCGGCTTTAATGTCAGTTAATTCGAATAAATTATTGAGCTGTTTAATACGCAACTCAACGGGTGCTTTTCCCCCCAAAGTCCAGGTACTTTGTTTTAAACGCCACGGTAAAACAAAATCTAATCCTGATAATTCGCCATCTTTTAACCAAAGGCTAGTATTCTCGACACGCCAATGTCCTCCAGCAATAAAACCCTCTTCCGGTGTTATTGAAAAAGCGGCTTGAGAAAATAATTTGCCTTGTTTTAATTCAATTCCAAGGTCAGCAGGAATTAACGTTTGAAAAGCTGTGACCGACTGTTCAGGCCAACGAGCTTCCCCTCTTAATCTTTCACCGTCCCAGCGCCCAAAGATGACTATTGGCCCGACATCTTTAGTACTTAAATCGCCTTTAAGTTGAAACTCAGCAGGAGATTTTCCCCTAAGATCTGCGTTTAATGTGAACCTTGGCAGATAACTTTCAGTGCCGAATTGCATCCGTTCACTGGTAAGCTGTAATTTTCCATTAAAACTGGCTTTATTCTGATCACGTTGCCAAATCAATGGCTTACTTAGCTGTAAACGTGGAGCCCTCATCGATAAAAGCCCATATTGTATTTGGTCAAACCCTGTATTTAAGCTATTTAATGTAATTAAAGTGTCCTGCCAACTCCCATTTCCCTTAATATCCCAATTAGCTGATAATGAGGGTAAATTGGCATTTCCCCAATAATTCCAAAACCATTTTCCCTTATCTAAGGTAAATTTATTAGCTTTGCCATCCAAATGAATATCAAAACTCCCCCAATATTGCTCTTTAATTTTTAGAATAGCTTGTAAACGTCCTGAAATACCCTCTTCACCTAACGATGTTCCTGCAAGTGGTAATCTAGCTTCATTAAGAACCAGTGTTTCCGAAAGACGGCCATAAGCTCTTAATAATGAACTGGATAAAAAAGAAATTTTGGGGGCAGCTAACTGGCCTGAAACTTTTGCAGGCAAATTAATATCCAGCACCATATCATCATATTTAACTTGGCCATGTAACCTAAAATTAATATCAGCATTGAGTAAATTTATCTGAGTAGATGGCACAGCTAAGACAATATTGGCTTTCCCTTTCTTTGCTTGTGTGAGCATATTAATACGCCCAGAAAATACCATTTCACTTAATGTATTATCCCAGTTATCAACTTGAAAGCTGATACCGCCTTGTAAAGGGATATCTGCTTCTTTCCATTGCCACTTACCTTGCGCTATTTGTATTCGAGAAGGCGATAGTGACCATGGTAAATAAAGCAATTCTTCCTTTGTGTCTGTATCCATGACGCTAAAGACACCTTGGTCATTCAACCAACTGAATTTAGCTTGTAAGAATTTTTCTGGGTTGATTAACTTAAAATAAGCATTCAACTCCCCTTTTTCTGGAAGCTGATTTGCCATTAAGGGGAGTTGCACATCACCAAATAATTCTATTGTTTGCTTTTGTTCTGGTAGAAATGCTAAAAAATTTTGAATGACTAATTGGTGTTCCGTATTAATTAAAGATGACAACCTTAAATTGTCGCCCCTAAAATCAAACTCTAGAGGGTTAACCTGATTTTTACGCAACCAAATACTGCCTTGGTAATCACTCCATGGCTGTATGTTGGTATTATTGATAACTAATGAAAAAACCGGAATATTATCGATAAGTTCTGCAATATTAATCGGCTCATTATCCATTTCATTCGTTGGCTCAAGAGCACTCAAACATTCAGTTTTAACATCAAGGTCATCCACAATAGCGTGTAAGGGAAAGATAGAAAGTCTTGTGCTATTCAACTGAACTAATGTGCAATTATTTGCTGTTATACTGATATTTGCTATATCCAACTGGCCATGACTAATTCTTGGTTCTGAAAACGACAGTTTAAATGGCTTAGGAAGATAGTGTGATGCAACAACTGGAGCCCAATGGGATATCGTTATCCATAAAAGTATTAAGAGAGCAATGCTTCCACCCAAAAAGCAGAGTAATATTCTGGATGCTCTTTTCATTAACTGCATTACTACATCCCTTGTTTGAATTGTTCTATAGCGCAAGTGATAAATTTCAACAAAATTTCCTCATTAAACACGATACTAACAAAGATAAACCACATTCAATCGTAAACAGATACCTATTTTCTTAATTTATAGGTGATTTACAAACTTAATTGTCTTATTCTGAGTTTATATTTTGTAGGTACACCTTTTTACCTACTCTTTTCTAATTGGTTCCTAAAAATTGGAGTCTTCATGATGAAAATTGTTTCTTATAGTACCAAACAGTATGACCGCAAGCACATGGAACAAGTTAATCAAAATTCTGGATTTAATTTTAGTATTGAATATTTTGATTTTCCATTGACCGTTCAGACAGCTAAAAATGCTGTTGGTGCAGATGCTATCTGTATTTTCGTTAACGATGAAGCTAATCGTGCTGTTTTAGAAGAACTTGCCGCACTCAATATTCGAATTTTAGCTTTACGTTGCGCTGGTTTTAACAATGTTGATTTACAAGCTGCTAAAGAATTAGGTATTCAAGTTGTCCGTGTTCCCGCTTATTCTCCTGAAGCCGTTGCCGAACATACTGTTGGTATGATGCTGTGCCTTAACCGTAGGATCCATCGAGCATACCAACGTACTCGAGATGCAAATTTTTCTCTCGAAGGATTAACAGGTTTTAATATGCATAACCGCACTGCTGGAATTATTGGTACCGGAAAAATTGGCCAAGCGACGCTACGTATTTTAAAGGGATTTGGAATGCGCCTACTCGCACACGACCCATACCCGAACCAAGCTGTTTTAGATATGGGTGCTGAATACGTTGACTTGGATACTTTATATGAACAATCAGATATTATTTCTCTTCATTGCCCATTAACACCTGAGAATCATCACCTACTCGATGAAAATGCATTCAAGAAGATGAAAAATGGGGTCATGATCATCAATACAAGCCGAGGCGCATTAGTCGATTCTGTTGCAGCAATCAATGCACTAAAATTACAGAAAATTGGCGCTTTAGGTATGGATGTATATGAAAATGAACGTGATTTATTTTTCGAAGATAAATCTAATGATGTAATTCAAGATGATGTTTTTCGTCGTCTTTCTTCTTGTCACAATGTGTTATTTACCGGGCATCAAGCGTTTTTAACGGAAGAAGCATTAACAAGTATCAGTCAAACTACGCTTAATAATATCCGTCAAATTAGTCATGGGGAAACTTGCCCTAATATTGTTAACGCATAGTTGGATCGGGAACCATGAAACGCCTAATTCCACTTACTATTTTGGGTTTATTGCTAGCAGCATGCCAAACTCATCAAGTCAATGCGCGTAATGATGACCAAGCACTTGAAAATAAGTTGATGCATCATCGTTTTATTTTAACTGAAGTGAATGGTAAGACGATTAGTAGCAAGCAAACTGTACCTTCCCTTGCTTTTGGCGAGAAAATGTTTGTTTCTGCATCAATGTGTAATGATTTTAACGGATTTGGCAATATCAAAAACGCAAAAATTACCGTAAAAAACTTAAGTAAAACTGAACTCGAATGTGTTGATGAAGATTTATCTAAATGGGATTCAATGATAAATCGAGTACTGTCTGATGGCGCAGTTATTTCATTAAACAACAACCAGCTAGTATTAATTCAAGGTCATTACAAATTAGTTTATACACTACGTGACTACGTCCATTAATGAATTATCCTGTACAACCGCCTCTTTTAGAGGCGGTATACGTTTGCCATAACCCACTGAACTGGCAGCCAAATAGGCTATTTCGCCTGATCAAATAGCAAGTTAATATTCGAGGTTTTTGCAATTCGCTCCATATAATCCCGAATATTTGTGCTAAACGATAAGTGCTCAACTATGCTCAAACTACGTAAGGTTGGAAAAATAATAAAATCATTAATATCAATGTGTTCACCACGTGTTTCTAACCACGCATCTAATAAAGACAATTGGGGCTCTAATTCAACTAGCAACGTATGAGTTTCTTTTTTAAACTCGTTTAAGTCACCATAAGATTTTGATGTTCTAGCGATATATGCCGCCCTCGCTTCTGCTGTACTAATTTCAGGGAAATCAGTTTGTGTAAAACGTGGTGTCACAAGCTTATATACCACAGCAGAAACCGCTTTAGACCAAGCCTCTACTTCAGGGGTTATGTTTCCTCCTGCATATTTAGGTTCATTAATGCTATCTACATAATGAACAATATCTAAGCTTTCAGGTAAATAACTTCCATCGTCTTTTTGTAAGATAGGTAACATTTTTCGACCTATCATTTTTGTTGGCGTTTCTATGTCATCATCGAATAAAACGATTTGCTCTACTGCTAACTTTTTTAAACCAAAAATCATTCTAGCTCTAACACAAAATGGGCAGTGGTCATAAATATACAATTTCATTGTGGACCTCACTAATTTGGTAATGAAAGTGCCAATAGGTTTTATACAGTATACTTGAGTACCCACATTTATGCCTTATCACGCTTGTAAAAATTTGTTTAGCGCGAGGAAAAATATATATAATAAAGTGCACAATATCTCAATAATAAAATCTAGGTCGTGGCATAATATGTCTGATGAAGATGTTCCATTAATAGAGTAATCATTTAAGATGATTTAAGCATTGAGTTAATATCAATTAAATTAATATGTCATAAATATCATTGATTTATTTTTTACCTTTAATTTTAATAACTAAATACTTTAAGTGAAAATTAAGTAAAAAAACAAAAAGTTAACATGCCGTAACGATATATTAACTTTGCTTCCTGATAATTTTATCACAACAACAAGGATGCAATAATTTGATTTTAAAGAAAAATAAAACAAAATAACTATAAAGGAAATTTAAAATTTATATTTTTCGCTATGAAAAATAGTAACGATAGATATTTTTACTTATTCAACAACAATAACCACATTAAAAGTAATGCTATCTTATTGCAAATAACCAAACTAAAAATAGCGATTTTCATCATAATTATGTTCATTAAAACTTTTAAATCTATTTATTTTTTAATATACTATGAAACGTAATTTGAATTAAGTGCATTAAATAACAACTTTTCATATAAATTGAGGATGTCATATGGACATTCATACTATAATTGGTATAAAAATAAAAAACCGGAGAAAAGAGCTCGGTCTATCAGGTGCGAATTTAGCTGATAAATTAAATTTAAGTCAACAGCAAATATCTCGTTATGAAAATGGTATTAACAAAATTCCAATTAATCATTTAGTGGATATTGCTGAAGCATTAAATTGCCCTATTGAATGGTTTTTCCAAGGTTATGTAAGCAATTCAAAATCAAATAAAAATGAACCATCTAATGAACTCAACCAAGAGCTAATATATACAGCTGAAAGTGTCATTGCCCCCTCTAAAGATAACTTTTAATGTAAATAAAAAATTAATTTATATAAATAAAATGCAAGTAACATAGACATTTCCATCCCGTGTTATTTGTACTTCACTTTCTTTAGAACTATAAAAGTAAAAAGGCTAATCCTCTATATGAAGATTAGCCATACATTTAAATTTCATAAAATTAACTAATGGTTTTAGCAATAAATTTTATATATAATATTTTAATCATAGGTAATATTGAAAACCATTTTAGAATTCACTTCTCCAGCAGAGACTGTTCGTTCATATTGGTAATAACGAGCTTTATAATTTAAGTCAAGATATTTTGTTTGCCGGTCAACTAAATTTCCAACTTTATATTTTTCATTAAATATAAGTGATTTATTAGTCTTACGCTCTAAAACTTGTATACCAACTCCTGCAGCTCCACTGGTGGATTTATTTTGATTAACCAAAACACCTTGTCGATTATTCATGTTTTTTGGAATATCACCACTAAAAGTCATATTAACATTTGCAAAACCAGAAATACTGACACCACCGCTGCATATTAAGCGAATATCAAAATCTTTTTCACCTGCCGTTGTTCCAATACCATTTAATTGTGAACGTTTAATTGGATCAAGATAAACATTTTTTTCGCTTCCCCCTTCAATTTGGCAAGACGGAGAAACTATTGTTATCGCTTCAGCATCTAATTTAGTGATCAAAAATGGGTTATTATTTGGAATGTACCCATAAGATGTATAAAGGCCACTAGCTATAGTTCCTGAGCCTGTAACAGGAGCGGTTTTCACTAAAGTTAAAATAAACTTTGATCCCGCAAGATAATAATTACTTGATCTAGGGGCATAAAATGTATCCGGATACGTCATTCTCACTGCACCTTCACGGTGGAATTTCATGCCAATTCCAGGAACGTTTGTCTGGTAAACCTTATTTCCTACTGGAACTAAACTTGGCATAGTAACCGAAGCCGTTATCGGTGTATTTCTTGTACAATATGCATATATTGCACTTGAATTTTCCCGCATATCCCAAGTTTGCTCCGCAATAGTATCCCCAACCTTTAAGTTAGGGTCTACCACGACCCTCCCCATCTGCATATTTAATACATATGTCCGAGTTGAGGTTCTATCACAATACGCAGAAACGTAACTAGCGGTAAGAAACACACCAACTCCGATATACAAGCGAATTTGTTTCGTTATTGACATAAAATTTCCTTACTATTGCTAGCTTCTAAAGAAAATGAACACTGCCCATTATCCCATTTTATAATTGCAACGTTTGCAGTTTCACTACTAATAAATACAGTTCCACCTTGACCAACGATACCTATGGATTCACCATTTATATCAGTAACGTTAGCCCCAAATGGCAATGGTTTATTTCCAGGCCTTACAACATTAAATGCAATATTTTTTTCGACTTTAGTACTAAATTTAACCTTAACGATACTTCCTTCATAAGGAACGACTTGTGTGGCCGTATTTTCAAAAACAATATCTTCAGGACTTCCTTTCGGATCAATTTCTACATTATTAATACGATAAGCCCTAACATAAGGAGCAACAGCATAACCATTTCCATCGATACGAGTTCCAGGTGCACCCATGATTGATGCTCCTTCCGCTCCTTTCGCTTCGATCAGAGCTATCGTTGTTGAAGTATTCGGTGTTAATGTTACGCCCTCAGAATGCACAATAACCGAACCATTTGCGCCAAGACCGAACTGACGATATCCCTGACCTTGGCTATAATTCGCATTCGTATTAACAAATGGTGTACGGTAACCTGTGTTCAAACCAATATTCTTCTGTCCACCGTTTGCAACAGAGGTATTTACGCCATAAGTCCAATTATTATCCCTATCGAATGCACCACTCGCACCGATTTGGCTAGAGCCAAATTTTTCATTATTGAATGTCGTATTTGAGGTCAGTGTTGCACTCTGACTTTCGCCAAAATACAGTGGGTAACTAAAGTTTATGTTAATGCGATCATCTTTTTTATTATTCGTATTATCTGCATAAACTCTCATAAATGCGACACCATAAGAAAGACGGTTAAAGTTATTGTTATAACTTAATTGATATTGCTTTTCTGTCCCCGACTTATCCCAATAATTAGAAATACGTCCCGTAAAATAAATCCCACCGTAACCATCAGGAAGATTTTGATTTACTGTATAGCTGAAACCATTTTTCTCACGCCCTAAAGTATTCTCTACGCCACGCTTATCATTATCTATCGCATATAATGCATTTCTGACGTTATAGTAATCCTTCGTTGAATACCTATAAGCTGCTAGCACTAAATTAGTATCAGTTTGAGTAAATAAACGACTGAAAGTTAAACGGTAGCTTTGCCCATTTTCTGTTTTATATTTGAATGCCGTTCTCGACTGAGTTAAATCCACAGCAATTGCACCAAACCCTGTGTTAACACCGGTACCAACTAAGTAAGCTTGATAATCATCAAATGCAGTGACGCCACCATAAAGCGTAAATGTATTATTTAAACCATGCTGAATAGTACCTTGCATAATAAATGGACGATTTCTCAATCCATCCGCATCTGCTTTACCACCAGAAACTTGATAACGAGTAAAACCAGGACGTAATAACTGTGCTAATGAAGAATATGGCACGCTAAAGCTGCTTTCACTTCCATCAGCTTCTTTTACCGTTACAACTAAATCATTTCCGTAACCTGATGGATAGACATCCGTTAAGCTGAAAGGTCCTGGCGCAACTGTTGTTTGATAAATAATAGAATTATTTTGCGTTACCGTTACTAAAGCATTACTTTGTGCTATTCCCCTAATCTCAGGCGCGTATGTTGACATTCCATCAGGATACATATTGTCATCTGTTGCTATTTTTGCTCCTCGTAAACTAATACTGTCAAAGAGATCACCATCTGTATAAAACTGTCCTGCTGTCGCTTTTGACTTTAGTTCGGTTATTGGTTTTTGCAGATATGTTTGATTACTATTCCAATTCGTTCCATCGTGACGTTGCCAGTTAAGATTTCCAATATGTTTAAGCAACCATCCATCAAAGCTTAAACCAGCATTCAGCCCCAAATAAGCACTGGCGTTATTAGTTCCTTTTGAACCACTAGTATGGTTATCATAATAGTTAGCCATATAACCGATATTTAGTGCAGGAATTCCCGTTTCCCAAAATTGGGGAGAAACATAACCACGGGAAATTCTCTGTTCATATATTTGCGGAACAGAAATATCTAAACGCAATGTAGAAGAATGAAATGTATCAACGACGTCTTTTTGGTCATTCCAGTCTTTTAATGGTAAACAAGCATTACTATCTTTACTAACTGTAGGGTTTAGTTTTTCAATATTAATACCAAAATCAGATAACATTTGTGGTGTATAACAGACTACTAATTGACCACTTTTCTCTTCTTCAAAATTAAGGTCGTAGCGTCCCTTCCAATTGTTATTTGTATATACGTCAACTGAATATTTTCCGGGACTAATCCCTGAAGAATTGAAACGTGTTAAATCAACATCTTCTTTACTACCTATAATAAAACCACTGTTAAATTCATAGGTTGTATCTTCTTCACCCCAAGCATAAAACGTAGGCACTATGCATGCAGTGACAAAGCAAGTCACAGAGAGCGTATTGCTATATTTATTTATTAACTCTCGCTGTTTCATTATATATTCCTATTTAACGGTGGTTTTCACCGAAATATCTGAACCATAATCATTAATATTATTAATTACGATATGACTTCCTGACCTTACGACTTGTTTTAATTCAACTATCATTTGAGATTTCGGTTCTAATAAAATTGTTTTTTCATTCAACCCAGATTTACCATCCGTTGATATTTTTGTAATAGTAATATAATAAGGTGTCGGATTATCTATAATAATACTCTTCCCATTTGCTTTTATAACAAGTTGCTCTGGCGCTAATTCACGGCTATTCAGGCCTGTTGGCCGATAAAAGAATTTAAATCTAGAGCGGATCGCTAATTGCAATACATTCTGACTATCGCCTTCTTTAGCTTTAGCCATAGGGGGAATATCTAATATATTCAACCACCATAAGCTTTCGCGATCCTGAGGAATGCTTCCTTTATCCATTAATTTAATTCGTAAAGTTTGTCCACCTTTAGCTTCTACACGAGAGATTGGCGGTGTAATCTGAAATGGTGTTTTTATCGTATCCGGTGTTTCTGACGCATCACCTGTATCAAGCCACGCCTGTGCAATTGCAGGACGGTCGGCAGTGTTATTTAATTGCACGGTAATTTCTTTTTCATTTCCAGGATAAATAAACCGTGTACCATTAACGATAATATTATTAGCAAATGAATGCGTACTGAAAATGAAGCAGAAGATAAATACTATTGCTTTCATTTGATCCTCAAAATAAAAGCGGCAGTATACCTACCGCTTATCATAGTAAAGCTGATTAAGTTAATATTTAAAGATTACTTACGTAACTAAAACTAATAAGAAATTAGCTTATTAAGTTATTATTGGTAAGTGATTTCATAAGTTGCATAACTTTTAACTTCACCTGTTGTTACATCTTTAGGTGTAGAAGTTGCGTAACCAACGTAATATTGGAAACGAGCCCCATTTTCAACTTTAGTCAAATCACCTTTAACTTTTTTCTGAGATGGATTGCCAGGAATAATTTTACCTGACAAGTCAGAGCTATCATCAGTTGAAAGTGCTAATTGAATATTTTTAGCACCTGTAGTTTCAGTATTTGCTAAGTAGCCTTCTGAATTACCTGATGCACCTTGCAGTAAGTTACCACCAGTCCAGTTAACGTTTAATAATGTTTTATCAATAGCGGAGTCATTAGCAACATCTTTAACATCTGCTGCAACACAGTTTGTTACGTCAATAACAAAAGATTTCGGTTTTAACAATGCATCTGCACCACCGTCACGTACTTCTGTTAATGATACTGGTGCTAAGTAAACACTAGCATCACTACCTTGTCCATCAACAGAAACAGTACAAGAAACATCCGTTACTTTACCGTGAAAGTTAACTTGGCCGCCACCAACGTTGGTGCTTGCAGCGTTAGCTGTTGATAACCCAATAATAGTTGTTGCAACTGCAGTCAGTAGTACTTTCTTCATTTTCATTTCCTAATATGAGGGTAATTATTTTTTACATTAAAAAGAACTGATTAAGTTTTTGTTTTATTGTTAGGTAAAAAATACAAACAAAAGCCTAATCATACATGGAGTATGACTTATGGCTTACGTTTCACTTTGAACCATTCGTTTAATGCAAATAAATATATTTCTTAATTAGTCCTATTTAGAATTTATAACCATATGCTCTATATGATTTCGAAGAGAGGATACATAATAACTTAAGTTTTATTAAATCGTTTTTTTCATCGCTAATTTATTTTTTGATAGTTACAGGCTATTAAATGACAGACATTGATTGGGTATTTTGATTTTCAATATTCACTAATTTACTCGTGAAAAGCCTAACATTTAGTTTTTAATATCTAATTTTTTTTAAATATAAGATTAAAAACCAACAAAACCAAAAAATACAGATTATAAAAAACAGCAAAAATCATTATATTTAGATTTAATATATGTTTTCATTTACATTTTGACACTTTATCTCACATTATCACTATAAAATTAATCCATTATAGAGTATCTAATTAGGGCTAAATCATTAATTAAATTAATGGTTATTGATCTGTAAAGATATGTCACTCCAAACAATTAAAAATATTGAATTCCGAATTATTATGCTTGAACATCAATTCCACTCATTATGAGTGTATAGATATTCTTTTATATCAACAATCAACTTTAGTCATTATTATAATTTTAAAATATGTTTTTAAGCGAGGTAAATATCGATTTTAATCTAAATTAAAAAATAAATGGAGTGATGGAAATAAATATGAAAGAAGAAATAGTGATAAAATCGCAATATAATCCTTTATTCATTCAACTTCTTATTGAAGTAAAAAATAGAATATCAAATCATTTAGTCGAACCTATGTTAAAAAAAATTATCATTATTTTTGATATAGAATAAGAAAACATGATTAACTGAACAAACTATAGCCTGTGTTATGTCAATTTTCTCATTTTCTAACCATATGAAAATAAGAGTGTTTTCTTAAAACGAACACTCTATGAAAATGTGATCTATACGGCAAACTTTAACATTAAGAATATTCCTAAATCACTCACTATGAGTGTTAAAGTGTGATCTAAACCAAAAAGCCATCGATAAAAGACGCTTTATCTGCCTATTATTTTTCTATTCACGGACAGTTTAGCGCCGTTTTAGTAAATCAATCGCTCTAATAAGCCTAATTTATTTAGCAATTACATAACATAAGGTAGCTGTTTCTATTTTAGTACCATAAATTATCGATTATGAGACATTAATGGATAAAAATATTTTATATCAATAATTTGCCATAAAAATATGATGACACCCTTACAAAATCCATATAAGGCCATCAAAATATGGGAACTCCCCGCATAATGTGTCTACGAAGAATTTCACGTGTACATCAACATAGTTATCTAGTTGATCAACTGATAAAAGCACATATATTGCAGGTAGTAATATCGGCTAATTTCAAGAAATGATTAATCTAAAATAGAAATATTGTTAGATTGGAGCCACAGCAAAAATCTTGCAAAAGATTTTTGCTGTGGTAATCAAGAAGTGAATGATTGATTAGTGTTTTTTCTGACGGTATAGAGCCCATTCTTCAACTTTTTCACCTGATGGTAAAATACAGTAACCTACCTGTCCTTGTGCTGTATCTACAATTTCCAGAGTCCCTCCAATTTGTTCGCAATATACTGATGCTGGATTTGCCATGCCTACAGCCTTAGGCTCTATTTCGGTTTTATTGGAAACACATCCAGAAATGAGCACTAAACTAGCTAATACAAGTACTTTCTTCATAAGAAATATTTTTTAAGTCAGTTTGGAATGTTTGTTTATTATAACGGAATGAAACTAATATAAACTGGTTTTTATTCATAAATAAAACAACATCGCATTTAATGTTCAAAACTTCATCAACAACAGTCAATAAATTACTTTAGTCTATCAGCATTATTACTTAAAATTTCAACTGTCAGCCTGACATGTTTACCTCTAAGAGTAATTATTGGCATCTTACTTATATCTATCAATATCTGGATTATATCAAATAATACTAGCTAACATTTTATGACTATATATCTATTTGTAAGCCATAAAGCCTATTTTACTTCCGTCTTTTATTGTCAAATAGGACAATTAAAACACCACAAAATGCGACTAACAAACTACCAATAATATAATTCTGTCTATCAAATGCCAGGCCCATATCTTTCACACTTTCCCCATAAACAATAGGAATGCTTACATCCATATTGTAAGAAATAATCGCAGTAACGAGGCCAATAATTGTGAGTACCACACCGAATGTTTTCATTTCCATCCCCCTACATTTGTATTTACTAAAAATAGATTAGCGAAGTATCTTGAGAAAGGCAAAATGAGAGGTCACAAATTACAATGTTTTCTTAAATAAAAAATGTTGTAATTTAAGCCATAGCGGGAAAATACTGGTTAATGATCAATTATAAAGATAATTTTTTATGCACTTAAAGTTTTAAGTCAGAAAAACTCGTAATTAGATGTAATATGAAGTATTAATTATAAGTATTCTTATTATTAATAGGATAAATAATCACACCCAGTTTTAACATGATGATTATTACTGTCTACTTTTATTCAAAGCACTATAATACATCGATTAAAATGTATAAAACATCATCAATGCCGCTTGGCTAAATTTTTCAAAAAAAGAAATCATCGCAGGCAAAATAGCAATATTTAGAATGGCAACTAAGCCTACTGTTAGTAACGAAATTTCCATAATAATTTATTGTATATTGAGGATTTATTACTATCCCTTACCCATAGGCCTATTCATTATGTGTTCTTCCCAGTCCACCACATCAATTTCTCTGACTGCAATATGGCGAACGGACACACCTTCATTATGCATCGCCGCTTTGGACCCTGTTTTTAATGGATGCCAAGCTGGGAGAGTTTTCCCTTCTAATAACAAGCGGTAAGCACAAGTACTTGGCAACCATCCAAATGTTTCTAAGTTATAGCGATTAAGCTTTATGCAATCCGCTTCATAACTGAAGCGGTCTTCATAATGCTTACACTGGCAAGTTTTTAGATTTAGCTGATTACAAGCGACATTAGTGAAATAGATTTCATCAGTATCTTCATCCATTAACTTGTGCAAACAGCACTGCCCACAACCATCACAAAGAGATTCCCACTCTTCATCTGTCATTTCATCTAAAGTTTTAACTTGCCAGAACTGCGACATAATACTTATTAATCCTATACTTAAATAACCCGAGTAGTCAGCGAGTGATCATTAATTGATAATTTTAGCATATCACCAGAAGCTAATGGGCCAACACCTTCAGGTGTTCCCGTTAAAATAACGTCCCCTGCACGCAATGTGAAAAAACGGGACATATAGCTAATCAGTGGTAAAATTGGGGTGATCATATCACGCGTCGAGCCCTCTTGGCGAACTTCACCATTAATTTCTAAAGAAAGCTGAACATTTTGTAAATCATTCGGGCTACTGACAGGAATAAAACCCGAAATTGGGCATGACCCGTCAAATGATTTGCTTTTTTCCCATGGCTGACCAGCTTTCTTAAATTTAGCTTGTAAATCACGTAAGGTTAAATCCAATGCAACTGCATAACCTGCGATAGAGCGTGATACACGGTCTTCATCCGCATTTTTTAATGGCATACCAATTAAAATTGCCATCTCAATTTCATGATGAACAGAACCAAAGTCTTTTGGAATAACAATTGATTGAGTAATGTCACACAAAGCAGTTTCTGGTTTAATAAAAATAACAGGCTCTTCCGGTGTAGCAGACCCCATTTCTTTTATATGCTTTGCATAATTACTACCAACACAAACAACTTTATTTGCAGGAAAATCAAGTAACGCACCTTGCCAGTCACGATGTTGATACATAATAGTACTCCTATTATCGTTATTTTATTTTATTAGCGATACCATCTGCCATCATGCATACGCTCAATGCAAAATAATATGAGCGGTTCCAATGCATAATGGTACGGAAATTTTCAGTCACTAAAAATGCTCTGCCTTCAGGATCATCAGGGATAACCACCCACGTTTTTACGTCTGAAGGTAACTGAGCAAATGCAGGTAATGCCACGCCTAGTTCCTGCCATTCACTGACAGATTTCCCTTGTTCCGCTTTTACGCCTTCCAACGTTTTATTAAAATCTGCAGGTAAATTAACTTGGTAACCCCATGGCAATTGTGCTTGCCAACCTTCTGTTGACAAATAATTAGCGATGGATGCAAATACATCAGATTTATTATTCCAGATGTCCATTTTTCCATCACCATCACCGTCCGCTGCGTAGGACAAATAGGAGGTTGGCATAAATTGACTTTGGCCCATAGCACCAGCCCATGAACCTTTAAGTTGTTGATCTTCTGGAATATAGCCTTTATCCATTATCTCAAGCGCAGCTAAAAGTTGTTTGCTAAAAAGCGCTTCTCTTCGCCCCTCAAAAGATAATGTCGCAAGTGCTGAAACCACATCCTCTTTACCCTGTGAACGTCCAAAACCACTTTCTAGTCCCCATAGCGAAACAATGAACTGAGGTGGAACGCCATATTTATCACTGATAGCATCTAGAATGGATTTGTTTTCTAAATATTTGTCATAGCCCGCATTGATACGTGATTGTGGGAGTACATTTTTTAAATAGCTTGCTAATGTAACCGTCGCCCTTTTCTCTGGTTGGCCTTTATCTGCTTTCACAACACGCTCAATAAAATGAACATTAGCAAAAGCACGTTCAATGGTGTCTGGCTTAATCCCCTGAGTAATAGCATGTTCTTTCAGTAATTCCACATAAGCAGGAAATTGTGACGGTTCACGTTGTTCAATAGGGAATGCTTTGTCTAAAGCAACGACTTCTTGGGCTATAGCCGCATTTTGTTCTACTGTAATCGGTTGAGTAACAACTGATTCGTTCTGCGTTGCAGAACAACTTGTTAAAAACAAACCAGCGACTAATGTATATAATAACGTTGGTTTCATTCGTCTCCTCCAGAGTGTTATTGCTTTTCAGGATTTTCTTAATTTGCTCTAGTTATTCAGTTCTTTGTGTTCTGAAAGCAAATTTTCCACCGGAGGTGGGAATTGTAGGTAATAACCAACCTCTATGAGATCAGATTTAACCTTTGCCAAGTCAGCATTGGCAAGCTTTTCACGCTTATCTAATGAGACGAGCATAGCAAATTGAGGTGTTCCAAATTGGGCTAATAATTCATCAGGAACACGTGAAAAATCATCTTTCTTCTCAATATAAAGATAAGTTTGGTCACGCTTAGGGCTTCTATAAATTGCACAAATCATTATATTTAACTCTTTTTCTTAGTTCATTAGCTTGCTTGAAGTATGCAGTAACTATAACATGCTATTGTTTTACAGAATATCTTCACCCGAGGATTGTTTCGGAAATTTTAATTTGCTGAGTCTGGATAGATGCCACAATCGCCAATAGAACTTAAAGGCAGCAGTTTTACTCTTTCAGTTATTCACTTATACAGTGAAGAGCCTAAACTCATCAAAAAATCGCTGCAAGATAAAGTAAATCAGGCTCCTGATTTCTTTAAAAATGCTCCTGTCGTGATTAACATCGCTGAATTATCCCCAAATGCAGATTTACAGAGTATTCATAAATCTGTTATTTCTGCGGGATTACGTATTGTTGGTATCAGTGGGTGCACTGACCCACAAATGCGACAAAAAGCAAACGATGCGGGTTTACCAATATTAAGCGAAGGTAAAAGCCAAAAACCTGTTGAAATTCAGCCTGAACCCCCGGCTGCTGTAGTTCAAGCTGAACCTTTATATCGTAAAACTCGTATTATCAATACCCCTGTTCGTTCTGGACAACGTATTTATGCACCAAATAGTGATCTGATCGTCACAAGCAATGTTAGTGCAGGTGCAGAACTATTAGCAGATGGTAATATCCATATTTATGGCGTGATGCGAGGCCGTGCATTAGCTGGAGCCTCCGGCGATATTGAAAGTCAGATTTATTGTACTCATTTGCAAGCTGAGCTGGTTTCAATTGCAGGTGAATATTGGCTGAGCGATCAAATCCCTGCTGAATTTCTCGCCAAAGCAGCTAAACTTTGTTTAGTTGATAACAAACTTAACATCGAATATTTAAATTAGACCTTATTTACAAGGAATTATTCATGGCACGCATAATTGTAGTGACTTCAGGTAAAGGTGGCGTTGGTAAAACCACTTCAAGCGCGGCCATAGCTACTGGCCTGGCACAAAAAGGGAACAAAACTGTAGTGATCGATTTTGATATCGGCCTACGTAACCTTGACCTTATCATGGGGTGTGAACGTCGAGTAGTCTATGACTTCGTAAACGTTATCCAAGGTGATGCAACCCTTAATCAGGCTTTAATCAAAGATAAGCGCACCGAGAATTTATTTATTTTACCTGCTTCGCAAACACGCGATAAAGACGCATTAACTCGTGAAGGCGTTGGCAAAATTCTTGACGAATTAAGTGACGATCTTGGTTTTGATTTTATTGTTTGTGATTCCCCCGCAGGTATTGAAAGTGGCGCCTTAATGGCACTATATTTTGCTGACGAAGCTATTATTACTACCAACCCAGAAGTTTCTTCTGTTCGCGACTCAGACCGTATTTTGGGTATTTTAGCGTCAAAATCACGCCGCGCAGAAAAAGGCGAAGCACCAATTAAAGAACACCTATTGCTAACACGCTATAACCCAGGCCGTGTAACGCGTGGTGATATGCTAAGCATGGAAGATGTTCTGGAAATTCTGCGTATTCCTTTGATCGGTGTTATTCCTGAAGACCAATCTGTACTGCGCTCTTCCAACCAAGGCGAACCCGTTATTCTGGATACAGAGTCTGATGCAGGCCAAGCCTATGATGATTGTGTTGCACGTATTTTAGGTGAAGATCGCCCTATCCGTTTCATTGAAGAAGAGAAAAAAGGTTTCTTAAAACGCCTATTTGGGGGGTAAATAATGGCTTTATTGGATTTCTTTCTGTCGAGAAAAAAAACGACAGCGAATATCGCAAAAGAGCGATTACAGATCATCGTTGCAGAACGCCGCCGTGGTGATAGCGAGCCCCCATATCTTGCAGATATGAAAAGAGATATTTTGCAGGTTATCTGTAAGTATGTCCAAGTTGACCCTGAGATGTTATCAGTGCAATTTGAGCAAAAAGGGGATGATATTTCTGTTCTTGAACTAAACGTTACGTTGCCAGAAGGTGACGACATAAAAACGACAACAGAAAAATAATTCGTGAAAGAAAGCCGCTGTCTAACTTTTGTTTCATGCAATAGCTTGCGGCTTACTTTTTATGATTTAGCCCAATTAATCAAATGGTTACATGATGATTTCGCTAAAGGAAAAACCTATTCCTTTTATAATTCAAATTTAATTTCCATTGTTATCAGTTTTTTTAAACCTTCTGGCGGTGCTCCTACTGAGCGGCTTTTCTGTACAGCTGATAACGCAGCTTGGTCGAGCGTATTATGTGTTGAGGAATTAACTATACGCACCATCGTAATTTCCCCTAATGAGGAAAGTTGAAAACTTACTTTTACAACTCCTTGGATATTGGTATTTCTCGCTTTTCTTGGGTAACGTTTATGTCGTTCAATTTCACTACGTAATTTATCAATATAGCTTTGATAAGTTGAATCTATTGCATTTCCTACCGAGGTCGTCCTTTGTGCTCCCTTCTGGCCTGCCGCATTAGATTGATTATCGTTTTTCCCCACATGCTGCTCTTGTTTTACATCATCATTTTTTTCACTTTTTTGTTGCGGCTCTTTCTGCTGAGTAACCTTTTTATTAGTTTGTTTTTCCTCTTTCTGTTTGATGACTTTTTTCTGATCATCAGAAATTTTATTTTCATCGCTATGTGAACTTTTTTTATTAGCAACTTTAATTACTGCATTTTCATTTTGTTGTGATTCAGCAAGTAAGCCCCCTGATAGCTTATTATTTAATATTGTATCGTTTGCTTGCTTTTCAATTACATTTTGCATCAATAAAACAGAAACAATAGCTGCTTGTATTGGTGTATAAATTTGTGCAGAACGTGTTTTTTCTATACTTAAACAATAAAAAACGATGCCAAAATGGAATAATAAAGAAACCATAACAGCAAAATTAAAACGTAAAGTAAGCATTTTAATATCCCTAACAACCCTTCGCCAATACTAAAATACAGCGGCATCAGCGAAGGGGATCCCTTTTAGAAGCGACTTGTTACATTGAAACGCACAGTCCTACCCGGTGCAGGCATCATACTGCGGGTTAATGGGTCTATATAATATTCATCAAATAAGTTTGTGGCTAATAATTCAAATGATAGGTCTTTATTAAACTGATAATTAACATAAGCATCAGCGGTAAAAACGGCATTCCAACTCATCGGGTCATTGTTTAATGGCGCATACTGGTTCGGGTATTTATCCATCATTTCCGCTTCATCTTCATTTTTTGCTTTGCTGTGATAACGCATGCGGCTACCCACTTCTAAACGTTCATCTAAGAAGCGCAAACCTAGGTTGGCATGAATGCTGTACTTAGGTTGCAATTGAGTACGCAAATAGCCGCCAGGGAACCCTGCTGTTGTACACTCTGAGCCACCAAATTGGTTATAGGGATCCATTACCATCAATGAAACTTCATCACAAACCTCATTTTTTAAGCGGTAATCCACACCTAAGTCACCGAATACCCAGCCATTATCATAACGCGCCAACAGTTCCAAACCGGCCGTGTTATGTTTATCAACCTGCGTAAAGACTAACCTGTAGTTCCTATCAAATGCGTTTGTAACAACCGTGTTATAGTAGTTTATGCGTAAATCAGCATGGTTTTCTGCCGCGACGAGACCTTGGAAATTACGCACATATCCCAGTTCTATCGTATGGCTGCGTTCTGGCAAATAAACCGGTGGCGTGTAATTCGGCTCTCTTCCCCCCGAAAAACCAATAGTGTCTTCAAAGATACTTGGCATCCTAACGGTTTCTAAATAACGCCCAAATATTCGATCGTTCTCTGTTAAATAAATTGTTGCCCCTAATGCCGGAGCCCAAGCTGATTCTTCATTTCTTTTTGGCGCTTTAAATTTTTGTTTATTGGAATACTTCACTTCATCATACCCGTTATTAGTAATATCTGCTTTTCGGTATTTTTTTGCTTTTAAGCCTGTTACGGGGTCAATTATTTCTTCTTTTAAATCAATCTCGCCATTATAGAATGGATTATTTTTTCGTATAAACCGGTTATTTTCATCCACCTTCCATTTTACTATATTGTTTCTTTCTGTAATTCTAAACTCAAATTTTTTTTTATTTACATCCATTCGATAGTGAGCATACATTAATGAATCTGCTTTCATATTTAGTGCTTTTCCGATAAAGATTCGCCTTTCATAAGATCTTTCTGCTGTATCTTTAAATGTCTTCCCTTTATCATCAACATACTCTTGTATGACTTGGTACTCTTTCTCACTTAACACACGAGAGAGTCGAAAATTTCTCGCCGTTATATGGCTATAAGGTGCATAATTTATATCTTTAGCCGCAATACGTCTCTCTTTTAATAAATCCCTTGACCAGTAGCTAATATATTGAGCCCCCGCATTCAGACTTAACCAATCAGTAGGCTGCCAATCAAAGCGAATAGTCCCATTATATTCTCGACGCTTACCTTCCCTTGGGATAGCTCGGAACATGTTACCCTTTGGGCTAGAGTCCGAATTAAAGATATCTTCACGGCTACCAATAGTTTCATCAATTAAGCTTCCCATTAAAGTCACTTTAAATTCAGGTGTAATTTGAAATTTATTGGATAATGAAACACCATAGCGATCGTTTAGTTGGTTTAATTTAATCCCATCAACTAAGGTGCCATTGATAGCAGGATTTTTAGCTACATTTTTATCTCGACCAAATTCATAATTCCAATCCCTTTCCACTGGTTCCCTAGGTTGGCCACCTGCGGTATTTGAGTTTAAATTAGTTTTTGTCAACCAATAGCCTAATCGAAAGTCAATCCAACCAATGGATTCGGGTTTGAACGAATAATTGGCGTAAAAAGTATTTAACGCCAAGTTAGCTAAAGGCCATTGTGGAATTTTTCCCTCTAAATCATGATAACGAATTTGCGATGGCATGATTTCGCCATAATGACTTGATGTATGCATATAACCAATGGATAAGTCCTGTGAATTAGGTAGCATTAAATTTAATTTAGCTAACCATGTCGACATTTCATTTGATGTATTCGCCACCTCTTTATTTGGCCCATAAATCCTAGCTACGAAGGGCATATATGGGTCTATCGCTTTATTTGAGTTATTAGGGTCATAAGTAATGATGTCGTCATAAAATTTACCCGCCCCTCGGCGCCCAGCAAAATAATTACCTTGGTTGCGATAGCTGTATGCTAGCATCAAATCAAACTTTTCTTGCCGTGTCCCAACGGCAATACGCGCTGCGTTATCTTGCAGATTAAAGAAATTAGCGTTACCTTTACTGCGAGGATCAACAAGCATTTCGTGATCTTTAAAATAAATCCCACGAAACTTCTGCATGTCTAACGTATTCAATAGCCGCTTATCATCACGGTAATCTATACCGTGGCTTAATTGATTAACCCTCGGTTTTGTCGAGTTACTCGATGTTTCTAATTTAATATCAAAACCAAACTTGTCGTATTTATCCACAACGTCATCAATGCCTAGCGTTGTTATAGCAACTCCTCCCCCCGTCGATGTACGCACATTGCGGTCTAGCGTTGCACTTTTCATTACCTTAATGCTACTAATCATATTCGGGTCGATATAATTACGATTATTCGCCCCATTATAACCACGCCAAACAGTGATAGCTTGCTCTGTACCGTCTACAGTCACCGGGACACGCCCTTGCCCCTGTATACCCCGAACATTGGGGTCTATTGCCCCGCTATTACGGGCATCTCCACTATATACCCCTACCGCATGGTTAATAGTGTCTGCGGGGTTAGTACCTTTATAACGATCAATTTCTTCTTTACTAATGTAAATATTTGATTCATCTTTATCATATTGGTCATCCGCCCCTTTTCTATCACGCTCTTTGATTGTGGCCGCTTTATCATTTACCACAATAGAACCGATGTTTTCACTTTGTTGTGCATAGACTAAGTTTGTAATATTGCCAATAGATAACCCTGTTGCGATATTAATGGCTATCACTGTTTTGATTTTCATTATCTGTTCCGGTGAAAATTAAAATTTCTTGGTGAAATTGACACCGACTTCACTTTGCTTAAAAGAATAAATAATATCTGCAGTACTTTTATTCACTTGGCTATTAAAATAAATAGAAGGCGTAAAAGTTAATATTTTATTTTTATCAAATGTTAATTGGGTATTTAAATACCCATTATGATCTTTTCTTTTTACATTCAAAAATGCATCAAACTGTTCAAAATTTGTTTGCTTATAACCTATCGCAACAAGTAGATCACACAGTTCGGTTACTTTTAGAAAACCCGCCCTAACCCCATACTGTACATAGCTATCACTATCGTATTGCTTTTTTCTATTGGCTCCATAAAAACTGCCAAAAACCATTAATCGAGGGTTCATTAAATAGGTACCAGTAACTGAATAAACCCATTTATCGCCGTTATTAAAACTATACTTATAAGGGTAAGTTTTATTTTTATATTCAATATTACCTAACAAGGTTACTCGATGATTTAACATGTATTCTGTCGCTATTTTTCCTCCTAGGCTTAAATTATAGTATTGGTTATCGTGCCATTTAGCCTCAAGGGTGGGCTGTATATGGAACGTTGTATTCGCGTTATCAAATTGATACCCCCCAGTAACATATATATTCGTTTTTCTAGCCGTGACTGTTTTCATTGGCTCCACCCCAACCACACCTAATGAGAGTACCGTTGAGTGGTTTCCTACTAGAGGAAAACGCTTTGATAGTTTAGTATAATAATGCCACTTTCCACCAGCGATAGACTGGTTACTACTATTCATACATTTACTACGAAAACAGTACATCTCACGGCTATTTGATGCTTCATTTAAATTAAAATCATAACTTGAGCCTAACTTAATCGTACCTTGCCAACGATTTTTATTTTCTAAATCTATTATTTGACTTTTAATAAATTTAGTTAACCCATTTGATATTCTTTCTTTATATTTAACTTTGATATTTTGATATATTGATAATGCTGATTCATAGTGCTTAACATAAGTCAGTGCTTGTGCAAGTTTTAACTCAACCAATAACATATTAGGCTTGTGAATTAAAATCTCATTATATAGGCTAATTGCTAAATCATACTGTTTATTTAAAACTGCCCTTTCTGAATGAATATATTTAACCAATTCTTTATCGTGGTCTTTATGGTCAACGTAATTACCAATAATTTCATTTATTTTGTCAAAATCTTGTCTCTGAATGAGATCATAAAGAATAAAACCAAGTTCGTCGATATTTTTTTCACTATATTTAACATTATTTATTTCTGATTGATGTTTTTTGTTACTATAATCTTTTAAATTACCGATAACTCCTCCTTTTAGCTCTTGAGCTGACAATACCGAAGGGAGAGAAAAAAGTAATAATAAACTCAAATATATTAAATGTGTTTTTTTATTAAAAAATAACATGATTAGGCTACCATTTTAATGACAAAAATAAAAAAGTAGACAAAATCACTTTTGCCTACTTTTTTTAGCTAATTATATGTTCAGTAATTATTCGTCTTTCTGGCCACCAAATGCCGTGTCTAACTCACGGTTATTCTCATAAGAGAGAATACCTGCCACTTGTTCTGCATTATCACCAAAGAGTTGCCCCATACTATCACCTTGGTGTATTCCATTGGCAATGGCAGTACCACTAAATTTACCGTCTTCTTCAATAGCCCCTTCCATGGAGTGGCTATTTACTCCTTCTAATGCACCTGTATATGATTTATCCGCGAAGTCAGCATTAAACCAACCTGCCTGTTTTTCTTCACCTGCAAACTGGTTAATACCCGCTATAGTATAAGTTGCTTGGCCACTGGTTGGCACTTCTGTCGTTGCATTCTCACCAGAGAAATAAACCGTGTGCATTGCATCATCAGTTTCCCCAGTTTGTGACCAATCACCGAAATATACCTCGGCATCTGCAACCTGGCTAAATTGGAACTTACCCATTCCACCGTGCGGGCTACCGCCACTTTCCAAAACATACACGTTGTTTGGTTTTTGCGTGACTAAGTTTTTTAAGCCTGAAAACGATATCATCATTCCCCCCATTTTATGTCGAGAACCGATACCCGGTGCACCAATACTACCACCGTGTGGCCCCATGGTTGATTGGGTTTTACCAACAATAATGTTTGTTAGGCCATCACTATAATCTAAACTCTGTTTTGATTCCGTTTCTGCCATAACACCAACAGAAAATATAGACAAAGATACTGCGACTGTAATTAGTGATAATTTTTTCATTTATTCATCCTCTTCAATAGAAGTTTGAATTAGATTGGTTTATTAACGAAACACATTAAATAAAAGATTATTCTTTCCTTTAATGTTCGAGATTCAGTATATGAAAATGATTTTTATTTACAAATGTAAGGGATATAATTCAATCTTTTATTATTAAACCATAAAAATAAAATAACCTTTTATTTTTTAACTGGTTAATTAAAGACCCTATAATGGATAGTTTTATTTATTGCGTTTTACATTAAAGATTAATTGAATTTTTAAGAGTAATTACAAATTTTGAGTTAAAATAAGATAAATATACCCATAAATATATGTGACGTATATTTTTATAAGTTTATTGAATGGATAGTAAATAAAAATGAAGATAAGATTGAGGATTATAAATAAGCTAAGCTATTTAAATAAGGTACAAGAAACTCTCTTCTTGTACCTTAATATATTACCCGTTTGCTAATAACTTTGTAATGGGCTCGGCGAGTAATCGCCCTCTCCACCCCGACAACAGCTCAGGAGGTGTAACCGAAGATTTTAACCCCCAATGAATCGACAGTAATTGGTTAATTTGCCGCCTAGAAGCCAATAGTTCTGCATTAAATTTTTCATTTTCAGCAATATCTTTGACCACCGCTTTAATTTCTTTAAATAAGCTTTTGTATTGGCTCTGTTCAGTAATATTCGCTACAGGTGTTGGGTATTCACTTTCTTCAAGTTGCTTTGCTTGCTCGACAATGGCTAACAAGCGCTTGCCATGGCAACGAATCTCCTGCCCAGTTAAGCCAAGTGCATCAAGTTCACCCAGAGAGCTCGGTAAATAACGAGCCACTTTCCACAGGTGCTCTTCTTTTACTACAAAGTTAACAGCCATATCGCGGGCTTTAGCTTGGTTTAAACGCCATTCGGCTAATAATTGCAAACAAGCGAGCTGTTCATCACGTAGCTGCCATGCATTATGGATATTCATGTAGGCTTTTTCTGGCTTTAAGGCTTTTTGCCGACGAGCCACAACACGTTGACACTCATCTTTGGCATCTTCCAAGTAGCCCGCTTCAGTCACTTTTTCCATTAGAATTTCAGCTAATGGCAGCAAATACAGCACATCTGCGGCTGCATAATCGCATTGTTTTTCGCTCAGAGGACGCGCAAGCCAGTCTGTTCGTGATTCACTTTTGTCTAGTTCAATACCTAAATGTTCAGCAACCAATGATGCAAAACCACAAGAAATTGGATAACCTAAAAATGCCGCCACAACTTGCGTGTCGATCATCGGCTCAGGGACACAATCAAAATCATGCATAAACACTTCTAAGTCTTCACTACCTGCATGTAAAAATTTAAGTTGCTCAGGATTCGTTAAAAGTGCTTTGAACGGGCTAAAATCCGTCATTAATAATGGGTCAATTAACGAAACTTGCTTTCCATCATATAGCTGTAGCAAACCTAGCTGTGGGTAATATGTTCGGGTACGAACAAACTCGGTATCCAAAGCGAGCCATGGTGCATTACCCGCCTCTTGGCATACTTGGGCTAATTCGCTATCTGTAGTTACTAAACGATAATTCAAAACAAGTTTCTCTTTGTTATTTTCATCACAATGACGCCGGCTAAAACCGGCGTCATCTATTCATAGTTCAAGACTAAACCACAATCATACTTGTGATTTTTCTCTTTGCAATTTTTCTTCATCACGTAGGTCTTTACGTAAAATTTTACCCACGTTAGATTTTGGTAATTCATCACGAAATTCAAATATCTTAGGGACTTTATACGCGGTTAATGAACGGCGGCAAAAGGTTTTTAGCTCATCACCCGTTAAATTCGCATTTTTCGTTACAACGAAAACTTTAACCGCTTCGCCTGTACTTTCACTAGGTACACCAATTGCAGCGCATTCTATCACGTCCGGATGTGCAGAAATGACATCTTCAATTTCATTTGGATAGACGTTAAAACCTGAAACGATGATCATATCTTTTTTACGATCAACAATACGAATATACCCTTCGCTATCAATTTCAGCGATATCCCCTGTCGCTAACCAACCATCCACTATCGTATCAGCAGTGGAATCAGGGCGGTTCCAATACCCTTTCATGACTTGCGGGCCTTTTACCCACATTTCACCAGGCTCACCAATAGCGACTTCGTTGCCGTTATCATCAAGAAATTTAACATCTGTTGATGGAACAGGTAAACCAATACTTCCGCTATAACTGGTTAAATTATAAGGGTTACCTGTAACTAGTGGCGCACATTCCGTTAACCCATACCCTTCGAGTAAATGTTTCCCTGTCAGCTTCTGCCATTTTTCTGCAACGGCTTTTTGAACGGGCATTCCGCCTCCAACTGAAAGGCGTAAACGTGAAAAATCCAACTTTTTGAACTCTTCATTATGCAGCCACGCATTAAATAACGTGTTAACACCAGTAATTGACGTAACGGGATAACGTCCTAGTTGTTTTACGGTGTCAGGTACATCTCTAGGGTTGGTAATCAATAAGTTAACGCCCCCTACAGTGATAAACAGTAAGCAGTTTACTGTCAATGCAAAAACATGGTACAGCGGTAAAGCGGTGACAACAAATTCAGCACCAAATTTCAGTACAGGCCCGTAAGCTGCCCTTGCCTGCTCAATATTTGCTAACATATTGCGATGAGTTAACATCGCCCCTTTAGCAACACCGGTGGTTCCACCTGTATATTGCAAAAAGGCCAAGTCATCACCAGTAATGTTAGGTTTAATATATTGCATACGATAGCCATAATGCATGGCACGGCGAAAGGAGATGGCGTCTGGTAAGTTATATTTAGGGACTAAACGTTTTACATATTTGACAACAAAATCAACAATCGTGGCTTTAGGACGTGAAAGCTGGTCACCCATACGAGTTAAAATGACGTGTTTCACTTTGGTATTGAAAACAATTTTTTCCAGTGTATGTGCAAAATTCGACACAATTACAATTGCGGTTGCACCGCTATCATTCAATTGGTGCTCTAGTTCTCTCGGGGTATAAAGTGGGTTGACGTTGACTACCACCATACCTGCTCGCAATATCCCAAACAGGGCAATCGGATACTGTAATAGGTTTGGCATCATTAATGCGACACGATCCCCTTTTTTAAGACCAAGTCCATTTTGTAAGTAGGCGGCAAAAGCGCGACTTCTCTCTTCAAGTTTCCGATAAGTCATCACTGCTCCCATATTAATGAATGCAGGTTGGTCGGCAAATTGAGAGACCGCATCTTCAAGTAACTCTGCTAGAGAAGCGAAGCTATCAGGATTGATTTCTTCCGGCACATCAGCAGGGTAATTTTTTAGCCAGATTTTTTCCAAAATGTTACTCCTGAATTTAGTGAAGTTATTATACTCAACATCTCTTTTAACAAATTATTAACTCAGCGTACCAGTTTGAAAAACAGACAATGTCAAGGTTGAGAGGTCTATCACTAAATAAATTTTGTTCCTTCAAGAAAAAACTAGGCGGACTAAGCCGCCTAGTTTGTCTTAAATTCGTTAAACAGATGTAAATCTGTACAAGATTGCCTGATTATACATGATTTTACGCTATTTTTGGAAAGGTTATCTCGCACTTAAGAAGGGATTTAATCTATTACATTAACCGAAGTCACTTTTGCTGGGATTAAATTTTAGCTAATACTTTTATTAAACACTCTTATTTATTAGCTCTTATTTAGATAATCTTTTTATGGAAAATAAATATCCTCCGGCATAGCCGGAGGTTTTTAATATGCGCCTATAAGGCTTTGTTACCAGCCGCGCCCTAACAGGCGCATAACGGCCCTGACATTTGCATCTATGGATTACTTACGGCCCGTAAACGGGCTGCCCGGATAGGGGATCGACAATTGCTCTCCCAATTTATCCTGTTCTAACTGATGTTTTATATATTCTTGTATTCGTTTCGTATTCTTTCCTACCGTATCAACATAGTACCCTCTGCACCAAAACTCTCTATTTCGATATTTAAACTTTAAATCCCCAAATTGCTCATAAAGCATTAGGCTACTTTTTCCTTTTAAATACCCCATAAAGCTCGAAACACTCATCTTGGGTGGGATTTCTAGAAGCATGTGTATATGGTCAACACAACATTCTGCCTCCACTATCCTGACATTTTTCCACTCACACAATTTCCTTAAAATACTACCTATCGCCCTACGTTTTTCACCGTAGAAAACTTGCCTTCTATACTTTGGGGCAAAAACAATGTGATATTTACAATTCCATCGTGTATGCGCTAAGCTCTTTTCGTCCCCATTGGGACCCCCTTTTGATTTTTTGTTTGACTCTTGCAGTTGCCAGACCGCAAGGTGTTTTAACAAATCAAAAGGGGTTTTAATATCTTATTCAAAGCTGAAAGCTTTACGGAACCCCCAGCCTAGCTGGGGGTTTTCTATGCACAACAAAAAGGCCCCGCAATAATCGGGGCCTTTAAATAAAAAAAAATAATCGTTATTCTGTTAGATAAGTTTGTACAGGTACTGGGCCTCCTGGATAACCGTACCCATAACCCCATGGGTGGTTATAAAAATACGGGTCGCCATAATAACCATAACCCCAAGGGCCAGACGGCGGGATCATAACACTTTGTGCGACATTCCAGCGTTGGAAACCTGTTACATCTAACGTGACATACTTATAAGGAACTTGCCCTACTTTCCCTTGCTGTTCCCCCGTGATTTTCCCCACCACAGTGATATAACGGTTAGTAAAATCACTTGGCTCACGAAAACCATTTAAGTACGCATAAATGCGGCCAATTGAAGGGGAATTAAGCTCTGGTGCTGCATCATATTTATTCAATGCCATCACCGCAATTTCTAAACGTGTTCTTGCTGCTTCGTTTTCAACTGCAAGGACTTTCCCACCAAAACGCGCCTCTTGGCCAATATACATTTCAGGAGCATTTTGTACCGATGTTAAGTTATCTGTTGGGTTTTGAACCGAGCCTTGAATTGAAGCAGGTATTGAAACACACCCTGTCAGCGCTAATACGCTTGCAATAAAAAGACCTTTAAGTGCATTACGGCAGTTTAATTCAATATTCATAGACCACCTCCGATTAGCGATATTATAAATTCAGGTAATACAATTTTAAATAGCATTTAGTAAACAAAACACGATATGTTAAAAGTAGCCATAAGAATTATCTTACCACCTAATAATATCCTAAATTATTGAATGATTCGATTTGTATTTTTATTATTCAATATTTGATTTGTTTTGTGTGTAATATAAAAAATTGGCCATATCACCTGATATAGCCAATTCAACATCAATTAATTTTCTGTGTATTATTCACGACCAGGCAATTTTTTCCATGTAACTTCATTACGCAGGTAAGTAGGTTCAACATTTTCAACGGCAACCACTTTTCCCTGTTGCCATAATTGAGCAGCAATGGGTAACATATCTTGCGCATCAGGCAGCGTAATATGACTGTTAGCTAATGTAATTGATGCATTCAACAATGAGGGATATGCCTCCCACCCAGTACCTGCATAACCCCACAGCCCTGAAAGCCCTGTCACTTTGCTCTTAAAATCGTCGGGAAGTAGAACTGCTTCAGTTTCTTCACCTAACCATTGGCCTGCGGATGTTCGCTGATATTGGGCACAATAGATTTCTGACATCCGTGCATCAATAGCCACTAATACCTGATGATGCCCCATTATACGAAAGGCGCCTTCAGCAAGTGTCATTAAAGAGGAAACGCCAATCATGGGCAAATTAGCCCCTAGTGCTAACCCTTGTGCAATACCAACACCAATACGAACCCCCGTAAAACTACCAGGACCACGCCCGAAAGCCAATGCATCTAACTGGTTCAACCCCATCCCAGCTTCTGCAAGAACTTCCTCAACCATCGGTAAAATTTTTTGTGTGTGCTCTCGAGGAGAAATCGCGAAACGCGAAATAATGTCACCTTCACACCAAAGTGCGACTGAACAGGCTTCTGTTGCTGTATCAACAGCAAGAATACGACTCGACATGCCTAAACTCCGGCAAATTAATAGTTTCTGATTAAAAGATGCCGATTATATTAACATAAACGGCCGTAGGAATAGCAGAAAAACAAGGTGGGATTTACCTCACTCTATTAACTTCTTGCCTTTTCTCTTCAAGAAATGCAATTGCTTTTTGTATACTTCTTGTTCGTGGTGATGGCGGAAGGCTACGTAAAAAAACCTCACCATAAGGGCGAGTCACTAAACGGTTATCACAAATAACGATGACACCATAATCACTAGTGTCTCGAATTAGCCGCCCTACACCTTGCTTTAAAGTAATAACTGCATCTGGTAATTGGACATCCGAGAATGGATCTCCACCCCGTAATTCACAATCTTCGATGCGCGCTCTTAATAGCGGGTCATCAGGGGCAGTAAATGGGAGTTTATCGATAATGACACAAGTTAATTCATCACCTCGCACATCAACCCCCTCCCAAAAGCTACTAGTGGCAACTAAAACAGCATTCCCCGCAGCAATAAACTGAGATAACAGTTTGTTTTTACTGCTTTCCCCTTGCATTAGAACCGGTAATGTCAATGAAGATTTAAATTCCTCGGCCAATTCACGCATCATCAGGTGTGATGTACATAAAAAGAAGCAACGTCCCTGATTTTTTTCAATCATAGGTCGTAGCATGGTTGCCAATTTTTGTGCGAGGCCTCGTTGATTGAGTTCGGGTAAAAAACGCGGAACACATAATAAAGTTTGGCTTTGATAATCAAATGGGCTGGCTAATAATAGCGTTTTTGCCATGGCTAGACCTAAACGGTCAGTGAAGTGACTTAGTTTTTCATTTACCGACAAAGTTGCTGATGTAAATACCCAACTGGCTGGCGTACTTGCGATCATTTCGCTGAATTTATCTGCAACCGTTAATGGCGTTAGTGCCAGTAAAAAATGGCGACCATAACTTTCAAACCAATAGCTGTAGCCTGCAATTGTCACATCTTTTAAACGGTTCAAACGATTTCGGTAAATAGTAACACGCTCAAAAATAGAGTCTAAGCTCTGTGAACGGCCCAAAGTGGTTTTGATCACTTCATAACAAAGTTCAAGAGAATCATCAAGTAATGTCAATGCCCTTTGTACTTCAGGGCGCTTTAGTAAATCACGTAAATTGCCACGAAAACTGTTTTCCCCCAAATTGAGCCGGAAATCTAGCGTACTTTGAGTGAGCCTATCTGCACTTTTTTGCAGTTGCACTTGGTCTTTTAACTCAGTTCGATAGGCCATAATCATATCACGTGCCAGATCAAGCAATTGGCGACTACTTAGTTGCTGACCAAAATATTGGCTGGCTATATCAGGAATTTGGTGCGCTTCATCAAAAATCATGACCTCTGCTTGGGGAATTAATTCTCCAAAACCTGTATCTTTCACGACTCTATCAGCCATAAATAAATGGTGATTCACAACGACAATATCCGCTTCTAAAGCTTTACGTCGTGCTTTTAAGACAAAACATTCTTGATAACGTGGGCAATCACTTCCAAGACAATTATCATTGGTGCTAGTCACTAACGGCCAAACAGGGCTGTCCTCCGCAATATCATGACAAGTGCTCGTATCACCTAGCTCAGATTCAATGGACCAACTGCGTAACCTCACAACAGCGGACAATATTTCCGGCTCAAGACTACCACCACCAAGGGATTGTTGGTCTAATCGCTCTAAACATAAATAATTCGAACGCCCTTTTAATAACGCGGTCCGTCCAGTGTAATTCATCGCATCAATAATTGTCGGTAAGTCTCGGTGATACAGTTGATCTTGTAAGGCTTTTGATCCCGTTGAAACAATGACTTTTTTTCCACTACGCAATGCAGGAACTAAATAAGCATATGTTTTTCCTGTTCCAGTACCCGCTTCCGCCACCAGCACATGCTGCTGCTCAATCGACTCGGTTACTGCATTCGACATCGTAACTTGTGCTTCTCGAGGCTGAAAACCAGGAATTGTTCTGGCTAAAAAGCCATCCGCAGAAAAATCGTCGTGCACTACATGACCTATTTATTAGGAATAATGAGGGCACACTTTACCATGAGTTTCTTAACCCTGCTTAGGTAATTATTACTTCGTTGAACAACTGATTTTCATCCAGCCTGCAAACTGTTATTCTTGAGCCACATGTATAATAAGGAATAATTATGACTATCAAACGTATTGACCCTGATAATCGTTGGTCTGAAGCTGTCATTCACAATAATGTAATTTACTACACCAGTGTTCCTGAAAACCTTGACGCTGATATTGTTGCTCAAACAGCAAACACGCTCGCGGCAATTGATGTCATGCTTGAACGTGTTGGTTCAGACAAAAGTAAAATTCTTGATGCCACCATTTTTCTTGCTGATAAAGCCGATTTTGCTGGTATGAACCAAGCATGGGATGCATGGGTTGTTGCTGGAAGCGCACCTGTCCGTTGTACTGTCCAAGCATTACTGATGAAGCCAGAATATAAAGTTGAAATTAAGATTGTTGCAGCAATTGATTGATTAAACAGGTTTTGCTTTGCATAAAAATGGGCGCCAATTATTAGCGCCCATCCATGCTCTAAATAGTTTGTGATGTCGCTAGGCGGCAAGTGAGTTAATCCCTTGGGGCATACATAAGTATGTGACTAGGGTTAACGAATGTAGCCAACAACGCGACACTGCAAAATATGACGAGCATTACGACATCTTGATGAGAACCATTCCTAGTAGCAATAACACAATCCCTCCCCAGCCTTTATAATTTAGCCGTTGATTGAAAAGTATCCAACCTGCTGCTACTGTCGCGATAATCCCGAATGCTCCCCATAATGCATAGGCAATTGAAAGTTCGATTCCTTTTACTGCTTGCGCTAATGCACTGAAAGCTCCGAGTACCGCAATTAGAGAAAGAATACCTATCCAGTATCGTTTAAACCCATTCGACATTTTTAACAAAATGTTGGCTGCGATTTCTAATATGACTGCTAGGATCAAAAACGCAGCATGCCACCATTCAAAATGACTGGCCATATTACGCCTCCGACTTAGCTTCGCGTCCAACTAAAGCATTTGTTTTGGCTGCATTGACCGCGTTTTGTGTAACTTGTTTTACTTTTTGTGCAGATTGACGAACGGTGGTTTTCTTGGTGCCTGATTTAATCAGTCCAATACCGGTGATAAGTAATACTAACCCCCCAATTTTCATCGGTGATAGCGTTTCTCCAAACCACATGACACTAAATGTTGTGATAAAAAGGATACCGATACCTTCCCATAGTGCATAGGCGACACCTAATGCCACTTTTTTAACTGCAACAGCAAGTAAAATGTATGATGTTGCTATCATCACATACATCACGACCATACCAGTAAAATCACCACTGACGCTGGCATGTTTCATTGATAGTGTACCGATAACTTCAGTTACGATAGCTAATACTAAAAATATCCAGTAAATCATTATAATATCTCTCTATATACAGCCACGTAATAGCCTATTTTTTGTACAGATAAAAAATACAGATTACTATTGCGTAGTTGTTGAAAATTCAAATAAATAACAACGTGTTGCTGAGTTTATTCAGCGAAATGAATAATCGAGAGAGACGCTATAATGCACCACACCAGTAGTGTTCACTGGAAAGGATAGCTGAAAGGAAAAGCCTGTGTGTCGTTCTTTTTTGGGACTTGCTGATCTTGCCGCTAGTTGAGCTAAGCATGATATCTTATTCTTTTCATCAGGTAGACATCTACCCAATTTACTCCGAACCCTCATGTTGATAGTTAATTTCAGTTTGTTTTTAACATGCCAAATTTATTAAGTCAATGAATATAAACATTTTTTGCATTGAATAAAAATATGCATAACTATTCATTAATATGCTAATCAACCCTTGAGCTATCAACTATTGCGCGAATAAACAAGCGATGATGATAAATTTTTCACTGGAATTATTTTATAAAAAAATCTCTTTTTTCCACTTTTCATGCTCTCGTCACGCCTTAACTAAGCTATTCGATTTTTAGCATTGACAACCTGATTGAACAAGCTTCTTATAGTAGCTATATGATTGTAATATGCCGAAGAGAGAGCCATGAACGCCTTTAGCCTTACCTCCAATAGTTTCCAAAATTCCGCTGATGCAACGCCATTACCTTATGATGTTATTTCAATTCAGTCACAAGTTATTTATGGCAGTGTTGGAAATAGCATTGCCGTTCCAGCCTTGACAGAACAAGGTTTACGTGTTGCGGCAGTACCTACTGTAGTACTTAGTAATACGCCTCACTATACAACTTGTTATGGTGGTGAGTTGCCTGGTGAGTGGTTTCGTGGTTATTTAAACGGTTTTGTTGAGCGGGGTAGCTTAAATTCTGTGAGAGCTATTTTGACTGGTTATCTAGGTTCCCCAGAAAAAGCCCAAGACTTAGCAAACTGGTTAACTCTAGTTCGTAAAGAAAGAACGGCACTACCGGTTATTGTTGACCCAGTCATGGGAGATGAAGACAGCGGTTTTTATATTCCACCCGAAATTGCCGAGGTATACCGCGATAAAGTCATTCCTTTAGCTACAGGTATTATTCCAAACAAATTCGAGCTCATGACGTTAAGTGGCAAACAAGTCCATAACTTGGATGATGCTACGGCTGCAGCCCGTAGCTTATTAAAGGGAAATACACAGTGGGTAATCATCACAAGTGCTTTCCAGCCTGATGACGACAACATTGAAGTCGTTTGTGTTACCCAAGATAACGTGACCGTAATCCGCCACAAACGTTACCCTGTCACACCAAAAGGAACGGGGGATTTATTTGGTGCTGAACTCACCGCTCAGTTATTAGCGGGACTATCCGTTCCTGATGCCGCTAAAATGGCATGTTTACGCATCGAGCAAGCGATTATCCATATGGCAGCGACAGGACGTAGCGAATTAATCCTTTAATATCCTATGTAGCCATACCTAACAATATGATAAACAAAGATAAATGGCGGGATTACCCCGCCATTTTAGTCAATATACTACCTAATATTTCAAATATTGATAATACTATTCAAACTCATTCCATGAACGGCCATCGCGTGCGATCATCGCAACAGATGCAATCGGCCCCCAGGTCCCTGCTTGATATGGCTTAGGCGCTTCATTGTCCATTGCCCATGCATCTATAATAGAATCAACAAATTTCCATGCTTCTTCTACTTCATCGCGGCGAACAAACAGTGCTTGAATGCCACGCATGGCTTCAAGTAATAAACGCTCATAAGCATCTGCAAGGTGAGTCTGGTTGAAAGTTTCAGAGAAACTTAAATCCAATTTAGTGGTTTGTAAACGATGTTTATGATCAAGGCCTGGCGCCTTATTCATAATTTCAATATCAATCCCTTCATCAGGCTGCAAACGAATAGTTAATTTATTCTGAGGCAGGTCTTGATAACTTTCAGAGAAAATATTCAATGCTGGTTTTTTAAAATAAACAACAACTTCAGAACATTTTGCAGGTAGGCGCTTACCCGTACGTAAATAGAAAGGTACACCTGCCCAACGCCAATCATCGATATCAACACGCAAAGCAACGAATGACTCGGTCATGCTTTGCTTATTCGCCCCCTCTTCTTCTAGATATCCAGGGACTTTTTTGCCTTGAACAAAACCTGAGGTATATTGCCCTCGTACTGCCTTTTCACGCACATTTGTATGGTCGATACGACGTAAAGAACGTAAGACTTTCACTTTTTCATCGCGAATACGGTCAGTGGTTAAATCTGCCGGTGGTGACATGGCTATCATCGTTAAGATTTGCAATAAGTGGTTTTGTACCATATCACGCATTTGGCCTGCTTGGTCGAAATACCCCCAACGACCTTCGATTCCTACTTCTTCTGCAACCGTGATTTGGACATGATCAATAGTGCGATTGTCCCAGTTATTGATAAATAACGAGTTTGCAAAACGCAATGCGAGTAAGTTTAAAACAGTTTCTTTACCAAGATAGTGGTCAATACGATAGACTTGGCTTTCATCAAAATACTTCGCCACTTCATTATTAATTTCTTGTGACGACGCTAAATCCGTTCCCAGTGGTTTTTCCATGACAACGCGATTTGGCTTTTTATTTAATTTAGCATGGCCCAACCCTTGACACATAGCACCAAAAGTACTCGGTGGCATAGCAAAGTAATGGATAGCAGGTTGTGCATCTTGTTTTAACATTTCAGCTAAACGCACAAAACTTTCAGTCTGGTTAACGTCTAAGTTACAAAAATCCAAGCGAGCGCTTAATTTTTCCCACAATGCTGAATCGAGATCTTCTTTTAAGAACTTATCTAACGCTTCTTTGACAAAGTGGACGTAATCATCTTGACTCCATTCAGCACGACCGACACCAATAATGCGTGTGTCTGGATGAATGTAACCTGCTTTCTCTAACTGATAAAGCGATGGCAACAGCTTACGACGAGCGAGGTCTCCCTTGGTGCCAAAAATAATTAAGTCACAAGCTTGAGCAGCATTATGTACCGCCATATTGGTTCTCCTCAATTTGCGGAATGTAAGACCTAACTAGGATAGGCCTTATTGTAATTTTGTTAAAATTAGCCCTAATTCCGCTAATGTACCCTGTTGCTAGTGCCCAGTAAATGTTCATGATACCGATCACAGTTTTTATGATGAAAAAAACAACATATTGTCTGTTTAATCTTATGTTACACACTGAATAATTTTTAGTGTATTAAAAAGATGCGATTTAACTGAATGGAGACAGCTTCCGTAAAAAAATAACAAAATAAGTAGGATGTTTACTATTCTGAAAATTAGATACGGGTCAAAGTTTCATAAAAAGCTGCTACTTATCACCTGTATTCAGATAGCTTACATATCATACATAGTATATTTTCACTCTCTATTACGACATCACAGCAAGAAATTTAAAATCAATAATAGGATAACGTGATGACTCAAAAATTTCTCCTTTCGATGAAATAGGCGCTTTTGCTATATGAATATTTTAGAACAAATGAAGACAAGTCTCGATTTTTTAAGTAAATCAGAAAAAAAGGTGGCTGAGGTTATTCTAGGTATGCCACAAAATGCCATTCATCTCAGTATCGCCACACTCGCGCAATTAGCTGATGTTAGCGAGCCAACAGTAAACCGATTTTGTCGAAAAATGGATACGAAAGGATTCCCTGATTTTAAATTACGATTAGCACAAAACTTAGCCAACGGCACCCCCTATATTAACCGCCATATAGAAGAAACCGATACAGTAAATACCTATACTCATAAGATTTTTGAATCTGCTATGGCTGGATTAGATAATGTAAAACACACATTAGATATCAGTGCAATTAATCGTGCTGTTGATTTATTAACTCAAGCTCGGAAAATCAGTTTTTTTGGCTTTGGTGCCTCTGCTGCTGTCGCACACGACGCAATGAATAAGTTTTTCCGCTTTAATATTCCTGTCATATACTTCGATGATATTGTCATGCAACGTATGAGCTGTATCAATAGTAATGAAGGAGATGTTATTGTGCTCATTTCCCATACAGGAAGAACCAAAGCATTAGTTGATATGGCACGTTTAGCACGGGAAAATGACGCGACTATAATTGCAATTACCTCAGAAAACTCACCTCTCTCTCAAGCCGCTTCCTTATCTATCATTATTGATGTTCCTGAAGATACTGATATCTATATGCCAATGGTATCAAGAATGGCGCAGCTCGCTGTCATTGATGTACTAACAACAGGTTTTACGTTAAGAAGAGGTGAAAAATTTAGAGATAACTTGAAGCGCGTCAAAGAAGCATTACGTGATTCGCGGTTTGATAGCATCTAAAGGCAATAAATTGGCTGTATAAATGCTTTTCTTTGCTTTTCAGGCTTTAATAGTTTTACAGACCTGATAGCATTAAGAAATTGGCTGTATATAATAGCTGTGCTCGTGTCAGCATCCCTATTTGCAGTAAACAGGTTTCGAAATGGAGTGAAATGGTTTCACTCTTTTATCAACACCATTACAGGTCAACGGAGTAATACATGTCTAGACGGCTTAGAAGAACTAAAATTGTTACAACTCTTGGTCCAGCTACAGATCGCGATAATAACCTTGAAAAAATTATCAACGCTGGCGCCAACGTTGTTCGCCTTAACTTCTCCCACGGAACTCCAGAAGACCATCTATTACGTGCGAACAAAGTACGTGAGATTGCCGCTCGTTTAGGACGTCACGTTGCGATCCTCGGTGATTTGCAAGGTCCTAAAATTCGTGTTTCCACTTTTAAAGATGGCAAAATTTTCCTAAATATTGGCGATAAATTCATTCTTGATGCCAATTTAGGTAAAGGTGAAGGCTGCCAAGAGAAAGTAGGTATCGACTATAAAGGCTTACCTGCCGATGTCGTCCCAGGTGATATTTTGCTTCTTGATGATGGTCGAGTACAATTGAAAGTCCTTGAAGTCAAAGGGTTACAGGTATTTACAGAAGTTACTGTTGGTGGCCAACTATCTAACAATAAAGGTATTAATAAACTCGGTGGCGGTCTTTCAGCTGAAGCATTAACAGAAAAAGACAAAGAAGATATAAAAACTGCTGCAAAAATTAATGTTGATTACTTAGCTGTTTCATTCCCTCGCTCAGGTGAAGATTTAGATTATGCACGCCGATTAGCTCGTGATGCGGGCTGTGAATGCCAAATTGTTGCTAAAGTAGAACGTGCAGAAGCCGTTGCCAATGATGAAGTGATGGATGAAGTTATTCTCGCTTCTGATGTCGTTATGGTTGCTCGTGGTGACCTCGGAGTGGAAATTGGCGACCCTGAATTAGTCGCTGTCCAGAAAAAATTGATCCGCCGCTCTCGCCAATTAAACCGTGTTGTTATAACCGCAACACAAATGATGGAATCGATGATCACTAACCCTATGCCAACGCGAGCCGAAGTCATGGACGTTGCGAATGCGGTGTTGGATGGTACTGATGCCGTTATGCTTTCTGCTGAAACTGCTGCAGGCCAGTACCCAGCAGAAACGGTAGCCGCGATGGCGCAGGTTTGTTTTGGCGCAGAAAAAATGCCGGGCCTAAATGTGTCTAAACACCGTTTAGATGCGGAGTTTAATAGCCCTGAAGAAGCAATTGCAATGTCAACAATGTATGCTGCTAACCATCTTAAAGGGGTTAAAGCTATCATAGCAATGACTGAGTCTGGCCGTACTGCTCGTATGATGTCTCGGATCAGCTCTGGTTTACCTATTTTTGCCATGTCTCGTCATGAAAAAACCCTTAATCAATGTTCTCTCTATCGTGGTGTTACACCTGTTTTCTGTAGCACCCATACAGATGGTATTGCGGCTGCCAATGAAGCTGTCACGCGTTTACGTGATAACGGCTATTTAATGAGTGGTGACGTGGTTCTTGTCACCCAAGGTGACTTAATGGGCACTGTAGGTAGCACGAATACTTGTCGTATTCTAGAAGTTGAATAATCTTTTAGCCCTCGCCTATGGGTGGGGGCTTTCCTTTATATTGAAACGCTATCTAACTTAAAAAAGAATTAACACAAGAAAGTATAGCTCTGCATCACTTGCGTAAAATACAGAGAAAATAGCATTTAATGATATTGTAGGTTAAATTGTAGCGTACCATTCGCTTTCCCAGCTGCCGTTGCAGATTGAGTTTGGATATACGCGGCTTCCAACGGAATGTTGTATTGCCCTATGTCATTTTTATTGGCGAGCGGTATTAATTGATTAAGCTTAATGGGTATACCGTTGTGCTTTACTTGGATGGCATAACCTTTCGCTGTATTTTCATCGGCTAAATTATTAAGTGCGATTGCCCCTGGTGTTTGACTTGAATCTTGAGTTCCAATAAACGTAATTTTTATCGGAGATATAGGGTCACAATCTAATTCAATTTGAAAATTTTGCTTGCTCTCAGAACTCGTTGAACCAACACCTGTAAATGACAATTTACTAACGTTACCGAATGGTACGTCTATTGATTTATTTTTGACTTCACAACCACTCGAAATAACATTGATTGGCCCCATATTTACTTTGGGTTCGAACCTCCCATATAAATCTGTAGTAATGAAACCATTGTGGAATAAAATCAACATCGCAGCATTAGATATTGGTAAAGTTTGGCTTTTAACATTATTACCAACTTTATAAAAATCCGCCCTTAATTTTACAGTATACGTTGCTGAAGATGCATTAGAGCCACATATAAATCTATTATTATTATTTCCATCTTTCGTATTTACCCCATCAACATATGCAAAACCAGAGCAAGGGCTCATTACTGTACCATGCAAAGTATAACCAACGCCTGAACTATTAATTTCTCTAACATAACCTATACCCGGAATATACCTTGAATTTCCTGGTTCGATTGGTACGTAAATTCCAACTTCTGTATTACCCGTCACATTCCACCATGTCCATGGAGAGTGGGTTCCTAAATCAATAGAACCAATAAAAGTACCTGCTGGTAAAGTTCGTGATACATAAAGTGTTTTATTCGGATTAACTAATTGGCTGGTAAATTCAGCCCTAAATTCAGCAGCCCCGAATTGTGAATATAAAAGGAACGAAATGCCTATTTTTAGACCTAAATTTTTCATGATAACTCCTATTCACAAACTCGTTCTATAAACTGAATTTTTTCATTCTCTAATGATAATAAAAGTGGAACTGTACATTGTTGATTATTACCGTTGCCCCATTTCACTATTATCTTGCTTTGCTCTGGAACGCCACTTAAATAAACTTCCCCATCATTTGCAACAATACCGCCTGTAACTTGTTCCTCACTTTCCATAACAGAAACTTGTGTACCAAATGCAATTGCTTTTCCCGCATACTTGAGTTTTAATAAAACTCTAGCACCCCGTTTTGCTTGGAAATTAGCTAATACAATCGCACCTTGAGTAGGAACGACTGTCGTTGTATTAATCGCAACATCATTATTGCCACTTAATGTTGCAGTATCGACACTAATTTTATTTCGTTCATAACGAGTCACTGTGGGAATTACTGCATAACCTGACGAATTAGTGTAAAGTGATTGCGCGTTATTTACTTTTAAATTGTCTATATCTTCTGCTTTAACGAGCACTGCAGAATCATAGATAGTACGAGAGGTCGTTAACCCGCCAGAATGCAATAATAGTGCTCCCGTTGCACTGAAATCGATAGCATGATATTTAGGGTCATAGTTATAACCCAAACTGTATTCTCCTGATGAAACTATATAGTTTGCACTAACGGAACTGCTAAATTCATTACGGCTATGGTTATATCTTTGCGTAAGGTTATACTGCAAATTATTATCTACTAATTGCATACCATTAAAACTTAATGAGCTAATCGAATCTCCATTTTTGCTGGTACTATAGCTATAGTTAGCCCAATTATTTTTTCGACCCAAATCAAAAGGAATACTCAAATTGAATGACAGCATTTGGTCATTTGTTTTTGAATAGTCTTGTTTAATATAAGAATAAGCAACGCTGTAATTCATTGAATTATAATTAGAGCTAAAACTCATTGTTAAACTTTTATCAGAACCACTTTTGTCCCAATAATATTGCTGATAACCATTCACCGATAAATAACCGATTTCGTCAAGTGACTGAGAGACTGACGCTTGAAACTGTTGTTTTTTTCGCCCCATCTTATAAGGATGATTATTAGAATCAGAAAAATCATAATAGTTTTTTGTTGAGTAACGATATGATGCCAAAGAAAAAGAAGTGCCTGTATTTGGAATGTATTTCGAATATTGAATTCGATACGCTTGCCCTTTCGCACTCTTTTTATCAATCAATTGTACCGATGCTTCTGTAATATCTGTTGATATCGCGCCAATTTTGCCTAAATTTACTCCAGCACCTATTGTGTAGGCTTGATAGTCTTGAGAAACTAAGAAACCTCCATAAACGGATAAGTTATATGGCAAGCCGCAAATTGCTGATGCTTGCGCAAAATTAGGTTTACGTCGTGCACCATCAACATTATATTTACCAATATCTACGCTATATTTTAATGTGCCGGCTCTTTGCATCATTGGCACTGCAGAGAAAGGCTGAATAAAAGACCTTACCGTGCCATTAGCTTCTTCAATTGTGACCTCAAGATCACCACTATATGACGTTGGATACAAATCATTAATCGCAAACCTACCCGGCGGCACGGTGGTTTGATAAATCACGTTGCCATTTTGGCTGATAGTAACAATCGCGTTTGATTGTACAAGACCAGTCACTGTAGGTGCAAAACCCCTTTCACTTTGAGGTAACATACTTTCATCAGATACTAGCTTCACTCCAAGATAAGGGGTACTCTCTATTACGCCATTATCAGAGGATATTTCACCAATCGTTAAGCGGCTTTTTAAGCTACGAATATCACGCTCTACATAAGTTTGTAGATTATTCCAATTCGTTTCATATGTCGTTTTACTGTAGGTACTATGATTACGGAAACGCCAAGCGCCCATATTAATACCACTTCTTAAACCTAAGAACGAGTTATCGCTATTATTCTTATTTTGGTACCAATGTTTATTAAACCGAACTGTGTAGTTAACAAATGTAGTGGTGATTCCATCGTCCCATTCCTTTGGTTCAATATAGCCTCTACTCGTATTTTCTAATCCAATTTGTGGGATACTAATTTGTAATTGTTGGGTTTCAAATCTGTATTGATAATTAGCACTGGGAATAATTTTACTAATGTCATTCAAATATTCGTCCTCTCCACTTGCTGAAAACTTTTCACTTGCTGAGTTTTTCACGCCCCAGTTTAGCAGCATTTTTTTTGTTATTTCAGGAGATAATTTTTTAGCTTTATCATCAAATAAAAACCTTATATTTTTGTTATCAATCAATTTATCATTTATATAGATATCAACAAAATAATCTCCTGGCAATTGCCCTCCCGCAGATGATAGGTAGCCTAAACTATTTATATCTGCGACTTGGTTTTCCATTCCGGAATTAATTGCATTAATATCAAAAATATCTTTAGCAATTGTATTATTGATATAAAATATTAAGCTAATCGCAGTAAAAACATTAGAATACATAAGCGTATTTTTTTTACAAAAAACTGGCATCTTAGAGACTCTTATTTGGTTTTTTTCTCTATAATAGCGCCATAGTCATTGATAAATTGAACAACTATTGAGTCACCATTATTTATTTTTTTCTTAATGATATAGTCATTTTTGAATGGATATATTAAACTAGCACCGTCAATGACCCTGCCATTGTCAAGGATATTTTTGATTGATAAGTGATATGGAGTTTGGTTATCAATCATAATCCCATCTGGTTTCTCAACTAAAAAAATTTTTTTAAAGTCGAATGGCTCTATATCTTTCGACCTTAAAAATAATTTAAACTGTGAATTTATGATTATCTGTAGTTCATTCTCAATACTATTATTTTTTGGTGGTATTGATTTGATATTAAGCAAATAAATTTGTTCAGTATTTGAACCGATAGGCTCACCTATATAAGAAATTCTAGCTGAACCATTTGTATCTGGCTCAATACGAAATAATGGTGGTATGGCAATAAATGGTGCTTTCCCCTCTCCGCCAAATGGTGATACCCAGCTTTGAATTAAAAAAGGTTTTTCTTTATCACTATTGAAAATAGGAATATCAATTTCACGTTTATTTTCTTCATAGACAAAACGTGTTCCACCTACACTAATCCCTGAGGCTTGAGAGGTGTTAGCTATAGAAAAAAAACATATACAGATTGAAAAAAATATTTTTTTCATAAAACAACCATTATATTGAAATAAGAAGGAGAGTAACCATTGTCACTCTCCAATTAGTTAATGATATTGAATACTGTATACTGCACTGCTATTAGCAGGCCCTGCAGTTACTACACCAGTCGCTTTATAACGAGCAACATAGTCTAAGTCTACTGTTGTACCATCGAATTCAATTTGTTTTGAATCTTCAAACAACTTAATTTGCGTTATTGCATCTTTTTCAAATAAAGCAACACCGACATTATTTGCAACACCTACAGCTTGGTTAATTGCAAGAATATCGTTGTCTGCGGTATCACGTGTGCCACCGAAGCGTACAGTTACTTTGGAGTTTGTTGGACAATCAACAAGTTTAATAGTGAAGTCTTTTAAACCCGCCACTTCTCCTTGTGCGGCTAAACTTTTAGCTGATACCTTTCCAAGGTCAACATTTAAATTTTTTGAGTTGCTATCAACTGTACAAGCTATATCAGTTATTTCCCCAGTAAAGTTAATTGTACCTGAAGCAAAAACAGTTGGCGTAGATGTTACAGCTAAAGTAACCCCTATTACAGTTAGGGATTTTTTTAGAATACTCATAATAGTTCCTATAATATAGATTTTTAATTATTAATTACTACATAAACAAATAAATCACTCATATTTTTAGTTCAGAAGAAATATATCATCTACCTTTAGTTAAGTTAACCAATGGATACATTGAATTTTTTAAAATTGCATCTAAAATATTAATGCTTTGTTTTTATCATTTATGAACTGGCTCTTTTATTTAGATTTTTTATTAGCAATTAGATAGTTTTTTAAAATTTCATTTGCCATTGAGATTTTATTAATATACATATAAAAATTATAGAACGACTTTTTATTTACTATTTTCAGCTCTTTTAATGAATTATTATTTAATTCTTTCTGGATTAAATTTTTCGGCAACCATAAATAACCAACCGAATTTTCGGCTAATTTAATTGCTAATTCCACATTAGAAATATGGATAGTTTGGATGCTTTTGCTCCCATTCATACCTGTAAGCTTCAAAGAAATTGAGGCTGTTTTTTCCATTATTTTCAGTATATTGTCAACTGAACAATGTTGCAGCTTATGATTTGGGTTGGTTACAAGCACCGCTTCAACCTGTTCAAGAAATATGGGATTTAACGACTCAATGTAATGATGAGTAATTAGTAAATCATAATTTTTAATTGTAAAAACATCTGATTTTCTTAGTGAAATCTTCTTAAGATCAATATCATAATCCTTTCTAGAGCAGCTTAGCTCTCCAATTTTTTTAAGTATTTCATCACTTTGATATAGCGAATCTATAACTATATTAATTTTATTATTTCCCTCATAATTTAATGACTTGGCAACCTCTTCTAATGAAATCGCTTTATTTGTTACTTCTCTTGATAACGCTAATAACTGTTCTCCTTGTTTAGTTAATACTGCACGACGTTTTTCTAAAGAAAATATTTCAATTTCTAACGTTTGCTCTAATTTACTGATGGTATAACTAATTGATGATTGTGTTCTATGCAAGATTTCAGCTGCTTGAGCAAAACCACCGTAGTCAACCACCGCTTGTAGGGTTATCCATTGGTCTAGCGTAGTTCGGGTTTTAACCATAGAGTCTCCAAATTATTAACCTGGGAGATATATTTTATTTATCGTTAATAAATACTTTTACATACTATTCCTTATTTACTCATATATTTAAAAGTTTTTAAGTTATTTATTTTGATATATCGATAATCATTTTTAATAGGGGATATTTTTTTATGTAAAGCTATCAGTTCTCTTATACTCTCGAAAAGATCAATACAAGTAACTAAAAACAGCCTAATAATAAAACCAAGAAATATAAAAATAAATTAAATAACTATGCACCATTAATAATGGTACCCAGCTTTTCAAAATTATGGGGATTAAGTGTATATTTCTATGATGAGCACACTTTTAGACAAAAAAAAGCCATTACTCAAAAGGTAATGGCTCAAAAATTATTCTGTAGATCTGGACACTAACGGTAAAGATCTTTTCGCTGATAAGGTTCTATTTCTCCCTCTTTTCGCGTTTTTAATAGCTTTAGTATCCATGTGTATTGTTCTAAGTTCGGGGAAACCAGATATTCCAGCTCCTCATTCATTCTTCGTGCAATATACTTATCGTCCTTACCATCGATATCATCCATTGGTTCACGGATAAAAATATGCAATTGATGCGTTTTATGGTCATAAACGGGAAATAGTGGCACAACTTTCGCCTTACAAACTTTCATTAACCTACCGATTGCAGGTAATGTTGCCTTATATGTACCAAAAAAATCAACAAATTCGCTATGCTCCTCACCATGATCTTGGTCTGGAAGATAAAACCCCCAATATCCTTGTCTAACAGAAGCAATAAAAGGCTTAATACCCGCTTCTCTTGAATGCAAGCGCCCCCCGAAATGGTATCTCGCTTTATTCCATAAATAATCTGCAACTGGGTTCTTTTGGTGATGAAACATTGCAGCCATTTTCTGGCCTTTTGCTGCTAATAACATCGCTGGTGCATCAACGGCCCAGCCATGAGGAACCATAAAAATAACATTGCTTTGCTGCTGTTTTAAGCGCTCTATAATTTCTTGATTATGCCAATGCGTTCTAGCTAGCGTTTTACTTGCACCACGAAGACATAGCTCTGCCAACATAACAAAAGACTGTGGTGCGGTTTCAAACATACGATCAACTAATTCTTCTCGTTGTTGTTCTGTCAATTTAGGAAAACAATAAAGTAAGTTAATTTTGGCACGACGACGGCCACTTTTAGCCAATCGCCCAACCCATTTTCCTATTTTAGCGAGTAAAGGGTCACGGATTTTAACCGGAATGAAAGCCAATCCTGCCAAAATACCCGCTCCTAACCATACCCCCCAATATTTAGGTAATAGATAAGAACGGTGAAAAGTTGGCATATAGCCTTTTTTACTATCAGTGTCTTGATCTTTATTCATGCTGTACTCAAGTGAATATTAGCTATCTCTCTATAGCTTATAATAATAGTTTACGGGAGCATTACAAAGAAAACTGGCAGATACAAGTACCTGCCAGCGATAAAATAGAAACTTAAGTTACTGTAGTTTAAGTTGTGGTTTCGTTTCTTTTACTAGCGCTAAATATTCTTTACGCTCTTTTCCTGTTAAACCACCAGAACTTGGTAATTTCGCAGTAAGTGGATTTACTGCTTGTTGATTCACCCACATTTCAAAATGTAGATGAGGCCCGGTCGAACGCCCAGTATTACCTGATAGCGCAATTCTATCACCACGCTTAACTTTTTGCCCAGGCTTAACTAACAATTGGCGTAAATGCATGTAACGAGTGGTATATTGACGCCCATGACGGATAGCAATAAAGTTGCCTGCAGCGCCGCTGTATTTTGAAACAATCACTTCACCATCACCAACAGCAAGTACTGGCGTGCCAACAGGCATTGCGAAGTCCACGCCTTTATGTGGTGCTACACGCCCAGTAACTGGGTTAACTCGGCGAGGATTGAATTGTGAAGACACTCTAAACTGTTTAGCGGTTGGAAAACGTAAGAAACCGCGTTCTAAGCCATTCCCTTCGCTATCATAATAGCGCCCATCTTCAGCACGAAAAGCATAATAGCTTTTTCCATTAGTTTGCAGACGAACACCAATGAGTTGGCTCTGCTCACTGCGCCCGTTAAGCATTTCCCTGCTCATTAACACACTGAATTTATCGCCTTTTTTCAATTTTTTGAAATCAACCTGCCATTGTAAGGCTTTAATCACCTCACGGCCTTCATTACGTGTTAAGCCCGCTTTGTTTGTACTTTGTGCAAATGAACCGTCAACAGTACCTTTTAAAACACTGTTAGTCCATTCACCTTCGCGAATTTGCTTAGTTTCTTCAAATTTATTTGTCGTTCCTACGCGGGTAAAAATACGGGTCTCACGGCGAGAAACATCCCAAGTCAATGATTCTAACTCACCCTGTTCTGTTAAAGACCAATTTAAGGATTGGCCTATTTTAAGGTTTCTCAATGACTTATGTTGGTTAGATAGCGTTGCAACATCCCCAGCTTCAATACCGAATTGAGTTAAAATAGTCGTTAAGTTATCACCACTTGCAACAACATATTCATGGGGGAGAGGCGCAGCTTCTCCCCCTGTCTCTATTGCTTCAGCTTCGGTATCAGCAAGGCCTTCATCAGGTAGCTGTTCACTACTGTCTTGAATTATATCGTCGGTAGCATCACTTGCAGGTAATAATAAGAGCGGTATGATGGTATCCGGTGTGCCATCATTTTCAGTTGTCGTTGGTACATGAACTGGCCGCCAAATTGCGACGGCCATAGTCGCTACAGTGAGCGTACTTAATACAATTTTATGTGTCCTAGACAGGCTACCGTATACCTGAGCCAGACTTTTGGCCATTTGCTGCACTTAAACAATTCCTTCTATTTTTAATTCAGGCAGCTGGCGTATTGCTCTGATAATTGAGTCAAAAACTGCATGTAGCTATCTGGCCCTATCGCCAGCCCAATTCCTAGTGGGTCGAGAGTTCCCATTTTCACCCCCGTATTTCGTGCTACACTTTCAATCACAGCAGGCCTGAATTGTGGCTCAGCAAAAACACATTGCGCTTTGTGCTCAACCAATTGTGTTCGTATTTGATGTAATTTCTGCGCGCCAGGTTGTATTTCTGGGTTTATCGTAAAGTGCCCTAATGGAGCTAATTGATAGTGTTTTTCAAAGTAACCGTAAGCGTCGTGAAAAACAAAATAACCCTTATTTTTAGCTGGCTGCAAAATATTAGCAATTTTCTGATCATTTTGCGTCATATTTTCTTTGAATTTACGAAGGTTTACGTCTAGCTTATTTTTTTGTTCAGGATAAAGCTCTACTAAACGCTCATAAATGTCTTGCGCAGCGTAATTTGCAATTTCTGGGGATAACCAGATATGCATATTATACTCACCATGGTGATGATGTTCGTGATCGTTGTCATGGTTAGCTTCATCTCCATGTTCGTGATCATGTTCATCTTCATGTGACTCCGCCATAAGTAGTGGCTTAATGTTTTTCTGCTCAGCCAATGCTAGGCGTTTATTCTGTGGTAATGTATTGATTGGCTTCTGTAAAAACATTTCCATATCAGGTCCAACCCATACGAATAGATCGGCCTGTTTAATTTTTTTCAAATCAGAAGGTTTAAGTGCATAATCATGAGGTGAAGCACCATCTGGTAATAAAACTTGTGTCTCAGTGACACCGTCTGCAATCCCTGCGGCAATAAAGGCCAGTGGGCGAATTGACGTTACAACATCAGCATTAGCAGTTGATACCATAGTTGCACTTAATACGGAGGTCGCCACCGCCCCGAAAAGAAATTTGCAGGCAATGTTTTTCGATTTATGTATCATAGCAGTCTTTTTCCGTGATTTTGATTTTGAAATGTTATAATATAACACAAAATGAATTCTGCAAGATGTTTTTCATATGCAACCATTACTGACTTTAAATAAAATTTCTGTTTCATTTGGCGAAAAACAGGTCCTTAACGATGTTACCTTTGAACTGAATAAAGGTGACATCGTAACCCTTTTAGGCCCAAATGGTGCTGGAAAATCAACTATTGTACGTGTTGTACTTGGGCTACTTGCCCCTACATCAGGTACCATTACGCGCCCTTCTTCTCTTGCTATTGGCTATGTTCCACAAAAACTTCATCTGGATACCACGCTACCTCTTACTGTTAAACGTTTTATGTTATTAAAGCTCGGTGCTCGTAAAGAGCATTTGTTACCTGCACTCGAAAGAGTCAAAGCAACGCATTTACTCGAGCAACCGATGCAAAAATTATCAGGCGGTGAAACTCAACGTGTTTTACTGGCTCGCGCCCTACTCAATAAACCTGACCTGTTAGTGCTCGATGAACCCGCTCAAGGTGTCGATATTACAGGCCAAGTTGCACTATATGATTTAATTAATCAATTAAGAACTGAGCTTAATTGTGCTGTATTAATGGTTTCCCATGACTTACATCTCGTGATGGCAAAAACAGATAAAGTACTTTGCATTAACGGCCATATTTGCTGTTCTGGCGCGCCAGACGTTGTTTCAAACCACCCTGAGTTTGTGGCAATGTTTGGTTATCGGGGTGCTCAACAACTCGGTGTATACCGTCATCAACATAATCATCAACATGATTTAGAAGGCAATATTATTGTTGGTCACCAACACAGCAAGGACTGCAAACATGATTGAGTTACTATTACCCGGCTGGGTAGCAGGCATGCTACTTGCCATTGCGGCAGGTCCTTTAGGCTCTTTTGTTGTGTGGCGCCGAATGTCCTATTTTGGCGATACACTAGCTCATGCTTCATTGCTAGGCGTCGCATTTGGGCTACTATTAAATATCAACCCATTCTATGCCGTTATTGCTGTCACTTTGTTATTGGCCTTAATCTTAGTTTGGCTAGAAAAACGTCCACAACTTGCCGTTGATACTTTACTGGGTATTATGGCGCACAGTTCACTGTCTTTAGGTTTAGTCGTTGTTAGCTTGATGGCTAATGTCCGTGTTGACCTAATGGCTTACTTATTTGGTGACTTACTCTCAGTCAGCTATGAAGATATTATAACGATTTTTATTGGCGTTATTGTCGTTTGCGGGTTGCTTTTTTATCGTTGGCGGGCACTTTTGTCCATAACGGTTAGCCCTGAACTTGCTTTTGTTGATGGCATTAATATTCAAAGACTCCGTTTATTACTAATGTTAGTTACCGCACTAACAATTGGCATTGCAATGAAGTTTGTCGGGGCGTTAATTATTACGTCTTTATTGATTATACCCGCAGCGACGGCTCGACGTTTTGCTCGAACACCTGAGCAAATGGCCTTTATCGCTATCTTAATTGGTATGATTGCTGTGACTGGTGGGCTAACACTTTCTGCTTTCTACGATACCCCTGCTGGGCCGTCTGTCGTATTGGTATCGGCTGTTCTATTCGTACTTAGCTTAACAATAAAAGCGAAAAATTAATTTAAGCTATGCATTTTAGTCATCACACGCTGTTTTTAGCACAGATGGCCCCAATATTGATAACAATATTGGGGCCATACTTATTTATTTTATATAATCAAATTTCTTTAGGGGTTAAACCAAAGTGGTTATATGCATGAACTGTCGCCATTCGGCCTCGAGGGGTGCGCTGAATAAAACCTTGCTGGATAAGATAAGGTTCTAATACATCTTCTATGGTTTCACGCTCTTCCCCGATAGCTGCTGCAAGGTTATCAACCCCAACTGGGCCACCCATAAATTTATCAATAATAGCAACTAAAAGCTTTCTATCTAAATAATCGAAACCAGCAGCATCCACATTTAACATGTCTAAAGCTTGGTTAGCTATTAGCCCATCAATTGAACCATCACCTTTCACTTGAGCAAAATCCCGCACACGACGTAACAAACGGTTGGTGATACGTGGAGTTCCCCTCGAACGCATAGCAACCTGTAAGGCCCCTTCTTCGGTGATATCTAACCCCATGTATTGGGCACTACGTTTGACAATATGTTGTAAATCGTCAACTTGATAAAATTCTAAACGTTGCACAATACCAAACCGGTCACGTAATGGTGATGTGAGCGACCCTGCCCGAGTCGTTGCACCAATTAACGTGAAAGGAGGGAGATCAATTTTAATAGAGCGCGCTGCGGGCCCTTCGCCTATCATGATATCTAGCTGATAATCTTCCATTGCGGGATAAAGTATTTCCTCAACAACTGGGGATAATCGATGAATTTCATCAATAAATAGGACATCATGGGGCTCTAAATTAGTTAACATTGCAGCTAAATCGCCGGCCTTTTCTAATACAGGCCCTGATGTTGTACGCAGATTAACGCCTAATTCATTCGCAACAATCCCTGCCAACGTTGTTTTACCTAGCCCTGGAGGGCCAAAAATGAGTAGGTGATCAAGTGCATCGCCTCGCATTTTCGCTGCCTGAATAAATATTTCCATTTGGTCTTTAACCTGAGGCTGACCAATATACTCATTCAATAGCTTTGGCCTGATCGCACGGTCAATAGCTTCTTCATCTGACTGTAATACTTCAGCAGTTATTAGGCGATCGGCTTCAATCATATTAAAAATCTCTCAATCAAAGTGCTGCACGAAGGGCATCACGGATCAGTGTTTCAGAGTCACTATTCGGTTTTGCGACTTTACTCACCATACGGCTTGCTTCTTGTGGTTTATACCCTAAAGCAATCAGTGCGGCTGCAGCTTCCGCTTCGATATCAGCCATATTTGGTACTTTGCTATTTACACTTGGCAGATTAATATCGCTATTTTGATTAAATAAATCCCCATTGAGGCCTTTGAAGCGGTCTTTCATTTCGACCACTAAACGTTCTGCGGTTTTCTTACCAATTCCAGGTAATTTAACCAGTGATGCTATAGCCTCTTGTTCAATAGCGGACACAAATTGTTGAGCAGACATACCGGATAAAATTGCGAGGGCTAATTTGGGGCCAACACCATTTACTTTGATCAGCTCTTTAAATAGCGCCCTTTCTTGCTTATCATTAAACCCATATAGTAATTGAGCATCTTCACGAACAACAAAGTGAGTGAACACAATCGCTTCTTGACCAATTTCGGGCAACTCATAGAAACAAGTCATTGGCATATGGACTTCATAACCAACACCTTGTAGTTCTAATAATACGATTGGAGGTTGCTTTTCTAAAACAATACCACGTAAACGACCTATCACATTGAAGCCCTCTATTGCTACCTAACCCCTGAACATACTATCTAAACCCTGAACAGGTTGGTTTATTATCATTAATACTGTTGTTTATACCATAAAAAATGCTGGATGCATATCCAGCTACGCGCTATTTATTAATAAGCAATTCTGTTTAAGATAAACTCGCTATCTTAAACGACCTCGAGTTAAAACTAACCGTGGGTCGCCAACTTTTAAAAGGTTTTGATTGAAATGGCAATGTGTTATCGCAATTGCCAAAGCATCTGCCGCATCAGATTGTGGACTCGCTGACAACTTCAGAATCGATTTAACCATATGTTGTACTTGACTTTTTTCTGCGGCTCCTGTGCCTACCACCGTTTGTTTGACCTGACGTGCTGCATATTCAAATACGGGTATATTCATGTTTGCAGCGGCGACAATCGCAACCCCCCGAGCTTGCCCAAGTTTTAATGCTGAATCCGCATTCTTCGCCATAAAAACTTGTTCAATGGATAATACATCCGGTTGATATTGAGTGATAATTTCCGAGACGCCCGCGTAAATTCGTTGCAGACGGCTTGGTAAATCATCAACTTGTGTACGAATACACCCACTACCTAAATACAGTAGTTGCCGGCCTTGTTGGCGAATAACACCGTACCCCGTAACACGAGAGCCAGGGTCAATACCTAAAATAATCGCCATATAAATTTACTTATGCCTCTTTATATTAATCATGTTGTTCTAATAAGCTTCATAATACTATCAATTTCAATCAAATAGCTATTTGAATATCAAATCCAACATTCAGAATAGTGATAATAAAGGCGAGTTATGGCACTGATACTTAGCCAAGTATAGCGAATAAAAGGAAGGAAAGCATCGAAGGCGTTAGAGAAAACAGGCTGCATCAGCCCGCTTTCTCTACGCGGATTATGCTAAATGACTAGGCCGCCATTTAGTGCCTCACAACTTACAGTGTGGCAGCGACTTCGTCAGAAATATCACCATTGTGGTAAACTTCCTGAACGTCGTCTGAATCTTCTAACATATCGATAAGACGTAACAATTTAGGCGCTGTTTCTGCATCTAACTCGGCTTTAGTTGATGGGATCATTGAGACTTCTGCAGCTTCACTGGTGAAACCCGCAGCATCTAATGCATCTTTCACTTCACCAAAAGTTTCTGGCGTTGTGTAAACATCGATTGCGCCATCATCATAAGTTTCAACATCATCAGCACCCGCTTCTAATGCCGCTTCCATGATCGCATCTTCATCAACACCAGGCGCATAAGTGATTACGCCGCGTTTAGTAAACAAGTAAGAAACAGAGCCGTCTGTCCCCAAGTTACCACCCGTTTTAGTGAATGCATGACGCACTTCAGAAACAGTACGGTTACGGTTATCACTTAAACATTCAACCATAACAGCCGTTCCGCCTGGGCCATAACCTTCATAAATGATGGTTTCCATATTATCGTTATCATCATTACCAACACCACGAGCGATAGCACGGTTTAAGGTGTCACGAGTCATGTTGTTAGATAATGCTTTATCTACCGCTGCACGTAAACGTGGGTTTGTTGCGGGATCACCACCACCTAAACGCGCTGCAGTCACTAATTCACGGATAATTTTAGTGAAAATTTTACCGCGCTTAGCATCTTGTGCCGCTTTACGGTGTTTGGTGTTGGCCCATTTACTATGACCTGCCATGAAATATCTCCAAAAAACGTCAATAAATAATTAAACAGCAAATTCTAAAATAGCCTGACTGTTGCTCCAGGATTTCGTTAAGCTCGCCGCTTCATCTGGTGCTAGCCAACGATATTCGCTGTGTTCCGTCAGTAATGGCATTTTTTCTTCACTTTGCACCATTTTAAACCAATGTTCTTTGCAATGCGTAACATCGGGTGCATAACGATGCCTGAAATGTGGGAAAATTTCAAAGATGATACTGTGCGACAAATCTTGCAGCTGGTTTTGTTCAACCTCAAAACCTGTTTCTTCTTTAATTTCACGACACGCCGTTTCATACGGTTTTTCATCAGGCTCCAAACTTCCGGTCACTGATTGCCAAAAGTCTGGGTCGTCTTTACGTCGTAACATAAGCACCCGTCCACTATTTTGAGCCACAATAATGACTAATACTGATTCTGGGTGCTTATATTTTTTCATTGAACTTACTCTTCGTCTTTCGCAACCACAGCGATAGCAAGTTCCGTTAATGCATCCGGGTTAGCATGGCTCGGTGCATTCGTCATTAGACACGCGGCCGCTGTTGTTTTCGGGAAAGCAATAACATCACGAATATTATCTGTTCCTGTTAACAGCATCACTAAACGGTCAAGACCAAATGCTAAGCCTGCATGTGGTGGTGTACCATATTTCAATGCATCTAATAAGAAGCCAAATTTTTCGCGTTGGTCTTCTTCATTAATACCTAAAATACTAAATACCGTTTGTTGCATTTCGTTGCGGTGAATACGGACTGAACCACCGCCAACTTCGTAACCATTGATGACCATATCATACGCATTAGCAACGGCTTCTTCAGGTTTACTCGCCAGTTCTTCAGGTGAGAAATCTTTAGGAGACGTAAATGGATGGTGCATCGCAGTTAACCCGCCTTCACCATTATCTTCAAACATTGGGAAATCAATCACCCACAGTGGCTGCCAGCTATTTAAATCGGTTAATTCAAAGTCACGACCGACTTTCAAGCGTAGCGCACCCATTGAATCGGTCACCACATTTTTCGCGCCCGCGCCGAATAACAAGATATCGCCATCAACGGCACCAGTACGGTCTAATAACTGGTTAATCACGTCTTCACTCAAGAATTTTGCAACTGGACTTTGAATACCGTCAAGGCCTTTAGCTCGCTCGTTGACTTTCATCCAAGCCAAGCCTTTCGCACCATAAATACCAACGAATTGACCATATTCGTCGATTTGTTTACGGGTCATAGCTGCGCCACCGGGGACTTTCAGGGCCGCAACACGACCTTTCGGATCGTTTGCTGGGCCTGAGAACACCGCAAATTCAACATCTTTTACGATATCCGCAACATCCACCAGCTCCATTGGGTTACGTAAGTCTGGTTTATCTGAACCATAACGACGCATAGCTTCCGCAAAGGTCATGATTGGGAAGTTGCCTAAATCAACCCCTTTTACCTCTAACCATAAATTACGGATCATACGTTCCATAATTTCACGCACTTGCTCTGCGGTCATGAACGAGGTTTCAACATCGATTTGGGTGAATTCAGGTTGACGGTCCGCACGTAGGTCTTCATCACGGAAACATTTTACGATTTGATAATAACGGTCAAAACCTGACATCATCAGCAATTGTTTAAATAATTGTGGTGATTGTGGTAATGCGTAAAATTTACCTTTATGAACACGGCTTGGTACTAAATAGTCACGAGCACCTTCTGGCGTTGCTTTGGTTAGCATTGGCGTTTCAACGTCCAAGAACCCTTCTTTATCCATAAAGTTACGAACAAAGCTGGTGATTTTAGCACGCGTACGCAGACGGTCAGACATCTCTGGGCGACGTAAATCTAAATAACGATATTTTAAACGACGCTCTTCTGTATTTGTTTGGTTGCTATCTAACGGCAGTGGCTCTGACTTATTAAAAACATTCAGTTCTTCAGCAAAAACTTCAATTTCGCCCGTTGCCATGTCTTTATTTTTTTGGCTATCTGGACGTGCGCGTACTGTCCCTGTGATTTGGATACAGAACTCATTACGCAGCTCTGACGCTTTTTCAAATATGTCTTTACGATCGGGATCGAAGAAAACTTGCACGATACCTTCACGGTCACGCATATCGATAAAAATCAAACCACCTAAATCGCGGCGGCGGTTTACCCATCCACTAAGAGTGACCTTTTGGCCTTCGTGAGCGATGTTTAACTGCCCACAATAATTAGTACGCATACAATATCCTTTTACTCAGCTGTTGTGCTTTTGCTTGCTGCGGGATTTTGGCATTTTGCTGAACCCTATTTATTTGCGAAACACGGGCTGAAAATTCAGAATGTCAAAAAGGCAGACATTATACAGGAAATTCTGTTAGACAAATAGTTACGTATTCTACATAACGCGTAAACCATTTTGTTTTTAATCATATTTTCATCAATTATTGTTTTACTAATCAACAATAATAAAATTGAATAGCGAGATAGACGTCTATCACGATGATCCTATCGATTTTAAGGGACTATCCGCACCATGTACATATTGCAGCAAAGGTTTATTTCATCAGTTTGAAGCCTTTTTGAGTAAAAAATCACCACTTAATGCATTCCAATTCAATTATTGATTAATAAATACCTCTTTAATCATTAATCTTTCTATTTCAGAATCGTTACCTTTTTCAGTTTGCTATAATCAAAAATATATAGATATAACGCTGAATTAATCATCATCTGCAGTTTAAGGATTGCCCATGAAAAAATTTTTACTTGCCACTTCCATGTTCGTACTACTCGCTGGATGCCAAAACATGAAACCCGCAGAGACTGATAATACAAAAACTTTTTATATTGATTCTTCACTTGCTGATTGTATGGGCGTTGCCCCAATGAAGTGTATGAAAGTGAAAGAAAACCCAAGTGATGACTGGCAACTTTTTTATAGCTCAATTCAAGGCTTCGAATATCAACCAGGCTTCTCTTATACTGTACAAGTGAAGCAATTCGATGTACCTAACCCACCGGCTGATGCCCCAAGTATTCGTTATGAATTGATAAAAATCGTTGAAAAGAAATAGCATTTAAAAATTTAATTTAAGTCATTAAGTAATTTTATCAGTTTACTTAATGACTCACTTATAACCATAATTATTTTATCATCAGTAAATAATAGAGTGACCCTATTATGAGTGTTAAAATCATCGATAAGCTTGGGTTAATCACCCTATCAGATCACAAAATTGCGATGGTGCGTTCCCATAATAAAAGTTTGTTTTATATACCCGGTGGAAAACGCGAACAAGGTGAGACGGATGTACAAGCACTCTGCCGTGAGATTGCCGAAGAATTAAAACTCGGCTTAGTTATCAGTTCTATCCGGTTTTATGGCGAGTTTATTGGCCCTGCTGATGGAAAATCAGATGGAACGCAAGTCCGTATTCGTTGCTACTTTGCGGACTATAGAGGCGAACCCCATCCTGCTGCTGAGATTGCCGAATTGGATTGGTTTAGCATTAACGATTTACCTCGCTGCTCAAGCACGGCAGTGACCATTCTGTCACAATTAAAAAAAGACGGATTAATTCAATAAAGCATATATGATTACTTAAAAAAGTTGTGATTTCATTTGTCGAACGGCTTTTTAGGATTTACAATTCACCAAATATTGTTAATACCCATTACTATAACTTATATTTTTAGGTGTTTTCATAGTTTGATTCGTTTTATGGTGGAGTAAAAAATGGTCAGCTCTTTGTACGCTGTACTGGGTGCCTTACTGCTGCTTAGATTATCCTTAAATGTTGTGAAGCTGCGTAATCAATACCGTATAGCTTATGGTGATGGCGGTTTTTATGAGTTACAAACCGCAATCCGCGTTCATGGTAATGCCATCGAATACATTCCCATCTCTTTAATTTTATTGCTTTTAATGGAAATGAATGGCGCACAAGTGTGGATGATTCATATTTGTGGCTTGATCTTAATTGCAGGGCGAATACTGCACTCTTATGGTTTAAAAAATCACGATTACTCATATCGCCGTTCAGGCATGGTAGCAACTTACCTTGCCATGGCGCTGATGGTTATCGCCAATACTTATTACCTACCTTGGCTACAAATCGTTTCATTTAATCTTTAGTTTTTATTCTCTGTAACGGCACGAATTATTAATGTGCCGCTCATTATTTCATTGCTTATGGATTGATTTTCAGTAGACTGCCTTTCTGATACAATCCTTCCCTACTTTTGTTTTTGATTAATACAGAACTTATGTCAAACTCGGATCCAACCTCAAAAGACCGCCTTTTCTCTGCGCCTATCGCTAACCTTGGTGACTGGCAATTCGATGAAAAAGTTGCTGAAGTATTCCCTGATATGATCCAACGCTCCGTGCCAGGGTACTCTAATATTATTACGATGATTGGCATGTTAGCGGGTCGCTTTGTCAAACCCAACAGCCATGTTTACGATTTAGGCTGCTCTTTAGGTGCAGCAACCTTATCGATAAGGCGTAATATTACAGTAGAAAAAAGCAAAATTATTGCTGTTGATAACTCCCCTGCAATGGTTGAACGTTGCCGCCGCCATATTGATGCCTATCGTGCTGACACACCGGTTGAAGTTATAGAAGGTGATATTCGTGATGTAAATATTGAAAACGCCTCTATGGTTGTGCTCAATTTTACTTTGCAGTTTCTCAACCCAGAAGATCGCCAATTATTACTCAGTAAAATTTATCAAGGGCTACAACCCGGCGGTATTTTAGTCCTTTCTGAGAAATTTAACTTCGAAGATAAAGAAATCGGTGAGTTATTATTCAATATGCATCACGACTTCAAACGGGCGAATGGCTATAGCGAATTAGAAATCAGCCAAAAACGTAGCATGTTAGAAAACGTGATGCTCACAGATTCTGTTGAAGCACATAAAGCGCGTTTAAAAAATGCGGGGTTTACTCACTGTGAAGTTTGGTTCCAGTGTTTTAATTTTGGTTCACTGTTAGCGGTTAAAGAGGCCTAAGCATGATTGATTTTGGTCGTTTTTACCAGCAAATTGCGGTTAGCCCCCTAAGTCATTGGCTTGAAACGCTTCCGGCACAACTTTCAGCATGGAAAAAACAAGGGTTACACGGTGGTTTTTCTTCATGGGAAAAAATGCTAGATAACCTACCTGTAATGGTCCCAACTGATTTAGATTTACGCAACAGCGTGACTGCTACACGTGAACCCGAGCTCACTGCGGGTGAAACTCGGCGCCTGAATAATATTCTTGAACAATTAATGCCATGGCGTAAAGGCCCTTTTTCTCTCTATGGTGTGAATATTGATACTGAATGGCGCTCTGATTGGAAATGGGATCGCGTATTACCTCATATTTCATCACTAAAAGACCGTTATGTCTTAGATGTTGGTTGCGGCAGTGGCTATCACATGTGGCGTATGTTAGGGCAAGATGCCAAATTTGTTGTCGGTATCGACCCAACTGAATTATTTTTATGCCAATTTGAGGCGGTGAGAAAATTATTGGGCGATGACCAACGTGCGCACTTATTGCCTTTAGGTATCGAACAACTGCCAGAGTTAAAGGCATTTGATACTGTGTTTTCAATGGGTGTACTTTATCACCGCCGTTCACCGCTCGACCATTTGTGGCAACTTAAGAACCAATTAGTGAGCGAAGGTGAATTGGTTTTAGAGAGTCTAGTTATTGAGGGGGATGAATTTCAGTGTTTGATCCCCGGTGACCGTTATGCTCAAATGCGTAATGTCTATTTTATTCCCTCCGCTAAAATGCTCAAAGTTTGGTTAGAAAAATGTGGTTTTGTTGATGTCCGGATTGTTGACCAAGAAGTGACCTCTTTGGAAGAGCAACGCCGCACACAATGGATGAAAACAGATTCATTGGCTGAATTTTTAGACCCTAATGATAAAACCAAAACTATCGAGGGCTACCCTGCACCATTACGCGCTATTTTAGTTGCTCGTAAACCATAAAAAAATGCCTATGGCAATTACGTCGTAGGCATTTTATTTCATTTTTATCAAGATATTACATTGTTATTTGCCATAAATTATAGAAGGCAATTCGGCCAGCTAACTCCGCTAAAATAACGGCTAGCGCACATAAGCCTAATATTACAGATGAGTTTCTTCCGCGATATAACAGAGCCGGATAAACAAACAGCATCACCGCTAATACGACTAACTGGAAGCTCCAAAAACCAGCTTGTTCTGCACTAATCTCTGGTCCTATTTCGCCTAAAAATGACACATAAGCGGCACGAGTGGCAAAAATAATAATTGAACCAATCAAAAATGCCATCGCCCCTAACCGCTGAGCACCGAATAGAATAGCCAATGCGCCACCAGCAACTAACAGAGTCATCCACATTTGTACTGTTGTGAAAACAGTAAACCAATTGGCTACCGTCGCAATATTATACACTTGAGGAATTGACCAGACGAATGCCAAACCAAAAATAACCGTGGCAACATTACACAGTTCACTCAGCGCTTTATTTCTAATAAATAAGGTGAATAATAAAGTTGCAGCCCCAAAAGCAACAAAAATACCACTAAGCAAAGCTTCATTACTCATTGGTGAACGGCCTACACCTAAAAGCATATTAAAGAAGCGCAGAGGCTGCCCAACGTGTAGCCCACCGATGGCTAGCGCAATGATCATAATGACAAATGCCGCTATATTGGAATGACGCAATTGGGTTTCGCTCAACATGCCCAGTTTTCGGCTCGCATATACCAATAAATATAAACCTGCTGCCGACTGCCCCAATACGGTGAAAAAAACGAGTGGAAGTTCGTGCATGTTATACCTCTGCTGGGTTTTGTAATTTACCGCTCTTGTCACCGCAAGGTTTAGCATCCTTGTGCGGCTTAATGACAATATTAGGATTAGTAAGAGCTGGGTTTGGCATGGGGGCAATCCCACTAATATTGCCATGGCGCTCGCGAAGAATGTTGATATCGTCAAAGTCCAATGCGCGTTGTGGACAAGATTCAACACAAACAGGTTTCATCCCTTTTTCGACCCGCTCATAGCACCCATCGCATTTACTCATCAATTTTTTCTTTTCGTCATACTGTGGTGCGCCGTATGGACAACGTAGTTCGCAGTAACGGCACCCGACACAAATGGTTTGGTCTACTACTACTAACCCATCTTGTTCACGTTTATGCATTGCACCGGTTGGGCAACCTGCAACACAGGTAGGGTTAGAACAATGATTACAGGAAATTGATAGATAGTAACTATAAACATTCTGTTGCCATATCCCCTCTTGCTGTTGCCAACTTCCACCACCAAACTCGTATACCCGACGGAATTTAGGCCCTAAATCAAGGTCCTTTTCATCCTTACAACTCACCTGACACGTTTTACAACCTGTGCATTTTGTTGAGTCAAAATAAAAACCATACTGTTTCATTCGTCACTCCTTATGCACGTTTCACGTCAACTAAGTTAGTATGTTGCGGATTTCCTTTAACGAGAGCGGAAGGCTGCTGTGTGGTGAGTGTATTAATACAGCCACCAATATCGACCCCCTCTTCATTGACTTCTCGCCAAGCACCTTGCGGAACTGCAATCACACCGGGTAATACGCGTTCTGTCACTTTTGCTTTAATATGCATACGTCCACGGTCATTGAAAATTTCAGTCATATCACCATCTTGAATACCACGAGCAGACGCATCAATTGGGTTAATCCAATACTGGTGCGGAACGGCTTCGCGTAGCATCGCAATATTAAAATATGAAGAATGCGCATGGCCTTTATCGTGATAGCCAGTCATTTGCAGCGGGTATTTTTGTTTAGCTTGCTTGTTTTCGACGCCTTCAGTATTTACACAATATTCAGGCACAGCAGGTATTCGCTGGTCAGCAGGGTAATCCCACTCTTTCGCTATCTTAGCGAGCCTTTCTGAATAAATTTCAATTTTACCCGATGGTGTTGGTAATGGTGAGGTTTCAGGTGAATCTCTGAATGGTTTTAAAGCAATATAATCTGCACTATTCGCCAATTTTCTATCAACAATTCCCATGTCATTCGTTTCTTCGAATGTTGGCAAATGTGGATTTTTTTCTCGCATCAAGTTATAGCAATGTTCTATCCACTGCTCATGAGTACGGCCTTCGGTAAATTGGTCTTTAATACCCAGTTTTTCAGCGATATCAGTTAAAACATCATAAGATTGGCGACATTCCCATAATGGCGTAATCGCATTTTGTAGGCGGATAGCATAATGGTAAGCACCACTGGCATACGAGTTATTAATTAAATCATTCGATTCAACACTGGTCACATCAGGTAAAATTAAATCCGCATATTTAGTCGATGGCGTCATATGCGTATCCCAAACCAAAATAAATTCACATAGGGACTCATCCGTTAGAATTTTGTGGGTTTTATTTAAGTCAGAATGTTGGTTACCCGTGACATTACTCGCATAGTGCCATAAAAACTTCACATTGGTTTCAAGTCGTTCTTTACCGAGCAGTGTCGAGTTTGTCGCGGTCATTTCGGTACCGCGCGCTATCGCATCCGTCCACATAAAACACGGAATTTTGGTTTTAACTGGGTTTGGAATAGCAAAACCTGGCACAGAATACGCTACGTTTCCTCCCCATCCTCCCGCATTCGTTCCTGGGCGTCCAATATGCCCCGTAACAATGGGTAACATCATCACAGCCCGTGCAGCTTGTTCACCTGATGCCGTTCTTTGTAACCCCCAACCTTGAGAAATCCACGCGGCTTTTGCATTACCCAGCTCACGAGCCAGTTGAATAATACGAGCTGGTGAGACGCCTGTAATTTGGCTAGCCCACTGCGGCGTTTTTTCAATACCATCATCACCGAGCCCTAAAATATAATCCTTATAGGAACCATTTTTTGGTGCAGACTCAGGGAGTGTCTGACTATCCCAACCCACACAGTATTGAGCTAAAAAGGCTTCATCCGTTAATTGTTCTTTAATTAATGTATGGATAATCGCAGCGACAAGCGCACCGTCAGTGCCCGGATAAATCGGGATCCATTCAGCACCTAGTGTTGTCACGCTATCAGTACGACGTGGGTCAATAATAATGACTTTAGCTTGGCTTTTTTCCAACGCTTTTAAGGTTTCGTAGAATTGCCCACCACCGGACATCCGTGTTTCCGCGATATTATGGCCAAACATGACGACTAAATCGCTATTGGCTATTTCAGATAACAGCGAATCATCCAACTTGCCATAAACATACGGAATAACACCGTTTATTTGTGCGGTTGAGTAGGTTCCATGTTGGTCAAGAAACCCACCTAATTGGCTTAATAACCGCTTGCAAGCATTACGTCCTTGTAAATTAGCACCGGTAGATCCTGAACCATACTGATAGTAAATCGCTTCATTGCCATATGTATCAATGGTTGAGCGCAATTTTTGCGCCACAATCGTCGTTGCTTCATCCCAACTGATCCGTTTAAACTTGCCTTCTCCCCGTTTACCTGTACGTAATAATGGGTATTTCAAGCGGTCTGGGTTATAGGTTTTCCAGCGAACAGAGCGCCCTCTCAAACAAGGACGTATTTGATGTAAACCAAATTGCGTGTCGTCATACATGGTTTCATTCGATATACGAGTAATGACGTCATCTTTCACATGTACTTTAAGTGGGCAACGACTGCCACAATTAACTAAGCATGCGCTGTATTTGATTTTTTCACTGACTTCATCTGGTTGAATTGTGATGGTTGGTGTTGCTTGAGCGGAAAAAGGTAGAGAGATAGAGCTGGCGATAGCCGTTGTTGTAGCGATAGAGGCAGAAGTTTGAATAAACTGTCGCCTACTCAGCGCTGTTTCCCTGATTTTATTGATCATTACATTGCTACCTTATTAATTATTATAAATTGAATTACTTAGTATTCTTATAGTAATTAGATAGTAGCCTTATAAAAAAAGTGGTTAATTGACATGCATCAACACAAGCAATAATTAAGCTATTAATGATAAATAAGTCATATTATTAGTATTTCTATCGACTATTTTAGCAATAATTAACTACATGGTAGCTAATAAACACTAAGAAAAACCAACTAATTGATTTTCCTTAGTGAATAACAATCTATTTAAAATTTCCATATCAAAGCCGTGCAGGTAAATAGTAAAGCTGCGTATTATGGCTAGCGGCAATTAAACGGAAACTTTTTCTGTAATAGAAATAAAGTCCTTCATCGCTTCTACTGTAGGGCCGTCCACACAATAGTGAGTAAATTCATCGGTTTCGCTATTAGAAGCCATTGTAACGCCTACTTTGCGGTAACTCATGGTTGATGGTACCGTTTTCCCTGCGGAACTGTGTACCTCAGATAAACCGATTTCCATGAATTTACTTAGGTTAGCTAAACGTACGCCCGCACCCGCCATAATTTGTGGGCCATTGATTTGCTGGCTTTTTTCATGTAACTCTTTCAAGAGAGGTAAGCCCAACTCCGCGCTTTGTTGCTGCCCAGAAGTTAAAATGCGAGCCACGCCGAGTTCCTTTAATTGTTCTAAAGCTAACGATGGGTTAATACACATATCAAATGCGCGGTGGAAAGTAATATTCATCCCTTGAGCTATTTCCATCAACGTTTGCATCCTGTTGATATCAATACGCCCTTCGCTATCCAATATACCGATAACGGCGCCTGAAAAGCCCATTTCCTTAATCATGATTAAATCTTCACGGATCACATCAAACTCACTGATGTTATAGCAAAAATCGCCACCACGAGGACGAATAATAGGATGAACAGGAATATGTAGTTTCTCTTTCGCTAATTTCAGGTAACCATAACTGGGTGTCAGACCACCATCAGCGGCGCCAGAGCACAGTTCGATACGATCTGCACCATATTCTTGAGCCACTTGGGCACATTCAATTCCGAAACAACAGATTTCCAGTTTTGCCATGACAACCTCCGAAATAGAGCAATAAAACACTGGCTTTATGTGCCCAAAAAATAATGAAAGATTTAATGTTAAACGTTAACAATTCGCCTAATAATGCCATTTATCAAAAAATGTTATCGGATAGATATCACACCGCCAAAAGTTAACGGGTACTATTGATCAATAACGTTAATTACATCACTTATTTTTCACTTTCAATTATCTTTTTTAGCGGGAATGGATGGTATTTAACTGTTATCTCACCATTTGACACTGCTAATGTTGGATTTGGCAACCTTTCTTGCTGCCCTTTGGGTTGGCTCATTTTAATGCTATACCCTTGGGGTAAAGGTTCAGGTAACAACTGCAATGCCGCGGTTTCTAGCTGATTCGGCTCAACATCTATTACCATTTCGATATGTTCCCAACTTTCTTTCGAGTAAATTTTGTCCTTTGGAAAAGGCAACTCAATGATAAATACATCTTGACCCGCGATATTTAATGGCTCACTTAGCTCATATAAACGAATCGGTCGGCCATTAATTATATTATCAGATAAAAGTTGGGCACATTGCATTAACCCTTGGTGCCAACGTTCTGCAGTTGCAATATGATGACAACGCACTGAAATATGGTCAATCGGAAAGGATGACAATAATACGTTTATCTCTTGCGCCATCTGTTGTAATTTACCTATGAATATAGGTAGGTCATCCCATAAATCTTGTAATTGCGAAATTTTGCTAAACTGTGGCACTTAACGCCCCCTTTACAAAAACTTATCTGCTAAACAGTGGCGCAGACTGTAGCATGAGAGCCCCAAAATGTGGTATAAAAGCTGCCGATTTTTCTCTTCCACCTTTTAGTTATGCGCATGTGATGGCACAATGCGGTAACTATGTTCGTAATTTAAGGTAATTCGGTGAATATTCAGGCGATTCTTTCAGATAAAATTAGTGCTGCGATGTTAGCAGCGGGTGCTCCAGAAGACAGTGATGCACTTGTGCGTCAATCCGCTAAAGCTCAGTTTGGTGATTACCAAGCCAATGGAGTGATGGGCGCTGCTAAAAAGATGGGGATAGCTCCGCGACAACTGGCTGAACAGCTTGTTAATCACTTAGATTTGGAAGGGATTGCCAGCAAAGTTGAAATTGCAGGCCCCGGCTTTATTAATATTTTCCTTGAGCCAACTTGGGTTGAAAAGCATGTTGAAGAGGCATTGGCTTCCCAGCGCTTAGGCATCGCGCCCGTCAAGCCTGAAACGATTGTCATTGACTATTCTGCGCCTAATGTCGCGAAACAAATGCACGTAGGCCACTTACGCTCCACCATTATTGGTGATGCTGCGGCACGTACTCAAGAATTTATTGGTCATAAAGTCATCCGTGCCAACCACGTCGGTGATTGGGGTACGCAATTTGGTATGTTAATTGCCTATCTTGAGAAAGTTCAAAATGAAGATGCCACAGATATGGCACTTGCCGACCTCGAAGAATTTTATCGCGAAGCCAAAAAACACTACGACGAAGATGAAGAATTCGCAGTCCGCGCTCGTGGCTACGTTGTGAAACTGCAATCCGGTGATGAATATTGTCGTCAAATGTGGCGCAAATTAGTGGATATCACTATGCAGCAAAACCAAGAAACCTATCGCCGTTTAAATGTCACTTTAACCGAAGATGACGTGATGGGCGAAAGCTTATATAACAGTATGCTACCCGGTATTGTTGCAGACTTAAAAGCCAAAGGTTTAGCTGTTGAGAGTGAAGGCGCAACGGTTGTTTTCCTCGACGAATTTAAAAATAAAGAAGGCGAACCAATGGGCGTGATCGTCCAGAAAAAAGATGGTGGCTTCTTGTACACAACAACTGATATTGCCTGTGCGAAATACCGTTATGAAACCCTTCATGCTGACCGCTCACTTTACTATATTGACTCTCGCCAACATCAACATTTAATGCAAGCATGGACCATCGTCCGTAAAGCAGGTTATATCCCTGAATCAATGGCACTTGAGCACCACATGTTCGGTATGATGCTAGGTAAAGATGGCAAACCATTTAAGACTCGTACAGGTGGTACCGTTCGTTTATCAGACTTACTGGATGAAGCGGTTGAACGTGCTCAAGCGCTGATCCGTGAGAAAAACCCAGATATGCCTGAAGATGAATTGCTCAATGTCGCAAATGTTGTCGGTATTGGCGCCGTTAAATACGCTGACTTGTCCAAAAACAGAACGACAGATTATATTTTCGATTGGGACAACATGTTAGCTTTTGAAGGAAATACCGCGCCGTATATGCAGTATGCGTATACTCGAGTGGCTTCTATTTTCAAGAAAGCCAATTTAACCCATGCAGACTTAACTCTGCCTATTTCATTACAAGACCCACGTGAAATTGCGCTTGCGACACGTCTGTTACAGTTTGAAGAAACCATTCTAACTGTCGCTCGTGATGGTACACCTCATGTGATGTGTGCTTATTTATATGAACTAGCTGGTTTATTCTCAGGCTTTTATGAGCACTGCCCTATCTTGTCAGCCGATGACGAAGCCCAGCGCCAAAGCCGCTTGAAATTGGCTGCATTAACTCAAAAAACTCTAAAAACGGGCTTAGATACTCTGGGTATTGAAACCGTTGAAAGAATGTAATTCAAATCAATAAATAGTCTATTAACGGTTCACTTTGGTGAGCCGTTTTTGTTTGCGCTGTTTCGCTAACTTTGTTGTTCGTTTTTGTAATTCATCGATATATTCATTTGCGCAATTACGGAGTACTAAGTTCCATTTACAAAGTATTTTTGCTTGTTCATAAAGTTCAGGGTTATTCGACAATCGGTTATTCTGTTGTAGCCAATCAGCAACACTCGCCCAGTCCCATAACGGGGATGTCCCTCTCAAACGTTGTACGGGTGTAGGGAAATGGCCTTTACCTCGATCCCCATCTTTCAGCAAAGCCACTGCTTGACGGGTTAGCCCTGTCAATTCTGCAATATCACTTAACCCAACCAAAGCGGAATCAATAGATTCCACTTTTATATTCAGCGATGTACTTTCAACATCTGTAATCGCAGTTTCAATTGCAAGATCAAAAGATTCCGCTTCCCTATCAAATTCTAAATAAACCGATTTACCATAAAAGCACACCAATGCATCGCAACAGCCTGCGGCGAATAAGGTATCAACTAAGCCTTCCGTATCAGCAGTCACACCCGATAGTGTTAATGTGAAAGTAAATAGCGCCATAATTTCCCCATCTTACATAAATAAGCGGCCTAAGCCGCTTGGATTAACCTAAAAGAGCAATGCAGTGATTCACTTTACGTATTATCTGTTTAGCATGCACTTCCATAACTTTTGGCGTTGACCAGACACTCATCACATGTGTTTTGTGTTCACCCACTGCGTTACCACAGCGTAACTTGCAAAAAGTATGTGATGAGTTTCCTGCTGTAACCCAGACCCAGCCATTTTCTATCGCATATTCAATAGCTGCCTGAACATGCTTATTTGGGTGTTTTTTCATCGACCTCCTTGATACATAACATAGCCATTCCGTTGACATCAGTCAACAAATAATATTCAATAAATTGAATACTCCCCTGAAATTAATTGCTGTCACAACAACCCAGTAAATATACCCCAGAAATAGAGCTGGATATTATTTTTATCAATAAAAACAATTAATTGAAAATTCATGAAATAATTTTGAAATTAATAATTCAGTTATAAAGAGAATAAATTTGAGTAGATAATTAGAAATTGAAGGGAAAGAATTTATGCCTGTTGGCACCTTAACTACGTAGATTACAGAGATAAAAAAGCCCAATTTTATGAGCTCTCCTCATTAAAATTGGGCTTTTAAGGTCATTGACATACTTATTAATTAGGCAATACTGCGTTTCATAAAATCACGAGGGCGGAACCCAAGCACGTATAAAGCAACGAAATAACTCCCCGCGCCAACAATCACGACGCCTATCAAACGTAGCATACGCATCAGCATATTACCTTCTTGCCAAGACGGCATAAAATGTAAGACACCAAATAGCACGGCACCCATTACAATTAACGCTATCAATAGTTTAACGATAAACCCTTTCCAGCCCGCTAAAGGCTGAAAAATATCTTGCTTGCGCAATTGCCAATAGAGAACTCCCGCATTAAAACAGGCAGCTAACCCAATGGATAAAGCTAAACCTGCATGTTGTAATGGCCCAATAAAGGCTAAATTCATCAGTTGCGTTAAGATTAACGTGACAATCGCAATTTTCACTGGGGTACGAATATCTTGGCGTGAATAAAAACCTGGTGCCAAAATTTTCACCAAAATCATCCCAGTTAACCCGACACAATAGGCAATTAAGGCATATTGTGTCATAAGTGAGTCATGCGCCGTAAAATTACCGTATTGGAATAAAGATACGGTTAATGCTTCAGAGAGTATCGCCAACCCTAACGCACAAGGTAGTGCCAGTAGCAGACAAAGGCGTAACCCCCAATCCATCAAGTGACGATATTCGTTTTGGTTGCCACTCGTAAAGCTTTTCGCAAGTGATGGCAATAAAATCGTTCCAAGAGCTACTCCAAGTACCCCTGATGGTAACTCCATTAGCCTATCGGCGTAGTACATCCATGATACTGAACCAGATTGTAAAAAAGAGGCAAATATCGTATTGATAATCAAAGAAATTTGCGCGACAGAAACCCCGATAATAGCGGGACCCATCATTTTCATTACACGCCAAACCCCACTATCACGAAATGATAAGCGCGGTAGCACTAACATGCCCACCTTTTTAAGGTGTGGTAGCTGATAGACCAGTTGCAAAACACCGCCAACCAGCACTGCCCATGCTAATGACATTATGGGTGGGTTAAAGTATGGGGCTGCAAAAGCAGCAAAAATGATCATACTGACATTGAGCAATGTTGGCGCGAATGCAGGGACTGAGAAACGGTTCCAAGTATTCAGGATAGCCCCAGCGAGAGAGGCCAGAGAGATCAGAAAAATATAAGGGAATGTGACTCGTAAAAGATCTGTCGTCAGCGCAAATTTGTCAGCATCGTCAGTAAATCCAGGCGCGGTGACATAAATGATCCAAGGGGCAGCAATCATACCAAGGATAGTTACAATCGCCAAAGCAAGGGTTAGCATCCCAGCAATATAAGCGACGAATGTACGAGTGGCCTCTTCTCCCTGCTGATTTTTGTATTCCGCCAGTATTGGGACAAAAGCTTGTGAAAATGCACCTTCGGCAAAAATTCGACGTAAAAGATTCGGTAGCTTAAATGCGACAAAAAAGGCGTCCGCCGCGGCTCCTGCACCAAAAACCCGAGCGATAATGGCGTCGCGAATAAACCCAAGCACACGAGACATCATGGTCATGGAGCTTACTGCCGCCAACGATTTTAATAAATTCATGATTGATAGACTAAAAGAATACAATCGCATCAGTTTAACAGCGAGCGCTGCAACTGACTACGATTGAAAAGTAAATTAGGAATTTAGGCTTTATTCAGCGCCCAAGTGTTATCTGTCAATGCCGTCAATACATGGTCACGCCACTCACCATTAATTTGTAAGTATTGCTTTGCATAGCCTTCACGTTCAAAGCCAAGCTTAGTCAATAAATGACCACTACGCATATTATGAGGCATATAATTTGCCATAATTCGGTGCATTTTTTGGTGCTGTTGCATATAACGAATCGCTTGGGTTAGCGCTTCATACATTAGACCTTGTCCTTGCCATTTTTCACCTAGTGAATAGCCTAAGTAACAGGCATAAAATGAGCCGCGCAATACATTACTAAAGTTCGCTACCCCCATAACTTCGTTTTCTTCTTTATCTAATAGTAAGAAATGGAAAGCACTTCCTTCTCGATGCATTTCATTCATGACTTGTAACCGATTATGCCAGCCAGCGGGCTGGTAATGAGAGTTGTCCCTGATGGGTTCCCACGGAATTAAAAAGTCTTTATTCAGACTGTAATAATCAGCTAGTCGATAATTATCACGTTCGTAAGTCAAACGAATAACCATTCTATCAGTGACAAGACGCACTTTCGGTACATTTGAACGATAACCAAACATCGTTAACCCTTAATTAATAAAAAGCCAGATATTTTCTTTAGTTCCAAGCCAATAACTTAGAACGTTAAAGTGTAGCTTACAATTCATTCACGAAAAATATGTTACGTAAATTAAAATATGAATACATCACTAGATGCCTTCATTGTGAAGCATACTCAAGTATGTGACCCAAGGAGCCGAACGCAGTCAACACCGTCACAAAGTGAAGTATGGCCCCCTATCAATATTCTAAATAATTCGCTCTGTGACTAGGCGACCAGAGAGGATAGCTTGGGGAGCATACTCAAGTATGTGACCCAAATAGCCGAACGCAATCAACACCGTCACAGAGTGAAGTATGGCCCCCTATCAATATTCTAAATAATTCGCTCTGTGACTAGGCGACCAGAGAGGATAGCTTGGGGAGCATACTCAAGTATGTGACCCAAGGAGCCGAACGCAGTCAACACCGTCACAGAGTGAAGTATGACGAATATTTATCGATAAAAAAATATCATCTATCAAACCTCAATATACTGATATTATTAATAACTAATTTTAAGCATCATTCCCTCTTTGCTATTTTTCTGATGGTGTCTCATGGCGCAGGTGTCACGGGCAAGAAGCCTTGGTAAGTATTTCCTTTTGCTTGACAACATGTTGGTTGTCCTCGGCTTTTTTGTTGTTTTTCCGCTTATTTCCATTCGTTTTGTTGATCAACTAGGTTGGGCCGCCGTGGTGGTGGGTTTTGCCTTAGGGCTTCGTCAGTTTGTTCAACAGGGTTTAGGTATCTTTGGCGGTGCTATCGCTGACCGATTTGGTGCGAAACCCATGATTGTTATTGGAATGCTATTACGTGCCAGTGGTTTTGCAGTGATGGCAGTGGCCCATGACCCTTGGGTTTTATGGTTATCTTGCGTCCTTTCTGCACTGGGTGGAACCTTGTTTGATCCCCCACGAACCGCATTAGTTATTAAATTAACTCGCCCTTATGAACGCGGCCGTTTTTATTCTTTACTCTTAATGCAAGACAGTGCTGGAGCCGTTATTGGCGCGTTGATTGGTAGTTGGTTATTACAATATGACTTCCATTATGTCTGCTGGGTTGGCGCTGCTGTTTTTATTATTGCTGCTATCTGTAATGCTTGGTTGTTACCTGCTTATCGAATATCAACCATCAGAACCCCTATTAAAGAAGGTATGGGCCGTGTACTAAAAGACAAACGCTTTGTGACTTATGTAGTCACTTTAGCTGGCTATTTTATGTTGTCAGTACAAGTGATGCTTATGTTTCCTATTGTTGTCAATGAGTTAGCAGGGACGCCAACTGCCGTCAAATGGATGTATGCGATTGAAGCAGCGATATCCTTAACATTGCTTTACCCTATTGCTCGTTGGAGCGAAAAACATTTTCGCCTTGAGCAACGGCTCATGGCCGGGCTATTTTTAATGAGTCTCAGCATGTTTCCAATTGGCATGACAACCTCACTCAACACGCTATTTGCCCTTATTTGCCTATTTTATTTAGGTACTGTGACTGCCGACCCCGCTAGAGAAACACTAAGCGCATCACTTGCTGACCCAAGAGCCAGAGGGAGCTATATGGGCTTTAGCCGCTTAGGCCTTGCTTTAGGCGGAGCTGTCGGTTACACCGGTGGCGGCTGGATGTACGATATTGGCCACCAATGGAATATGCCACAATTACCTTGGTTCTTATTAGGGATCATCGGTTTTATCACTTTATGGGCACTGCATAAGCAATTTAACCGTAAAAAAATTGAAACAGTCATGTTGAGTGGGCAGTAATGCGCTAAACTAGCGGTATTACTGTAAAAGGAGTCTTTATGAAGAAGTTTATAATCGCCGCTATGGTGGGCTTTCTCACTCTCTTATCGGGTTGTAGTCAATTATCTGAGTTTAGTATTAGTGAATCACAAATTAATGATTATCTTGCTAATAAAGTAAAATATGACCACAAGGTCGGCATTACTGGCTTTGCTGATGCGGATATTCAACTCGCTAATTTAAAATCAGAAATCGGCCGCAGTGAACCTGGAAAAGTCGCGTTGACAGGGGATGCAAGCGTTAAATTAGACTCGCTGATTGGTAAAGCAGAAGCACAAATTAACCTGACCCTCACTGCTCGTCCTTATTTTGACGCCAAAACCGGCTCAATTTACTTAAAAGAGTTAAATATTAGCAGTTACAAGGTAACACCCGAAAATATGGATACGGCAATGTCAGCTGTTATTCCTTACTTAAATAGTTCCCTTGAAACTTTCTTTGAAACTCAGCCTGTTTATGTGTTAAATCCAGATAATGGTGCTGCTGAAGCAACTGCGAAGAAACTCGCTAAAGGTCTTGAAATCAAACCGGGCAAACTGGTCATTCCATTAGTTGATTAATTTTAACCATAAATTATTTCGATTGATAAAAGCATGAAAGGCAACAAAAAGTCTGTTGCCTTTCTAACTTATTCAATCTTCAAACAAAATTATTAATCAATACCGCTGACTAAAACATAAGTAACATCATCATAAAAAAGTGACAGCGTCACAGCTATTCGGTTTCTGAGTCAAGCTCATCACGCAGAGCAATAACTGCATCACGCGTAATTTGGGCTAAAGTACGATAAAACGTGGTTGTAGCATGCGCTTCAACTTTACCTAGAAAGCTGCCATACCAGCTAAGAATATAGCTATCAAATAATTCTTCTTGGGCGGCTGTTTCATCTTCTGCCGCTTGGTCTTCCAACCAAGAAGCCGCGAGTAGTAACGCACCAAAAGCATCCGCAGGTGCATTCGTCAGGGACATTCCTCTCACAGTTAAAAATTCGCGAACTTCTGCTTCTGTAATTTCAGAATCGTAATCATTCGCTAGCATTGAAACTGCTGGGGATTCACCTACAAACAGGGCTTGGTAATCCGCATTAACCGCATTGATATCGAGATCTTTTGCCATGCGCGACCATAATTCATCTTGCTCCAATGGCCATGATGCTTTTAATTTATCTTGAGCAATCATATCAATAAGCGGCTTTACGAGGCTATCAGAGGGACTACGTTGAAATAGTGTCCCCAAAATACGGCAGACGATTGAAAATTCGTTCATATATTATCCTATTTTTCAGATTCAGTAGTCACACCTCGTGACCGAAGCAGTTACTTTCAGTATATCGAAAAAATAGGAAAGATATTAGGGGTGATGATTGCGAGTGTTCACAAAGACCACTCGCAACAAAGAAGTGACTAATAACCGCGTTGCATATCAACCACACCAATAGGAGCTTGGCCAGCTTCGATGCGCTGGATATTACTGACAATCATATCCATAGCTTCTTTCGGTTTTGTAAAGGCGGCAACATGGGGCGTGATAGCGATGCGTGGATGCGTCCAGAACGGGTGCATTTGCGATAACGGTTCACTCGCAAAAACATCAAGCGCAGCACCTGCAACTTGCCCTGATTCAAGCGCTAAAAGCAAATCTTGCTCAATCAGATGAGCACCACGTGCAAGGTTGATAACATATGCCCCTTGCTCTAATTGGCTAAATAGTTGCTGGTTTAAAATTCCCACCGTTTCTGGCGTGCTTGGCAGAAGATTAATAATCACACGGGTTCCAGAAAGAAAGCTAGCTAATTGGTCATTACCAAAATAGCTTTTTACGTTATCAAGTTGTTTTTCAGAGCGACTCCATGTTCTTACATGAAAACCAAAGCTGACTAAGCGTTTTGCAACCGCTTGCCCTAATGCCCCTGCTCCCATAACACCAATGACAAAATCTTCGTGTTGGTAGGCTGGTAATTGCTTCCATTGTCGCTGTGATTGTAATTGGCGGTACTCATCCATACGACGAAAGTAGCTTAACACTTTTGCACAAGCGTATTCTTCCATTTGAATCGCCATTCCAGTGTCTTCCAAACGCATTACAGGAACGCCTGCCGGTAAGGTCCCAGGTTTGTCTTGTTCTTGCTTTAAAATAGCATCCACACCCGCACCTAACGCGAAAATACCTTTTAAATCACTGCGACCAGCGAGACATTCATAAGGCGGTAACCAAACCATAGCGTAATCTGCACTTTGGTTATCCCCTTTTTCCCATTGGCGAATATTCACTTGGGGTAATCGCGCTTTCATGCCCTCAATCCACTGTTTTGAATCAAAAAATGGATGGTAAAATAAAATATTCATGGCAACTCCTCTTTAGTTTCTAACAGAGTGTGCCGAATGGCATTTCTTTTCAAGTTAATCAAGCCGATACACTGTATTCAATCAGAATTTTGTTAACTAGCTAACGCTTTTTATCTTCACGACTTGCCGTTTCAAATTAACATTAAACGTATTATTTACCTTAGCTGATAACATTTAAGATTAGATAATAATCAAATTGTTTTTTATTTAGCTAAACAGCAACAAAAGTCGGAAAAAGGATAAATAGGGAGTTGACGTTAGACGCTATTTTCCCTATAGTAGCGCCCCGTTGCAGAGCAGGTTTTTATTCCCTACTCCACAACAGATTTAGAAAAACGGTGAGGTGTCCGAGAGGCTGAAGGAGCACGCCTGGAAAGTGTGTATACGGCAACGTATCGAGGGTTCGAATCCCTCCCTCACCGCCATTTTTCTTCTAGTTTTTCCTCTCTTCTTCTTGATATGCCATTCCTTGATTTTTTTTCTCTTTCGGTTCTATACCAATTCCTTGTTCGTAATATTCGCGGCTTATATCTTCCCAGAGTTCTGCATTTTCTATCCCAGCGACTTTCGGGTCAAACACCGGATCAACGCCTAGTTTTTCCTGCCGCTCAAAGTCACGCAGTGCTCGTAATGCAGGTTTCGACAGGAAGACTATGGCAATAAGATTAAGGTAACTCATACTACCGAACCCAATATCGCCAAGGCTCCACATTAAGCTCACTGACTGAACGCTTCCCATAAAAACAATAATCAGAAATACAAACTTAAGTATCAATTTCAAAATGGGGTAACGCAATTTTCTATCGAGATAAACAATCGTGGTTTCTGCAATATAGTAATAAGCCATCAAGGTTGTGAAAGCGAATAAAAATACGGCGATTGAGACAAATCCCGACCCTGCAGAAGTAAAGACTGTTGATACCGCCATTTGTGTCCATGCGGTCCCCGCGGCAACCCCGGGAACATATTCGACTAAGGCAGTCGCTGAACCATCTGGAAAAACGTTATACATATTGGTGACAAGGATCATCAAACCTGATGCTGTACACACAACGACAGTATCGATATAAATAGAAAACGCTTGAATTAAACCTTGTTTTACAGGGTGGCTTACCTCGGCTGCCGCAGAACTAAATGTGGCTTCACCCGCACCTGCCACGTTGGAAAAAACGGCACGGCGCACACCCCATGAGACAGCCGTACCAACAATACCACCGAATACAGCGTCCATTCCCATCGCACTACGGAAAATTAAACTGAACATACCCGGCACTTGTTCGTAATGGCTACCCAAGATGATCACCATCATGACGATATATGCCAATGCCATAATTGGCACGATCTTGTCTGCTGCACTCGCAATACGTTTTACACCACCAAAGATTAACCATGCCATCAGCACTGTCACAATGCCGCCTGTCGCAATTGGGGGTAAGTTAAATGCAGTTTGAAAGGAATCAGCAATGGTATTGGCTTGAATACCCGGAACCAGTACTCCATAAGATAGGCAAATAACCGCAGCCACTATAATGGCAAATGGTTTCAGTTTTAACCCTTTCTCGATATAGTAAGGGGAGCCTCCGCGGTATTGGCCATCAGAGCGCTGTTTGTATACTTGAGCAAGTGTGGATTCGATAAATGCGCTTGCTCCCCCCAATAGCCCCATGACAACCATCCAGAAGATTGCACCGGGGCCGCCTGCGGCAATGGCTGTCGCCACCCCCGCAATATTACCTACCCCTACACGCCCTGATAATGCTAAACAGAATGCTTGGAAGGAGGAAATTCCTTCTTTTGACGCTTTATTTTCCTTTAACAAACATACCATTTTAATGAGATAGCGAAACTGTACACCGCGAGTCGCTAATGTAAAATAGAGCCCAACACCTAGCGATAACACCACTAATGCATTACCCCAGATGTAACCAACGATTGTATTAACGATGGCTTCCATTTTGTACTCCTTCGTTATTGTAATTGTTTATTTGTATTTGCAGGGTAAAAAAAAACCTGAGTCCAATAAGGTACTCAGGTCAACGTTTTTATTGATGAATAAACCAGATAACCTTGGTTTGAGTGTATTGTTCAAATGCCTCTAAACCGTTGTCTTTACCGCCAAAGCCTGATTGACGAAAGCCACCAAACGGCGTTGTAATATTGCCTTCACTAAAACCATTGACTGAAACGGTGCCTGCATTAATGCGCTGTGCAATTTGCATGGCTCGGTGAATATTTTGGCTATAAAATGAAGCCGCTAAACCATATTGAGTGTTATTGGCCAAAGCGACCGCTTCATCATCAGTTTTAAAAGACGTAACGGCTAAAATAGGGCCAAAAACTTCATGCTTAAATAGTGACATTTCAGGAGTGACTTCATCAAAAATTGTCGGTTCGATATACCATCCAGCCCCCAATTCATGATGGACCTTCCCACCAGCAATGAGTTTTCCGCCCTCTTTTAATGTGGAATCTAAAAATGATTTCACTTTTTCAAAGTGAGCTTGTTCGACCATTGGCCCAATTGAAATATCCGCATGCCTTGGGTCGCCGACTTTCCATTCTTTAACGGCGACGGCAAGTTTCTCTAATAGTGTTTTTTTGATACTTTCATGCACAATTAAGCGAGAACCGCAGCTGCAATTTTCACTCATATTCCAAAAGGCAGCCGCCATAATATGCGGAATTGCCGCCTCAATATTGGCATCTTCAAACACCACTTGAGGGCTTTTTCCCCCACATTCGAGTACAATTTCTTTTAAGTTACTTTCTGCTGAATATTTTAAGAATAAACGCCCTACCTCTGTTGAACCGGTGAATGACACAACATCCACATCATGATGGCGGCCAAGAGCTTCCCCGACTTTTTCACCTAACCCACAGACTAGACTTAATGCGCCTTTAGGGACTCCTGCCTCATAGGCCAGTTCCACCATACGATAAGCACTTAATGAGGTTAATTCGGCAGGTTTCACAATCACCGAGTTGCCTACCGCGAGAGCGGGTGCCACTTTCCATGCAAACATCTGAGCAGGGAAATTCCACGGCAACACTGCACCAACCACGCCAATAGGCTCATGCACTATCAACCCCAATTCTTGATGGCTTGTTGGTGCAATTTTACCAAACAGTTTGTCAATCGCTTCGGCATACCAATAAAAGGTGTCAATCGTTGCAGGTAAATCCGTATTTAAGCATTCAGTGATAGGCTTACCTGCATCAATACAATCTAGCGCCGCAAGCTCTTCACTGTGTTTTTCAATGAGATGAGCCCATTTAAGCATGACAACTTTACGTTCTTGAGGCGATAACCCGCGCCATTCACCTTGATTAAATGTGTTACGCGCTACCTGTACCGCGGCATTAATATCGTTCGCATCACCGTCAGCAATAAAACCAATAACACTATTATCGATTGGAGTACGGTTTTCTAATTTATTTTGCTGTTCTGGGTGCCCTGCAATTAAATTGCCCGCCCACAGTTTCCCTTGTTTTGCACGTTCAAACACCTGCTGTTGGGTCATGGTCATATTTCCCCCTAGCGTTTAATTAATTTAATGAATTCATCGCGTTCTTGAGACGCTAGATTTGACAGAGGCAAACGAACCGGGCCAACATTGAACGTTCCATTCAAGCAACCCGCCTTAGCTTTTTGGTTATAGTTCCCTGACTCCATTGAGTAAATTGCAGGATAGATTTCAGTCATAATTTGCTTCGCTTGTTGCCAGTCACCCGCCTGCGCTGCATTAAAAATAGCAACTTGCTCTGCTGGGAATACGTTCCCCGCCCCCGCTATCCAACTTTTCGAACCCCAAAAGAAGAAATCCACAGGTTGGTCATCACAGCCACAAATAACCTCGAAATTTTTGAATGGTGTTTGTAATAGATGCAATGCTCGGCTAAAGCTACCGCTGCTTTCTTTGATGGCGACAATATTGTCAATTTCAGCTAACTTAATGACCGTTTCAATGTCGATTTCAATACCAATCCGAGCGGGAAAATTGTACATAATAATGGGTAATGGTGTTGATTTTGCGACTTTTTCATAATGGGCATACACCCCTTGCTGGTCCGGCAGACTATACGGCGGAGGCGATAACATTAACCCTTCATAACCGAGCTCTTGAGCTTGTTTCGCGCGTGCAATTGCCCCCTCGGTTGATAAGTCGTTAATGCCCGCAATTAATGCCACTCGCCCTTTTG